>JAZDJN010000015.1:0-51579 GCA_043803945.1 bacterium | reverse complement strand
GAGAGAATAGCATCATCATACTGGGTTTTGGGCAAACCTTTCTTGGGTACACCCGGAACCTGCTGTTCCGAAACGTATCTTGTTATTGGTCCCGTTTCTTCAAAGAATGAGGCCAATAATGTTATGAGTTACATTCGGTGCCGCTTCTTTAGGTTTTTGGTTTTACTTAATAAATCTACACAACACGCGACCAACAAGGTTTATGCACTTGTCCCCATGCAGGACTTCAGTAAACCGTGGACTGACGAACTGCTTTACAAAAAATACGGCCTTACCAAAGATGAAATCGCATTTATTGAATCCATGGTACGCCCGATGGAGGCGAACAATGAGTAAGGAACATGCTCTGGCTGTATTTGAGAACTTCAAGATTCGCAGAGTGTATGACGAGAAATCTGAAACATGGCACTTCTCAGTGGTAGACATCATTGCCGCTCTAATACAACAACCTGACTTTCAAACAGCGCGCAAGTACTGGAACAAGTTGAAGGAACGGCTCAAAAAGGAGGGCAGTCAGTCGGTGACAAATTGTCACCGACTGAAACTCGAGGCGGCGGACGGTAAAAAATACGCAACCGATGTGGCCAATGCTGAGATACTTTTGCGCATCATCCAGTCAGTACCCAGCCCCAAAGCAGAACCTATAAAATTATGGCTCGCCAAAGTGGGTTACGAACGCATCCAGGATATGAGTGATCCTGCCCGTTCCCTTGACCGTGCTCGTGAATACTGGAAACAGCGTGGCAGGAGTGAGAAATGGATACAACAGCGGATGATGGGGCAGGAAACCCGTAACAAGCTAACCGACTATTGGAAGGACCACGAGGTCAAGGGCGAAGACGAATATGCAATTCTCACAAACATCATTCATCAGGAATGGAGCAGCGTTTCGGTAAAGACACACAAAGAGATCAAGGGACTAAAGACCCAGAACCTGCGCGACCACATGAACGAGGCGGAGCTGATCTTCACCGCTTTGGCGGAGCTCTCCACAAGGCAGATTGCCGAGAGTGTGAAGGCGACCGGCATGGATGAAAATGCCGTCGCGGGTAAAAAAGGCGGGAGAATAGCGAAGAAGGCGCGCCTTGAACTGGAGCAGAAGACCGGCCGGAGCGTGGTAAGCGGTGAAAACTTCCTGCCGCCGGCAGACTCGAAAAAGAAATTAAAGGGTGGTTCTGATGAGCGCGGATAAGTTCTTTCCTCCGCGGCCTGATTCCAGGCCAACCATTTATGCCTATGAGGATACGAATCCTCAATATGGAGGCTTGTTAAAAATTGGCTATACAACGGTGGATGTTCAAACGCGAGTGGCACAACAATATCCAACGCTGAGACCCGGTAAGCCGCCCTACCGGATCGTTCTTGAAGAATCCGCCATGCGTAATGACGGCACCGTGTTCACCGATCACGACGTTCATCGCTATTTGCATAGCGTCGGAGTTAAGAATCCCGAGGGAGAATGGTTCAAGTGTTCTGGTGAGAAAGTTAAAGCCGCTGTCATTGCAGTAAGAACAGGTCAGTTGAATGAAGAAAACCGCTCGCTTGATTTTAAGATGAGACCTGAGCAGGAAGCGGCTGTAGCAAAGACTGCGGATTACTTCAAGAGTTTCAGGAAGGAAAACTCTCGCAAGCCGCCGCACTTTCTCTGGAACGCCAAGATGCGGTTCGGCAAAACCTTTGCAGCTTATCAGCTTGCCCAAAAAATGAACTGGCGCAAAGTACTGGTACTGACCTTCAAGCCGGCGGTTCAAAGCGCATGGGAGGAGGATTTGAAATGCCACATTGATTTCAAGGGATGGCAATTCATCTCGCCCGGCGGTCAGACCTATGAAGAGGCCAACAAGAAAAAACCCTACGTCTGTTTCGGCTCGTTCCAGGACTACCTTGGCAGAAACACGAGCACCGGAGGCATCAAGACGAAGAACGAATGGGTGCATACAACAAACTGGGATTGCGTCATTCTGGACGAGTACCACTACGGAGCCTGGCGCGAAAACGCAAAGGAGCTTTTCGAAGCTGAAGACAAAAAAGAAGTCGAGTTCGGCGAGGGCCAAGGCATTGAGGATTTTGACGAAGAGATCATGCCGATCACGACAGACGGCTATCTTTATTTATCCGGCACGCCGTTCCGTGCCATCTCATCTGGCGAGTTCATCGAGGAGCAGATATTCAACTGGACCTATTCGGATGAACAGCGCGCTAAACAGGAATGGAAGCGGAACGACAATCCTTATGCCGCACTGCCTCGTATGGTGTTGTTGACCTATCAACTGCCTGATGCGATCCGCGAAATCGCCATGCAGGGCGAGTTCAACGAATTCGATCTTAATATCTTTTTTTCGGCAACAGGTGTTGGTGAGAATGCGAAGTTCACCTATCAGGACGAGGTGCAGAAATGGTTAGATTTGATTCGGGGCTCGTTCATGCCTACTAGCGTTGACAATCTGAAGCTCGGCGCACAAAAACCGCCGATGCCGTTTTCGGATGCGCGACTATTGAACGTGCTGTCGCATACGTTCTGGTTTCTACCCAGCATCGCGTCATGTCATGCCATGCGGGACCTTTTGAGAAAGAAACAGAACAAGTTCTATCACGATTACGATGTCGTCGTGGCGGCAGGAAGCACCGCCGGGATAGGGGTTGCGGCTTTATATCCTGTGCAGGACGCTATGGATGATCCCCTGAAAACAAAGACCATTACCCTGTCGTGCGGAAAGTTGACGACCGGAGTGACGGTGAAGCCGTGGACCGGAATTCTTATGTTACGCAATTCGTCCACCCCTGAGACTTATTTTCAGGCAGCTTTCCGAGTGCAGTCCCCCTGGACGATCAGGAATCCCGACAGCACCTCGCCGAACAAGGAACAGATCATCAAGGAGGAATGCTACGTCTTTGACTACGCCCCGGACCGTGCCTTGAGGCAGATCGCCGATTACAGTTGCCGCCTGAATGTGAACGAGTCCAATCCAGAAAAGAAAGTGGAGGAGTTCATCAGTTTCCTGCCGGTCTTGGCCTATGACGGCAGTTCCATGAAGCAGATTGACGCCACAGGCATTTTGGATATGGCGATGAGCGGGACAACCGCGACACTCTTAGCGCGCCGATGGGAAAGTGCATTGCTGGTCAATGTGGATAACGGAACCCTGCAACGGCTCATGGACAATAAGAAAGCCATGGAAGCGCTCATGAGCATTGAAGGCTTCCGCAACCTGAACCAGGACATAGAGACGATCATCAACAAATCTGAGGCCGTGAAGAAGGCAAGGAAGGAAGCGAATGACAAAGATCTTTCCGACAAGAAAAAGAAACAGTTAACCGAGGAAGAAAAGAAATACAAGAGCCTACGGAAGCAGATTCAGGAAAAGCTCATCAAGTTTGCGACGCGGGTGCCGATCTTCATGTACCTGACCGATTACCGGGAGCGGTGCCTGAAGGATGTCATCACTCAACTCGAGCCTGGATTGTTCAAGAAAGTCACGGGCTTGACTGTGAAAGACTTTGAGCTGTTAGTGAGTCTTGGGGTCTTCAATAGCGCGTTGATGAATGACGCTGTCTTCAAATTCAAGCGTTACGAAGATTCCAGTTTGAGTTATACGGGCATCAACAAGCACGAAGGAGAGGACATCGGCCTTTATGATACAGTGTTAAGCCGCAAGGATGTTCAAGCGGTGTTTGAGAACGTAGCCACTGAAGCATGACTTGAGAGTACAGGGGTTTTTGCTAATGCAAGGGGAAACCTGCACACGAAAATAATAGTACTCATTCCATTGCTTTTGGCGAGAGTGAATGAGCCTTTTGTAGCGCCAAAAGTAACGGCGTGGTTGTGCGGACAGTTAGGTACATCCTTCTTTGCCTTACTGATTCGCTAAGGAGGGATTCGACTATGAAAACCTTGATATCTATGTTCAGGCTATTGCGGTACGTTATCCTTTCCACGAACTTTATCGTGGTAATCGTCTTGCCAACTCTGTCACAACAACAGACGGACACACTACGAGTCTCAGGTAAAGCCGTCGTCCTCTTTGCACCTGCACAAGCTGAGCGAGATTCCCTGCCTGAAAAGGATCGTGATGACATGGAAGAAGTCATGGCCGATTATGGCGAGTATGCCTCTAGAATTCTACGTTTCTTGGATTCGCTCAAGATCTCATCTTACGAGACTACTGCTACACGCTTCTTAGTAATACAACAAGGTGGAAGCCCGGTTTTCTTTGATCGCAAGTCACTCGGTTCAGACCTGGGATTTATTTTCTTCCTTCAAGGAAAGAAACCGACAGTATTCACAGGTGTTCATACCGATCTAGAGCTGAGGCCAACAATTATTGAGTACTTCGGCGTTAGCAATCATAACGCCATTGATCAACTGAAACGATAGTCGCATCGCAAGTCACCGGAGCCAGACACTTTATAAAAGGTCACCGTAGAGGAAAGTGATGGGATGGATTTCCTCATGAGAAAAGTATATAGCTTTATCGTTACCACGTAGCGATGACTGAAAGGTTTTTGACATCATCAATTGAAAGCAGCACTGACCGATCGACAGAGTCCATCAGACTCTGTCGGAGTCTGACGACCGAGAGAACATCTTTTCTTTTCAGCGTCGAGGTGCCACACAATTTGATCTGGTCGCAAATAACAGTGCTTGCGACATCCGCCTGCGCTTCAGCGTACAGGCTGGCTCGTTTGGTTAATGACAACACTGAAAACGTCAAATGGAACTAGCAGATCTCGGATTTGATAATTGGTTTAAAGAAAAACGAAGTGAGCAAGAGCCACCAGATTGTACTGTTGTGCGCGTCACCTATCGGAACAATCCGGACAAACTTCCATTTGCGCTTTCGGTGTTTCTGAAAGAAGCTGCAATAGCCCTCACGGAAAAACCTGTTTCGGTGATCGATAAACAGCAGTTGCCGCCAAGCGGCGATAAGCATGACTATTTCAGCATTGCGCCGTACTAGTGGCCCGATTCAACCAAGAAAGACGGATTACCGTATCTCCGTCGCGATGGCCAGATCAATCCCGATCGCTACAAGATTGGTGACAGGGAAAGAATTCGCACTCTGATAACATCGGTCTAAACACTGTCTCTCGCTTATTACATTACTGGTGATGAGCAATTTGCAGACCATGCGGTGCACTTCCTGAAAACGTGGTTCTTGAATCCAACTACACGAATGAAACCCAAATTGCTCTCTTTATCGGTAAGGACGAAATGGCAAGAGAAGCAGTTCGTGAAGCAGGGAAGAAACGGATTGCGGTGCAAATTGAACCGGATGGATCACAGCTGCTCGAACTCGAACGAACAAAGTCTTACAACTATTCACTTCTAAATCGCGAGGCACTGATTGACCTGGCGAATCTTGGGCAGCGGATGGGCGTCGATCTGTGGTCGTTTGAAGCTCCAAATGGAGTCAGTATCAGAAAGGCAATTGATTTTCTCGTTCCCTATACACTGGGGAAGAAGGAATGGAGCTGGAAACAGATTATTCCTGCTGAGTACGAGCGGATGATTCCAATCCTGAAAGTTGCCGCCGTGCAGTTCAACGATTCATCGTATACTGTCTTGGCAGACGTCTTGAAGAAACAACTTGGAAATTCATCGCGGTTGACCTTTTCACATCCATTGGAATAAGGGAACCTGATATGAAACAGATGAAAAAGAGAATACTGGTCTTGAGTGTGTTTGGAGTGCTGGGTTTGTGCACAGCAGAGGCATTGGCGTATGATTCTTTCACAGTGTCGAACTCACTGTTGAATTATGAAAGTAATGTATCGGAAGTTCTTCATGGTTTCTGTTTTCTTGAAGGCTCACAAGAGTCAGAAGCGATGAAGCAAGTCGTGGTTGATGTAGCATCGATCGAACGAAAGAGAGTACTGACCGCAGCGGCAATCTCTCTGAAAGAGGCACCTGTAACGATCACAGCATATTCCTCTCCTCGAAGTGCCGGTGGAATTCATGATTTCTTTTCAGAAGGAGACTATTGGTGGCCGGATCCAAACAATCCGGATGGCCCATACATCCAGCGGGATGGCATGACCAATCCCGATAATTTCGTAAAGCACAGGGAAGTCATGTTCCATTTCGCGAAGATCGTTTCGTGTCTGACCGCTGCCTATAAACTTACCGGAGATGAAACCTATGCTTTGCATGCAGTCAAGCATGTGACAGCATGGTTTGTCAATCCTGCAACGAAAATGAATCCGCATTTACTCTACGCTCAGGCGATAAAGGGGAGAGTGACAGGCCGGGGCACCGGCATTATCGATACGATTCATTTGTTGGAAGTAGCCCGATCATTGGAATTCCTCTGCGATTCAAAATCAATGGATGAAGAATCGAAAACGGCGATCCTGAGATGGTTCAAAGAATACCTCTCCTGGTTGACGACACATAACTATGGTACTGATGAACGTGATGCAAAGAATAATCATGGCACATGGTGGATTGCCCAGGTTGCAGGATTCGCACATCTGGTAGCAGATACGGCACAGTTATCGTATTGCCGTAGTCAGTTTAAGAATGTCTTGATGCCATATCAGATGGCGGCTGATGGAAGTTTTCCTTTGGAGCTCAAACGGACCAAGCCATACAATTACTCGATTTTCAATCTTGAAGGATTTGCTGTCATTTGTCAGATACTTTCAACACCCGTTGACAATCTCTGGAAGTTCACATTGTCCGATGGCCGGAATATGCAAAGGGGAATGAAATTCCTGTTCCCCTATCTTGCCGACAAAACGAAATGGCCGTTCGCAAAAGATGTGATGCATTTCGATGCCTTTCCGTCGCAGCGGCCGATGTTATTGTTTGCAGGTCTCGCCTTCAATGAACAGAGGTATATCGACCTGTGGAAGAAGCTCGATCCCGATCCCCCTAATGCGGAAGTGCAAAGAAATGTACCTCTGAAGCAGCCTTACTTGTGGGTGAAATAAATGTAGAATGAAAGAAGCCAACGATCCTATTTATTGCGTGAGACAATGAAGAATCCATTTGCATCAATTGCCATTGCCGCTTGTTGCATAATTACTACACTGTTGGCCCAGCATCGATTATCAAGAACCCACTGTTGTGGTCTCCGGAGGACCCCGCACTGTACACGACACGCGTTATCTTCAAACAGTCCGCGACCGTTATCGATGAACTTGCCGATCGCTTTGGATGTCGATGGTATGAATTTAAGGATCACGGTCCTTTTTTCCTCAACGGTGAGCGGCTTCTGTTGCGGGGAACCCATCGTCATGAGGACTATGCAGGATATGCGGATGCGATGCCCGATAGTCTGCATCGGAAAGATATGAGGATGATCAAAGAAATGGGGGCGAACTTTGTTCGCCTGGCTCACTATCCTCAGGCGCTGGAAGTCTATCGTGCATGTAATTAATTAGGTATTCTTGTGTGGGATGAATTGCCATGGTGCCGCGGCGGAATGGGCGGCGAAGCATGGAAAGCGAATACCAAAAGATTGTTGAAAGAACAAATCATCCAGAATTTCAATCATCCGAGCATTATTATTCATTCATTAGGCAATGAATTATACTGGCTGCCTGATGTTCCCAATGGCGATACGATGGATTCATTACGTACCATGATCAAAGAATTAAACACGCTAGCTCATGACCTCGATCCATACAGGTTGACTGCAACAAGAAATTTTACCGAAGGAGCCGATCTTGTCGATGTGGTCTCGCCTTCGATTTGGCCGGGCTGGTACAGCGGCAACTATAAAGGTTTTGAGAAAGTAATCACAGAAGCAAAAAATACTTATGCTCATTTACTTCACGTGGAATACGGGGGAGACAGTCACTTCGGACGTCATAGTGAAAATCCGGTAACAGGCGATGCTACGACGGTCTCCGATGGCTTTGAAGAGAATATCAAACCTCAGAAGGTGAAGAATGTCTCTCAAAACAGCGACTGGAGTGAGAGCTACATCGTTGATCTTTTTGATTGGAGTTTGCATATCTCCGAGCAGCTCAATTGGCTGACAGGGAATGCTCAATGGGCATTCAAGGATTTTCCGACACCATTGAGGCCTGAGAATCCGATTCCGTACATCAATCAGAAAGGGCTTGTAGACCGGGCCGGAAACCCGAAAGATGCCTATTATGTCTTCAAGAGTTATTGGACAACTGACCCCTTGTTCTGTTATATTGAATCCCATACCTGGGCTGAACGCAGCGGCCCGGCAAATGTCAAACGTGAAGTGAACGTTTTTAGTAATTGTCCGGAAGCTGAATTATTCCTCAATGGGATCACTCTCGGCAAGAAGACACGTGACATAAAAAACTTCCCGGCATGCGGATTAAGCTGGCAGGTAAATTTTATCGAAGGGGAGAACAAACTCCTAGCAGTAGGATTTAAAGGAAACAAGAACGCAACTGTGGACTCCATAACGGTTCGTTACAGCTTCAGCAAGAACGCAGTTCCAGATCATATCGTATTGTCAAAAGAAAAAATGCAGAATGGCAATATTCTCGTTACGGCTCTTGCCGTTGATAAAGATGGCAATCGGTGTCTTGACTATAACAAACGGATCTATTTTACCTGGGATGGACCGGGAACACTTCTCGAAAATTATGGTACGCCCACCAGGAGCTCTATTATTGAAATGGCAAACGGTAAGGCCCAGGTTGAGTTCGAACCGGCAAAAGGTGGACGTGCAGTGATTGAAGCACGGAATCAGGATTTTAAAGGAGAATATCTTATTCTCAATGAGATGCAAAAGAACTAAAAAGATTTGGTAATTGCTTAGCGTGATTTTCACGACCTCAACATAATCTTCATTTCTCCACGTGTAGAAGGCAGTATAAATTGGTTCGTGAAGTTTAGTCAGTATGAGGAGTGAATTTTGAGTGACCCAAAAGTATTTTCTAGTTCAAAGGCGTCCTCGCCGAGCATGATAATTTCGCTTTTCCCCTCGGCGAGACGCCTTCGGGTTAGTGTTATATTTTCTTTTTAGTCACTCTCAGAAAGAAAAGAGACACCCATTACGTAATTGTACATGCTCAGTAAATGCAAGATTTGCCAGAATTGAATAGACAGTCAGTCTATGCGATAACAATAGAGTGAGGCTATCATGAGCCAGACCCGGCGTGATTTTTTATCTACGACAGCAGTTCTTGGTGCCGGTGGAATCATTGGGTACTCTCCACTAAGAACATTATTAGGAGATACTGCAGCAGAATTTACATCGATAGCAGCAAGAAGAAAAAATGTGCTCTTTCTTGCGGTCGATGATCTCCGCCCGGAGCTGGGATGCTACGGACACCCGATGGTCAAGTCTCCCAATATCGATGCGCTTGCCAAAAACGGAGTTCTCTTCGAACGAACATATTGTCAGCAGGCGGTGTGCGGTCCAACGCGTGCAAGTTTGCTGACCGGGAAGAGGCCGGATACGACCAAAGTGTACGACCTGAAAACACATATCAGGACGACTATGCCTGATGTTGTCACACTTCAGCAACATTTCAAGAACAACGGCTATTTTTCCGAAGGGCTGGGAAAATTGTTTCACGGCGGCTTAGAAGACGAGCCATCATACAGCATACCGCATAAGAATCCAAAAGGTGCTCAATATGCACTTGAAGAAAACCTCAAACTCCTGAAAGAGGGTGGGAAGCCATCGAAAGCGACCGATGGCGATGAGAGTGCACGGCTCCGAGGTCCTGCAACGGAAAGTGCCGATGTACCAGATGATGCATATCTGGATGGCAAACTGACGAAAATGGCCATCGAATCGTTAAACCGGCTTGCGCCAAAAGCAATCGCGAAAAATGAAAAGGACCGGCAGCCATTCTTTCTTGGTGTTGGATTTCGAAAGCCCCACTTGCCCTTTATTGCACCAAAGAAGTATTGGGACTTGTACGATCGCAGCAAGATTCCTATGCCATATCCCGACAAACCTAAAAACGCTCCTGACATTGCCTTTACTACGTGGGGTGAACTTCGTTCCTATTCAGACATTCCGGATGTGGGACCTTGTGATGAGGCAAAAACGAGAGAACTGATTCATGGATATTATGCATGCGTAAGTTTTATGGATGCCCAGGTTGGCAAGATCCTGGCGGAACTTGATAGGCTGGATTTACGAAAGGACACGGTTGTTATCATCTGGGGTGACCATGGATGGAAGCTGGGAGAATATTCACAATGGAGTAAACATACAAACTTCGAGTTGGATACACACGTCCCCATGATTATTTCTGATCCTGATTTCCCGAAAGGAAGAAGAGTCGACGCATTGACAGAGTTTGTCGACATCTACCCGACGCTTTCAGAATTGTGCGGCCTTCCTGTCGCCGGCGATTTAGAAGGGACAAGTATGGTTCCGCTTATGAACGATCCAAAGAAGGCCTGGAAAAAAGCTGCATTCAGTCAATACCCGAGACCAAAGAAGATGATGGGATATTCGATGAGAACCGATCAATATCGGTACACGGAATGGATAGATCAGAAAACAAATGAAGTGAAGGAAAGAGAATTGTACGACTTAAAGAACGATCCATTGTGCAAAGAAAGTATCGTCTTCAAACCTGAAAACAAAATGCTTGTAGAGAAGCTTCATGAACAGATGAAAGCCGGATGGCAGAAGGCAAAACCGTAGGATTGAAAAATCGGGATAATGCTACACTCTTGTCCAAAATACCATTAAAGCGGATTTTCTACGGTTGATGAACATCGGCTACCAATGAGACTGTTCACCATACTTTAGGACAGCGCTGTGAGGCTGACTCATCCCCCTCGCCTATACTCCCGCTTCCACCTCCGTTCTTCGAACTTCGGTGGACAAGTCGGCGAGCAGGCACACCCCCTTCTCTAAAACTTAGAGAAGGGGGATTGAGGCCTGCCCCGGTTTTATAATGGCCCGCCGTAGTGTTGTTTACGCAGGCGGGGGGTTGAGTCAGAAGAATAAGAAACTAATCTCGACGCCGTCTAAAAAGAAAATAAATTGACTCTTCCTGCAAACATCTCTACATTTCTTCCAGCCATACCTTATGTATCGTGTTGAGGCATTCCGGAGGGAAGGATTTTTGTGCTTCCGAAGGAGCAATTCATGCAACGCCTGCATACGAAAAAGATAATTCCAAAGAATCGAAACGCTTAGGATTCGCGATTGCGATGAAGGAGGTATTCCATGTTAAAAAGAATATCTACAATTCGTTTTTACACACTGTTATGTGGCATTGCCGTATCATTCAAAAGTCGCTATACAAAGTTATACAAAACTGAGCCCTTCCAACCACAAGTGAACAATTGAAAATTATATGAGACAAAAATCAGAAGTTGTCGGGTCTATTTCTATATTAATCTTCTTTTTTCTTTTCTATACGACTGTATCAAAATCTCAAACCCAAAATGATCCCTATTCGAAGTACTTTTGGGTCGAAAAGATATCTAAGGATGGATCTATACTCTTACGTGAATATCGTTATGGATCCACATCAACTCTGAGTTTCCCTGATATAGAATTATGGCAGAATAAGCTAGGCATACAGGATCCTCTTCGGTTACTATGGTCTAAAGAACCCGACTTACGTCTGACTCTTCTTTCGTTAGGATATGCCAAGTTAAGAAACAAGGATTCTGCCCCTTCTGAATACCTTAAGGCGCAGAATGATGCAATTGCTCAACATGTGGGGATGTGGGCGGAGCAGAGTAATCCTGAACCACCCGATATTAATTGGGGTGAATTTCTCAAATCCTTTCTAGCTATCTTGGGCGCGCTTGTGACATTATTAGGTATTCCAGAAATAATCAAACTCATACGAGCTTGGAGAAAACGTCGTCGTCTAGACCTTGTCTTTCTAGGACGTCGATCCACAGGGAAGACTTGGATTTGGAATAAACTCGTTGATCGCGATATAAGTCTCATTGAACTAGAGAAGATTGAAAGCAATATAATATCAAAAAGGAAAACGTCGCCTACACGAATGCCGATGGGTGATTTCGTAGTGGTTCCTATTTATATTGATACACCAGGCGGTAATGTCGGAGAGCAGGTAAACGTTATGATGGAAGATAAGCGACGCTTTCAATGGTTATACAACATTGTCGCTCCGAAGAAATCTGTTTGGATTATCCTTCTTTCGACAACCGAAGATAGGAGAGTTACTAAAGATTCAAATCATGAAATCAAATATGACCAAGACTTTATCGAGCAGCAATTTGGTTCTCTCGATCTTCCAATCGGCATTCTCAGTTCAAGAAGAGGAATTAAGCCCGAGATGGTTATTCTATGCATTAGCAAGTTTGATCTTTATGCTTCTCATTGTGATCCTTTAGACAATGAGACTCTGGAGAGCCAGAAAGAACTATCAAAGGTTTTTCTAAGACATATCGAACGAGTCAAATCAGAATGTGAGAATAAACACGTTCCCTATAAACTAATTTTCTGTAGTGCACTTCGCTACTGGAATATTGACGAAATCAATCACCTGATCAAGATTACTCTCTTCCAATGAAATAACCAATGACAACCATATATTCCAAAAAACTACTTGTATCACCTTTCATTGTATTGCCAACTGCAGTGACAAATGAAGAAGCCAAGATGGTTCTGGGGCCTACCTGGATTTCAGAGTATTCAAACGATTTAATCAACGCAATTCACAATACCATTGATCGCAATGGTATTACTTGTCCACTAATTGCTCAGTCATTCACTTTTAGAAGGAAGTTACTAATCTGTAATACTATAAAATCGAGTGTGCCTGATCATTATAGTAAAAGGATTGGCCTCATGTTTACTTATGGCGCAATCATTGAAAATGAAACCCTTCTAAGATTTTCCGACATTACACGGACAATCTGGCTTATCTACCAAGATTTCTTTCGATCACAATTCAACACGATTGCTAACTTCGAGGGAATAGATAAAGTTGTAGAAATATTCCAGCAAAGAGATTCTTCAACTAACGACAAGTTTTCATCCGATATTATTATTGATTTTTTGAACAAGTTCGAGTGCGCTTTTAGTCTCTTAGATAAAACAAAACCACATTTTGCCAATAGAGTCTATTTTGCATTTTCACCGTGTAGAAAATTATTAAGACAAAGGGCGAAACCTTGCCTCACTTTTCAAGATGCTGATATCTTCTGGCTTACATTCGATCGATTGGTCTCCACCATATCACCTATCAGTGAAAAAAGTAAACGTGCCTTCATTACCGACTCTTCTTTGCAGAACTATATCTATTCTATACAATTAGAGCTTGACCTTCTTAAACAATTAAATGATCTTCTTTTATTCATCACTTCTCATCTTGATAATTCTTCTCCAGATACTATTAGATTCAATCTTGAATACATCACAAGAATCTTGCACATCAATGCTACGATTTTAGAAAAACTATTTATGTCTCGGAATCAATAGCAGGAATTAACTTTTCATTACGGAATATCAATCAACATATAGCAAACGGCAACGCCACATAACAATTGCAACCACGACGTTCGCTCATTTGTACAAAGGTAATAGTGCTCACTCAATGCCGCCACTTCGCGAAAATAATTTGCCATTTTATAGCTCGTGGCGGCACTGCGTGGTTGCTCGAACGTTAGGCGCAACACTGCCTCAATGACTACGAATCCCAATGACCAGGAGGGTCAATCATGCCTACATACACATCAACCTTGACTCCCGAAGATCAGTACTTCGAGAAGATTTTCGGCTTAAGAACAAATCCTTTCAAGTACGTTAGCGCTGAGGATATCCAACTCACCAAGGTGCTTGATTTGTTTGTGATGGAAGAAAGGAAGGGATTGGCCTGTTTCTCACTCTCAAATTCCATCATACGCGGCGACTACGGCACCGGTAAGACAATGATGCTGAAAGCCGTGCAAGCTTTCTATGACTCAAAAGCCCTCGTTGACATCACCGAGAGAGGCAGCACAACTGTCATTCCAGTTTTCGTGAATTTTGCTGCTCTCTCGCACCTCCAAGACCCGGAAGACCTGTACAAGAAGGCAATCTCCCATGTCTACCGACAAATGCTCGCTGTGGGCAAAGACATCCAGTCGGTAATCAAATCCGAGGGTTGGTTTCAGAAATTCAAGGACTGGAGGGAGCGTTTGACCAGACGAGGCATTTACGCAGAAGAGGAGCACTACTCAAAACTGACCGCTGACGAAGTCACGAAGACTGTCAAGAATGCTTTCCTGGCTGAAGGCCGTGTTGGCAACAATTTCGTTTCTGGCCTCTCTAGTAGCCAGACTGAAGAAGAGATCAAAGTCAAATCTACACCAGACTTGGCAATCCAAGACCTTGAAGACCTTTACAAGAGATTCTTCGAGCCCTATTGCATGAAGATCCTCTTGTTGATTGACGAAATTGGCGAACTAGATCCTGCGTTCTTTGAGACAAAGGACAAAGCCAGTGCAAGCTTGTTTGAGAAGTTCATCAATCAGTTCAGAACTTCCGAAGTTTTCGTATACAAAGTTACTACCTATCCGAACTCGAAGAGCGATATTCTCCAAGCGTCTCGCTTTGGACCACTTGTTGATCTCGCTTACGACATCTTCGACGATCACGGATTTGCACGTTTCAGGGCACTCACTTATCACATGGTTAACACGTATCTCAAGGAGGCGCTGACCACTGATCATGGCCCCACTCCCATCGGCGATTTCTTTTACTTCATCCGCACTGATACCTGGGGTCAGTACGTTGGTATGAAAACGCGTCATGAGATTCCGTCTTCAAAGACTTCCGGCGATGCTTTGGAGCAATTGATACTAGCGAGCCAGGGAATCATTCGTAAATTCATCGTCCTCGCTGGCCACTCGTTGCAGGAGGCCGCACGCCTGTTCCGGACACACAAGCGCACTACTGCTTTCGTCACCAAAAGCGTTGCCATGCAATCAATTGCGCACTATGCTGCCGATCTCTACACTCAGCACACGGCGACTGATCGAGAACTCATTGATCAAATTGTTTTCTTGTGCAAACAAGCTCAATCGTTTCGTTTCACTTGCGATCAGGGCGCAGTACTCTTGGCCCCACTTGTTCATCGATCCCGTCAGGACAATGTAATCAAGTTGACCGACATCGCGGAACAATCCCGTCGACTCACGTACGAATTTGATTACGGTTTTTGTATCCTCCAGAAGATTCCGACCCACGTTAACATTCATTCCGATCGAGCTATTTCCGACACCAGAAGCTACGTGGATGCAAAATTCATGTCAAAGGTTGCTACTCTTTCACCTGATAACCTCAAAGCTTCTATCCCCCTCAAGGGTAAGGTATCTTGGTTCTCTCCTGCGCGGTCAATCGGCTACATCGAGCATTCGGTGGACGCTGATCGCCTGTTCTTCCATACAACAAATGTTTTAGATCTTGGCTCTTTGCGATCTCCCTACGAAATTAGGCGAGGTCAACCAGTGACCTTCAAGATCTCTCGCAACCATAGAGGCCCTTGCGCGGGTGAAATTGTTTTCCAGAAATAGGGATTTCCAATTCGGCGGTGCAGCGCCTAACAAACGGCAAACCGGTTTACCCCGCTTCGCGGGGCGCTCGCACGCTGGATAGGCGATGTTGAAACAAGGCCTGGCTAAATATAGAGTGCTCGCTCCATTGCTCGCCGCCACGAAATTGATTCAGTCATAGTGGCGGCTCGCAACGGCTTGCCTGCCGGCAGGCGCAAGCACTCAAACGTTAGGCGAAATGCTCGCACCGTCTAATTCAATAACACTCCATACACATAAGGAGCCACACATGAAACGTATATTTGTATTATTTGCGATTTTCGCTCTGGCCTCTTGCCTCTTAATGGCTCAACAGAAGGAAGATCGAAAAAACCATATCGGTGTAAATCCCCTTGGATTGATTTTTAAGATATATTCAGGGGAATATGGAAGATATGTGGACAATGGTAAAGCAGAAATTAATATTCCATTTTTCCTCTGGGTACCGACAAGTGATTTGTCTATTATCGGAATTGGTGCAAAGTACCGATTTTACAAGGACAAGAATAATGAGGGAATCTTTTACGGTGGTGGTCTCGCCTTGATGTCTGTTAGTTGGGATTACTCTAGCTGGTCATCTCCAAATGAAAAAATCACAGCTATTACGCTTGAACCACAAGGTGAGTTTGGATATAGATGGCGTTGAGAAAGTGGCTTCACATTAGCTCCTTCCCTCACGCTTGGATATGTTATCGGGAGTGTCGAATCTAAGTCTGGTGAGAAAGCATCCTACGGCAGCGCTGGTTTATCTTGGGGATTAAACTTGGGATTAGCATACGAGTTTTAGATTATTCTTAAATACCTATCGTTAACTATTGCATTTGCTCGCACTTCGCCTAACAATCGTGCTTGCGACCCGCCTCCGTAAAAAACACTACGGCGGGCAGGCGCTCGCCTAGGAAGATGGCGGGCGCTCGTTTGGTTATGTCGAATAGGAATCTAATGAAAGGTATGTCAATTGTGCTTCCGCCAAACAGACGGCGGACAGGTCCGCCAAAAGGTGAAGCACGGCGGACAGGCGCTCCATTGCTCGCCGCCAGAGCAATTGAGATTCAGTTCGATACTGGCGGCTCGCAACGGCGTGTTGCCTAAACGTTAGGCGCAAGCAAAGATTTATTTTGGCAGGGCATTTTGCGGCACATCTGTTCACACGAAGCCATCAATCCCTATCATCTCATACGCTTGCTGGCTTTGGTCACGGGATCTACATAAGGAGGACGCTATGCGTACCATAGGAAATCTCATTTGGTTTGTTTTTGGCGGTATCTTCATGGGGCTAGCTTGGTGGTTCATCGGTCTAATCGCGTTCTTGTCAATAGTCGGCATTCCATGGGGCAAAGCCTGTTTTGTAATAGGTCAATTCACCTTCTTCCCATTTGGCCGAGAAGCCATCAGCCGCAAAGACTTAACTCTAAAGGACGACATCGGAACCGGCGCGCTGGGAAGCTTGGGCAACATTATCTGGTTCATCTTCGCGGGGCTGTGGCTCGCTATAGGACACGTGCTGTCTGCGCTTTTATGCTTCGTCACCATCATCGGTATTCCGTTCGGCGTTCAGCATTTGAAGCTCGCAGGCATATCTCTTGCTCCGATCGGTAAGACCATAGTCACTAAAGAAGTCGCTGCTGCAGCACATAGAGCCAACGCTGAAGCAAAAGTGGCCGCGACACGTCACACGTCATGACTCGTTCCGCAAGACGCTATTGATATGGGACTTTGCCTGCGCCTAACAATCGTGCTTGCGACCCGCCTCCGTAAAAAACACTACGGCGGGCAGGCGCTCGCCTAGGAAGATGGCGGACAAACGCTCCAACCTTCAGCTTCGCAGAATTGGAATTTTCTTAGCTCGCAGCGGGGTGGCGCAAGCACTCACACTGTGTCATTGGTTTGCTGGGATATCTTAAACAGAGAAATGGTTAGCTATAGTGGAAACGATTCAGCATGATACGGCGAGAATATGCTCCAGTCAGATCACCGACAAGTTTTTCATATCTTGGAGGAGTTTTGAAAGGATTGAGTTCGAGAACCTTAAGGAGTGCTTCTGCATTTGTCTGTAGTCCTGCAGATACAAGTTTCTTTGCATCTTTTTGTGCTTGCTTGGTGAATACTATTCGCCACTTCACCAAGAAAGCTCCGGTGAGCACTTTTCAATTGGGGTATTCAATCCCTTAATAATAGATTCACGCATCTTGGGAATTGAGAGAAGATACAACGTTTCCTGGATAGATAACCAGTCATCGATTGAGATAAGGACGCCAGCGTTCTTTTTGCTTACGATCTGGATTGGCTCGTGCGACTTCTCGGATTCAGCGAGAAGTTTTGAAATCTTTGTTTTTGTTGCTGCAATTGTTCTCATAGAGTTACTTTCTACTTTTTCTAACTCTAATATACTTGATTCTACCAAGACAGTCAATTGAGCTTTGCCGCCTGTCTCTAAGTATGATAACGGATTCAGTGCAACATTCACGCAAACCAACGATTGCATAAAAGAATCGTGCTTGCAACATCCGCCTACACTTCCGCCTTCGTAATGGGCGGAGGTACTTTGTTACCAGCGATACTGAAAACATCAAATGGAACTAGCAGATCTCGGATTTGATAATTGGTTTAAAGAAAAACGAAGTGAGCAAGAGCCACCAGATTGTTCTATTGCGCGCGTCACAAGAGTCGACCGAGACCGTTACCTTGTCCGGAATGAACACCATGAAATTCAAGCGGAGCCTACAGGCAAACTCCTCTTCGCTGCCGAATCAAGTCAGGATATTCCCTGCGTTGGGGACTGGGTATACGTTCAGTACTACAATGACGGCACACTCGCAATCATCCATGAAGTCTTCCCGAGAAAAACCTACTTGCGGCGCAAATCCGCCGGCAATAATGTCGATTTCCAGATGATCGCTTCGAACGTCGATGTCGCATTCATCATGCAATCGTGCGATCATAATTTCAACCTTCGCCGTATGGAGCGATATCTCGTGATGGTCAATGAGGGAAGTGTGGAGCCAGTAATCTTGCTCAGCAAGAGCGACCTCGTCAGCGCCGATGAATTGAACAGCAGGATTGACGAGATCCGAAAGGCGAAGATCGACTCAAGAGTCATTCCATTGAGCAATACAACTGAAATGGGACTCGAGAGGGTGAAGCAGGCACTACAGAAAGGGAAGACCTATTGCTTGCTCGGGTCTTCCGGTGTGGGGAAGACTACACTACTGAACCATCTTCTCGGTCGCGAGGCATTTGAAACAAATCCGATTCGTGAAAAGGACAGCAGGGGAAGGCACACCACTGCGCGCCGACAACTGACTGTCCTGGACAATGGAGCGCTCCTCGTCGATACTCCAGGCATGAGGGAGCTGGGAATGATGGCAGTAAGAGCCAGTATTGACGATAGCTTCTCTGATATTCACGACCTCTCGGAGGGATGCCGGTTTCGTGATTGCACACACGCCGTTGAGGCTGGATGCGAAATCCTGTCTGCAGTTCAAACCGGCGCTCTGAGTGAGGCCAGGTACCAGAGTTATATGAAACTGATGAAGGAATCCGAATTCCACGAAATGTCCTACATGGAAAGACGCGAGAAAGACAGGCGGTTTGGGCGAATGGTCAAGACAGCACTGAAGCAGCTTAAAAAGCGAAAACCTTCGTCGTGACCGGACTCTCCGATCTAACCGTTCGCTGGTATAAAGAAGTCTGTCTTTTTCCAGAGATTAATCAGTGGCAAAAGAAAGACTTCTGCAAACGGTGACATTTCCTTGAATGAAAAGCAAAAGAATTCTATCATTCATCTATGAAAGAGAATGGTCGTAGTGATTCCAATAATCGGCTTTTCATATTCTTCATTTCCATTGTAACGGTTATCGAGTCTGTATGGATTCTTCGATCGAACGGATTCTATTACATCGATGAGTGTGCGCATTTTCTCTACAGCAGGTTTTTTCTAAGTTCTCTGCCGGTGTTCGTAGAAACATGGCATCGCCCCGGACGCTTATGGCTTTTCGCACTTCCGGCTCAATTCGGCCATACCATTACGATGTTTTTCTCTCTCGCACTGTTTCTCTGCCTGCTTATTGTCACATACAAAATTGCCAAATTAAAAGGAGTACGGCATGCAGAGTGGGTCGTATTGCTTACGGGTCTCCAACCAATTCTCTTCGATATTTCCTATGCGTGTCTTGCAGAAGCACCTGCTGCACTTCTCATCGTTCTTGCGTATTGGCTTCACTTGAAGGGGAAGCACGCTGGGAGCCTGACTCTTGCTTCAGCGGTGTTTCTCTTTCGGTTTGAAATGTTTGTTTTCGCATTGATTATGCTTGCGCTCTACACACGAAGGCGTGAATGGAAAATTCTCCCGCTCGTCCTGCTAGGTCCATTTGTGTGGATTGCCTGGACGACTATCCTCTCGGGAGATCTGTTCACATTTTTCCGTGAATGGTCAAGATTTTCAAATCTTGGTAAATTTATCCCTGGTGTTTCCGTGACTCACTATCTTCAAAACCTACAGACAATATTTGGTTTTGCACAGCTCATCCTTTTCATCGCGGGTGTAGCGTTCATCACACGTACCCATCGAACTTCTGGTTATTGGATACTCTATTGCACAATCGTTCTTAATATTATAATCAATACTCTTGCAGGTGCAGAGGTGTTCCATTGGACTGCAAGCATTGGAGAATTCCGTTACATCGCTGTCGTAGGGCCATTCTTCAGTATTATCGCTGTGGTTGGATTTTCGGAGCTCCTTGAACGAATAAAGCTTCCATGGAGTAAATTTGCATTCGCTCTCCTCACGTTTGGAATTATTGTTTTCAATTGCACAATTACCACTCATCCACGACGTTGGCCGAACTATGACCAGGTCATCGTCAATATGGCTAAACCTTTGAAAGGAGAATATCCAAATCTCATCATCCTTACGAACAATGCTATCGTTGCATATGTATTGGATGAACCGCTGGTGGGAGGAACGCGTCTTGCAAAATTTAATAATAAGACACTTTCGAAATATCCTGAGTGCCTCATATTTTGGGATCCATTCACTTCAAATTCATTATTTTCCCAAACTACAATAACAAAGGAGTCAATCCTCAGGGATTCCACAATAACTGTTCTCTATCGATATAAGTATTGGAGTGCAGAATACCTGCTCCTTTATAAAAATCATTTTCAACCACTGATGGCACACTGATAATCACTGAGAAAAGTAAGTGTGAGATCTTGTTTGAAGAAATAACAAATACAATTATTATCTGTGTTCACTCTGTGAAGGGGGTATATCGGTGTGTCATCCCCGCCTGCTCGCCGGCGCTCGGAGAGCTTAGGCGAGCCTGCCTTTCTAGAGCCATAGAGGGCGGGCAGACGTGGATTACTTACTGAGCAATTACCTATTCCGGTTGATACTTTTGGAAAAGTCTTGCTTGCCTGATCCATTCTTAATTCATACATTTGCAGGTGAACAGAATATTATTGCCTTAGTAAGGAAGCCCTCCGATGACACACATTGAACAACACAAGATGATTCAGGAATTGAAAGAGTATAGCGTTAAGATGAATCGAGAGGACCTTCGCATGTTTGAGATGATTCTAAAACGCAACAAGGACGATGAAGATCTGGATGCGATCTCCACGAATCGACTCGAGGTACTCCATAATCGTTACGTTGTAAAAAAAACAAAAAAAGATATTGAAGAGCTCTGGAATAAAAAGTTTGCAAAGAAGGAGTAGAGACACTATGAAATACAGAATTCTCGGCAGGACCGAGATGCGGGTATCGGAGATTGGTTATGGTGCCTGGGGGATAGGTGGCAATCTCTGGCAGGGATCGAATGATCATGAATCGATCCGAGCACTTCATCGGGCAATTGATTGCGGATTGACCTTTATCGACACCGCTCTCGTGTATGGTGATGGCCATAGCGAACGATTAATCAATAATGTATTGGAAGAGCGGAGAGAGAAAATCACTGTAGCAACAAAGATCCCACCGAAGAATATGCGCTGGCCAGCTAAGAAGGGGAGTAGCCTGAGTGAGGTTTTTCCTTATACTCACATTATTGAATGTACCGAGATGAGCTTGAAGAATCTCGGTGTTGAGCAGATTGAGCTTCAGCAATTCCATGTTTGGGATGATGAATGGACAGAGGAATCGGAGTGGTCTGATGCAATCTCCCATCTGAAAGAGCAGGGAAAGATTAGGTCATTTGGAGTATCGATCAACGATTATGAACCTCACAATGCATTGAAGCTCTGTCATTCGGGGAAACTCGATACTGTTCAGGTTATTTATAATATCTTCGACCAATCGCCGGAAAAGGAACTGTTTCCACTCTGTATGGAAAAGAACATTGGAGTAATCGTTCGCGTACCTCTTGATGAGGGAGGACTCACAGGAACGATCACTATTGATACGACATTCCCAGAGGGAGACTTTAGGAATAGATATTTCAGGGATGATCGGAAAGAGCAGCTTGTAGAACACACTGATCGGCTCAAATTATTACTGGGTGACGAGAGTTCTTCCTTGGCAGAATTGGCTTTACGTTTTTGCCTGAATCATGCCGCAGTTTCTACGGTTATTCCAGGCATGAGGACAATAAAGAATGTCGAAGCGAACATTAAGGTTTCGGATGGCCAAAAGCTGGGTGAATCGATGATCTGGAATCTTAAGGAGCATCAATGGATAAGAAATTTCTATCATTGAAATGAAGAAGTATCTTGATTCTACAGCGTTATTTCACTATTATTTGACTGCTTAAGATTGAATTGGGCTCTTAGCTCAGTTGGTTAGAGCGCTACCTTGACATGGTAGAGGTCATAGGTTCGAGTCCTATAGAGCCCACAAATATTGAGTATTTATCGGAGTTCAGGTTTTTGAAGCCCGAATCGGAGTGTTCTCCGATTTTTTTTATTTCTCAGTGATATGGACAAAATAAATCTCACATTTCCGGATGGATCTATCCGGCAATACGATAAGGATATTACCGGTTTCCAGGTAGCGGAAGGCATTAGCAAAGGCCTTGCACGCGATGCGCTTGCGATTGAAGTGAATGGTGAGGTGTGGGATCTTAGCCGCCCGATTACAGCAGATACCCCGATAAAGATCTTGAAATGGGCAGACAATGGTGGAAAATATGCCTTTTGGCATTCTTCGGCTCATTTAATGGCGGAAGCCACTGAATCATTATTCCCCGGAACAAAGTTTGGTGTTGGTCCTCCCATCGAAGTGGGATTCTATTATGACCTCGACCTTGGTGACCGGACACTCACGACGGAAGATTTAGGTAAAATTGAAGCAAAAATGTACGAGCTTGCGGCGAATGATCAACCATTCAAGCGTGAAGAGAAAGACTGGTCCAATGCCGTCCAATACTTCGAACAAAAGGGTGATCAGTACAAACTCGAGTTGCTGCAGGAATTAAAGGGAGAAATCATCTCGTTCTACCACGGCGGAAATTTTACAGACCTCTGCTATGGTCCCCACATTCCATCAACCGGAAAGATAAAGGCAATCAAGTTGTTAAGTATTGCCGGGGCATACTGGCGGGGAAGTGAAAAGAATAAAATGCTCCAGCGGATCTATGGAGTCACGTTTCCAACAAAGAAGGAACTTGACGATTATCTCTTCGGTCTTGAGGAAGCGAAGCGACGGGACCATAGAAAACTCGGACAAGAATTGGAACTCTTCCTCGTTACACCGAATGTTGGCAGTGGACTTCCCATATGGCTGCCGAAGGGCACAGTATTGCGTGAAGCACTCTTTGAGTTTATGAAACAGGAACAGCAAAAACGCGGATACGTTTTTGTTGTGACTCCACATATCGCAAATTTGAATCTCTACAAAACATCGGGTCACTATCCGTATTACAAGGATTCACAGTTTCCTCCGATGACCTTGGATGACGGTGAGCAGTATATGCTCAAACCGATGAACTGTCCCCATCATCATCAGGTGTATATGTGCAAGATGCGGTCGTACCGCGACTTGCCGATTCGCCTCGCCGAGTTTGGCACAGTCTATCGCTATGAGCAATCGGGGGAAATGAATGGACTCATTCGGGTGCGTGGATTCACACAGGATGATGCCCATATCTACTGCCGCCACGATCAACTCAAAGATGAAATCCGATCCACAGTTGAACTGACACAGCTTGTGTTCAATTCGTTTGGAATGGAAGTGAAAACACGTCTCTCTTATCGAGATGATAAGAATGTCGACAAATACGGAGGTGAGACGCTATTCTGGGAACAAGCGCAGCGTGAGATCAAGGAAGTTGCCGATGCCATGAAACTCGATTACTTCATTGGGATTGGGGAAGCATCGTTCTACGGGCCGAAAATCGATTTTATGTTGAAGGATGCACTTGGAAGAGTATGGCAGTTGGGGACTGTCCAGGTGGATTATGTGATGCCCGAACGATTTCAACTGGAATACACTGGGGCCGATGGGCAGAAACATCGACCGGTTATTATTCATCGAGCGCCCTTTGGATCAATTGAGCGGTTCGTTGGAATTCTTATTGAACATTTTGCAGGTGAGTTTCCACTCTGGCTTGCACCCGTTCACGTTGCTGTTCTTTCAATAACAGATCACTTTAAAGCCTATGCCGTGGAGGTTCTTGAAGAATTGAAGAAAGCTGGTATCCGTGCTGAGTTTGATGAGCGAAATGAGAAGATCGGGTACAAGATTCGCGATTGGGAATTGAAGAAGGTTCCCTATATGCTGATCATCGGCGAAAAGGAGATGAACGCCGGTACGATATCAGTGCGACAGCACAAAAAGGGAGATCTGGGATCGATGACCAAAGAACAATTTACACGCCAGCTCATAGAGAATATTAAGAATAAAACACTCACATTGTAGGAGATTCTGCCATTAAACAACCTCGCGCACGCATTAACAGTGAAATCAAAGCACCAACGGTGAGGGTGATTGATGATGATGGTCAGCAGGTCGGAGTGCTGACAATTCAAGAAGCAGCAAAATTAGCTACCGATCGGGGATCAGATCTGATTGAGATCGTCCCGACCGCGAATCCACCAGTCTGTAAAATCATGGACTTTGGGAAATACCGGTATGAGGTGGCAAAAAAGGAAAAGTTACAGAAGAAACACCAGCATGTGACACAAGTAAAAGAAATTCGGTTCCATCCGAATACCGATACGCACGATTTTGAATTCAAGGCGAGGCATGCACGAGAATTCATAGAGGAAGGGCACAAAGTCAAAGCAACTGTGGTCTTCAAAGGTCGAGAAATCACCTATCAGGATCAGGGGAGAGAACTGCTGGATCAGTTGACGGAAGAACTCAGTGATATCGCCAAGATCGATCAGGCCGCAAAGCTCGAAGGACGCCAAATGGTGGCTTATTATATTGCAGATCGAACTAAGAAGAAGTCATCGGAGAGCAGCAAGCAATCAATTGAACAATTATAACGGAGTAGATGTATGCCAAAGATGAAAAGTCGAAGACGCGCACTCAAATCGTACAAGGTAACAGGAACAGGCAAAATTAAGCGCCGGAAGGCGTTTCGCAGCCACATCCTGACTTCCAAATCAACGAAGCGGAAGCGGCATTTGCGTAAGCCAACTCTCGTGGATTCGACAGAAGCCTACAAGATCAAACGGTTTTTATCAGCATAACAGATACGTGAAGGAGATTGTGACATGCCACGTTCACAAAATAAAGTTGCATCACACCGCAGACGAAAAAAACTTTTAAGCAAGGCGAAAGGCTATTGGGGAGGCCGAAGTAAAGTCCTAACCGTCGCCAAGCATCATGTCGAAAAGGCATTGACCCATGCCTATCGCGACCGCAAGAAGAAAAAGCGGAATTATCGCAGTCTGTGGATTAATAGAATTAATGCAGGTGCGCGCCTGAATGGCACGACCTATTCAAAGTTGATCACCGAACTCGAGAAAAAAGAGATCCTGATCAACCGCAAAATTCTTGCTGATCTCGCCGCAAACAATCCTCAGATCTTTGCCGAGATTGTGAAGTTTGCATCAGCATAACTGAATCTTCTCATTAGTTTAATGGGAAGAGCCCATGCTATTTCAGGGTTCTTCGAACTAGTGAGAAGATTTCCGTTTTTATCCCACCATACTGCAACCGATGAAGATCACTGCTATGAAGGACAAGATCGAACAAGTCAGGAGTGAGTTCTTTCAGGAGCTTTCAAAAGTAGCTACTGAAAGTGGAATTGAGGAGCTTCGAATAAAATTTCTCGCTCGGAAGGGATTGCTCGCTCAACTCTTCGGTGGGTTGAGAGATGCCTCGTCACTGGAGAAACCACTCGTGGGAAAAGCATTAAATGAGCTGCGAATGCAGATTCAGGAAGCGTTCGATCAGAAAAAAACCGCAATAGAGGCTGCCCGGCAGGGGCGAGAACTTTATATCGATCTGACATTGCCAGGAATACCAAAGCCGGTCGGGACGAAGCATCCGATTACTCAGACCATCGAAGAGATTAAAAAAATATTTATGGGAATGGGATTCTCAGTTGCGAATGGCCCGGAACTTGAATCGGACTATTACAATTTTGAAGCGCTCAATTTTCCAAAAAACCATCCTGCCCGCGATATGCAGGATACTTTCTTTGTCTCAAAAAGCGTGCTGCTCCGCACTCATACTTCGCCGGTACAGATTCGACTAATGGAGCGGCAGCAGCCTCCTGTCCGAGCAATTATGCCTGGTAGAGTCTATCGCAATGAGGCAGTCAGCGCACGAAGTCTCTGCTTGTTTCACCAGGTCGAAGGCCTGTTCGTCGATAAGGGAGTTACCTTCAGCGATTTAAAAGGAACCTTAGTCTCCTTCGCGAAACAATTTTACGGCAGCGACGTGGGTTATCAATTTCGACCGACTTTTTTCCCTTTCACAGAACCGAGTGCGGAGATGTATATCACCTGCTTCCTTTGCAATGGCAAGGGGTGCCGAATGTGCAAACAATATGGCTGGCTTGAGATTCTCGGATCAGGAATGGTTCATCCGCATGTGTTCAAGCACGTCGGGTATGATACAGAGAAGTATACCGGATTTGCGTTCGGCATGGGGATTGAACGCATTGCCGCATTACGCTATGGGATTGATGATATTCGCTTGCTATATGAAAATGATTTGAGATTCCTGAGACAATTCTAGAGTTGAGTATGAATATTTCACATCAATGGTTGAGAGAACTGACCGATGTTTCCTGGAAACCTGCGGAGCTGGCTGAACGGCTTTCGATGCTGGGTCTCGAGATAGCGCATTATGAAGATCTTGGAGAGAAGTACAAACTGTTCGTCGTCGGACAGGTCATGGAAGTAAAGAAACATCCCAACGCAGACCGGTTGACAGTCTGCAGTGTGAATATTGGCTCAAAAGAACTTGGGATTATCTGCGGAGCTCCAAATGTCGAAGCCGGGCAGAAGGTAGCGGTGGGTTTGGTGGGTGCGGTGATTCCACAAAATCAGCATGACGCGGAAGGAAAACCATTCATTCTTCAACGGGCAAAGATTCGCGGAGTTGAATCGAACGGTATGATTTGTTCGGGTTATGAGCTTGGCCTTAATAACGATGCAGAGAGAATTCTTGTTCTCGATCTGGAAGCAAAAGTGGGAACTCCATTAGCGGACCATCTTGGGGCAAATGATGTCGTGTACGAGATCGATGTGACGGCTAATCGGGGAGACTGGTTGAGTCATATCGGAGTTGCCAGAGAAATTGCAGCCATAACTGGGAAGAAGGCGCAACTGCCCAAAGTTGCTCTTAAAGAAATTAAAACTCTAACTTCAACAATCGCTACGATACGAATTGAAGATGCAATAAAATGTCCACGATATTCTTCGCGTGTCCTTCACAATATTACCGTTGGACAATCACCAAAATGGCTGCAGGATCGTCTCACGGCGATTGGTATCCGTCCGATCAATAATGTTGTCGATGTCACGAATTACATCATGATGGAGACCGGACAACCCCTCCATGCATTCGATTATGATACTCTATCACTCCACACGATTGTGGTGAAGTGTGCCAGGGAAGGAGAGAAATTTGTCACGCTGGATGGCAAGGAGCGAATCCTGACCGACGATATTCTCATGATCTGCGACGGGGAACGTGAAATTGCAATTGCCGGTGTTATGGGAGGAGCCAATACAGAGATCACCAATAAGACAACGAACGTTCTTATTGAAAGCGCCTGTTTCGAACCGGGAAGTGTCCGGCGGGCTTCAAAATTTCTTGGCCTCTCAACCGATGCCTCACAGAGGTTCGAACGAGGTACAGATTGTTCAATGACTCTTTATGCAGCAAATCGTGTTGCCCAATTGCTGCAGGAAATTTCTGGGGTTGAGGTTTTTAAAGGGTCAATTGATGTATACCCCAAAAAGAAAACAATGCCTAAGGTTTTACTAAGAGTTCCACGAGTCAATGCTGTGCTTGGGACTTCTATCTCGAAATCGACAGTGGTAAAATTCCTCCGTCAACTCGGAGTGACTCTCGTTTCCCAAAAAGGAGATAGGCTTACCTTTGTCCCTCCGACTCATCGAAACGATTTGCTCGAGGAAATTGATCTGATTGAAGAGGTCGCCAGACTTTATGGATATGATAGGATTGAGACAAAAACAAGGACGCAAGTCGATTTTTCTACACCCCTCAAGCTTGATACTTTTCAAGATCAGATTCGAGACTACCTGATAGGTGCAGGATTCAATGAAATTTACTCGCTCAGTCTCCATGACAAAGAATCGGCAGCCTTGGCTGATGATCGAGCTATTGAGATGCTTAATCCAAAGAGCACAGAAGCATCGGTTCTTAGGACATGTATGAGCATCGGGGGATTGAAGACTGTAAAGCATAATCAATCATTTGGTCAGAAAGACCTTAAAATCTTCGAATTCGGTCACGTATTTTCATTGATTGATGAGACTCAGGAAGAGATTCTTGAAGGCTATCATGAGGAGGAAAGATTATTACTTCTTCTTACCGGCCGGAAATCGCCAGCACAATTCGGTTCAGATGCCAGACCAGTGACGCTGCTTGATCTGAAGGGTGAGTTGGAGAGTGTGCTAACCAAGTTTTTCCTTGACAAATACAGGTTTATTTCTTATGATAGCCGCAGGGCTTTAATTGAATTTGGTCTAGCGGTTGAAATCAATAGTACTTACGCTGGATTTCTCGGAAAAATTGCTAAGCCAGTGTTGGAACGCATGGACATTGAAGGTGATGTCTATGTGGCAGAATTGAAACTTGCAATCCTCGAAAATAATAAGCATAAATCAAGCAAGTATCAGCCTTTGCCAAAATTTCCAAAAGTAATCCGAGATTTAGCGTTCGTCGTTGATTATCGGTTGGAGCAAGGTGAAGTAGAAAAGTGTATTCGTCACGTTGGCGGTCCATTACTGTCGAATGTCGTTCTCTTTGATATCTATGAAGGTGATCAGGCTGGAAAAGGGAAGAAGAGTCTGGCCTACACGCTGGAGTTTCAACCAATTGAGAGAACATTGACGGATAAAGAGATTGAGACTTTTATTGCAGCGATTGTTCAAGATGTCACAGCAAACTGCAATGCTCAACTACGAAGCTAGGCAGTACGCTCTCATAAGCCACGACAGATCATAGAACAGGACTTCTACGTTGCCTGAAGAAATAGCAGACAATGAGATTCTAAGTAATAGCAGGCATCTGAAAAACTTGGAGAATTCTCTCCAGGCTCTTTGGGAAAAGGCTCGTCGTGTATCCGATATTCTTGTACAGTTGCGCGAGGAAAATTCATTCTTAAAGGGAAAGACTAGAGAATTCGAGACTGCTGTTCAGAATTATCAACAAGAGTTGGAGAGCAAGACAAAAGAGCTCTCCCGACTCCAGTCAAATTTTTCAGAGCTTCAGAAGCGTGGCAGTGAGATATTCACTACAGAAGAACGTGAATCGATCCGAATAAAAATTAAAGATATGGTCAACAGGATCAATGCACGTCTCTAAGCGTCTCCTAGAATTCATTGAATACACTTCGTTTCTAACAGAACTATTCATTTTCAGTTTGGCATAGCCATCGATGAGTAGCAAAAGCATTAAAGTTAGGATCTTCGGATCAGAGTATCCTTTGAAGGGGGAGAATGAAGATCTCACGAAGCGGATTGCGACGTACGTCGATTCGATGTTAACGACCATCCATGAGAAAATTCCTGAGCAACCACCCCTGACCGTAGCTGTATTATCTGCGTTAAATATTACAGAAGATCTGATGAAAGAACGGGAACGGAATCAACAAGCCATGAACCACATGGAAACTGAGTTGGTAAAGCTCTCGAACTACCTCGATAATTGTCTTGCTGAAGTACAATCTGAATAGTTACCTGATTGAAGCGTTCTTTCGCATTGGAACTCTGATTGGAATCGGTGAGTTATAATAATAACCGCACCGTCAGCCGTAATCAAAACTTATTAAAGAACCTGACAAGTCACTTTAATAGGGAGCTTGACTCATGAACGTGGAGCGCAAGCCATTTCTCTGCACACTGCAGGGATACCAGCGATGACTCTCAAATTTATTTGAGACGAGCGGAGGTGGAAGTGTGAAATGTTTAGGCAGGCACCCACTGTGTAAGGAAAGAGGTTCTTTCAATACACCTTGATTCTCGACTGGCGCGTGCGGTTTTTAATTATTGGATTGTTCACCCTTGTTGAATGAGGAACTGTTATGGACTCTAATATATTGATAGCGATCGTTGCTGTAATTGCCGCTACAACGTTTTATGCGGGGTGGTTCCTAAACGCTCGTTCTGGACAGAATAAAATTACGAGTGCTGAAGAACGTGTAAAAAGAATCCTTGAAGATGCTGAAAAGGATGGAGCGGCCTTAAAAAAAGAGAAACTTCTTGAAGCAAAAGATGAGTGGTATAAAAGGAAGAAAGAGTTCGAATCGGAAATGCAATCCAAACGAAGCAAACTCCAGGCGTTTGAGAAGCAGCTTGTCTCTCGCGAAGAGAATGTTGATAGGAAGCTCGATATTCTAAGTAAAAAAGAAACATCCTTGCAGACAATCGATAAGGAGGTTAGCGAGAAAAGAAAGAAGATAGAAGAGCATGAAAAGGACCTTGGACGGCTCATCGAAGAGGAGAATATTAAGCTCGAAAAACTTTCTGGCTTGTCAAGAGAAGAAGCAAAAAAGTATCTCGTTGACAACATGATTGAGACTGCTAAAACTGAAGCCTCACAAATGGTTAAAGACGTTCGAGATAAGGCAAAAGAGGAAGCCAAGAAAGAAGCTCAAAAGATCATTGTCCAGGCTATTCAGAGGACTGCAACAGACCATACAGTGGAGACCACCGTTAGCGTCTTAAACCTTGAAAATGATGAAATGAAGGGTCGTATTATCGGTCGAGAAGGCAGAAACATTCGTGCATTCGAGGCGGCCACTGGTGTAGATGTTATTGTAGATGATACGCCTGAAGCCGTTATCCTGTCAGGGTTTGACCCATTTAGACGAGAAGTTGCTCGAGTATCTCTCGAACGCCTCATCGCTGATGGTCGTATCCACCCAGCCCGAATTGAAGAGGTCGTCGAAAAAGTGAAAAAAGAGCTGGAAGAGGAAATCCTCCGGGTTGGAGAAAATACCCTTCTGGAAGTAGGCCTTCATGGCGGTCACCCCGAGATCATGAAGCACATTGGAAAAATGCAATACCGGTCCAGCTATGGACAAAATCTCCTTCAACACAGCATAGAAGTTTCATACCTGGCAGGGATCATGGCTGCGGAACTTCGATTCGATGGAAATATGGCAAAACGAGCGGCTCTGCTTCACGATATCGGAAAAACGATTGAACGAAGTGTTGAAGGTCCGCATGCATTGCTTGGTTATGAACTCTGCAAAAAATATAATGAGCATGCAATTGTCTGCAACGCAGTCGGTTCGCACCATGAAGATATTCCTATGGAACACGCGATCGCTGTTCTCGTCCAGGCAGCCGATGCCATTAGTGGTTCCCGGCCAGGAGCCCGTCGAGAGTCTGTTGAAGGTTATGTGAAACGATTGGAAAAACTCGAATCCATGGCTAAGTCATTTGACGGTGTGACAAATACTTATGCTATCCAGGCCGGCAGGGAAATCAGAGTGATCGCCAATTATGAAAAACTCGACGATGCAGCAGCGGATCAGCTTTCACACGACATTGCCAATAAAATTCAGCAGGAGATGGAATACCCCGGTCAGATCAAGGTGACAGTAATCAGGGAATTTCGGTCTGTCGCTTTCGCAAAATAGTGTAACACGAACAGCAGGAGCTTGAATGCTGCTTATTGGCGTGACAGGAGGAATTGGGAGTGGTAAATCACTGGTATGCTCGATGTTTGCGCATCTTAGTGTGCCTCTAATTTCTGCCGATCCTCTCGCGAAAGAGTTGATGGTTTCCGATCATCAACTTCAAAGGAACATAATCTCACTTCTCGGCAAAGATGCCTACTTACCTTCTGGCGCTCTCAATCGGCGTTTCGTTGCTTCAAGAGTGTTCTCGAACTCACGATTAAAAAAGCGTCTCAATAATCTCGTACACCCAAAGGTCGAGAAGAAAATCCTCCAGATCGCAAAGATTTTATCTCTAGAAAATATCCTCTACACCATAGTGGAGGCGGCATTGATTTATGAAGCAGGACTTGAGAAACAATTGGATTATGTGGTTGTCGTCGATAGTCCGGTGAAACTCCGTATGGAACGTGTCAGAGCTCGGGATGCGGTCAGTCAAAAAGAAGTCACAGCACGAATGAAGGCACAATGGAGTGTCAAGAAAAAACGAGCACTGGCTGATTTCATCATTCAGAATGACAGTACGAAGCAGGCACTCCGTTCAAAAGTACTGTTCCTTCATAAACTTTTTAGTTCCTTATCCGCAGAGGCAAGCTCATGCTAGAATCACTGAGTGAACAAGAACAGCGTTATTTCTTTCACACCTATAAGCGATTGAGCGTCGAGATCGAAAGAGGAGAAGGACCTCTGCTCTTCGATCGAAAGGGGAAGCAATACCTTGATTTTTTCGGGGGGCTCGCCGTGAATGCCCTGGGTTACAATTATCCAACGGTGACACAGGCCATTATTGACCAGGCACAGAAATATAATCACCTGTCGAATTATTTCATCCAGGAAACCCAGATATTGCTCGCGGAGAAAATTATTTCCGCCTCCGGTTTCAACCGTATCTTTTTCTCGAACAGCGGAACTGAGGCTGTTGAAGGTGCAATCAAACTCGCGCGGAAGTGGGGGAAGGAACAGGGGAAAACGAAATTACTTGCACTCTCCAATGCATTTCATGGGAGAACCTACGGGCCCTTATCCCTTATGGATAAGCCGAAGTACAAAGATGGCTATGAGCCCTTTCTTGAAAACATGGGGAGTATCAAACACAATGATGTGCAGGAGCTTCGAAGTGCGGTGAACGAACAAACTCTTGGTGTGATCCTTGAGTTTATTCAGGGTGAGGGAGGCATTTGCATGGTCAATGCCGAGTACGTCGACGAGCTTAAAAAACTCCGCGACCAATTTGGATTCCTGATTATTGCAGATGAGATTCAATCTGGAATCGGGCGTACAGGAAAATTTTTCGGCTTTGAGCATTTCAATATCCAACCAGATATCGCTGTCATTGCAAAGGCAATCGGTGGAGGATTGCCATTGGGAGCCATCCTGGGTAATGAACGGGTTGCCGAAGTATTTACCTACGGGGTCCATGGAACAACGTTCGGAGGAAATCCTGTAGCTTGCGCAGCAGGAATCGCTGTTATGAATGCAGTGCTTGACAGCGGCCTTATGATCCACGCTGGCGAAATCGGCGAGTACCTGAAACAATCCTTCCTCCAATTACAAAAAGAATTTCCTGCATTCATCAAAGAGGTGCGCGGCCTGGGCTGTATGCTGGGTATTGAGCTCTTTCGTGAAGGACAACCGTACGTCGATGCATTAATGGAGAGAGGGTTTCTTGTGAATTGTACGAATGTCAATGTTCTTCGTTTCCTTCCTCCCTATATCGTTACCCGCGACCAGTGTGATCAACTTGTTGCAGCAATGAGGAAAGTGTTTCAGGAAGTTGCGCATAAGTAGGAGCAAACTAAGAGAGATCCTTAAACATACCTCGGTGTTATTCACCGAGGTTTTTTTTGGGGAAATCAACGAATGAGAGTATCTTGTTTGCCCTTCAATTTTTCCTTACCTTGAATCAGTGAGCACGCTGAATAACATTGAAGGAAAGCCCCGCTGCCATTGCGGGATTTTTGGCATCTTCAACCATCCACAAGCTGCCGTAATGACCTACTATGGGCTTCATGCGTTGCAGCATCGGGGGCAGGAAGCTGCCGGTATCGTCACGAGTGAATATCTGCTTGGTAAGCAGAAGTGGCGATTTAATATTCACAAAGCTTCTGGTCTGGTTACCGATGTCTTCCGTGATGAAACAATTCTGAAAGATCAGTTGCGAGGTACATCAGCCATTGGCCACAACCGTTATTCAACCACTGGCTCCTCAGGCAATCGATCAAACATCCAGCCTTTCGCTGTAAACTACAAAGCGGGTAATCTTGCACTTGGGCATAATGGAAACCTTACCAATTTCCAGAAGCTCCGCACTGAACTCCAAAATGAAGGAACCATCTTTCAATCTACCTCCGACAGCGAACTTATCCTCCACCTCGCTGCAAGGAGTAAAAAGGAATCGCAGATTTTTCAGATCAAAGAAGCATTGGATACGATCGAAGGAGCGTATTCGCTGGTAATCTTAACGGATTCGAGCCTTATCGCGGCTCGCGATCCCTACGGTTTCCGGCCGCTGGCACTTGGTGTCATCCGCTCAAAATCAGGTTCACCACAGGACGATGCGTATGTCGTTGCGTCAGAAACATGTGCCTTCGATATTATTGGGGCGGAGTACGTCGACGAAGTTGCACCCGGAGAAATTCTTGTCATCGACCAGGAGGGAGTTGAAAGCGGTACACTGAAGTCTTATCATGTTTCCAAAAAACCTGAACGTCCCCATCATTGCATTTTTGAATACATCTATTTTTCACGTCCCGACAGTAAAATATTTGGGGAAAGCGTCGATAAAGTACGTCGAAAGTTGGGGAAACTGCTCGCCCAACAGGCTCCGGTTATTCCAGAGGGGGAAGATGATCGCGTAATTGTCATCAGTGTTCCCGACTCGAGCAACACGGCGACCCTCGGTTATGTCAGAGAGGCGAACAAATTCGGCCATGATGTGCGACTGGAGATAGGCTTGATCCGAAGCCATTATGTCGGCAGGACATTCATCCAGCCCGATCAAGATGATCGAGAGAATCAGGTCAAAACGAAATTTAATACGGTTAAAGGTGTCCTCAAAGGGCGGAAGGTTGTGATTATCGATGACTCGATTGTTCGCGGGACAACATCGAGACAATTAGTCCATCTGATCCAGGAAGCGGAACCAAAAGAGGTTCATTTTCGAGTGACATCACCTCCGATTAAATTTCCCTGTTATTATGGAATGGATTTTCCAAGCAGGCAGGAGTTAATCGCTAACCGCTGTGAGAGTGATGTTGAAAAGATCCGGCAGGAATTGGGTGTTGATACCCTGGCCTACCTGACTCTTGAAAATCTCCTCGAGGCAGCACCGAAAGAACATGGTGCGCACTTCTGTACAGCGTGTTTCAGTGGAGAATATCCTGTCCCGATTGAAAAAGAAATCCTGAAGGATGCGAACGATACCTGATGCTGAATAAGGTTTGGACAATTTCGAATTTCCTCAGTATCAGCCGCGTAATTCTGCTCTTCCCGATCGCGTACAGTCTTTTTTCCGATCTCCCGGAGAAACGCTTTTGGGTTGCAGGCCTCCTCATTCTCTGTGTGATAACAGATTTTTTGGATGGATACCTGGCACGACGGCTGCATCAGGTCTCTGAATTGGGAAAACTAATCGATCCGCTCGCCGATAAAATCGGCATCGGCAGTGTGGTGATCATGCTGGTGATCAATGGCGACATCCCTTTCTGGTTTATGACGGTGGTGGTGTTGCGCGATTTGCTCATTCTCGCCGGCGGCTTATACATCAAAAAGAAAAAAAATATCACTCCTCAGTCGAACTGGCCTGGGAAGATCGCAGTGTCGGTCATTGCCGTTTACATGCTGTTTGCAGTTCTTCAGATGCCGTCGCTCGAATCAGAGAAGATGATAGCACTCTGGTTGAGTATAGTAATGATCATAATCTCGCTCGTGTCATACATGCAGCGATTATTTATTGGTGTTCAGGTTCAAAAAAAGGAATCTAATCGATGTTGTTGAGTGGCGCTTTTAAAAAACTGAAGGAAGGACTGACAAAGACACGCGACTCTCTTTTCTCGAAAGTCGCACAATTAGTACAGTCCAAAAGCACGATTGATACCGAGACCCTGAACGGATTGGAAGAAATTCTTTTGAGTGCTGATGTCGGCGTCGATACAACCCAACATATACTCGATAGCATCAAACGACGCGTGAAAGAGGATAATTATCAGGACATCACCCAGTTGAATCTTCTTTTGAAGGATGAAATTGCAAAGATTCTTCATGTGAATGGGGAAACCAGCACAACTGAAATCACTCTTCCTGCAGCTCCACGACCGTTTGTCATCATGGTGGTAGGTGTAAACGGTGTAGGAAAAACGACGACGATTGGAAAATTGGCACACAATTATCGTGTTGCCGGTTATAAAGTTGTTATCGGTGCAGCGGATACCTTTCGTGCAGCCGCAAATGAGCAACTGGAAATCTGGGCAGAACGGGCAGGTGTGGAGATTGTCCAGCAGAACCATGGGGCGGATCCAGCTGCTGTTGCATTCGATTCGTTAAGCTCGGCAATTGCAAAACAGGCCGATGCATTGATTATCGATACCGCCGGCCGGCTTCATACAAAAGTTAATTTAATGGAAGAGTTGAAAAAAATCAGCCGGGTCCTTACAAAGCGGCTTGAAGGGGCCCCTCATGAAGTGCTGCTCGTGCTGGATGCAACGACGGGGCAGAACGGATTGCAGCAAGTCAAACAGTTCATGCAAAGTGTACCGATTACCGGCATCGTCCTGACAAAACTTGATGGGACTGCAAAAGGTGGTATCGTCCTCGCCATAACCCATGAACTGAATGTACCGGTTAAATTTATCGGGGTCGGTGAATCGATTGAAGACCTGCAGCCGTTTGACCGGAGAGCCTTTGTCGACGCCCTCTTTGAACGTACCTGATCAACACTCTCAAATCAGACTATGAAGATCACTCTGAAACGATTCTCCCTGAAATTGAAACACACCTTTACCATTTCTCGGGGGTCGCGTGATCACCACGATATCATTCTCCTTCAACTTGACCATGAAGGGATTGTCGGAATTGGAGAGGCGTCGCCATTAGTACGCTACGGCGAGACAATACAAACAGTTGAAACATTCTTCTCACAACTTGATCTTTCGCGATTCAACGATCCATTTGATCTGGAAGCGATCCTGACCTATGTGGATACTCACGCGACTGGAAATACGTCGGCAAAAGCCGCTCTGGATCTGGCATTGCATGATTGGATCGGTAAGAAACTGAACATCCCGCTCTATCGGTATTGGGGACTCGATAAACACCGAACGCCAATGACTTCCTTCACGATTGGTATCGATACTCCGGAAATGATAGAGAAAAAAGTCCGTGAAGCTGAGGAATACCCAATCCTGAAAATAAAACTCGGCGGCGATCACGATACAGAAATTATACGGACAATCCGGGCAATGACAAAAAAAACACTGCGGGTCGATGCCAATGAGGGATGGAAAACGCGCGAGTTGGCTGTCGAGAGAATTCAGTGGCTGGAGCAGGAGGGAGTGGAATTTGTCGAGCAGCCGATGCCTGCGCATGATCTTGCTGGCACGGCGTGGGTGCGAGAGCGGGTCAATCTTCCTCTGATCGCCGATGAGAACTCTGTCAGGTTGCACGATGTTCCATCATTACAAGGTGTATTCGACGGCATTAATATAAAATTAATGAAATGTACCGGTTTGCGCGAAGCACTGAAAATGGTGCATACCGCGCGGGCATGCGGTTTGAAAATAATGACTGGTTGTATGATCGAGACTTCTGTCGGCATTTCTGCGGCAGCCCAATTCTCTCCTTTGGTCGATTATGCTGACCTGGATGGCCATATCCTGATCTCCAATGATCCTTTCGACGGAGTACGGGTGGTGGAGGGAAGATTGATGCTGCCGGATCGGCCGGGCATTGGTGCAGTGCCAAGAAATGAGGGGTGAGCGTTGGCATCAAAGATCCACATATTGACTCCTGATCTATCGAACAAAATCGCGGCCGGTGAAGTAGTGCAACGGCCGGCGTCGGCAGTAAAGGAATTAATTGAAAATGCGCTCGATGCTCATGCAAAGCATGTTCGCGTCATTATTAAGGATGCCGGGAAATCATTTATCCAAATTGTCGATGATGGTGACGGCATCGCCGGCGACGATGCCGTGCTGGCATTTGAACGCCATGCCACAAGCAAAATTACGCAAGCCGAAGATCTGGAAGCAATCCGGACACTCGGATTCCGTGGAGAAGCTCTGGCGTCAATTGCTGCCGTGGCACAGGTTGAGTTGAAAACACGTCAGGACATTGAGGAGGTAGGGACGCTTCTTCGGATCGAAGGGAGCAAGCTTCTCGAACAATCGAAAACGGGGATGGAACGCGGCACGTCCATCACCGTCAAAAATCTTTTTTTCAACACCCCAGGCCGGAGAAATTTTCTGAAGACAGCGACAACCGAGTTGAAGAATATCACCGATGTCGTTACCCGGTTTTCTCTGATTCATCCGGACATTTCGTGGCTTTACATCAGCGACGATGAAGTCCTCCTCGATGCAAAACCCTCCTCGCAGAAGGAGCGTGTGAGAGAGTTATTCGGTGAAAAATTTTATACTTCGCTGGCCTCCGTCCGTTCTGCAAACGACATTCTTTCGCTGGAAGGATATGCCGGTGCACCAGCGATTGCCCGCAAGAACCGTGCAGAACAATTCCTTTATGTCAATAAACGGTTTGTTGTGAACAGGGCGATCAATCATGCTGTGTATCAAGCCTATGAGCACATGCTTGAGAGCGGGAAATTCCCGTTCTTTATTCTGAACCTGACGCTTGATCCACACCGTGTCGACGTCAATGTTCATCCGTCAAAGATGGAAATAAAATTCGCGGATGAATCAAGCGTGTATCGATTTGTCCTTGCTTCGATAAAGACCGCCCTGACGGAAAGTGATTTGATACCGTCATTATCATTTCGAGAAGAAATCGCCGGACCAACGATGGAAAATCGGCTGCAATTCTCTCAGCCTGCAACGGATCAATCCAGCGCAGAGATGCAGCGAGAACCCGAGGGTCAACACAGCCAGCAGTCGGTTCCGTTTCACGGAAAAAATGTTTCCCTCGGACAACTCTTCGGGCGTATTGAACAACAACTCGCCGGTCAACAACGGCCGCAGCAGCCGGTGAAGCTCGAGAAGGATGGAGAAGCAACATTTGTCGATAGCGTCGAGCATCCCCCCGTCAGTCAACGTGAACAGTTGCTTCAACATCGGCCTATTCGTCCAGGCCATGGGGTGGAGAGCTCGCAGGAATCACGCGCAATCTGGCAGGTGCATAACAAGTATATTCTTTCGCAGATCAGAACGGGATTGTTGATTGTCGATCAACATGTCGCTCATGAAAGGATTCTCTACGAACGTGTACTGGCGAATTTCAGCAACACACTCCCGACGGTGCAACAGTTGCTCTTCCCCCACACCGTTCAGTTGAGTGCAAGTGAATACAGCCTCGTCAAGGAAATTCAACCGGAACTTGAAAAGATCGGATTCGATTTAAAACTCTTTGGCAAGAATACGGTGGTGATTGAAGGCATTCCTTCCGATGTCCAGTTGGGCAACGAGGCGAAAATACTCCAGGAGGTCCTTGACGAATTCAAGAACAATGAACATAATCAGGCACTCGACTCACGTGACCGGGTTGCGAAGTCCTTTGCATGCAAGGCAGCGATTAAGGCGGGTGACAGGTTGAATACCTCGGAGATGATCGAGTTGATTGACCAGCTCTTTGCAACAACAATGCCGTACGTCTGTCCCCATGGCAGGCCAATCGTTGTGAAAATATCAATTGACGAACTAGACAAGCGGTTTGGCAGAGCATAAGAGAGAAAGAGGAGAATGGCGAGGATGGATGAAAGAACGAGAGATGCTAAGAGGCGATGGGAAGAGTCCGTACAGTCGAGCGGGAGATTGCGCGAAGCGAAATTTACATCGCTGAGTGATGAAGAGATCAAAATGCTCTACACGCCTGTCGATTTGCAGCAGATTGATTTTTTGAATGATATCACGTACCCGGGCCAATTTCCCTATACGCGCGGTATCCACCCAACAGGGTACCGGGGTAAGCTCTGGACGATGCGCCAGTTTGCGGGCTTCGGTACGCCCGAAGATACCAATGAACGGTACCATTATCTTCTTTCGCATGGGCAGACAGGCTTATCAGTGGCATTCGATCTTCCGACACTTATGGGCCGGGATGCGGATGATGCCGTGTCAGAGGGGGAGGTCGGAATTTGCGGTGTTGCGGTCAGTTCGCTGGCTGATATGGAGATTCTCTTTACCGGTATCAATCTCGCTGAAATATCGACCTCGATGACAATTAACGCACCGGCAGCGATGATGATGGCATTTTATCTTGCTGTTGCCGAGAAGCAAGGAATTGATTTCAAGAAACTTCGCGGAACAACCCAGACTGATATTCTGAAAGAGTACATCGCACAGAAGGAATGGATTTATCCACCCAAGCCGCATATGAACCTGATTGTGGATATGTTTGAATACCTCAATAAGGAGGTGCCCCAGTGGAATCCGATTTCGGTGAGCGGCTATCATATTCGTGAAGCAGGATCCACTGCAGCGCAGGAACTGGCATTTACTCTTGCCGACGGTTTTGCTTACGTTGAGGCAGGTTTAGAGCGGGGACTTCATGTTGATGAATTTGTCCCTAGGATCTCGTTCTTCTTCAATGCACACATTGATTTTTTTGAGGAGATTGCCAAGTATCGTGCTGCTCGGAGAATCTGGGCCAAGCGATTGAAGAATAACTATGGAGCGAAAAATCCGCGGTCGATGATGCTCCGGTTTCACACTCAGACAGCGGGCTGCTCTCTGACCGCGCAACAACCAGAGAATAACATTATCCGCACTGCGTTTGAAGCTCTCGCGGGCGTTCTCGGTGGAACGCAATCCCTCCATACCAATTCGATGGATGAGACACTTGCTTTGCCATCAGAGAAAGCGGTCAAGATAGCTCTCCGTACACAGCAAATTCTGGCCTATGAGACCGGTGTAGCAAACACCATCGATCCACTTGCCGGAAGTTATTATGTGGAGGCATTGACAACAAAATTGGAGGAAGAGGCAGAGCACTATTTCCAACAAATTGAGGTATATGGCGGAGTTATTCCAGCGATTGAAGCTGGATTTTTCCAGAGGGAGATCGCTGATGCTGCATACCGGTATCAACGTGAGCTCGATCTCAAAGAGAAAATCATTGTCGGTATGAACGATTTTGTCGAAGAGAATCATTCCATTGATATTCCAATTCTTGTGATTTCCCCGGAGGTGGAGGTGAAACAGCGCAAACGCCTTGCCGATGTGCGTCAGTCTCGAAACACTCAAGCGGTAGAAAAATGCCTCACCGAACTGCGACAAGCGGCTGCCGATCAGAAGAATCTACTGCCGTACCTCTTGCACTGCACCCGCGCGTATGTGACGTTAGGTGAAATGTGTCAGAAATTGGCAGAAGTGTATGGGGTCTATGAAGAACCGGCAGTCTTTTAATATTCCCTCTGGACAAATGGAGGAAGAATCAGATGCGTGCCGTCGTTAATCTCATCCGTCCGGCACAATGGTTGAAGAATTTTTTTCTCTTCGCACCGTTGATCTTTTCAAAACATTTGTTTGAACTTTCCTATGTCGCAACGGCCGGACAGGCGTTCGTTGTCTTTTCCTTACTCTCCAGCACAGTCTATGTCCTGAACGATCTTGCCGATCGTGAAGCAGATAAGCTTCATCCAACGAAACGCAATCGTCCCATCGCAACGGGTATCATCTCTGTCACCCAGGGAATACTTATCGCTGTCACTCTTCTGGTCCTGGTGATACTGTGTTCTCTGATGCTGCCTGGTAAGTTCATGATCGTTGGCGGTGTCTATCTTCTATTGAATCTTGCATATTCTTTCTCCCTCAAGAAAGTCTTCCTGCTGGATGTGTTTCTGGTAGCCTCAGGATTTATGCTGAGAGTACTGGCCGGCGCGTTTGCTATCGATGTGGAGGTATCGCATTGGTTGATCCTGTGCACGCTCTTTATTTCACTCTTCCTCGCTATCTCGAAGCGACGCGGGGAATTGCTGCTGGTCAAGAACTCAGAGGAGTATGCGGGGCGGCCTGTCTTAAGGGAATATGAAGTCGAATTTATTGATCAGATAATGACCATTGTTGCAGCAGGAATGGCAATCTCCTATGCTCTCTACACTGTCGCTGATCGAACAGTAATAATGTTTGGTACGGAAAATCTGATTTTTACAACAGTCTTCGTCCTCTTCGGAATCTTCCGTTACCTTCATCTCATGCGGAAAAAGAAAACTGATGATAATCCAACACACCTGTTAAGTACTGATCCAGTGACGCTGGTCAACATCACTGCGTACTGTATTGTATGCGTATTGATTATCTATGGTGACATTATCAAAGGATGGTTTTAGCGTATGAAACTTCCAGAACCAAAGAAGCCGACAACAATCAGCGGGCTGCCAAGAGTAAGCCCGAAAGTTGTTGTCCTGAAAACGACTCCAGCAACAACATTAGAAGATCATCAGAGAGCAATGGAGATGGCCGGTGTGAGAAATTCACTGGCGCAGGATGCAACCACAATCCTCAAAGATAATATCTCGTGGCATTTCCCATTTCCCGGTGCCAACACAACCCCGTGGCAGCTTGAAGGAACAATACTCGGTCTTCAAAAAAATGGATTTAATGATCTCGTCTGTGTTCAAAACAAGACTGTTGTGACAGATGCGTTTAAGGGAGAAGACCTAAACCACTATGTGCCGATCTTTAAAAAGTATAACATACCAGTGAAGTTTAATTTTAAGGAAGGGGATATGAAATGGGTCTCCTTCCGTCCAAAAACTCCGCTGCTCGTCCTTGATCAGATTTATCCTGAAGGTATCACCATCCCCGATTTCTTTTTCGGAAAAAATATTGTCCATCTTCCTACGGTGAAATGCCATATCTATACCACCACAACCGGTGCGATGAAAAATGCTTTTGGAGGTCTGCTGAACACCTACCGACACTATACACATTCATGGATTCATGCCACACTCGTTGATCTTCTGGCAATTCAGAAAGAGATTCACACAGGTCTCTTCGCAGTGATGGATGGAACCACAGCCGGAAATGGCCCGGGGCCGAGAACGATGGTTCCTATCGAGAAAAATGTGATACTTGCCAGCGCCGATCAGGTTGCCATTGATGCCGTCGCAGCAAAGATGATGGGATTCGATCCATTAAGCATCGAATATATTCGCCTCGCGCATGAGCGTGGATTGGGCTGTGGTGATGTTCGCGAAATTGAAGTTCTGGGTGAAGACATTCGTAATGTAAACTGGAAATTTTCAGTCGGCGATAATGCAGCGAGTTTAGCAGGAGATCTGCTCTGGTTCAGTCCACTGAAGAAATTTCAAAATTTATTTTTCAGAACCCCTCTGGTAAATCTGTTTATCATGGGTTCCGAGGCATACCACGATTATTATCGATGGCCGTTGATAGACAAACGAGTCTTCCACACCTGGCTGCATAATTCCCAATGGGGAACACTTTTTCAATCCTATGAAGCAAAGGAGTACTGATGGCTTCGTTAACCCTGAGCTTCTCTTGACGATACACAGTACCATATGAGTCAACGTGCACGCGCCGAATTATGGCTCTTTAGCGTAACGATTATCTGGGGAAGCACATTTGTCGTAACAAAAATTCTTCTCCAAAGCCTTTCGCCCTTCGTTTATATCAGCTCACGTTTTGCCCTTGCCGCGATTATCTTCTTTGCAGTATATCATAAAGAATTCTTGACATTTCATCAACGCGAGGTACGGTATGGGATAATTCTTGGCGCACTTCTCTTTACTGGTTTTATGCTGCAGACCATTGGCCTGATGTATACAACAGCATCCAAATCTGCATTCATCACCGGGTTAATGGTCGTGTTCACACCGCTCTTCCAACTCGCCCTCGAACGTCGTGCCCCGAAGCTTGGAAATATCTTCGGCATCATTATAGTCATCGCTGGTTTATATTTGCTCACATCTCCAGCGGGTTCATCGTTTAATAGAGGCGATGCTCTGACAATATTCGGAGCAATGCTCTTTGGCCTCTATATCGTGCTGATCGATATGTTTACCAAAGTGGAGAGTCCGTCGAAGTTGACATTCATACAGTTCGTGAGTTGTGCCTTGTTTGGCGGTATTGGAGTTCTTTTTTTTGAAAAACCAGTTTTTGTCTCGGGGCCGTCAGTGTGGCTGTCTCTCATCTATCTTGCAATTTTTGCCACAGTGATCGCAATCTATATCCAGGCCCGGTTTCAGCGTTATACGAGTCCAACCCGGAGTGTCGTCATCTTTTCAATAGAACCGGTTTTAGCTGCTCTTTTTGCCTATGCTATTTTGGGGGAAGTACTTGGGATGACAGGGATCATGGGAGGGGGGCTCATTTTAATCGGTTTGCTCGTTTCAGAACTCACACCAGCAGACAAAGAATAAGGGAGAGTATTGAGCCATCTCTACTTTTTCATGAAGTAAGTTAAAAAAGTGCTTGTGTTTTCAATGTTGATGCTATATATTTAGACCAGTTATGAGAACTGCGAAAAAGATATTAATAGTCGTTTGCCTTCTCTTCAGTCTTGCCGGAATGCTCTATGCTTCTGGTGTGATTGAGAGATTAAGCGCGTCGTACAAAGAACAAAATGGGCGTGTTGAGATTGGCTGGCGAAGCGTCGATGAATCTGATGTCGCAAGCTATGAAATCTGGCGTGCATCAGTGAGAGATGATTTCTTTAGAATCGTCGGAACGTTGGATCATCAAAATCTGAAGGGCAACGGAAAGGATTATGTTTTTTACGATGAAGGTGTTTTTAAAACCACAAATGCCTTCAAGTACAAAGTACGCATCGTTCTCCAAAATGGCAGCACCTTCGACTCTCCTGTGGTTACGACATCGGTTGTGAGTTCGACTGTCAAGCGCACATGGGGAAGTATTAAGGCGATGTTTCGATAAATGCTTTTTTTTCTGCATCAATAGTTCGGAAGCGATATTCTCATATCGCTTTTTTTGTTTTTATCCAAATGGAAATTCCCAGACTAATATTAGCTTCTCAATCTCCACGCCGGCGTGTACTCTTTCGCCAGGTGGGGTATCACTTCAGAGTCATTCCAAGCAATGTGAAGGAGGATCGTCTTGATTCCGAGCCTCCGGCCGCAATGACAAAAAGAATCGCATTTGAAAAAGCTGCGGATGTTGCCCGAAGAGTCAAGCGAGGAATCGTTGTGGGAGCGGATACCATCGTGGTTCTCGGAGACAGAGTTCTGGGAAAACCAAAATCGAAACGCGAAGCCGTGCGTATGCTCAAACTCCTGAGCGGGAATACCCATACAGTCTTTACGGCATTCGCTCTTCTCGACGCCGAAACTCACAGAAAAACTGTTCAATTGGTAAAGACCAGGGTGAAATTCAGATTACTCGACAACAAGGAAATTACACACTACGTTGATTCGGGATCGCCGATGGATAAAGCAGGAGCTTATGGTATTCAGGATGACTATGGTGCCGTGTTTGTGGAAGAGGTCTATGGGTGTTTCTATGCAGTCGTAGGATTCCCACTGGCGAAGTTCCATACAACGCTCATGGAATTTATCAGAAAACAATAACGACACTACAAGAAGAGATTGAGAAGAATGGAAAAGAAAATACGGGTACTTGTTGCAAAGGCTGGATTGGACGGACACGACCGCGGCGCCAAAGTCGTTGCAGCCGCATTACGTGATGCCGGGATGGAAGTCATCTACACAGGGCTTCGGAAAACTCCGGAGATGATTGTAGAAGCAGCCCTCCAGGAGGATGTGGATGCCATCGGGATCAGCTTGTTGAGCGGTGCACATATGACAATCTTTCCTCGTATCCTCCAATTAATGAAAGAGAAGGGATTGAACGATGTGCTGTTGTTCGGAGGTGGGATTATTCCGAAGCAGGATGTGCAGGAATTGAAGAAGATGGGAGTTGGTGATTTATTTACACCGGGTGCATCAACGCTTCTCATTGTCGACTATGTTCGGTCCTGGGTAGAAAACAATCGGACTGAATTGACGGCATGAAGAGGAGGTGTTCCTGAAAAGAAAAAGCCCGTTCGAGAAATTCTCGGGCGGGCTTTTCCTTTTTTGAGAGGTTTGTAATTAGGCTTTCTTCACGACGTTAACCGCCTGCAAGCCTTTAGCACCTTGCTCAACGTCGAATTCTACAGTGTCGCCCTCTTTCAGGGTCTTGTAGCCATCTCCGTTGATCGACTTATAATGCACGAATACGTCCTCACCTGTACTGCGCTTGATGAAGCCGTATCCTTTGGCATTATTGAACCACTTTACTGTACCTTGTTCCATAAGGTTACTTCATCCTTATTGCGTTGAACATGTACACCTAATTTTTGTCTCTCAAAAAAGGTCAGCAAGATTGGTAATTGCTTCCACCTTCACAGTACCGCTGGTACTACTCCGTAACGATGACGCCATTGCCTAATATTTACTCCAGCGCAAGAAGACATCTTTGCACGGAGACCCACCACTAGCACTCCTGTTGAAACAAAAAAGGTGTTGGTGAATTACGTGGGGATTATAGCACTTGTTGAAGAAAAAAGCAAGTCTTCATTGGCCGGCAAAGACCTCTCCCGAATCATCATACCTTACGTTGTACTATCGTCCAGCCAGATCCCCAATTCAGGACTTTGATCATGGGAGAGTCCAAGAATTTGCATAGGATTGAGTGGAATATTCGTCAGAAGCCTCACTTTTTTCGGTTTAAAATCGATGAATTCTTCGGTTGAAAAGATTCTGGAGAAATCTTCAGGCGAGTAAAGGGTTTCAAATTTTTTAGCGGCATCACTCAAACGGTCAAGATAGTAGAGAGTATTTTCATCAGGGAAATTAGGGTCCCATTCGTCAGCCAATTTGGAATGATCGACAAGCTTTATCCCCGCACTCGATCCGGTAGCATAGAATGCAGCCCGGGCACCCCGTTCCGGGATGATCCCAGCCCGCCGGGAAGCCTCATAGGCAGCAGATTGTTTCCTCTCACCGCGCTTTATCTCAGCATCATACATCTCGAGAGAAATATGAAATGTCTCAGTCTTGCAAAAGTCTGCCGCTGTCCAGCGGTGGCTTAAGATCCTTTTCGCGATGGATACATAAAGCCAATGAAGAGTGGCGAAGTCTTCCTTCAAGATCAGGCTGATACTTTGTTCGATAAATGAACGGAGAAACCTCTCCTGGTTTTTTGTAGTGAGGGATGAACCCTTCATGTGCACTCTCTGGTTATTATCCAAAAGTGCATGGACACGAGGTTTGAAAACAAGCATCTTTTTAAAACGATCTTGCGGTGAAAGTGAAAGATTGTAGGGGAGCCTTTCGGATATCCTTCCGACAAGATTCTCCATCTGATCATCACTATGAACGTTATTGGGAAGTGAGAAAAAGAGATGCTCATTGTCGAGTTCAACGGGTTGACCATTGAATAGGTCGATTTGCCTGACTACGAGCTCGGTAATGGTTTTTGCTTCAGTGAGCAATCTATCTGCCAGATCGGGATCTCTGAAGAGGGAACGTGCATTGGTCAAGCAGGGGTAGAGTTGAGTGAACACACGGCGATAGGCTCGAAGCAGGTGCCCATGGATGGGAGATGGGTTCGGCTCTTTTTTCTGGTCACGTTGATCCTGACTTGATTTGTAGCGTGCTATCAATTCCTGAATTAAGGGCAAGAAGATGCCGGCTTGGTCATTCTTTGGACTTAACTGCATCTGCAGCATAAGCTGTGGAAAGAGGAAGTCCAGACTTACATGGAGAATATTGTCAATAACTCCGGTACGATACACTTCATTCAGTGTCTGTGATGGTTGCGAACCAAGTGATGGTTTTGGAATGGAATATTTAGCCCGAATATACTCCCTCATAACAAGTGATTCGATTTTGGCAATTCCTGCTCCATGGATCAACGCAGAAAACGAAAGCGGGCAAATCTGCGCTAGGTGAACATGAGTCGGAAGTGTTAAGTCAGAGAGAATTCTAATCAGTTCAATCTGAGATCGAAAATACTGTGTTACCGCCTTGAGATCAAGCTCTCGAATGGACGATACTCGTTCCAGTTCCGGAGGAGTGGAGCCCTGATATCCTGCATACTCGGCCAGGAGGGCTGGACTAAGATGTCCTGCCGTTTTCTTTTGCGATTCACCGGTATCGATGATATCGAGAAGAGTAATGAGATGGCGGCCGGAAATTTCAAATGAGACATTCTCGCTATCGTGTTCTACACCGCTTTTTTTCAGGTAGGTTGTCTTCGGCGACGAACCATCTCTTCCTACAGAGAAATCGATCTGGTGCAGTTCGCAGCGCTTAAGAATGTAGGGCAGTTCATACCCCATCAAATCGGTGGACTCGATGATATCCGGATCACGTTCGAGGATTAACTCCTTTAAGCGAATCAGTAATTCTGGCTCAGAGAGTTTTTTTCCATCCAGGAGCATGAACCAATCTCTGTTATCCCCCAGTGCAATCGCTCCGATTCTATCATCAGTTTTTCGTGGATCGCTTTCTTTGGCCGATTTCGCCAGTGTTAGAATTCTTATCTGCATCCGGTGGAGGTCCTGAAAATCCATGCCTTTGAACAGCGTATTGCCGGATTGAAGAAGATATTGATTGATCGGGTCTGGGCGGAGGAGGATAAGATCAGACTCTGTATAGCTGCTGATCCGAGTGGAAGCGGTTTTATTGTAATCCTGAATGATATAACGAATGGCTTCCCAGAGGTCATTCCAGCGTGAGAACGCCGCGAGGAAACGATAATGGTTGGTACCCTGAAGTTCCTTCAACCAGTAATGACGCGGAAATCCGTCAAGGTACTTTGCATGAGAGAGAAAGAAAAACGGGAAGAACTCCGTCTCCTGGAGAAGTATCTTCCCGTTCTCTCGTACATAGTACCGGATTTTCTGATCACTGATCTGCTGCAATGCAACAACATGCTGAAGACCACTATGTTCATTCAGACTGACTTCCATAACGTCAGCAGAGCTGGGTCGTTATTTCTTTGTCGGTGTAATCGTCATAAATGGCTTCAGGATGTCTATCGGCACAGGGAAAATTGTTGTCGAGTTATTTTCCGTGGCAATTTCACGCAGCGTTTGCAGATAGCGCAAGGTCAGTGCACTTGGCTGTTCGCTGAGAATTTTGGCCGCATCGGAAAGTCTCTGCGACGCCTGGAATTCACCTTCCGCTGCAATAACTTTGGAACGCCGTTCCCGCTCTGCTTCGGCCTGTTTCGCCATCGCACGCTGCATCTCCTGAGGCAGATCAATCTGTTTCACTTCAACATTGGAAACTTTGACACCCCAGGGTTCTGTGTGACTGTCAATGATCTGTTGCAGCTTTTGATTGATTTTATCCCGCTGTGAGAGAAGGTCATCGAGTTCTGATTGACCGAGAACGCTCCTGAGCGTTGTCTGTGAGAGCTGTGATGTCGCGAAAAGGTAGTTCTCTACTTCGACGATGGCTTTCTGAGGCTGCATAACGCGGAAATACACAACCGCATTAACTTTTAATGAGACGTTATCCTGTGTGATAATATCCTGCGGAGGGACATCCATCACGACGGTTCTTAGACTGACCTTTACCATGCGCTCGATAAATGGCCAAAGCCAGATGAGACCAGGACCCCGCAAGCCAACAAGGCGTCCTAACCGAAAAACAACACCCCGTTCATATTCGCGAAGAATTTTTACCGCATTCGAGATGATGATTGCGACAAAGAAAAACAGAACAAAGATAAAGACACCAGTTTGTTGTTCCATAGAGACTCCTTTGAATGATTACTTTACTTTTTCAACCCTGAGTTTCAGGTTTTGAATTTCAAGAACACGGACGCGCTCATTCTTTCCAATGGGCTCACCGGTCGATTCTGCTTGCCAGATCTCTCCATGCACTCGTACCATGCCCTCCGGAGAAAGAGAGGAAAGAGTCATTCCGATTTCACCTATTAGCCCTTCCATTCCCGTTGTGGGTTTCCTGGATTGCACCCGCAGGCCAAGAGTTATAACGATGAGAAAAAAGACAGCGGTGATTGCTGTCGTTGAAATGATGACACTCCAGGAAAGTTCGACAAATTCCAAGGCGGACTCCGTTCGAATAAGCATCATTGAACCCAGGAGAAGTGAAATCACTCCTCCCACACTCAGTACTCCGTGGCTTACGACTTTAATTTCAGCAATAAACAGAATGATGGCAAAAATGATTAATGCCAGACCGGCGTAATTAATCGGTAAAGTATGCAAGGCATAGAATGCAACAACCAAACTGATGAAACCGACGACCCCCGGCAGAATTGAACCGGGATTATAAAGCTCAAAGAGCAAACCATAGATGCCAAGCATGAAGAGGATGTAAGCGATATTGGGATCGCTCAGGATATCGAGAATTCTTTCGGCAGTTCCCATTTCAACGGTTTCGATTGTCGCCCCCCTGGTGTGAATCACCCGCTTCCCAGAGGCAACTTCAAGTTCCTTGCCATCGATAAGAGTGAGAAGGCTGTCGATATTTTTGGCGATGAGATCGACCACGTTGCGCTTCAAGGCTTCAGTTTCCGTGATGGATTTGCTCTGGCGGACCGCTTCTTCTGCCCATTGCAAATTACGATTTCGTTTCTCAGCAATGGTGCGAATAAATGCCGCTGCATCATTTGTTGCCTTTTCGATCATTATCGAATCCTGTCCACCCTGGAGTGAGACGGGGTGGGCGGCTCCAATGTTTGTACCGGGCGCCATCGCTGCAATGTGCGCAGCAAGTGTAATAAAGACTCCTGCAGAAGCCGATTGGGAACCGGCAGGGGAGACGTAGACTACGATTGGAATATCTGAAGCGAGGATTTCACTGACAATCACTCGGGTGGATTTAAGTAGTCCACCCGGGGTGTTCAGTTCGATAATGAGGCATTGGGCGTCTCGCGCTTTGGCCTTTTCAATGGCATGCTGAATGAATTCTGCTGCCGCCGGATTGATTGTTCCATCGAGACGAATTTTTAGGACTATGGTTTTATCAGAGCTATTTAGTGTAATGGGGAGGAGGAGAAGAAAAAGCCAAAGGAAAGAACGATACTTCATGATGATAATCCGTAGCCGTGACTGATCTTTGAATTAGACCCCTGCCGACAGCCATGTCGGATGCAGATGAAAAATACAACCGTCCGAAGCGCAGATCATAGGAAAAGTTAAAGAACGCTTCTTTATTTATACACTCTGACGCTGCAAATTCCTTTTTAAAGATAGGGAAAGAGAGGACAAATAGCAAAGTGCTTTCATTTACAGCAGTAATTGTATAAATTCGCTGCAAATGGATAGGAAACAATCGAAACAAAAAATAGAATCTTTGGTTCATTTTTTTCGGACTGAGAAACACGAAAAGATGAATGAAGCGGAAACAAGACTCCGTTTTATTGATCCATTCCACTACTGTCCGGTTAACGGAGAGTAGCGATGCTATATGTTCTTTGAAATAAAAGAGTTACGCGAAAAATAAGCTGTTAGGGATTTCAACTCCATTGTACATTGGACGGAAAATATTTGTCATTTTTCCTTCATATTCTTTGGACAATGGCATCAATCTTGATCGAACCATCTTTTCGCAACTCATGGACTTTGTTCCTCGGCATACATTTCGATCAGCCGTGAAGAGATGTCACGGTGATCGACGCGTACGTCAGTTTACATGCTGGGAACAATTTTTGTGTATGGCGTTCGCTCAAT
>JAZDJN010000014.1:0-39248 GCA_043803945.1 bacterium | reverse complement strand
CCGCATTCACAAACAGGACTTGAAGCTTCGTCCTATCTGGCACCAACGAGAGGACCGCGTGCAGGCCCACATCCTGGTGTGCTTCCTTGCCTATGTGCTCTGGAAATCTCTCGGCCAGATATGCAAGCGATCAGGCTTGGGCAATGAGCCAAGAACTGTTCTTGAAGAAATTAAAAACCTGACGCTCATCGATGTCGTTCTTCTGACGCGCACGCAAATCGAGATCAGACTCCGGTGCATCTCGAAACCGGAGCCGCCTCTGGCCCTCTTGCTTCAGAGACTCGATCTGAGACCACCTGAACGACTCGAATTGAAACTCAAAAATGTAGTGCCGACTTTTTAACATTTATGCCCTATGCTCAACGGAATCGCCATCTTTTCTTCACAACTGTCGAACTTGGGCTAGATGTTCATTGAGCGAAATCCAATGACCGATTGTCTCTGTTGATGCCCAAGGTGACTTGATGAACTCTTCTCGTCCTACACGTTTTGGGAAAGGATGGTCATTGAGGAACGAACGAACTGTCGCAAAGAGTTGGTATACGTCCGAATCAAGGACATCCTTTGCCTTATCGATTTCCTGCACTAACGAAAACCACTCCTTGCGGAGAGTAGTGTCTGCGGCGACGCCGGCTATTTTCACTTTGATGCCTTCCTTGTCCTCACCCAGTACAGTCCTGTTGGAGGACATATAGACGCGAGTGAAACTTTGAAAGTAAACAAAGCCACCAATCTCGGCGATGCGTTTAAGCTTCTGCAGGTGTGGGTACTGAAGCTTCAATATTTCTTTACGGAGCTCCGAACGTTCAGAAACAACCGAGGTTCTGGGCAGGAATATCTGATTAAGCAAGAATCCGATGACAATCCCTAGTACGGTAAATATACCAGTGATGAGGTTTGGAGTGTACTTACGGAGGGAGAGTCTTCGTTTCTGAGTTTCTTGATCTGCTGTGGGCATACTGGTTTCCTGTATATGGTAATTATTGACGAGGCTGCGTGGCGCCAACGTCTGAGTGCTGCCACTATGAACAATCAATTACTGTGGCGGCACGAAATGGAGCGAGCACAACTGACATACCTTTATTTAGATTCTTATTCGACATAACCAAACGAGCGAGCGTCGCAAGCACGATTCGTTAGGCGCAGGCACAGTATGTTCAACAAAGTTTTGCAGTATACACTTAGGAAATAGACAGTTAATAGAAGATAGCAAGACAAATAAATGAAAAACCGGTGAAAAGCCATACAATTGCTAAACTTCTAGTAATGTGCAAAAATCTATCCTGGTATTCAGAAATCATATTAAATAATAGCTGATTGTCGTTAATTTCAACAGGATCTATTAACTGGAGAATCCGATCCTTTGGAAAGAAAACTATAGAGCGACGCAGATAAAATACCGCTAGAAGAATGGTGGAGCAGATAAAAATGTTAGAAATTCCAATGAGAACAAGTAATAGCTTAGATTGAATTGCGGCAAATGTGATCATTATGCATGCGATTGCAGAAAAGGCAATCATAACATTTTGATATCTGTATTGAGGATACATAGACCTCGCTTTATCAATGCTGTTGTTGATAATAATTATAAATGGATACTCAGAACGGACAATCGATTTCTCCATTGAATTTTGATTTGATGGCATCAATCGAATTGTGCATAACATAGTCACGAAGTTCTATTCTGTTACGAGGGAAGAATCCAAGTGAACTATCATCAATAGACCAGACAAGAGCGACAGTACCTGGATAGCCTTTGGCTGACACGCATTCGATAACACATTGTAAGAGAACTTGTCTATGCTCATCGGAACATCTAGAGAGATCCATGTCAGACACGAAAATAACAAAGTCCTTATTTGAAAGAAGGATGCGAGCAACATGATAGGATTTCATAGAATTTCCTTTTTGATGAAATGGTAGATCAGAGTATGCTGCAAAACGCTTTTAGATATTCTGTGCTTGCACATAACTAGTGTAAAAAACGAATTGCCATTAGTCCACTAATTTATTGGAGAACAACACATAGCGTATATTCTATTTATATACACAATAACCACTTTCATCGCTCTCACTAATTCGGAGGTCTGAAGATCATTTCATTAACAATATCTTCCTAGTCGCTCTCCACTCTCCTGCTGTTAAAGTGTACAGATATAATCCGCTCGGTAAATCGTTGCCATTGAAGTATGCTTCATAGAATCCGGCTCTTTGGTCTGCATTCACGAGCGTAATCTGTTTCCGACCAAGTAGATCATAGACGTCAAGCTGTACCCTCGCTTCCTTTGGTATAGCATATCGTATAGTCGTAGATGGATTGAACGGATTAGGGTAGTTTTGATCTAAAGAATATTTGAGCGGGATTTCGCCATCTTTAGCTACGTCAGTACCAATCATACCAACTCCCTCAACCCTAACTGTATCCGGAGAAGGTGTCGAATTGCTCAAATATAAAAATAGACCACTTGTTTTCCCAGTAGCGAGAGGTGAGAATCTAATGGTGTCATTCATTGATTGACCGGGATTCACCATGAACGAAGTTGGCCTGACAGAGAAGACTGCATTACTTGAGATTGCATTCGTCACTTGGAAAGCCTGAGCACCGAGATTTGAAATCGTCAATACTATATCTTTATATCGACCAACCGCGACATCCCCAAAGGAAATGCTTATTGATGAAAATCGGGCGATTGGGACTTTAATGCCAAGTCCTGATACTTTGATGGTGTCTGGTGAAGTAGGCAAGTTGTGAAAGATAAGTATCATTGAAGATACAATATCAGTAGTGGTTGGTGAAAAGCGAATGTTTATTGAAATCTCTTTTCCTGTTGGTATCTCAGCTTGAGTAACATCTGTGGAGAATATTGGATTTAACGGAACAATATTTGTGATGTTTAAGGTATCTTGACCACCATATTTTAGGATTGAGGTCAGCTGTTTGTTTGTGCCTATTGGAACATTGCCAAATGTCAGGGCCTTCATAGTTATCACTACTGCTGGAATAGTGGTAAAACTCCATGCAGTAGAGTAGGGACATGTTCCTCGAGCATTGGATGCATTTATGCGCCAGTAATATCTTGTATTGTTTGCAAGACCACTCAATTGGTAGGAGGTATCTACGATATTACTTTTCTCAACTTCAATAGTGGAATAATTTGAATTTCTGGAAACCTGGAGCTGATAGGAGGTTGCTCCTATAGAAGACTTCCAAGTTAGAGTCGGGTTGATGGAAATCGCTAAAGCACCATTGGATGGTGTGCTAAGATTTGGTGCTACGAGTGAAAATGTGGTGAAGCTCCAAACGTTTGAATAGAATGTTGTACTACGAGGATTTGTTGCATTGACTCGCCAGAAGTATCTTGTGTTGTTAGTGAGGCCACTTATGGAGAATGATGTACTTGTGATATTACTGTAACTCATAACATTTATGGTGAATGTAGGATTGGAGGTGATTTGTAGCTGATATGATATAGCTTCAGTAGATGCATTCCAACTAAACACTGTATTTGTGTTGACCTCTGTGGAAGAATCACTTGGTGATGTGAGTGTTGGGGCAGCCATTGACATAATATCTGAAAGTGGTCTTCGCCAGACACCGTACTGCTCAGTACCAGCAAACAAGTACAAACCGTCAATAATTAAAAGTGCTTTAGTGGAATTAGCGGTCATACCAGTATTAAAATAATTCCAGTTAGAACCATTGTCTGTGGAAAGAAAGACGCCGCCATCAGTTCCAGCAATGAGATTCGTACCAGAGACTGTAAGAGTTTGGACAGTAGTGTTCGTCAAACCTGTATTGACTGCTGTCCAGTTTGTGCCATTGTTTGTGGAAAGAAAGACACCGCCGGCAGTAGTCCCTGCGAAGAGATTCGTGCCGGAAACGGCAAGAGAAATAACATTTTTACTTGACAATCCGGTATTGACCTGTGTCCAGCTTGTGCCGTTGTTGGTGGAACGAAAGACGCCATCGTCAGTCCCAGTAAAGATATTCGTACCGGAGACGGCAAGAGTATGGACAGAAATGTTCGTCAAACCGGTTTGTGTCCAGTTTGTGCCGCCGTTGGTAGAAATATAGACACCGCCAGATGTCCCTGCGAAAATACTTGTACCCTTAATAGCCAGAGTCCGAACAGAAATGTTCGTTAAACCGGAATTCACTGGCCACCAACTCGTTCCATTGTCTGGAGAATAAAAAACACCTCCATAAGTTCCCGCGAAAATAATCGAATCACTGACAGAAAGAGCCCTTACCTCTGTTTTGTTTTGCCAGTCTGAGTACACTCTACTCCAACTTGCACCGTTGTCAGTAGATTTATAAATGGCGCCATCATACGTACCTGCAAAAATAATAGTGGCTCTTGAGATGAGTGTTAAAACTCTTGGTCTGGAAAATCCAGAGTTCACAGCGCTCCAACTTGCGCCATTATTATTCGAAATAAAGACACCTGCATAATAAGGAGCTGCAAAGATATTCGTACCATTAACTGCCAATGCAAAGACGTACGTATTCGGTAAGCCAGATTTCATTGGAACCCAATTTGCCCCATTATTACTGGAAAGAAAGAGGCCACCCCATGTACCTGCGAAGAGATTCGTACCGGAGACTGCAAGAGCATGGACAGAAGTGTTCGTCAAGCTGGTTTGTGTCCAATTAGAACCGTTGTTTGTGGAAAGAAAAACGCCATCATAAGTCCCAGCAAAGAGATTCGTCCCGGAGACTGCAAGAGCCCTGATATTAGTGTTAGTCAAGCCGCTATTAACCGCCGTCCAGCTTGTGCCTTTGTTAGTTGAAAGAAACACACCGCTGGTAGTTGTCCCTGCGAAGAGATTCGTGCCGGAGACTGCAAGAGCAAAGACATAGGTGTTCGATAAGCCGGTTTGTGTCCAGTCTGTCCCGTTGTTCGTTGAAAGAAAGACGCCGCTTCCATCAGTCCCAGCAAAGAGATTCGTACTTGAGACGGCAAGAGCCCTGACATAAACATTCGTTAAGCCGCTATTAGCCGGCGTCCAGCTTGTGCCGTTGTTGGTGGAAAGAAAGACACCGCCAGATGTTCCTGCGAAGAGATTCGTGCCGGAGACTGCAAGAGTGTTGACGTAAGCGTTAGTCAAGCCCGTATTGATCTGTGTCCAGTTTGTCCCGTTGTTGGTGGATAGAAAAATGCCGTCTCCCCAAGTCCCGGAAAAGAGATTGGTGCCGCTCACAGCGAAAGCTTGGACAGACTTGTTCGTCAAGCCCGTCTGAATCCATTGCGAGTGCAGAAGATTCAACGGGAAAATGGTTACTATTAGTAATAGGAAGAGGGGTCGTAAAGTTCTCATCTCTTATCACCATTTATAAAGGTCACGTCTTATTAAAAGTCACTGTAGATTTGCAAGCAGTGTTCAACTCATTTAAATTCGATTGTCATTCTAAGCTGATAACCACAATAAAACACAAAGACCTCCTTCATCGCTTTACACGAATTCAGAGGTTTCCTTTCCCGTTTCCAACTTCACTACCGCGAACTCGCTTGCGGCTCTAATCACCACATTGTGAAGAGAAAATCTATCAGTTTGTCGTCACGTTCCTATTGAATTAAATTTCTTCCCTCTTCCTCTTCGCGCTGCGGAAATTGCCTTTCGTGTTTCTTCATTCGGAATTCTCACTTCAAACGGAATCCCTTTCGATAATTGCACTTGCTTGAAGAAGATATTTATCGCATCCGTCGTGCTCATACCCAATACGCTGAGTATATTCTCTACTTCACTCTTTAAATCGGGCTCAATTCGTGCTTGAACCATTGCTGTTTTTGCCATTTACACACCTTTTTGATTGTAATGTATTGCATCCGCACTACAAGCGCAAGCGGCAGCTTTCCGTGTCGTCGCTTTGATATGCGAATTGAGAGTTGAACAATACTTGAAAATGTGTCCTAATTCGTGCGGCACTGTAATCGCCATTATAATAAATAACTGACGTTACACAGGAAGAAGAATCTGTTTGATTGAAGCGAATAATCATTTTTTTAACCTCCCCTTTTGGGGGCTGACTAAAAAGAAAACTCGCAGACAGTCATTCCGGCCCGCCTGCGCCTGCTTGCCGTAGGTAAGTCGGGCAGGCAATTTTCTAGCCGCCTTCCTGCGTGCTAAAGAAACTTTGGCAGGCAGGGAATCCAGAAAAATGTTTAATTAAGGTACTGGACACCGGATTAAAGTCCCGATGTACGGGATGCCGAAAATCGGCACATTCCGGTGTGACAGATCGTTCCTTTTCGGACGATCCCATATGAGATGGATTTGGGTTTGCTAATGAGAACCCAGATTGATTGATGATTTTTCTTTTTTACATGAGGTGAATAAATAAGTAGAAAGAGCGTTTGATGAGGCTGAAACTATGAGAAGTGATAAACATGCACACCTCCGTTGTATACTGTTCTGTATACTCCAAAGGTGTGACCTTGATTTTACATCGTGAGCGTGGATGGTCTCGAACCATCGACCCTCTGCTTAAAAGGCAGATGCTCTACCCCTGAGCTACACGCCCTCCTAAAGACCTTGACGAAAACATAGTATAGGAAATATTTTAACCACTAAGGACACGAAGGAAGAGTTATAAAAATGATAAAATATCAAATCATTTTAATTTCATTTTATACTTTGTGTCCTTTGTGGTTAGACTTTTCGTCTAAGTTTCTAGGCTACCTCGGATTCAAACGACACACAAATATAATTAGAGAATTCCGTAATTCCAATTATTGTGTTGTCGTCGACTCTGCCGGTTTTGCCGAGGCAGCTTGATCCAGCTTCGACTTTGTGCGATAGAGAATTCCGAATGGAATGATGATGCAATACCCTAGCACAAGCAGGATCGGTGCCACAATCAGCGGCATCGCACTATCCCATGGTTCCTGACCCAGGGCAAGATATCCAAGGACAATAACAATTAGGCCCAGTGCAAGAATCTGATAATTTCTTGTTGTGAAGGGCAAAGCTCCAACGTTCTTTTTTCGCTTTGCAGGTTTTATTTCTCGTGCCATAATATTCTTTCGTTTATTGTCTCTCAACAAAAAGCCCAGCGTTGGGGGAAACGCCGGGCTTGACCGTTTGAGAACGACAGTCAGGGGAGTAACCGTTGTTCAGGTCTGTCACTAATTTACACCATTTCAGAAAAATGTCAAGCCTTTATCCGCAGGTATTTACTTTTCTAAAGCTGTTATCTTTCCATCAATCAATTGGAGCATACGACCGGCTCGCCCTGCCAGATCAGGATTATGTGTTACGAACACCAACGTTAATCCATATTGTCTAACTAGATCCATCAGCAATTGATGCAGTTTCAAACTATTCTGTTCATCAAGGTTGCCTGATGGTTCATCAGCCAGAATCACCTCCGGACTATTCATCAATGCACGTGCAACGGCGACCCGCTGTTGTTCACCTCCTGATAATTCACTCGGTTTGTGCTCGAACCGATGGGATAAACCAACTTCGTTCAAGAGTTCTTTAGCTCTTGGAGTTACCGCTTTCAGTGTTTCCCCTCCGATGAGCGATGGCATTGCCACATTTTCGAGCGCAGTGAATTCAGGCAAAAGGTGATGGAATTGAAAGATGAATCCGAGTTTTTTATTCCTGAATGTCGCCAATGCTTCATCAGGCATCGCACCGAGATCTACTCCATCGAAAAGAATACGCCCTTTTGTAGGTCGATCAAGACCACTGAGCAAATGAAGCAATGTGCTCTTTCCGGAGCCCGAGGGCCCCATGATCACAACAACCTCTCCTCTTCTGATTTCCAGTGATAATCCCTTTAGTACCTCTACAGAAAGGTTCTTCCCGGTAACAAATTTCTTTTCAACACTCTCTGCAACAAGAATAGAATTCATAGTCATTTATTCCCATCTGATTGCATCGGCAGGAAGTAAACGTGCTGCCCGTTTTGCAGGATAGAATGCCGCAGAAGTACACAGCACAATACTTGTGATAGCTATAAGAATGATGTCCGATACTTTAAGTAAAACCGGAATAGCTGGAATGATATAAACAGTCGGATCTAATGGAAACAGGTGGTAAGAATCCTGGAGATACACTACCAATATTCCAAGAACTGAACCAACAAGAGAACCAATAATTCCAACCACCAAACCTTCAAGCGTGAATATCTTGATGATACTCTTATCTGTCGCTCCCATCGATTTTAGAATGCCGATATCACGGCTTTTCTCAATGACAGACATTGTAAGAGAACCGAGCAGGTTGAAACATGCGACGCCTATGATCAAGGTAAGGATGATATAGGCAATCCAACGCTCTATTTGCATCATATTGTATAGTGAACGATGAAGATCGTACCACGTGAGGATTCTATATTCAGTGCCAAATCGTTCTTTTAGCACAACCTTCATATTATCTGATTCGTTGACCGAAGAGATACGTATTTCTACACCATCAACCTTCTCCCCCCTGTTCAAAAGAGCTTGAGCTGCTGAAATACCCGTGTAGGCATAATACGAGTCATATTCCTTGTTATTCGATTCGTAGATACCTGTGATAGTGAATTTTCTGATGAGCGGCTGTTGATACTGCATTAAGACTATATCTGAGCCTGCCAAACTCACCAGCGCGACGGTATCACCAATAACAATTCCCAATCTGTCTGCTAGTGAGAGCCCAATGATTAATCCGTTTCTTTCTTTGTTGCCAAATGAAAGTGCACCAAGAGAAATCTTGCTCTTCAGGCCAGAAACATCAGCGATGCGGTTTTCTTCAACACCTCGTATGCTGACGACACGATTCAGGTTCTGTGAGACAATAACTGCTTTTCCAGTAACGTATTGTGAAAATCCGACTACTTCTTGATCCTTTTCCAAATAACTAATCAGATCCTGATATGACGACTTGGCGGCCGGCCGAACACTCTCGATCCTTAGATGTGGATCGAAATTTATCAGTATCGATGTCACAAGCGAAGAGAAGCCATTAAAAACTGAGAGGACAACAACAAGTGCTGCGACTCCGATTGTAACACCGATTATCGAAATCGTCGAAATGATTGTTACCAATCCTATTTTTCTCTTTGAAAGGAGATAGCGAAGTGCAATTGAACGTTCAAATCGCATAGCTCATCCAAACCGTAGTGATTGCACCGGATCTTTTCGTCCAGCGATACGTGATGGAATGACTGATGCAAAGAAACACATGACAATCGATACTGCGCTGACAATAACAAAGTTAGCCCAGTTTAGTTCTATTGGTACATGGGTCATGTAATAAATGCCTTGTGGAAGGGAAATGATTTTATAATGCAATTCGAGCCAGCAGAGGGAAAGAGCGAGTATGTTCCCAATAGCTGTTCCGACGATTCCGACAACCATCCCCTGGAGAAGGAATATTTTTGTAATCTTTTTTTTGTTGGTTCCCAACGCTCTCAGGATTCCAATTTCCTTCGTCTTTTCAATAATCATCATCAGTAACGTCCCGATGACATTGACACTTGCAACTATTGCGATCAATCCAATAATAATGGGAATCGGCTTCTTTTGCAGTTCGATCCAGGTGTAGAGATTACGGTTCATCTGTTCTGTCGTTCTCGCAAAATGAGGATATCCGAGCTCTTCGGGAAGAATTATCGCAAGTTGTTTTGTTTTTGAAGGATCGCTAAGGAGAATGTCATACCCGGATATCATTTTTCCCACACCGAACAACCTTTGAGCATTGAGTAGGTGGATATAGACGTAGATTTCATCATATTCTGCCATGCCGGTCTCGTAAATTCCCCTTACTTCGAATTGCATAACGCGAGTTTGTGACAACGACAGTGATGAACCCCCGAGCGAGAACAGGATGAGCCTGCTCCCGAGAGAACAATTCAATTTTTCAGCGAGTCTCTTGCTAATAATCATACCCTCAATGCCTGCATCGTGTCTGCGAAGCGGAGCTGCGCCTTCGACAAGTCTTGTTGATGCAGGAGAGATGTCATTGTCAGGATCAACTCCTTTTATCACCACTCCATCAGAATTTTCTTCAGAGCGAATAATCCCTTCTCTCGAAAGAAATGGTGCCATCGTGCGAATTTCAGGATGTCTTTCCAGGGACGAGTGTATCCTTGATGAATCAGTCGGAAGGAGTTGGTTTTGGAATCCTACGACCTGGATATGAGCGGTAAAGCTGATGATATTCTCTTTGATCGTTTTTTCGAATCCAGAGAGCACCGAAAGAGCAATAATTAACGCAGCGACACCCAGGGAAACTCCGGCTGTGGCAATTATCGTTAGAAAGGAAATGAATCCGCGATTTCTACGCGATTGGAGATACCGAAGAGCGATGAAGAAAGAAATATTCATACTGAATGTGAACTTCGTTCTATATATGTCATTTCTTGATACAAGAGGTCAATCATTATATTTTTATCGGTGATCATCTGCCTGCCCGCCGAAGTCACGCAGGCGGGTGTGCCATCGGTGGCTAAAAAAAATCTTAGTATTTTCTTTCGATAAGCAGTTATAAAAATTTAATGATGCATTTTGATTATTACTGATGGACTCCCCATTCCATCAGGTAGCGCTTGATAAATTCATCGATCTCTCCGTCCATCACGCCATGAACATCGCTGGATTCAACACCGGTTCGGTGATCTTTTACAAGAGTATAGGGCTGAAAGGTATAGGAACGAATCTGGCTTCCCCACTCAATTCTTTTTTTTGAACTTTCGATTGCGCTGAGACGGGCTTCCTCTTCTTCACGCCTCTGTTGGTACAGGCGCGATTTAAGCATTTTCATCGCACGTTCACGGTTCTGAAATTGCGATCGCTCCTGCTGGCAGGCAACCACGATACCGGTCGGGACGTGCGTAATACGGACAGCCGTTTCAACTTTGTTGACATTCTGCCCTCCTTTCCCTCCTGATCTAAAGGTGTCGATTTTGAGATCGGCTGGGTTGATTTCAATCTCAACGTCATCTTCTACTTCGGGGCAAACAAAAACGGATGCGAACGAAGTATGCCGACGCGCATTGGCATCAAAGGGTGAGATTCGGACTAACCGATGAACACCGCTTTCGGCCTTGAGGAATCCGTACGCATTTTTTCCTAGCACTTCGACTGTCGCGCTTTTAATGCCTGCTGTCTCACCATCAAGAAGGTCTGCAAGGTTCACTTTGAAATTATTTCGTTCACACCATCTGGTGTACATCCTTAATAACATTTCAGCCCAGTCCTGAGACTCCGTGCCACCTGCCCCGGAATGGATTGTGAGAAGCGCATTTTTATCGTCATCGACTCCACCGAGCATATTTCGAAACTCGAGGGATTCTATTTCCTGTTCGATTTTCTGTAAATCGTTCTGGATTTCCGCGATGATATCCTTCTCGTTACCTTCTTCTGCTAAATCTAATAATGCTGCAGTATCCCGTGCGAATGTATTAAGTTTGTTCCATGCATCGACCCATTCCTTCTTGGCATTGATCTCCTGCATGACCTTTTGTGCACCGACATTATCATTCCAAAAACCTGCTTCGCCCGTTTTTGTCTGAAGCTCTGAGAGTCTTATTTCCTTCGAATCGAGGTCAAAGATACCCCCGAAGCGCTGTCAAACGTTTTTGTTGTTCTATCAGGTTTTCACGTAAATCATCAAACATACAATCCTCATTAGCAATTGTGCTTTTAGTGTATAGCTAAATACTCTTGAAAGGTTACTCTAATTCTTTTAACAACTCTGTACCGACCGTTATAGGACATGAGGTCATTACACAAAACTACAACTCTTGTATCACACAGATCGAATATGTAATTCATCGAGTTGTTTTTTCTCGACCGTCGAGGGCGAATCATCCATCAAAGACATACCGCTCGTTGTTTTCGGAAATGCAATGACATCGCGGATGGACTTTTGTCCTGTCAGCAGCATGATGATCCGATCGAGCCCGAACGCTATTCCACCATGCGGAGGTGCCCCATATTTAAAGGCATCGAGCATAAAACCAAATTTTTGCTTCGCTTCCTCTGTCCCGATTCCTAGCAGTGAAAACATCTTACTCTGAAGATCGGAGCCAAAGATTCTAATGCTTCCACCGGCAATTTCATTCCCGTTTAATACGAGATCATACGCGCGTGCGCGCGCCTTCCCTGGTTCCGAATCGAGTAATTGGACATCTTCCTCTTTTGGCGCCGTAAAGGGATGGTGAACAGCAACGTAGCGTTGTTCTTCGGGGCTGAATTCAAGAAGTGGAAAATCTGTCACCCAAAGAAAATTCCACTGACCTTCCTGAATAAGTTTTAAACGGCTTGCCATTTCAAGGCGTAAGGTTCCGAGAATAGAAAGTGTCTTTTGCCATGGCCCGGAAAGCAGCAGTATCAAGTCGCTGATTTTAGCACCCGATTTCTGCGCCATCGCTTCAACTTCTTCACGCGAAAGGAATTTATCGACTGAAGACTCAACCTTCGCCTCGTTAACACGGATGTAGATTAATCCGCCTGCTCCTAACGCTTTGACCATATCGGTCAGGACATCAAGCTGATTTCTGGTCATCCCTGCCTGTCCCGGTACAACAAACCCGGCTACCACTCCACCTTTCTTTACAGCATCGTTCAAAACTCTGAAATTACTGTCTGCAACGATTTCAGAAAAAACCGAGAACTCGAGCCCAAAGCGTGTATCAGGTTTATCGCTTCCATAGCGTTCCATCGCTTCTTTGTAGACGAGGCGTTGAAACGGTGCATGAAGCTTTACTCCTAGAATTCGTTCCCATAGCTCCAGAATACAACCTTCAACGATCTTGAGCACATCATCTTCATCGACAAAGGACATCTCCACATCGATTTGTGTAAATTCCGGCTGACGATCTGCGCGCAAGTCTTCATCACGAAAACATTTAACAATTTGGAAATACCGGTCAAATCCCGACACCATGAGAATTTGCTTGTACGTTTGCGGTGATTGCGGCAGAGCATAGAATTTTCCCCTATGGATCCTGCTTGGTACAAGATAGTCCCGAGCACCTTCCGGCGTGCTCTTCATAAGTATCGGGGTTTCAATCTCTATAAAATTGTTCACATCAAAGTATGATCGAACAATCTGGTATGCACGATGGCGAGTAAGAAGATTACGTTGAACGGCAGGCCTGCGTAAATCAAGGTAGCGATACCGTAAGCGTGTATCCTCAGCCACGTCGACAGAGTCTTCGATAGGAAATGGCGGAGTTTCAGATTTGTTGAGAATGGTCAATTCCACACCGGCAACATCAATTTCCCCTGTGGGAATCTCTGGATTGACGGTTCCTTCAGGGCGGTGTTCAACAAGGCCTGTAACTGAAATAACATATTCTGAGCGGAGCGTTTGTGCCAGCTCATATGCTTGCTGATTATGCTGGGGAGCAAAAACGACCTGTGTCTTGCCATACCGATCACGAACATCGATAAATACGACACCTCCGAGATCTCTCCGTACATCCACCCATCCGGTTAAGGTTACTTGTATCCTAAGATGGTGTGTCGTCAATTCTCCACAGGTATGTGTTCGCTTCTTATAAGTTGCCACTGTCCTGATTCTCCTGCTGCCCAATCACACTGGGATTGAGAGAGCGTTCTTTTGTTCGGATACCAGAATGTGATACCCAGTTCACAACTCTGGAATTAGTACTAATAAAAATGCGAGAAGCCGAATAAGCTCGACTCTCTCGCATTCGATGTCAAACAAGGTCAATTAAGGTGTTTTGTAATTTTCTCTGCAAGAGCTTTCTTTGGAACGGCGCCGACGATCTGATCGACCACTTTGCCATTTTTAAAGAGGAGCAATGTCGGAATGCTTCGAATACCGAATTGCATAGCCACTTGTTGATTCGCATCGACATCGATTTTGCCAACCTTCAACTTCCCGTCGAATTCATTCGCAATCTCTTCGACGATGGGGGCAATCATTTTACACGGTCCACACCATACTGCCCAGAAATCGACAAGTACCGGTGTCGGGGATTCCAAAACTTCGGTCTTAAAATTTGCATCACTTACTTCAATAGCTTTCATCGATACTCCTTTACCAAATTATGCCTGTAATCTGATTGCTGAAGGTCCTAAGAGCTCTTTCAACTGACTAATGAGCTGGAGATTAGGATCAACAGCCATATTCCTTGAAAAATATACAGAATTCTTCGATAATCCGCCACCCAAAACATTGAAATAGCAGGAGCATTTTCCCCGATTTTTCTCAAGAAGTTTCCGCAATTCAACCACCGTACTCTCATTCACCTCATCGAGATTGATTGTCAGTGTGATTCCCCTCGTAAATTTCTCTCTGACAGCTTCCATGGGATAGACTTCGTTCACGAGCACTTTCAGGACATCTCCGTTTGGATCAGCTTTTCCAATTGCCATCACCAGAGCATCGGGAAAAAGATACTTGCTGTATTTCTGAAAGGGATCGGAAAAAACGATGCATTCTCCCCTGCCGGCAAAATCTTCCATGCTGACAAATGCCATCGTGTTTCCCTTCTTATCGATTTTCTTCCGGACGGAGGTAACAATTCCACATACTCGTACGGCAGCGTTTGGTCTGAGACCCTCAGTCATTCCAAACCGGGCCGTCGAGAACGCTTCTACTTCATCACGAAATTTTCCCAGGGGGTGGCCGGTCAGATAAAATCCAAGAACAGATTTTTCCCGTGACAAGACTTCGCTTTCATTCCATGATTCAACCGAAGACAACGCTGGACGCGATTGGACTCTTGCGCCCCCCATTTCGAAGAGGTTTGACTGGCCTCTCACTGCTTGTTCCTGTATTTCCTGCCCATGGATGATCGCTTTCTCTACTGCCGCAAAAAGTTGAGCACGATTCGCGTGGAGCGTATCGAATGCTCCTGCCTGAATCAGTGACTCGATCGTCTTCTTATTCACCAGGCGCAGATCAACACGTGCGCAAAAATCAAAAAAGTCTTGAAATTTTCCTGACTCTGTTCTGCCGAGAACAATGGAATACACTGCTCCGGTCCCTACATTCTTGATGGCACTGAGGGCAAAACGAATTCCTTTCTTTGTTACCACAAACGTCACATCGCCCTCATTCACATCCGGGGGCAAGACATCGATGCCCAGCTTTCTACAGTCATCAACCAGACCAACGATTTTATCGGTATCCGATATTTCACTGGTCATTGTCGCAGCCATATATTCCGCTGGATAGTGTGCCTTCAAATAAGCAGTCTGGTAGGCAAGCACCGAATACGCGACACTATGTGATTTGTTAAATCCGTAGGAGGCAAATTTCTTAATCAAATCGAAAATATCGCTTGCAGTTTTCTTATCGACACCATTCTTTTGCGCACCGTCAATGAACTCCTTTTTCTGCTCTGCCATGAGCTCTTTATCCTTCTTCCCCATTGCTCTTCGAAGAATGTCTGCTTGTGCAAGACTGAGTCCGGCAATTTCACTGGCGATTTTTATAACCTGTTCCTGATACACGATCACACCATAGGTCTCTTTCAGGATCGGTTCTAATTTTTCATTGATGTACTCGATTTCTTTCCTGCCATGCTTTCTATCAATAAAATCTGGAATGTTTTCCATCGGACCAGGCCGATAGAGGGCGTTCATGGCAACGAGATCATGGATAGAGGTCGGTTTCAGTTTTTTCAGATAATCAGTCATTCCAGAACTTTCAAACTGGAAGATCGCGACGGTGTTCCCTTTTGAGAAGAGATCGAGCGTGAGCTGGTCGTCAAAGGAGATGCGATCGAGATCGATTGTAACGCCATGACGCTGTTGAATCATCGCCAGAACATTTTCGATGACCGTGAGCGTGCGGAGCCCAAGAAAATCCATTTTTAAAAGACCTGCTACCTCAAGGTCCTTCATATTATATTGCGTCATCAGCTCCGACCCAGGCGATTTATACATCGGCACATATTCGCTCACTTCTCCAGGAGCGATAACAATACCGGCCGCATGGGTAGAGACATTGCGGTTCATTCCCTCGAGGACCAATGCCGTTTCAATCAAGAGTCTGATCTTTTCGTCAGCACTCTCTTTGACCTCTCTTAACTCCGGAATTGTTTCCAACGCTTCTGCCAAGGGAGTGACTTTCCCCATGATAACCGGGATCTGTTTTGTAATCGGGTCAATCGTTGCCAAGGGTATCCCCAGAACTCTCCCAACATCTTTCAATACGGCGCGTGTCGAGAGTGTGCCGAAGGTAACGATTTGTGCGACAGAATTTTCTCCGTACTTGTTACGCACATAGGCAATCACCTGGTCGCGTTTATCATCGGCAAAGTCAACATCGATATCAGGCATACTGATCCGATCCGGATTCAGGAATCGTTCAAAGAGAAGATCGAACTCGATGGGATCCACATCAGTGATCCCTAGCGCATAAGAGACGAGGCTTCCTGCCGCGCTTCCCCGACCGGGACCAACACGAACTCCCATCCTCTTCGCTGCATTGATAAAGTCCTGTACGATCAGAAAATATCCTGCATATCCCATTCTCTTAATGACGCCAAGTTCCAACTGCAACCGGGCTTCCAATTCGGGCGTGATAACGGAAAAGCGTCTTTTAAGCCCTTCGGCTGCCAGGCGATCGAGATAGTCATCGAGGGTTTCCGCCCCAGCTTCTGAAGGGATGGGAAATTTCGGCATGTGATTTGTCTTTAGATCAAGCACCAAATTGCATTTTTCAGCGATTTCCATTGATGTTTTCAAAGCATCAGGGAATTCCTTGAAGAGCCTCGACATCTCATTCGCCGACTTGAAATAGAACTGATCAGAACCGTAACGGAGTGATTTATAATCTGGGGAATAGGTGCTGGTTGCATCCGGGATACACAACATGATGTTATGCGAAATCGCATGGTTCGGCTGAATATAATGACAATCATTCGTCACCAGGTTTTTCACACCGAGTTCCTTTGCCAGCATTGGAGAGTTCAGCAGGATCTGCTTTTCTACCTCCAGGCCATGATTCTGGATTTCGAGATAGAAATCTTCACCAAAGATATCTTTCAACGCTGAGGCATAGGTTTTGGCTTCCTCGTAGTTTCCGCTAACCAATTGAGCATTGACGGCACCTCCGGGACAGGCGGTTGTAACAATTAAACCTTCACGATATTGAGTCAAACTATCAAAATCGATTCTCGGCTTGTAATAATAACCCTCCACATGGGCCAGCGTAGTGAGCTTGAGAAGATTTTTATATCCGACACAATTCTTTGCCAGGAGGAGAATGTGATGGTATACTCCACGGCCTTGTGGTGATTTTGCCTTGTCGGATTGTGCGGATCGATCGCTCCTCGATCCCTTTAATACGATGTAAGCTTCAAATCCGATGATCGGTTTGATACCGGCTTTCTGCGCTTTCTTATAGAACTCCAGTGCTCCGAACATCACTCCATGATCTGTCAGGGCAACAGCCGGCATGTCATTCTGCAGAGCAGCTTCGATGAGACCTTCAATAGTTGCAGCACCATCGAGCAAACTGTAATGGGAATGATTATGGAGATGAACAAACTCAGAAGATTTCGTCATACAGGAAGCCAGGATTAAGATAAATGGAACACCACTGGAGAGTACGCAATCGATAGTTGGTATTCAATGCATGAAATCACTTCACCCTTTGAACACCAGCATTTTCGGTTCGGTCATCGACTGGATTGCGTATTTGATTCCTTCCCTGCCAAATCCGGAATGCTTTACACCGCCATACGGCATATGATCGATTCTAAAGGTAGGATTATCATTGACTATAACAGCGCCTACATCAAGAGCATTAAATGCGTAGAAAATATTTTTAAAGTCGTTTGAAAATATTCCCGCCTGCAATCCAAAGGAAGAATCGTTCACACCGGCAATAGCCTCATCGAGAGTAGAAAATCGGTGGAGTGTAACGACCGGTCCAAATATTTCCTCCTGAAATATTTTTGCTGTTCGCGGAACATCTGTCATGATTGTTGGTTCAATGATCGTTCCGATGCGCTTCCCTCCCGCCAGCAGCGTTGCCCCTTCATGAATTGCTTCGCTGATCCAGCGTTCAATTCGATCTGCCTGGGTTAGATCGATCACAGGTCCGAGAACTGTATCTGACTCCATCGGATCACCATATTTTATAGATTTGATAACTTCCAAGAACTTCTCACGGTACTCATCGAAAAGCTCCGTTTGGATATAGATTCGTTGGACTTTAATACAAACCTGTCCCGCAAAGAAAAATGCCCCGAGAGCATTTTTCCGTACTGCTTCATCGATTTGCGCTGTTCGATCGACAATGACTCCAGCATTTCCTCCCAACTCGAGGACAACTTTCTTCCTTCCTGCCTGCGATTTAAGATACCATCCGACATTGGGGCTTCCGGTAAAGCTCAGCATCTGTATCCGTTCATCCTTTACTAAATATTCTGCACGTTCATTGGTACACGGAAGAACACTCCACGCTCTTTTAGGATAGCCTGATTTCTCAATCAGTCTTGCGAGATGGAGGCTTGTCAATGGAGCCTGCGGTGCGGGCTTAAGGATGAAAGCATTTCCACTTGCCATCGCGGGTGCTATTTTATGAATGACAAGATTCAAAGGGAAATTGAATGGTGTGATTGCGAGAATGATGCCAAGCGGAAATCGCTTTACCATACCGCTTCTTCCACTTGCATGGGAAGCAAGGTCGAGCGATAGTATTTCGCCACTAATGCGTTTTGCTTCTTCTGCTGCGATGGTGCACGCAAAGACAGCCCGGTCAACTTCCACCCGAGCGAATTGAATCGGTTTCCCTACCTCGCGACAGAGCAGGTCGGCAAGCGGTTCCTTGTCTTGCGCAATGAGAGATGCCAATGCGGACAAACATTCGGCCCTTTGATAGCTCGAGAGTATTCTGGTTTCTTCGAATCCATGGAGTGCGCTTACAATGGCATCTTCGATGTCAATATCTCTGGCAAGCGCAACAGTTCCAACTGCTGAGGCATCATATGGGCTGCTAATGGTTGCAGTCTGTTCTGAAGGAGAGCGCCACTCACCTCCAACGGGGAATGGATGTAGTTGAGGATTCATCTGTTATTCATTCAGGAGTTTTTTGATGGCGTTTATAATCTCTTCCCGTGCCACCATCATTCGTTCTCCTGTTCTCCGTTTTTTGATTTCCATCTGCCCGTTCTTTAAACCTTTTTCTCCGACGATAATCTGGAGCGGCATTCCGAGCAAGTCGGCATCTTTGAATTTGAAACCGGGTGTGACATTGGAGCGGTCGTCGAACAGCGGTTCAATTCCGGCCCTTGTCAACTCATAGTAGAGTTGATTCGAAGCCGCAATGATCTCCTTACTGTTCATGTTGACCGCAATAATGTGCACCAGGTATGGTGCAATTGCCTTATCCCAAATTATTCCATTGTCATCGCGATTCTGTTCAATGTGACATGCAATGATCCGTTCTATACCAATGCCATAGCTTCCCATAATGATTGGATTGGACTGTCCGTTTTCATCGAGGAATGTTGCATGCAATGCGTCGGAATATTTTGTGCCCAGTTTGAAGATATGACCCAGTTCAATGGCGTTTGATATTTTCATCGTTGCAGAACATTTTGGGCATGGCTCTCCCTCTTCTACGGTTCTTAGATCGAAGAACCCTTCAACCTTCATGTCGCGGTCCATATCGATGTTTCCGATATGGTAATCGTTCCTATTGGCACCGCTGATCAGATTGTTCGCACCTTCAAGCCTGCGGTCAGCGATGATACGGAATCCTTTCAATCCAACCGGTCCAATAGACCCTGCATCGGCGCCCGTTAAACCCTTCAACGCATCCGGATCCATAGGGCCTATCTCCCCACCTTTTAATGCAGACAGAAGTTTTGATTCATTCAATTGATCATTACCACTCATCAAAACCAATAAGGGTTTTCCGTCATGCTTGTAGACAACTGATTTAGCCAGTTGAGTGTGCGGCACCTTCAGAAACTCTGCAAGGTCATTTATTGTCTTGACATTTGGCGTGTGCAATTCCTTCAGCGGATCGCTTGCCGATTCTCTGGCAAGTTTAGCGATGGAGGAAGTCGCAATTTCAAGATTCGCAGCATAACCACATCTCTTACAGAGGACAACAGTATCCTCGCCGTGATCTGAATCTATCATAAATTCCTGTGACCCCGTACCACCCATCGCTCCACTTGAAGCAACGACTTCAAAATACTTGAGGCCGCAACGTTGAAAGATGTTACGGTACGCTTGCGCATGCGCATCATATCCGGCATCCAGGCCCTCCCATGTTGCATCAAGCGTGTAGGAATCCTTCATGATGAATTGTCTGCCGCGAAGAACTCCTGATCGGGGACGCGGTTCGTTTCTAAACTTATTCTGGATCTGGTACCAGATCTGGGGCAGGTCTTTATAGGACTGGATATGGCCGGCAGCCAGCCAACCCACAACCTCTTCGTGTGTCGGTGCAAGCACGAGATCGCGCTCTTTCACACTGAGAATAAAATTTTGAATGGTTCTTCTTCCTGTTTGAATCCATAACGCCTCAGGATTCAATGCTGGAAAAAGAAATTCCTGCCCTCCAATGGCATTCATCTCTTCACGGACAATTTGCATCACCTTTAACATTGCCTTGTATCCCAACGGGAGGAACATATACACACCCGCAGTTAATTGACGCATCAATCCGGCTCTCAGCATTAATTGATGGCTGGGAATGGTTGCATCAGTTGGAATTTCCTTAAGTGTAGGGACAAAGGCTTTCGAGAGTCTCATAAGATCTGAATTGAGTTAGTGAATAATGTTGTGTGTTGGTTATGCGTCTGGAGGAACGATGTGTTTGCTTCTTGGAGCGAGCACCATTTCATATATCCACGAGCCTGACAAATTCTCTGCTTCTGTACTGTTAGTAGCCCCGAGAGGACTCGAACCTCCAACCAACGGTTTAGGAAACCGCTGCTCTGTCCACTTGAGCTACGGGGCCATATTGTGAAACTTGTGTATGTCGGGATTCTCAAAGTGATTTCAACTCGTAGAATACACTCCTGCCTGTCCGCCACGGCGGACACGCAGGCAGGCGTTGGTCACTTTGGAACAGAAGCTGGATCCCGACTTTCGTCGGGATTCTCAAAGTGACTTCAACTCGTAAAAAACACTCGTTGGTCACTTTGGAAGATACAAAAGTTTGAAAGTGGTTGCAAGCGTGCGGCTTACAGCTTACTGAGCAACGGAATAAGTCCGTACGCATAGAACAACTCAACCCCAAATGGAATAAACAAACCGTCGGGATAGAGTTCTGCTTCGGTATACCGTTGAATGAGGATTGCGGAAATTCCTATGATCGCGACGACATAGAGAGCTTCCGGTAATGGAAGAGGAATAACTGAGAGTAATACCGAGGCACCGGCAATTGTAAGACATTGGAGATTTTGGATGTCGATCTTTCGAAGATAGAAAATCAAACGATAGAGAACGAACTTGCCTATCAAAGGAGCCAGAGCGTAGAGGAGGATTTTTCCGTACTCAATTTTCATGATACGAAGAGCTTAACGTTCGTTTTGAATAAGTGTGTCAAACAGCAGTTCAAGTTCATCGCTTGCTGCGGGCATTCCGCCAAAGCGGAGAAATAAGTTTTGTGCCGTATAGAAATAGCTCGAAGCTAGTGCAATCTTCTCCTTCGCCAGGGAGAGAAATGCTAGATTAAGATAGGCTTCTGCAGAAAGGGTGTCGAGTGCAGCCGCCTGTTTGAACATCACTTGAGCCTCTTCATATTTTTCTTGCTGAAAATATAGTACACCGGCGTGTAGATAGGAGCCTGGATATGACGGATCGAGAGTCATGGCCTGTCGGAAATGTTGGATTGCGGATGAGTAATTGGAGCCGGATGCGCAAAGCCTGCCGAGATAATAATGAGGTGCTGCAGCGAGTGTATCTTCCAGCATCGCCAGGTTATAGATCATTAAGGCATCAGAATGTTTACCAACAAATTCGTACAAACGTCCGAGCGTCATTAGTAAAGTGATATTGCCAGCTTCAGCATGCTGCAATTGTTCCAGCAGAGCAATGGATCTATTAATTTTCCCCCAATGATAGTACATTCGGGCTGCTCTTGGATTCAACTCTCTCGCCGGCCAGCCTTTCTTTCTTGCACCATCGTAAATATCTTCAGCCTGAAGAAATCGTCCTTGCGCCTCATATTCCTCAGCCTTGTTATAGACAGGAATATGCCACTGAGGTGTGTATTTCGCTGCGGAATCAAAAGCTACAACAGCGAACTCCCATCTCCCCATTCCTGAAAAGGATTTTCCGAGGGTGTTAAAGAGTGCAGCCCGATCGTCGCGATACCCCTGTAATCCTTCCCTTAAAATTTGCCTGGGCTGAAATGACAAGCCGCGTAAAACGAATTCAATGGCTTTATCAAATCGACCCATGCCATTTTGAATATTTCCGTACGTCGCATAGGCTTTGATAAGGTTAGGATTTTCGGAAAGAGTTTTCAGGCAATAGAAATTTGCGGTGTCTAATGTATTCTCCTGGAGATATATCAACGCAAGCTCATAAGCAGCAAGGCCAGCCAGCGTATTGTCAACCTCAATGACTTTTTCGAATGCGTAAACGGCATCCTCGGTTTGCCCCGTAGCAAGAAAACATTCCCCCAGGCGATAATATGCCGTACCTTTTTTGGGATCGATCAGAATGGCATTTCGAAAAGCATCTGCAGCTATTTCAAACTCGCCGGTATCATAATAGCGATCTCCAAGAAACATTTGGTTATCATAACTGCTGAAACATCCACATGATCCGAGCACAAGGAACTGCAATGCCATTTTCAGAAGCAGACGTTTTGAAGAATGTTCCATCGAAGTGATGATTCTTTGATGACTCGATACAAACCGCACTAACAATTCAACCGTCGGAATATGATTGAAGATCAATTCAATTCTATTAAAACTTTAGAACCAGCGAGACCCCATTCAAGGATGGATAGATGAAAATTCCTGTGTCATTACGTGGTGTTGAATTTTTCTGTCCCGTCGAATTGTGAAGAACGAACAATGCCGCAGCAGTGCCAATTGCTGCGCCGCCAAGCACATCAGAAAACCAATGTTGATTATTAACCATTCGTGCGCACCCTGTGAGTGCGGCAAGCGAATAGAGAGAAAATCGGGCCAACGGAGTATCAATTCTTTCTGCCAGAACAGTGGAGAGCGCAAATGCAATTGTTGTATGCCCCGAAGGAAACGATTGCCGGTTATAACTACTCTGAAAAACAGAAAATTCACCGGCCCCTTGATTCATGAAAGGGCGCGATCTTCCCGCCACATATTTTACAATCCACGTCGTCGCGCCTGCAAGAAGAACACTCTCTCCCATCATCGCACCAGTCACTCGCAATTCGTCATTTGACGTCAATAATCCCGTCGCATAGGTTCCAAACGAGAGAGATGCTCCTGTCCCCAGCGTGCCATACAGAGTGGGGAGATCCCAGACATTTCCATTAAATCCATCTCCTCCGGCACTGCGAACGCGTTCATGAACTGTCTGATCAAGCAGGGAAGATGCAACGATAATACCTGCAACTCCCGAAAACTCTAACCAATCAGTTGTCGATGCACGTAATGGAGATGTGGTATAGGAAATCGACCGGGAAGCAGCATTTGAAAGATCGAGAGAGATAATAGCGAACTTAGATAGATCGTGCGTGGTTGAATCCGAGTTTGCATAAGGAAAAACCGATTGAAGGGCAAAAAGAGAAATTGAAAGAAAGAGTATTATACGATTGAGATACCTCCTTGAATGCATAGACAGATCCTCTGGCAGATAAGAGAAGAAACTCACAGGACAATTGTAGTTAAGTTGAATTGTAAAAACAAGTTGACCTTGATGAATGATTCCTTGATTTTCCTACCCTCTTTCCGTACTATCTCGAAAGGTATTTGTCGAAACAGTTCTATAGATCGTATGAATCCAGGCCTTAAGTTGCTGCCAGATAACCAATTAGCAGAGATACGCTCCCGCTTCCCCCATATTGCCAAGGGATGGATACATTTCAACCATGCCTCCACTGCCCCGCTCTCAACGCCTGTTGTTATGGCAATGACAGAATATTTGCAGGAACGATCCTATGGCAAGCTTGAGACTTATAGTACTGACTTGAAGCGGATTATTGAATCTAAGGATTCCATTCGTACAATCATCAACGCAGAATCTACAGATCGTTTAGCGCTCTGTGGTAACACCTCCGATGCTTTGAATATTATAACCTCAGGATTGCCATGGAAATCAGGAGATCAGGTTATCCTGAATAACCTGGAATTTCCGGCAAATGTTTATCCTTACATTCCTCTCAAAAAGCTTGGCGTTGAACTTGAAGTGCTTAACTGTCCCGATGGAAAAATTACTGCAGATCAGATTTTTAGTGCTGTCACATCGCGCACACGCGCCATTGCGTTAAGCGCCGTACAATTTCTATCGGGATACCGGGCAGACCTCAAGAGCATTGGCGAGTATTGCCGAGCGCGTGGCATCCTTTTTCTTGTCGATGGAATTCAGGCCGTCGGTGCTGTCCACATAGATGTTCAGAACATGAATATCGACGCTCTCGCAGCCGGAGCACAAAAATGGCAGTTGAGTCCACAGGGCTCCGGGTTCCTGTATCTCACCGAAACCCTTCAATCGATGATCAATCAAAAATATTTTGGCTGGCTTGGAGTTGTTGAACCATGGGATTTCTTCAACTATGAACAGCAACCTGCCGCTTCTGCCAGGCGCTACGAAGGGGGTACACTTAATATCCCCTGCATTTATGGAATGAACGCAGCATTGAAAATGTTTGTTGAGTTGGGAATGGATCGCATAGAGCAGCATATTCTTTCGCTTACCCGAATGCTGATCGAAGGGATTCTTTCGAACGAGAGAATCCGGCTTCTTTCTCCAATCCAGGATGAAGAACGGGCGGGGATTGTGACAATTCAGCTTCCAACAGATGTCGATGTCAGCAAGATTCACGAAGCCTTGATGAGTCACAAAATTCTCATTTCATTGCGTGAAGGAAGGATTCGATTTTCTCCGCATTTTTACAATACTCCCGAAGAAATCGAAACAACGATGGAGACACTGCGCGAGATTTGCTGTCCACAACACTGATTCTATGATAACTATCGGAAGTACCTCAATCAACAATAAGGTACATCGTCGAGTGCAACAGTACTGTAAAATTCTCATACTCCTTCTGACTATACTCTTCATCCCTGCACAGAGTATGGTGGCCCAAAAGCAAATCACACTCCGTCTTGTCGATTGGGCCGACCTGGAAGAGATTCCTCTCGATAAGAAAGCGATCGATGCATTTCAGAAACGATACCCTGCAATTCGCGTTCTGTATGAACCGAATTCCGACCGGCAGTACGAAGAAAAAATTCTAACGGCATTTGCTGCAGATGATCCTCCCGATGTATTCCTTCTCGATTCCAAACTGATACCAACGTTCACCAACAAGAAAATCCTCCTCGACCTTACTCCTTTTATCCGGCCTCTGGGGATCGATACGAGTCAATGGTATCCAAATGTTTTGAACATCGCACGACAGGGCAATGCCCTCTATGCTTTTCCTAAAGGTTTTACGCCGTTAATGATTTATTACAACAAAAAACTCTTTCGGCAAGCAGGAGAACCTTTCCCCTCACCGCAATGGGATTGGAATCAGTATTTGAAGATTGCCCAACGACTGACAAAAGACCTCGATGGAGATGGTTCAATCGACCAGTATGGGGCAGCCTTTACAAACAAATACTATTACTGGATTTGCTGGGTTTGGACGGGCGGAGGCGATGTGGTTAATCCTGATGGGACAGTGTCAAGCGGGTATTTAACTTCGAGCCAAACACAATCTGCACTGCAATTTCTTATAGATTTACAGACACGCCATGGCGTCGCGCCGAATACCGGAAGCTGGATTCAATCTGAAAAGACAGGGATGAATTCACAACTGTTTGCTAGCGACAAAATCGCTATGATCCTCGACGGCCATTGGCGGATGCCGAAATTCCTGAAGCTTATAGAAGCCGGTGCTTTAGATATTGGTGTTGCACCTCTCCCCCGGCATCCCTCGGGAAATAAAGTAAACGTCATGTACGAATCCGGCTGGTGTGTCTCGTCAACATCAAAATATCAGCAGGAGGCAGCATTGCTTGCGGCATTTATGGCAGGCGAAGAAGCCAATAAAATCAGAGCCAGCCGGCGGCTTGAAATTCCCTCCGTGCGGTCTGTCGCAGCGGCGCTCGTTACCAACGATCCATACGGACTCGAAAAAGAATTTCTCTCAGAAATTCCCTTCTGCCGCCAACCTTGGGGCTCAGTGATCGAGCGCTTCAGCGAGATTGAGTGGACCCTCCAGGACGCTGTCGATGAGGTGATGATCAATCATCAACCCATGCAAACGACCATGGCTCAGTATGCAAAACGCGTGGATACTGAGTTGAAGAATATCCGAGCACACGAGACTTATGAGTTTAAGCCAATTCGTGAGCATGCGGAAATAATTGAATTCCTCGCGGGAGTGACTCTCTTTGTCATTGCAGGCAGCACATTCATGTATTTCAGAGAAAAGAAAAAATCCAGGAAGGAAACCGGTACAGCATTGCGTTTTCTTGCACCATCACTCTTTCACCTGTCGGTGTTTCTTTTCACTCCCATTCTCTTCTCTGCTTATCTGAGTTTTCATCGGTGGGACATCGTTGTACCAGAAAAGCCCTTTGTAGGATTGGATAATTTCTCCGAGCTCTTTCACGATCCAATGTTCTGGAACGCCTTGAAAAACACACTGCTCTTTTCTTTGAACGTTCCGCTTGGTATGGTCATCTCGCTCTCGGTTGCTTTATTAATGAATCAAAAGATTAAAGGATTATCGGCACTGCGGACACTCTATTTTCTCCCCAGTGTTACTTCCTTTGTCGCGATCGCACTCGTCTGGATGTGGATCTATCATCCGACATTCGGTATCGCCAATTTTCTCTTGAGCCTCTTCGGTCTCGGCCCTCTGCAGTGGCTTAATTCAACAAACACAGCAATGGTCTCGATAATCATTTTTTCTGTCTGGCTCGGTTTGGGATATCAAATGATAATTTTCCTTGCGGGATTGCAGGGCATTCCGGAAGAATTGCTCGACGCCTCGAAGATCGATGGTGCCAGCACATGGGGGCGATTTTGGAGAATAACCTTTCCGCTGCTCAGGCCCACAACTTTTTTTATTCTTGTCACATCGTTGATTTCTTCCTTTCAGGTTTTCACCTCCATTTATGTGATGACCGGTGGAGGTCCTGTTCGCAGCACCGATGTCCTTGTCTATCATATTTATCAATCTGCATGGGAACAACTGCGCATGGGATATGCTTCAGCGATGTCCTGGATTCTCTTTATCATTATTATGGTAATGACCTGGATTCAATTTAAAGTGATCGGTAGGAATATCGAATACTCATAATGCTTTAATAAATGTCATACGAAAATGGATGTCGTGATCAATATCCTTTTTCATCAGCTCACAATAGGAGGCAACTATGGCAACAACAATCCGTAAAGTCGCTGTCAATACTGGCGGTGGTGATGCACCTGGACTGAATGCTGTAATTCGTGCTGTCACCATTTCTGCAATCAATCGCGGATGGGAAGTTGTGGGAATCCGTGATGGGTACAATGGTCTCTTTCTCCCCGAACGATATCCCGAAGGCGGGCTCATTCCCCTTACCCGTGAGCGCGTCCGAGGGATCACCCATCTCGGTGGGACCATCCTGGGCACAACGAATAAAGGCAATCCGCAAAAATGGCCGAAGTTGGGTGAAGATGGCCTCTATCACGAAATTGATCGAACCGATGAGGTGATGGCTGCATTTCGCGCAAACAAGATCGATGCACTCGTTGCCATTGGAGGCGACGGTTCTCTAACGATCGCGAACGAATTTGCCAAAAAAGGATTGGCGGTGGTTGGCGTACCAAAGACCATCGATAACGATTTAGAGAATACGGTCATTACATTTGGTTTTGACACGGCTGTTTCGTTTGCTACGACCTGTATCGATCGATTACATACGACTGCAGAGTCGCATCAACGGGTGATGGTGGTTGAAGTGATGGGACGGTATGCTGGATGGATCGCACTGAACACCGGTGTCTCTGGAGGCGCGGATGTCATCCTAATTCCAGAAATTCCTTATGACATCAAAAAAGTAATTGCGAAAATTGAAGAACGTGAACGCTTCGGATCTCACTTCACAATCGTCGTCGTTGCTGAAGGTGCCAAACCGAAAGATGGCGACGTTGCAGTTATCGCAACAGAAGTGGGGCGTGCTGAACGCCTTGGCGGTGCTGGGGAACGGGTGACAAAAGAAATTCAGGAGCTTTCGGGCAAGGAGACGCGATGCGTTGTGCTTGGACACCTTCTGCGAGGCGGGACGCCGACTACGTTTGATCGTTTGGTCTCGTTACGATTTGGAGCGGCGGCAGTTCGGGCATTGGAGGCGGGCGAATCGGGTGTAATGGTCGCTCTAGCACCACCGACTGTGAAATATGTTCCTCTCGAAAAAATATCCGGCAGGATGAGATTTGTTGAGACCGATTGCGATACAATACTCAGTGCCCGCGATCTTGGGATTAGTTTTGGCGATTGATTATCCAAAGCTACGATGAGGATCGGTTGATCCAGAAGAATACAACCAATGCAATGAAGAAGATGGCGCGATTGATTACCGCAGTCCTCCTTCTGCTCTTAGCCTTCACCATGCTTCTCCCTTTTCTGTGGATGCTTGGGACAGCATTGATGAGCGAGCTTGAGGTGTATCAATTCCCGCCAAAATTCATTCCTACGTCATTCAAATGGACGAATTTTGTTGAAGCGATGACACTTCAGCCATTTGCCCGATTCTTCTTCAATACTATGGTTGTTGCTGTCTTTTCCGTCCTAGGTCAACTCACATTCTGCTCAATGGCGGCGTATGCATTTGCACGGCTGCAATTCAGGTGGAGAGATAAAATCTTCGCGCTCTATCTCTCCACTATGATGATACCGGCAATTGTCACCATCATTCCATCCTTCCTTCTTATCAGCCGCTTCGGCTGGATGAACACTTACTGGGCATTGTTCACACCCACACTTTCCAGTGTGTGGGGAATTTTTCTCCTTCGCCAGTTTTTTCTTATGATTCCCCGTGAGCTGGAAGACGCAGCGCGTATCGATGGTGCCTCTGAGTTGATTATCTTTCTAAAAGTCATCCTTCCCCTTTCTAAACCTGCACTGGCAACGCTTGCCATATTCTCGTTTATGGGGAGCTGGAAGGATTTCCTCTGGCCATTACTTGTGACCAACAGAGTTGAAATGCGCACAGTTGAGGTGGGGATTGCCAGCTTCAGCAATCTCTATACAACGGATTGGCCGCATCAAATGGCTGCCGCTGTTATTGTTCTGTTGCCCATTGTTCTGGTTTTCTTGTTTACGCAGCGCTATTTTATCCGTGGAATTACAATGACTGGATTGAAAGGATAAGTGAATCCTGTCACAATGGAAGATATTTCCTATTTTTCACATGGTGAGATTAATACACAAAAAATGATTTCACATCGAGGGAACAATGCTTCGTCAATTCTTGCTCATCGCTTTGATCGTCACGTATTCTTATGCACAAGAATCAACGATCCCTGCCTTTCCACTGGGATCATCTGATATCAAACTGCAGAGGCTTGCACAACCCGCAACGTACTTCGATAAAGCAGGAAGGAAATTCGCTCTGCTTGGTCAAGAGAGTGGTATGGTGGAAGCATGGGCTTACCCCTTAAAACTTTTACGAAATTTTGAATTCTCATTTTTCATCGGCAGTTCTACGGAACCGATTCGTGGCAAGGACATTGTTCGCTTGATCTCTGTAACACCCGAGGTTACGACACTCACCTACACTTTTCAATCCTTTACCATCAAAGCTCATTATATCACACCGGTGTATGAGCCGGGGGCTTTCATTCTTCTTGATGTATCCTCGACAGAACCATTGACAATTGTTTGCAGCTTCCTCCCGGTCCTGCAGCCAATGTGGCCCGCTGGGATTGGCGGGCAATCAGCCCGATGGCTCGACGATATCAAGGCCTATCAAATTTCTGAACCAACGAGGAAGAATACCGGATACGTTGGATCTCCAGCCGCTTCAGGGATCTCCTATACTCCGGCGCATATGCTTTCCGACGTCCCCAATCAATTTAAAATACCGATCGACAATCCTGCGCAATGTATAGGACGATATATTCCAATCATTGTTGCCGGTGGAAAAGGTTCACGGGATAGTATCAAAGCTCTTTATCAAAAACTTGCCTCGAATCCGGAACACTACTACAGGCAGAATGTCGAACACTACACTCAGCTTCGTCAATCAACGATGAACGTGACAACCCCAAACAAGGAGCTTAACCTTGCTTTCGAATGGGCTAAGATCTCTTATGACAATCTGATGGTTGATAATCCAGACGTCGGTTTGGGAATGGTGGCTGGCCTCGGTACTTCGGGCACGGGCGGCAGACCAGGATTCGGTTGGTTTTTTGGCGGCGACACTTACATCAATTCGATGAGCTTAAATAGTTACGGAGCGTTTCAATCTTCCAAGGACGCTCTTGCTTTCACACAGAAGTGGCAGCGAGATGACGGTAAGATGGCACATGAGTTAACGCAGGCTGCAGCGTATCTGAATTGGTGGAAAGACTATCCTTATGGTTATATCCACGGCGATACTTCACCCTTCTACATCTGTGCATTATATGATTATTATACAAGGACCGGGGATCTCGATTTCATCAAATCAAGTTGGAATTCTTTGAAGCGAGCCTACCAGTGGTCGCTGGCAACTGATGAAAATGGCGATGGATTGATGGATAACAAAAAAGCAGGACTCGGCGCCCTTGAATATGGGCCTCTTACCGATATTCAATCCGACGTTTATACCGGTGCGGTCTGGGTGAAGGCAATCTCAGCGATGGCCGTTCTCTCGCAGGATGTTGGTGATAAAACTTTCGCTGCTCAAACTGCGGAGTACTTGAAGAACGCCAGATTAACATTCAGAGAAAAATTCTGGGATGATAAAAACCAGCAGTACGCCTATGCGTTCACAGCGAAGGGTGATCACGTCGACATTGTTTCACCATGGAATTCCGTCGGCTTGATGTGGGAGATTGGTGATCCGGAACGGAGTGTGAAGTCTCTTCAGAAAATAAATTCTGCCGAACTCACCACAGATTGGGGAATCAGGAGTATTTCAAACAAGAGCAAATATTATGAAGCATTGAATTACAATTACGGCGCAGTCTGGCCATTTCTGACGAGCTATATAGCCACAGCTCAATATAAACATCATTTTGCACTCCAGGGATTCAACTCATTAATGGCAAGCGTTCATCACACATTTGATAATGCTTTGGGACAGGTAACAGAGGTCTTTTCGGGCACACACAACATCTGGCCTCAAGAGGCAGTCTCGCATCAGGGATTTTGCACTGCAGGCGTTGTCCTTCCATTTGTTCGAGGGATGCTCGGCCTTGAGGGAAACGCCCCGAATCGCAGCATCTCTTTTGCACCTCATTTCCCCGCTGATTGGCGAACTGTCTCCGTCTCCAATTTTCATATCGGCAGTCAATATTTTTCTCTGAACTATAAGAAAGAGAACAGTTGTATTACGTTACTGATAACTCCCAAAAATACAGAAGTGTACAAGTGCAGCTTTGCCCCGGCGCTGTTTCGAGGGAGTAAAATTCTTTCTGTCAAAGTGAACGGGATATCGCTGCCTATGAAAGAAAAAGTCTCCCATCAAACGATACAGCCACTTGTAGATTTTGAGATAACCGGAGAAACAAACGTCGTAATCCACTATAAACCTACTGTGGAGATTCTACCGCCGGTTATCTCAACCATGACCGGAGATTTGAATAAAGGTTTGAAAATACTATCCACTGATATGAAGGAACACACTTTCCAGATTATTGTAGAAGGTCTAGCAGGACATCAGTATCAGCTTGGTCTTCTTCATGCTGACCTGGTTTCGGATCTGCAAGGGGCAACATTGCGTGATTCACATCTTGAAATCTCGATACCCGCACGTCCGGTTAATGAGTTTGTACGACACACCATCAATATCACCTTGAAATGAGGCGAGTCGATGAAAACGATTGATCTTCTGAGTTACCTGGCTCGCGATGATAAATGGTATTTGGGCGGAGGGAATCGCCTGCTCTGGGCACCCCCTTTTCCCCTGTTCCTTGATTATCCCGGCTTCTGGGATAAAGCCCATTACTACAATTATGAGCTGGAACCATTATTTACCTGGACACTTTTAACTGAGGATGGCAAGCTCGTAGAACTCTCTGTTCAGAAACGAATCTGGAATCCTAGTATCATCACCCAATCGTACAGCGTCGCAATGGAAGGGAAACATTTTCCCCTTTCACTCACTGAGGAAAAGACACTCCTGCCGAATGATGTCGCTGCCAGTACGCTCCACCTCGCGAACACTTCAAAAAAAACGATCGTGCTGCATCTTATCGCATGGTCTGCACAGGACAATTATCCGTCGAAGCAGTCCTCATGGGTCAATGAAGTCACAGCCAGTACTGGTGGATGCGCATTTACAAAATTTCTTCGCCCATCGGTAGCTCCTCATCTTGCAGTCGGATGTGCTTTAACATTAAGCCATGAAGCTTCATCCTATGGTGTCAACTTGAGTGAATCAACTGCCAAACAACCTCACTGGAGATTGACCCCCTTTTATGAAACGTTTCGGAACGGCCGATTACCCAACGAGGTGCAACTCGATGGTGTAACCAATGATGGACTTCTCTATATCGCCTTGCATAAAAAAGTGATGCTAAAGTCTGGAGCGAAGAAGCAGATCACAGCCGCGTTTGCAGCATCACCATCGCAGAGCGAATCGCTCGAAAACCTTCAGCCTATTCAGCACCGACGATCACCGGCGGCATTAAGCACGATGAACTGGAAGGAATATTTTGGCACTGTTCCTGGGTTCACCTGTTCGGATGATTATCTGACACGTTACTACTGGTACCGCTGGTACGGTTTGAAACTGAATACACAATATGGTAATGAAGGAAACTACAAGAGGCCTTTCGTCTGTGAAGGGATTGGATATTTCAGAGCGCCGATCACTTACAGCGCGCAGGGGCATATAGTAGAAACCCGCTGGATGCATGACCCTGAACTTGCACGAGGCATTCTTCAGTGCTTCATTGATAACCAGCGTGATGATGGAGGATTCAGGGGCTACATCGATGTCAATCATTACAGAAATGAGATGTTCTATCATGCAAACTGGGGTAATTCTCTTCTGCAACTTCACTCCATCCACCCTTCTCTTGAGTATCTTCAAGAAGTCTTTGACGGCCTGAAACGCTATGTCGGATATTTTGATAAGGAGCGGGACGAAGAAGTAAGCGGTCTCTACGACATTGACAATCATTACGAAACCGGGCAGGAATATATGCACCGTTATCTCGCCGTTGATCTAAAAGCGGATCAGGATAATTGGGGTATTGTTTTTCGATTGAAAGGCGTCGATGTCACGGTCTATCTCTATGAGCTTAAAAAAGCTCTCGCTCACTTTGCTGATCTGCTCGGGAAGAATGATGAAGCAGACCTCTGGAATCTAGAGGCAGCACGAATCAAAACTGCGATCCTGTCAATTATGTGGGACCCCGATCAGGAAATGTTTTTCGATGTCGATCCTGCGACTGGCAAGAGAACACAGGTGAAGGCAACGACCTGCTTCTATCCGTACTTCACCGATATTGTCGATGCGTCTCATCTCGCCGGTTTAAAACGCCATCTTTTCAATCCGAATGAATTCTGGACACCATATCCAGTTCCTTCCTCCAGCGTAGACGATAAATACTTCAGCGATGTTCCTCACTGGAAGGGCAAGCGTATGAACTGCCCCTGGAATGGACGTGTCTGGCCTATGACGAACTCCCACATCGCAGAAGCTCTTGCGTCATGTGCCATTCGATTCCATGACGGTGAATTGCGGAAGAAGGCAGTGGAATTCATTTCAACTTATATCAAAATGTTGTTCTTCGATGGCAATCCAAAAAAACCAAATTGTTTTGAACATTATAATCCTTTTTCAGGAAAACCAAGTTCCTATCGCGGCATCGATGACTATCAGCACTCTGTGATCAATGATCTGATCCTCAAATATGTCTGCGGTATCAGACCGGAAGAGTATTCCGTAACAATCGATCCGTTTCCCTTTGGCTTAAAGACGCTCACCATCGATCGGGTAAAAATAAGAGAGAGAATGCTGCGGGTGCAAATCGCAGGAGATAAATTCACGGTGTGGATTGATGAGAAACTCCACGCTGATAGTCGAATCGGAAAACCGATCGAGGTGCAAATTTAGCAGGGTACTGAATAAGAAAACCGCCAAGAACGCCATGGTGATAGTAGAGCAACCTCTTGGGCAGCCCAGATTGTATTTTGAGTCTTGACATCTTAAACAATAAATTATTTTCAAATATCTCCCATTCAGAATTCCCGATGTGCAGTATCATGATAACGTTTCAGGATACCTCAATAACCGGCAGGGGCTAACCGCATTATGACCGAACTTAAGCGCAAACTTTCCCGCTTTGACCTCATAATGATTGCTGTCGGTTCCACCATTGGATCTGGAATATTCCTGACGCCGGCCTTGATTGCACAACAATTGCCTTCACCCATGTGGATTCTTGGCATCTGGATACTGGGTGGGCTTGTTGCGCTTGCTGGAGGATTGACCTATGCGGAACTTGGTGCAATGTTTCCTGAAGCCGGCGGTGTTTATGTTTTCATTCGTAAAGCTTATGGAGAATTACCCGGTTTCCTCTATGGTTGGTCCTATTTTGTCGTCACGAATACCGGCGGCATTGCGGCACTCTCCATCGCATTTTCGACCTACTTCGGATACTTCATTCCCCTCTCCTCTGCAGGTACACTCATCGTTGCGATCGCAGGTATCGTATTAGTGACTGTGGTCAATATTCTGGGTGTAAAAGCCGGTGGAATTTTCTCCGATCTCTTCACAGTGCTGAAGCTCCTAGGTATTATTTTTCTGATTGTGGTCGGACTCTTCTGGGGATCATCATCGACAACGGATTATTCTCAATCCCTCGGGAATCTGCCGAATGGATTGGGCAGTGCTTTGACATTAGCGTTCGTCAGCATTCTCTGGTCCTATGGAGGTTGGCAGCATGCAACCTTCACGGCAGGGGAAGCAAAAAATCCACGCCGCGACATGCCGATATCCCTGATTGCCGGAACAGTAATCGTTACAGCCCTTTACATACTCATCAACGTATGCTACATGATGCTTCTTTCGCCTTCTCAGATGGCCTCTTCTTCCCGCGTTGCATCGGATGCCATCTCGACCGTGCTTGGGCCTGTGGGCGGGACCATCATTGCTATTACAATCTTTATTTCAACATTTGGAACAACCGGCATCTATACACTTACTGCACCGCGAATTTATTATGCAATGGCTCGAGATGGAATATTTTTTAAAAAGGTGGCTGAGATTCATCCTCGATTTGGTACACCGATCTATGCCATTCTCTTCCAATCCTTCTGGGCAATTTGCCTCATTCTGTTCTGGGGGACATTCGAAAGCCTGATCTCGTATGTCGTCTTCACCGATTGGATTTTTTTCGGATTGACAGGGCTGAGCGTATTAATCTTCCGGAAAAAGCTTCCAAATGCTGAGAGACCTTACCGCACTCTGGGCTATCCAATTGTTCCGATCTTCTTCGTCGTCATTTCTTTCCTCTTTGTCGGTTATACCTTATTTGAGAAACCTACGGAAGCACTTGCAGGCTTGTTCTTCCTCGGGGCAGGCGTTCTTTTTTATTTTATACATCGGAGAAGAAAGAGAAGTGCCACACTTGTCTAATTATTCAAAGGGGCAACTCCTGCTAGAAGGGTATGCAGACAAGGTGAAGTATGCGCAACTCCTTCATGATGCTTCCGAAGTCAAAATGAGTTTGAAAAAGGAAACGACGTGGATCGGTGACGAATCGAAACAGGGTGATCTGGTTCTCAAACTCCCAATTCATAAGCCCAATGTTGAGATCCCTGTTATCGAATTATTCTTGAAATGAGAAAGAGGCAAATGTTGACAAGGACCTTGCGTAAGCTTCTGTTGCTGTTCTTCTTCACTTGTATCACTGCAAACGTGCACGCCCAGGTGATGTGGTTTGAGGATCACTTTCAACTGAAGAGTAGTTCAACGCAATGGGCAGCACCAGGATCAGAATGGATGATCAGGCAGGGATCAGCAGCAATCCAAACACGAAACTATGATCAATTATTCTCTTCTCGCTATTACCTCTTTGAAACGACACCGTATTCGATTGAAGTCGTCCTTCGTGGAATTCGAGCAGGAATATATTTTAGTCTCGACGATACTGCTTCAAAAGCACTCTCTCAGATGATACGTTTTGATGAGAAAAATATTCTCACGGGATTCTTCAATGGTGCGGGAGAATTTATAGCAACAAGCACCTTTGAATCACCTGTCCTTCCTACTGATTGGACCACGCTGCTTATTAACGTAGATCCCGTGAAGAGAAGATATGAAGTGATTGTGAACGACAAATTACTCGGCGTGGATACAGCGTTACTATTTCAATCCGGGTATTTTGGCCTGCAAGCTTCCGAGGGAACAAGCGAATTTCAATCTGTTCGAATCTTTAGTGATACACCATCCGCAAAACCTCCAACACCGGTTGTCGGTGCTCAGGCATCACTCACGCACATACACTATCTCCGAACAGAACGGGGTAATATTCAGATCTATCTTCCTGAACACCATCTTCTTCAGACACTCAATCCGGAAGGAATCATCCTGCATCAGGTGATTCAGAAAACCAAGCCTATCCCAGATCATACGATTCGTATCGGTACAAAAGAATATTCCATTTCCAATAAGACTGTCCAGGTACTTGATACTAAAACGAGAACACGTGATTTCATCGCGAATTACTTTTCAAAACCTGTCGCCCTTGCAGCAAATAAGCAGTCACTATTTATTTCCGATGCCGGTACGAATGGTATCTTTGAATTCGATCATCAACAAAAGCATCTCAAGAGCTATCGTGCGGAAATTATCGGGGGATTTAAAACCCCTTCCGGGATTGCATTGTTGAACGACTCCACTCTTCTAGTTGCCGATTACGATAGGATTGTATTCCTTCCCTTACGAAGTGTATCTCCCAAGCCATTGATTCACACCTTCTCGCCTTCCGAAGCAGAGATTCGATGGACTTCCCATTCAAAAGACCATCCAACAGTTTCGTTTCAGGACAACCGGAAAAGCGGATGGGAACGAGGACGGGTCACAAAAACTGCAAGAGGGGCTTTCAGCGCGATCCTCAACAACTTGACACCGTCAACGCGCTATTCCTATCAATATTCTCCGGCCCTGATGACGATTCCCCTCTCTGCAGCAAATTCACGCTTATTCAAATTCGTGACTCTCCCCTCATCTCCAAAGAAATCACTCGTCACACGACTGCCTGTGCTGTGTATGGTCTATCGGACGATAACTTATAGAGACGCTTATCCGAAATCCACCTACCCATCAATTCCAGATGGGCGCTCATTGTCCAAGGAAGAGATCGAATACTTAAAACAGGCAATCGTCTTAAACCGGGAATTCTATTTCCGAAATTCCAGCTGCCGGCTTGCCCTCGACTTTGATTTCTTTGTTGTAGAAGATACACTTTACTTACGCGATGTTGGGGTGAGCGACCCCTACTGGCTTTCTCCCAATAATCGAGTCACGAAGGACTATGAAAGAGCTGCATCTTCGTTCAACAGATCTCCGGAATATTATGCCGGATTGATTTGCCCCTATGCATGGATTAACTATCCCCCACGAAGAAAAAGTGCAATGGCGGATCCGGTTAAGAAAGACTCCATAAGTATCCGTCAAGCAATCGGTGGAGGTACGTATGGAATCCCTGCACCATGGAAATTTGGGAAGAATGCCGGATACACAAGCAATCCTTTTCAGGACAGATTCAGCCGCCAAGACTGGCTAATCACGCATGAATTTCATCATCAAATTGATGCCTTGATGGAGAGGAGTGGTTACGAGGAATATTACCATGCCGATATTCCCTGGAAAATGCCAGGACGTTTTGGAGAGGATTTTGATTTCAATGCTCAGATTATGCGGCTGGCAGAGAAAGATTCCTGGTTAACGCTTAATTACGGACAATTGTACGAAACCGAAGATGCTGATCAGGACGGAGTTCCCGATAATGATCCTTCTCTTCCTTTCGATGAACAGCGACTTGGCGGTAATCCAGCTTTACGCGATACCGACAATGATGGTTTGAATGATCTTCAGGAAATAATGGCAGGAACTTCAAGAGGCACATTGTTGAACTCCTCTGATTCAGATTCCGATGGCATACTCGATGGAAACGATCCGGAACCATTGTATCCTATTCAACCACGAATTGATGAGCTTCGGCCGGGAAACGATCTCTGGTCAAAAGAATTTGGAAGAATAGAGAGTGACTCCTTCTCAGTGACTTTTGCACTTGCATGGACTGACTCATCCCTGATCCTCTCTACATCTTCCGATAAACATGTGAATATACTGTTTCAGATTGACGCGCAGAATGACGGCTGGTTTCATGGTTTCGACAACATTCAACTGCGCTTACACACTGCTGGAGATTCTATGCGTGTCGGTGATTACTACTTACGCGACTGTTCCAGCTTCACAGATCCTCCTCGAGATCGACGCGATATTCTCCACACGTCCAATCTATCCCTGTCATTAAAAAGGGATTCGAAATCCCGCCGATATGTCATGACAATCGCAATACCAAAGAACGAGCTCTATGGATTGACACTAGCAAAGGGGAAAAAGCTTGGCATCAGACTGGGAGTCCAGACAACGGCAGATCTTTGGGTCTGGGAAGAGTTATTCGAACGGAATTATATGATGTCCGTTGAATTACAATAACGATACACATTGAATTTATGTAATTGCTCAGCATAGTTCAGTCAAAAAATAATCTGTTTTCCATCTATTTATATAGCGATAACATATTGAGCGGATTTGATGAAGAATTGTTGTTCTACTGGAGGAACATTTCCCCCTTTCGCAAAGCTTATCATTACCCATATCTTTGAAAAATGAGATAGGCTTGAGCAATATCATCGAGACGTCTCAAGCCGCGCCACAATACTTTCACACCCGGATATCCATCACCCTTGCGTCCTAAGAACCCACCTAATCGTGC
>JAZDJN010000013.1:0-59784 GCA_043803945.1 bacterium | reverse complement strand
TGAGTTCACTCTAAAAAGGTCAACATACGTTGGCATGATAATTGCGGAAATATTGCTAGACGAACAACCAGACACCAACAATTATCAGTGACGCAATGTTCAAGAAGAACCAAAAACACATTCAGGCAAATATCTTCGGATTCTCTACGATTTTGCCTTCAACGTATCTGCAGGATATCGAAGAGTCTGAAGAGAAATCATTTTACGAATTAGTATTTTCCAAGATTCGGGAAGAAGATTTCTCATGTTTGTATTCAGAAAAGTTTAGTCGGCCCAATGCAGCGATCAACTGCCTGGTCGGTGCGATATTGCTCCAACATCGACACGGCTGGACAATCGACGAACTGTTTAAGAATATCAAATATAATCTGTTGGTGAAAGTAGCCCTCGGCTTACAGACATTTGATGAAATGCCATTCAATCTAACGACCTTCTTCAACACACAAAATCGATTAAATGATCATTTCGTAAAAACTGGAATCAATTTGCTTGAGACGTTGTTTGACAATCTCACTGCCGAGCAACTCAAGGTCTTGAAGGTCAAAACAACCATACAACGAACAGATTCATTTCAAGCGGCATCGAACATTCGACGATATTCCCGGTTACAATTATTAGTGGAACTGCTCATTCGGGTTCATCGCGTTCTTGATGACGCTGACCGGAAATCCTATGAAGAACTCTTTGCGCCGTACATCCACAAGACATCCGGACAATTCATTTACCGACTGGATCAAGCGGCAATCCAAACAGAGCTGGAAACTATTGGCCGCATCTATCAGCGTCTCTATAGAGAAGTATTCCCGCACTACCAGGACATTGAAGTATTCAACATATTCGAACGTGTCTACGAAGAACATTTTACCGTGATCGAAGAGAAAATCTCACTTCTTGAACCATCGGCACTGGCCACTGATTCGCTTCAATCACCCGATGATCTCGATGCAACCTATGTACAAAAGAACAAGAGATCATACCGCGGTCAGGTGGTGAATATTGTCGAGACCTGCAATCCAGAGAATGCCCTGAATCTGATCACGGACATTGTTGTCACAGCGAATAACATTGATGACTCGAACAATCTTCATGAGCGTTTGGATGGTATGAAAGCAAAAACACCGGACCTCGCTGAGCTTCATAGCGATGGTGCGTATGGGTCTGAAGGGAACGATACAAAATGTTCAGAGCTTGTAATCACCCAGATTCAAACAGCTATCCGTGGAAGAGAATCGGTCGTTGCGCTTTCGATTGAACAGACCGATCGTGACGTGTACCTGGTCAATTGCCCACACCAGAAGGTTGTCGCAGAGAAAACTCGAAAACGCTACAGAGCCCAATTCAGTGAAACCGTTTGTGCCTCCTGCCCATGGAACTCACAATGCAATCTTGTGAAGGGGCATAAGTGTCGTCGATACTATTTTTCTGAAAAAGACTATCAGCGAAAAAAGCGTGCGAACAATATTATCCTGCTTCCACCGGAACGCAGGACGTTGAGAGCAAATATTGAGGCTACGGTCTCAGAGTTCAAGCGCAAGATGCCCGACGACAAAGTAAAAGTGCGGGGGCGATTCAAGACGATGCTCTTTGCGTTTGCTACTGGCATCAGTATCAACTTCGGACGCATTGTACGCTATCTCGATGCTCAGCAGATGGACTCCATGCAATTGTCAAGCGCATAGCGATGGAAAATATCGTGTGAACGTCCTCACAGTAGGCCAACTTGTCAAAGAACGAGAATATGAAACCATAAATCTGATTATTTGATTTTTTCCCCTACCCGATGGTGACATTTTCTCAAATCGGGTAATGAAGGTGTCACTCAAAATCGTGACCAGAACAAATCTTCAATTGGTGCTTTTTATAGCAAACTCAAGAATGTTTAGCTAATTACGTGAGATCCCCTTGTGTCCATGTGATACTTAACGTCCAAGCATAAATTATTAATTTTCGTCTCATTGCTCATTTTCATCCACCGCAGCTATTTACACAAAAACCTCTTTTATCGCATAATGCGAATCTAGAGGTTCTTCATTAAATGCTTCATTTGGTGCAGGAGCGGCACGGATCACTCCTTAGTATGAAATGCAACTCATGATGATACAGCAAGATGTTATGAATATTACTATTTATTGTCAATGAGGTAAACACCTGAAAAATGAAAGAAAAACACCTGAGACGAATTTTGAATAATTTAAGGGTTAATAATGAATCTTACATATTCCTTCAGAATGCCTCAGTTCTATTCAAACGATATCGTATTGCCAACAGGAGTAATGGGAATAGAAACATCGCAATACCAAGTGAAAGCGAAGGATAGAGAACATCGACAACAACATCATACTGCTCGAAGAGATACGAGCACAGCGCTATTGATAAGATGGTGATGAGGAAGATTATAAGGGCTGACTGAATTGGTGAAAAGCGATAAGCTACTATTCCTGCAAGCAGTAAGCCGAAAAGCGTGATCCAGATGTAGCCCGTATGCCACTTCGTTGTATAATTCCCACTCAGAATGTTTTCAACTGCTATGACATAAGCTCTGTCTATCATAAAATGACCAGTAGTATTATGCCTTTTTTTTGGGAGATGCATCAACGCTTCATTTCGTGCTATACGATATATCCATGATTTGAGGGATGTTGTTTGCTGCAGAGATACTGCATGTTGTCTGACCTTCAGAAAAGTATCCTGCACAATATCTTTTGCTAAATGACGATCAAGCAAAATCTTGACGCAGTATGCATACACTCCATCCCTATGATCCAGGTATACTTTCTCAAATGCATCCCGGGAACCGCTCTTTAGTAATGATAGCAATTCAGACTCGTTTGGAATTGGTAGTACTCCGATTCTTCAAAACTTAAGGAGTTTAACCGTAATGAATTAAACAGCCCACCGTAAAGATGCGGAAGGATCAGAAAAGTTGCTTGTATTAATTGAGGATTCTGGTAATTACTCAGCGTGGTATTTCCAGCTTCAAGGGAATTTCTATATATAATGAGAAAAGCCAGCTTCCTCGCTTGAAGAAGCTGGCTCTAAGAATTGTAAAGGCTGCTTAGCGCATATCAAAACGGAGGAATGAGACGAAGGAAGCAACAAAACCAAGGATGACACACAAGCCGAGTAATCCGAGATCGAACATAGAAGCTTCGAACGCTTCACCGAAGGAGTAGACAGGGCTCTGGAAGCGAGGCATTTCCGAGACATTGATTTTTGATTCTTCCGGGCCCGTCATGCTGGCCGATGTTCTTCCACCGGAGCTTGTGACGCCAATTCTGATGCCGTACCGGCCTCCCTTTTGTTGAATAAAGTTCGTGTATTGAGTGTTGTATTGTTTCATCGCGTCATCGTACCGCTTCTTCAATTGAAGATCCGTCCCGGCCAGTTTCATTGCTGCCAATTGGAATTGTGATGCCGGAGAAAACTTGCTCATCGAAAAAGCCACCATCGCCTGGTTATTCTTCTGATTATAGTAGTCCTCGTACAACCGCTGCGAATAGCTGGCAATATCGTCTTCCATTGCTTTTCGCCGGTCATCCATCTCCTTCATGAGTTTGGCCTGGTTATCTCTGAAAAACTGCTGCCTCTCCGTTGGTTTCATTCCTTCAACCGATCGTTCCTGTTCCCGATAGTATTTCATCATCTGATTCATATTCTCATTACGAGCTTGCGCTGTATAGCTCGTGATCTTGCTTTCAATCTCATCGGCTGATTGGACAGGGACTGCCTGACCAGCAAGCATTGTAGCAGCCTTTGGAATGATGAGCGATGCAGTCACCCAAACGACAAGGAGAATAAGGAAAGAGACACTTGATCGGTGAGTTAAAGTGGAAACGAACACTCCAATTAGGAGAAAGCATGTGGTATATAAAAATGTTGCGAGGATAAATAGAGCCAGGCGCCCCCAGAGTGCCCCGCTCATTTCGACACCGGCAAAGATGATGAATAGAATCCCAATCAGGAAGGCGATGAGTACCGGAGTCAGAATGGAGAAACAACTCCCAAGGAGTTTGCCCAGAATAAAATCAGATCGGGAAATCTTGTTGGCAAAGAGAAGTTTGAGTGTCCCGCCCTCCTTCTCGCCGTTGACGGCATTATACGTAAAAAGGATTGCCAGGAGACTCAAAACAATGAGGACAACGAAGGTCGGATCGAAGAGCTGGAACACGGCGAGCATCGGATCGTCAGAAAATTCACTCCGGACGAGCCGAACCGTTCCCCTGCCGACATTTGCGTACCGGCCGATGTCGCTATTAATGCCATTGGAAAAAATTTCCATCGGATCAGGCGTACGCCACGCTGTTGCCTGAACACTGTACCAGTTCGCCTGCTGTGCTGCCAGGTCGAGAGACATCTGGACTGCCTGTTCGTATTGCGCAACCCGCGATTTATATTGGTAGATACCCAGGCCGATACTAAAGAGCAGCAAGACCATCGTTACGCCGGCAGCTACCAAAAAGCGTGTGCTCTGAAGTTGATCCCGCAATTCCCGTTCAGCAATTATTTTCCACATAGGTCGACTCCAAGGATGTTACCGTAAATCGAATTTGAGAAACGCAACGAATGCACCGGAAAAGAAAAGTACATTCAGAAGCGTCAGTAATCCAAGATCAAAAAACGATGCACTGAAGACCTCTCCGAATGTCCGTTCCTGTTCGACGAACTCCGGAAGGTCCACCGGGTTCAGCTGTTTGGGTTTTTCCTCCTCCGAACCAGCACTAGAACTACTGGATCGCATCACGATCCTCATAAATTCACCTCCGCCGCCGGTCTTCTTGCGGATGAATTCTGCATAGGCATCCTGATAGCGGTCAAGGTCTTTGAGGTACCGTTCTTTCATCGGAACATCGGTGTTGGCGAGGTTCATCGCGGCAATTTGATAGATGGCTGTAGGCGAGACTCTTGACAAACCAAAGGCCCATTGTTCCTGCCAGTCTTTTTTATTCCTCCATTCTTCATTCAAGCGGCTATAAAACTTTTCCCGATCCTTTTCCAATGCTTTGGAGAGGCTATCCTGAAATGCACTGAGTGCTGTTGAGAAACCGGTGTCGGCAAAATTTGTATGGGTGGAAAACCATTGCTGCATTCCTTTGATCCGGGTCTGCATCTGGTCAGTGTTGTATTTCCTCTTCTGGATTTCCATGGTATCAAGGTTTGGTACGGAAGCAATCTGCGCAGCAAAGAGGACGCTTCCTTTGGGGACAATGAGTACGCTGAAAATCCAGACCACCAGGGACAACAGAAAGGAGACGCTCGAACGAGTCACCATTGCGGAGAGCATAATACTGAGTGTGACAAACACACCGAAGCAGAGCAAGCCTCCGATGATGATCAAGGTAAGCCTCGCCCACTCTGCACCCGACAAGGGAATGCCGAATCCGAGCAGCATCAGGCTGCCAATGAGCATAGGAATAATGAGAGGAAGGCCCAGCGCGAGGAGGCTCCCAAGCAATTTCGCGAGAATGAACTCTGCACGCGACACTCTGTTTGCAAAGACAAGCTTCAGCGTCCCCGATTCTTTTTCTCCATTAATGGCATCGTACCCAAACAGTATGGCAAAAAGGCTCAACACGATAATGAACACAAAATTGAGATCGAGAAACCGAAACACGGCATAGAGCGGATCCGCACTGAACCGGCTGTTGATCAGCGAGAGTTCGCCTGTTTGGCGAACCTCCGTCGTCCGGCCGATGTCATTCGAGACGCCGCTCACCAGCACCTGCAACGGCTGAGGTTTTCTGAACACTTTATGTTGAACCTGGCGCCAGTCGGTGAGCGCCGAGATATTGGTGGCATTGGCTGTTTTCGCCGCTTCATACTCCCGCATACTCTCCTGATAATTCCGGATGCCGGCATAGAAACTCAGGAGGACAAGCACCGCGGCAGCACCAAACGTGATCGAAAACTTTGTGGAGTAAATAATTTCCCGTAATTCTTTTTCAAGAAGGATTTTGAGCATACCAGCTCCTTCGCCTCACAAGTTATTAATGGCCAAGCGTTTTATGCAGCGACATTTCCATGAATGTAATCAAGGTAAAGCCGTTCAAGATTTTCATGCTTCAGCTCCTCGCGGGTTTTAATCGTGAGGAGTTTTCCTTCACTCATGATTCCAACAATATCCGCGATCTCTTTAGCCCGAAAGATATCATGGGTGCTTATGAGAATTGCCCGGTTCTGTTCACGAAGCTGGTGAAGGATGGCAATGAATTCATTCGCCGCTTTCGGGTCGAGGCCGCTGGTAGGCTCATCCAGAATAATTGCGGGAGCTTCCTTGACCATGGCTATGGCAAGGCCCACCTTCTGACGCATCCCTTTTGAAAAACCTTTGAGCTTCTGTTCGAATGCCTTCTCCTGCAATCCAACCTGGCGCAGAATTGCATAGTACTCTTCCCGCTTCAGATGTTGTTTTCTCCCCAGGCGGGCAAAGAAGTCAAGATTCTGCCGGGCGGTGAAATTTGGATAGAGCATCACGATATCCGAAAGAAATGCCACATGGGTTTTCGCCGCCATCGGATCCTTCTTCACATCGATCCCGTTGATCAATGCACTTCCTTCTGTCGGTTCGAGGAATCCAAGGAAGAGGTTGATCGTCGTCGTCTTGCCGGCACCATTATCTCCCAGCAGACAGAAGGTCTCTCCTGCTTTCACGGAAAACGAGACATGGTCGAGAGCACATAAACCATCCTCATACACTTTGGTTAATCCTTGTGATTCAAGTATGATCTGCTCTGTCATAAGATCGTCCTTTGCTAATAGTTATCGCTTTGTTAATCGAATTCCAAAAATCATAATTCCCGCTACGAGACCGACAATCAGCAGTACGATGATCGCCGTACCCCAGATACTCGCCTGCCCCACAATTTGAATCGTCACAGTCCGCGGCTCTGCTTCGAGCGGTTGATTATCCGAACGGCCTGTAACACGAACACGGATATCGTATTTCCCGACACTCACCTCTTTCGGAGGTTTGAAAGTAAAGGTAATTCTCTTTTCCGAGGAGGGATCAAGCCGGTCGATCGTGTTTGGTTCAATCACCTTTGTCCAATTCAACGGCATATCAGCCTCGATGCGTACATTGTCGAGCCACCGCGATCCTTCATTCACAATCTCCAACGTCATCGTCACCGACTGATCGGGATTGATCTCATAGTATAACTGTTGAGCGCGTATCAGAAATTGACCAAGCCCGCGAGGAACAAGTTCGAGTTGAACATACCCGACGTTCAGCTTACGCACTTCTTCCTCTGTCATCTGCTTATTCCGATCGATACGAATAGAGCTCATCTGCGGGAAGGCGAGGACAAAGAACTTGATCGGCTGGTCAATTTTCAATTCGTTATTTGCCCGGGTGGGAAGCAAAACGTTAAGCGATATCGGCTTTGTATTCACACCCTCGGTATACTTGACCTGCGTGATGCGGGCCTGTGTCTGGGGATCCTGGAAATACATATTGAGCTGGAGCGGCAGATTAATCACCTCCAGCCGGAATGTATTCTGCGCGCTGGAAAACAACTCCATACGCATCCGGAATGTTGCTGTAGATCCTAAGGGCAATTCCTGGCTGAATTGTTCCGCCACAATCGCGACGCGGTTTGCCGCCGCGTCTTTCTGGAAATAAATTTTCTTTTGATCCTGATTCTGCCCGTAGATCAATCGGACCGTTGCGATATCGACATCCTGAAGAAGCGTAAACTCAATGGTTGGCGGTTCTCCAACTTTCAATACCTCAATCTTAATCTCATACGGTTGGCCGATAATGGCACTCTGGTCGTTCAAGAGAGAGACATAAATATCGTTTATAACATCCGGTTGGACGAGTGCATACAGACTCTCTTCGACGTTGAGGATCCGCTTGATATCGCTCGTTCCACTCGTCATATTGGCAAGCGTGAGTTTTACCCGCCGCTGCCCATCGGGCAGTTGGTATTTTATCGCTTTCTCAATGGCAATGTACCGCCGCTCATAGATCACCGAAAGGAAGGATTGTTGATAGTTCACCTCGGCATCGCGATAGGTTCGTTCTACACGCTCCAACTCAACCTTGGAAATCAACTGCCGCTCGAACATGCCTTTCGTTCTCTCAAAATCCATTCGAGCCAGGTTATAAGCATCGAGTGCTCGTTTCAACCCAAGCAGTTTGTACTGATCGTCGCGGGGATTAAAGTTCGTCCCCGTCTGTGCCGACGCCGCCAGAGAGATCAAGAACAGGGAGGCAATCAACAAACAGCGGTTTGAAAGTTTCATGGTAAGTTTTAACTTCGACTGTAAGAATAATCGTGAACTTGTGCAGGGTTTAATATAGGTGAAAAAAATATCACCATCCAACCATCTGATGATGAAATGAGGATTACATTAATAGTATGTTTTGTTTGACGGTTGACACAATGATTTGTTCCTTCCTTAGCGGACCCTTGTATGCCCCGGAGCTGATGACAAGGGGATGCGCTTGATTTTCGGAGAGAATCAAGGTATGTTTATTGCACGTGAATGGCAGAAAAACTGGACTTTTTTGAATGATATTTCTCAATCCCATAGCGTTGTTTGGTCTGCTTGTTGTAGCAATTCCCATCCTCCTGCATCTGCTGAACCTGAGGAAGCTCCGTACTATAGAATTCAGCACTCTCTCGTTCCTCAAAGAATTGCAAAAAACGAGAATCCGACGCATCAAGATCCGGCAAATCATACTGCTCATCATTCGAACACTGATCATCATCCTGCTTGTCCTCACATTTTCCCGGCCCGCACTCAAAGGTGCATTTATCGGCGGTTCAAGTTCTCATGCCAAAACCACAGATCTCCTGCTTCTCGATAATTCGCTTAGCATGACTGCCCGGGACGATCAGGGTGAACTCTTCACCCAGGCAAAGCAGTCAGCCGCAACCGTGCTCGACCTTTTCAAAGAGGGTGACGATGCCCTTCTGTTACCCCTCTCCGATATCGCTATCGGAAAGAGCAGCGACGATCTTCTGCCGAGCCGGGACCTGAATCTCGTCAGAACGCAACTCTCGGGGCTTCAACCTTCTACTCTCTTTTTACCTCTGGAGGATGGATTACGGGCTGCAGCAAAATCTCTTACGCATTCGTTGAACTATAATAAAGAGGTGTACATCTTCTCCGATTTTCAAGCCGGTGTGATTCCCCTGCTGCGGGGCGCCGTGAGACAAGAGAATCTCTTCCCGGCCGAGGCACGGTTCTTTCTCATCCCGCTCGGAAAGCGACTTCCTCAAAACAGAGGGATTACTTCAATCAATATCCCTACTACCATTTTTGAAAAAGATAAATCCGTAATCATCAAAGCAAAGATTTCAAACCCAACGCCTGACCCAGTACGGAACCTCGCAGCGAGCGTATTCTTCAACGGAACCCGAGTTGCCCAGCAAGGGGTCGACATCGCTCCAGGGCAATCATCCGAGGTTCAATTCACCGTCGTCCCCACAACAACCGGAGTGCTTGAAGGATTCGTTGAGATCGAAGACGATGAACTGATGTATGACAACCGTCGTTCGTTCACTGTGAAGATTCCAGAACAGATTCGCCTATTGCTCGTTGGGCACCCTCCCGATCTTCAATACCTCCGGCTTGCCATTGGCACAAGGCAGGTTACCGGCCGAGCAGTGTTTGACATTCAGGAAGTGACTCCCGACCGATTAACACCCGGTCAACTCAGCAAAGCGGAAGTTGTGGTGCTTACGAGTTGCGAAGAACTCTCCTCTTCAGTTGTCAACCAGTGCGTGCAGTATGTCAAGGAAGGCGGAGGCTTGTTTATTATTCCTAACGTGCGGATGCAGCTACAGGCATTTAATACAACGATGGCCGTGTTCATGAGTATCCCAACAATCGCCGGCATTGATGGTACACCGGCTGCCCAGGGACAAAGCAACGAGAATTCCTTTGTTGAGTTCAGCAAGGTTGAATACGATCACCCAATCTTTCATGGCATGTTTGATGAGAACACGACTGCAATTCCCCGGCAGCAGGCTCAGCGAACATCGCAGCGTATGCTTGAGTCTCCAAGAATTTCCAAATCGTTACGTTTTGCAAACCTGCCTTCGTCACTCGCCCTCATCACCTTGAGTAATGGCTCACCCTATCTGATTGAACAACGGAACGGATTAGGAAGTGTATTGCTGTTAAGTACACCCGCAACACTCGAGTGGTCCGATCTTCCGTTGAAGGGGATTTTCGTTCCCCTGATTCATCGCAGTATTGCGTATCTTTCACAGGAACAGGACGGGCAACAGAGCCTCATGGTTGGCAGTGAGGCAGTAGTCCCCATTCCACCGGGTACCGAACGTTGGAGCATTCAGACACCAACCAACAACGAGATTCTCATCAAACCGGTGAAGTCCGGTGATCGGCATTTCGCCCGATTTGGGGAGACTGGTGACCCGGGTGTGTATACATTGCTGCAAGGAAAGACCATCGTCCAGAAATTTTCCGTTCATCTTTATCCGGAAGAAACGATGACGGGGCATGCTTCGCAGGAGGCGATCGAATCGTTACTGGGCCGTCTGGGCATTAATGCCGCTGCAGTCAGAAAGATCGACCAGCAGGAAGAATTATCAAACAGGATTCTCGAATCACGATTTGGCATCGAGCTTTGGAAAGAGTGCCTGTTTGCGGCATTGATCCTTGCACTGGTTGAAATGCTGGTCGCACGAACGACTAAAAAAGAAACATTAATACAGGAATCATGATTGAACTGGCAAATATTGGAAAAGAGCGTTGTATTCTGGTGGGGGTTTCAACCCGACTAATCGGACGCGAAGAGACGAATGAATACCTCGACGAACTTGCGCTGCTTGCCGACACGGCAGGCGCAGAAGTGATTGCACGCATAACGCAGGATAGAGACCGGATTGACGCCGCAACCTTTATCGGGAAAGGCAAAGTTGAAGAACTCCACGCGATGGTGCTGGAACAGAAAATCCCGATGGTCATCTTCGATGATGACCTCAACGCCATGCAAGTCCGGAATCTCGAACGGTTTCTTGAATGCAAAGTGCTCGACCGGAGCGCATTAATTCTGGATATCTTTGCCACCCGCGCCAAGAGCAGCGAGGCAAAAACACAGGTTGAACTCGCCCAGCTTCAATACTTGCTTCCGCGGTTAACCAGGCAATGGACCCACCTTTCGAAACAATTTGGCGGTATCGGCACGAAAGGCCCCGGCGAAACGCAAATAGAAACCGACAGGCGCATGATTCGCTCACGCATCAGCCACCTTAAGGAAAAGCTCGAGCGGATCTCTCAGCAGCGGCTCACACAACGGCGGGGGCGAACACTTCATACGCGTGCTTCGCTCGTAGGGTATACAAACGCAGGAAAATCGACACTGCTCAACCTTCTCTCCGGCTCGGATGTCTTTGTCGAGAACCGCCTGTTTGCAACCCTCGACCCCACAACGCGCATTGTTCCACTTTCTCCCTCCATAAACATTCTCATGACCGATACGGTTGGATTCATCAGAAAACTTCCGCACCACCTTGTTGCATCGTTCAAGAGTACACTGGAGGAGATTACAGAGGCGGACTTGCTCCTTCATGTGGTGGATGTCGCGAGTAAAACCTTTGAAGAACAAATCCGCGTTGTCAACGAAACGCTGATCGAATTGAACTGCGAAGATAAGCCAATATTGATGGTCTTTAATAAAATCGATGCCCTCAACGACCGGACAATTGTTAAGACACTGGCTGCGCAGTATCCACAGTCGGCATTCATCTCGGCTTCCCGAGGCATCAATATCCTCGGATTGAAGGAGGAAGTTCAGAAATTACTCAACTCGGAATTTGTGGAAGAGGTTTATCGGATTCCCCAGGGTGATCAAAAACTGGTCTCCCAGCTTCATGCAGTAGGAGAAGTCCTTGAACGGATTTACGAGGAGGACAACGTGGTCCTCACGCTGAGGTTGAGGCGAAAGGATGTCGAGCGGATACAGCGGATGGTCGGGCAGGGACGCTGATTACTCTGCACAGCAGAATCGGCTGGCATTGACATCAGACATCGTCAACTCCACCTCTCGCTTTGACAAAATCGGGATAGAGAGTTTTTAGACAGTCGGGACAGAAACCGTGTGTGAATTGCACTTCAGTATGTGCTGAGAGATAAGTTTCAACAGCCTGCCAGTAACCGCCGTCATCTCGGATCTTCTTGCAATGGGCACAAATCGGTAAAAGCCCATTGAGGGTTTTCACTTGATGGAGAGCCTTCTCCAGTTCAGCATTCATGTGGCGGAGAGCCATCAAGTCGGCGTGGCGTGCGACGGCAATCATGATAGCCCGATCTATTTCCTGCGGATTTGACGGCTTCACAAGATACGCTCCCGCTCCGGCCTTGCTTGCACGAAGGACGAAATCCGGGTCGCTATGCGCAGTGAGAAGGACCACCGGTGTTGGGGATTGGCCTTGAATACACTCTGTTGCCTCCAGGCCATCCATGAACGGCATTTCTACATCCATCAGCACAACTGACGGCTGCTCTGACTTCACAGCTTCCACCGCTTCCTCACCATTCGATGCATCACCCACTACGAGATGCCCTAGTCTTTGCAGTTGAAATCCTATCGCTTTGCGCATGACACTATCATCATCGACAACCAGAATCCGAAGCTGCTGTTCGAGTTTCATAGACAATTCCCTTCAGGGTGATCAACAACAACTATTCTGTATGATTGTTGAAAGAGGTCAATCGGGTACTCAATCCATTGGAGGAATGCGAGCACCTCTGCTTCATTAACAAGTATCGTTGAGTGCAATAATTCAGTGCAAGTGAACCTGCTGACATGATACGGAAAATCACTGTCACATTGGGCAGCACCGTCCCCTGTACCAAGCTTCCAGTTTTCGGGTAAGGAGTGGTCCGTGCCCGCCACTGTTTTTCCTTTTTCAACATCCTGCCAGCGGACTCGGATCTCCTTACGGTCAACGCTCGGACGTTTTAATAATGGTGGTCCCGTGAAATAACTTCTTGACCTCCTCTGCATCTTGTTGAGTACCGATGACGTCACCCCAATGCATTGGAATCAGCGCCGCCGGTTTGAAATGATTCGCGATCTCAGCAGCCTCCCGTGCCATCATTGTGTACTTTCCTCCAATCGGGAGAAGAGCGAAATCGGTTACTATTGTTTTCATCTCTGGAATTGCATCAGTATCACCCGCGTGATAAATTTTTTGCTCAGTCGATAAGGCAATGATGTAGCCAACCCAGTGACTCTGTTTCGGATGGAACTGCTTTCCGATATTATACGCCGGCACCGTCTTCACCTTAAGTTCGGCAATACTGTGCATCTCACCGGGCACGACGCCGATAACTGCATTTGCTTTAATCTGGTAAGCGACATCCTTGGGCGCTACGAAGACCGTTGAATCTTTTCTGATTTTTGCGATGTCCACCATGGAAAAATGATCATAATGGGCATGCGTGATAAATATAAAATCGGCGGCCGGCATGGCTGCAGGAACTTTATAAGGATCGATATAAATCTGCGTTGCACCATCCTCAATACGAAATGTTGAATGCCCTAGCCAATGAATATGTTGGTGATTCATAGCGCTTCCTCCTTCCGGTGGCGAGTTATGAGGATAACAATTAATGATTCTTCTTGTGTTTTTCCTTCTCCATTGCTGTCCGCGCCTTGACGAATCCCGGCTTGATGACATTGTAGATCAGACTGATGCGTTTCTTGTATGGCAGAAAGGCACTTTTCATGCCATTGATCGTCAGTTTCTCAAGATCGTCGAGCGTGAGATGGAACGCCTGAACGGCGGTATGATACTCATCTGTTAAGGTGATCTGGCTCATCAACCGGTCATCCGTGTTAAGGATCAAGCGGAACTTATAACGGAAGTAAACGCCGAAAGGATGTTCCTCGATACTTTTCACCGCACCCGTGTGAACATTGCTCGTGAGGCAAATTTCCAGCGGAATCCGTTTATCCAGCACATACTGGGCAAGCGTTCCCATGCTGAGCACTTCGCCGTCGCGTACTTTCATATCTTCAATCAACCTGGTGGCGTGACCGATCCGGTGGGCACCGCACCATTGAATAGCCTGCCAGATTGACTCCTTGCCGAACGCTTCACCGGCGTGAACGGTGATGTTAAAGTTTTCACGTTGAATATAATGAAAGGCATCCACATGCTTCTTGGGCGGGTAGCCTCCTTCTTCACCCGCCAGATCGAATCCCACAACTCCATGATCCCGGAAATCCACAGCCAGCTCGGCAATCTCCTGCGAGAGCGACGGCTTCATATTCCGCATGGCACAAACGATCAATCCAAATTCAACACCAAAATCTTTCTTTCCACGCTCCAATCCTTTCAGTACGGCACGTACCGCCGTCTCCGAGTGCAATCCCCTCTGAAGATGGAATACTGGAGCAAAGCGTGTCTCGACATATACCACGCCATCGTTCTTCATATCCTCCATCATCTCATAGGCGACGCGCTCGAGGGCATTCTCGGTTTGCATCACGCCGCATGTGTGTTCGAATCCTTCCAGGAACAGCGGCAGGCTGCCGCGAACGGCCCCCCGATGAAACCACTTGGCTAATTCGTCGGCATCTTGTGTCGGCAGCTTTTTGTAATGATGTTCTCGGGCAAGATCGATAACGGTTTGCGGACGGACACCTCCGTCGAGGTGATCGTGGAGCAGCACTTTTGGTACTGTCCGAAAAAATTCTTTTTTCAGTTTCATGGATTCCTTTAGTTTAGTGGAGCAGCCAACCGCCTTTGACGGCGGCGATATCCAGGCCCCTCTGCCTGTCATTTCATTGATACCGAAACCAGATCGGAATATTTTTCATGTTCTCATGTAACTTACTTACCTTACGCAAAAAAAGAAAAATCATCAATCAATCTGGGTTCTTATTAGCAAACCCCAAACCTCCCCATATCTACTCCCTGCCTGTGGCAGGCAGGCTTGCCAAGAAGGGGAAAAAGGGGAGGTCAAAAACAAGATTAATCGCTCCTATCATACGATTCTTCTTCCTGCGTAACGTCAGTAACTCATTCAAGCGTACCAACGTTCCGTTCAACTGCATGCAAAATGTTTTGATCCTTGATTACCGCGAGGGCGGATTGGATATCATGATACACCACACGATCAGCATCGAGATGAGGTATCACGCTCCGAACATGGTCATACGCCGCTTGAACTCCTTTTCCCGTATGGTAGTTCTTCCCTTTCTCCATCGCAAGGGCATAATCCAAACCCTGGCAGGCACAGTACAATTCTATACCAATGACTGTTTGAGCATTAGTCAGAACAGTCCATGCTTTTCGGGCACTGACCGAACCCATGCTATTGTGGTCTTCCTGATTTGCGGAAGTAGGAATTGAATCGACACTACCGGGATGACACAGCACTTTGTTCTCAGAGACGATCGATGCTGCGATGTCAGCAATACGGCACAGGTGAAGAGCCTGAACCACTGCCAGGGCAGCATGAGCCGTCATCATCTGCGTACCGTTGATGAGGGCGAGCCCCTCCTTCGCTTTCAAACGCACCGGCTTGAGCCCATGACGTTTGAGAGCAACCGCCGATGGAATACTTTTGCCGTTCGACCAGATTCTTCCTTTGCCCATCATCGCAAGAACCAGATGGGAAAGCTGAACGAGATCGCCGCTCGCGCCCACTGAACCTTGAGAAGGAATCAACGGAATGATTTCCCGATTCACCATCTCGACGAGAAGGGTGATTGTTTCCAAACGGATACCCGAGAATCCTTTTGCCAGTGCATTGATGCGGAGGATCATCATTGCCTTGACAATCTCTTTCTGTAATGGCTCACCGGCCCCTGCAGCATGGCTCAGGATTAAATTCTCCTGCAAGGCCTCAATCTCAGTAGCGCTGATGCGGACGTTGGCGAACTCGCCGAATCCGGTCGTTACTCCATAAATCGTTTCACCGGTCTCAATCCAGTCTTCTACCAGCCGGCGCGCACTTAAAATTTTTTTCCGGGCAGAGGAAGTCAACTTCACCCTTCCGGGGCGGCAAGCCAGGGGATAGAGATCCTGAAGGGTAAGCGATTCGCCATCGATTAAGCATGGTTTCATGGTGTCTCAAGCGTTCTTCATTCGCGAAGTGTCTGGTGCCAATGTAGTGTAGCAGACCGTCAAATTCAACCTTGTTGCACAAGACGGGATACTCATTGACTTTCGGGCTGAAACTCTTTATTATTCCTTCACATTGAAGGGGTACACACCCAAAGGAAGGCCATTCTACGATGGAGTGTTAGCTCACCAGGTCCACAATCATCCACACGAAAACCTGGGGCACCTTCCACACCGGTGGACGATCAACACATTCAATAATCACACGCACACAACCATGGACTCTGATAAGATTAAGATTCTTCTCGCCGATGACGAGGATGGCTTGCGCACTACCATCGCAGCCTGGCTCAGTGATGAAGGATTCGATGTTCAAGATGTCTCCAACGGACTCGATGCGATAAAAACCGTTCAACAAAACGATTTCGATATTGCCCTCCTCGACATCAAAATGCCCGGGGCGAATGGGCTTGAGGTCTTGCGCTATATCAAGAAAAATTCTTCCACCACCGAAGTGGTGATGATGACCGGAATGAGCGACGTGAGCATGGCCGTTGAAGCCATGAAACTTGGCGCAAAGGAGTACCTCACCAAGCCCATCGATATGGAACTCCTTGTGCCCCAGCTTCGGTCGCTGATCAAAAAACGGGATGCCGAGGACAGAATCCGTCAACTCCAGGCTGAACACACTTCCCGGTTACTCTACGATCTTCACAATCCCATTGCCGGATTAAAGCAAAGTATCGGTTACCTGATGAAAGGGATGGCCGGACCGCTTGGAGACCATCAGAAAGAATTATTGGGGTACATGACCAACTCGATCGATAAGGTCGTTCAGCTCCTGAGCAGTATGATGGATTTGACCAAACTGGAGGGAGGGCGCGTCCGTTTGAATAAAGGGATTGCAAACGTCTCGATGGTGGTGGAACGAACCCTGGGTGAGTTCCGCGTTCCCATTCAATCCAATAAAATATCAGTCGACTTTTTTGGCGAACCCGAATTGCCTGCAATTGAGTTCGATGCACAGAAGATCGAACAGGTGATGCAGAACCTTCTCAGTAATGCTGTGAAGTTTACACCGACGCAGGGTGCTATCGTCGTCCAGGTGCGGAAAATCGCAATGGTCATGGAGGAAGGGCAGCAACCGACGGAATTTGTGATGAGCTCGGTATTCAACAGCGGACCTGGAATCTCAAAGGAGGAGATCCCTCTCATTTTCGATCGCTACCGCAACGTCGTCAGCGGCTCGGAAAAGAAAGTAACATCGGGGCTGGGATTAATCATCTGCCAGCGAATCATCGAAGCACACAATGGTAAGATTTGGGTAGAATCGGATCCGAACAAAGGAGTGACGTTCTTCTTTGCCCTTCCGGCTCGTTAATACGTCCCCGAGAGAACATTATGATCAAGCATGCAATCTCTGTTCTTGCTGTTGATGATGAGCAGCTCTTTCTTGACATCGTAAAGCCGCTGCTGGAACAAGAGGGATATTTTGTCAATACCGCCACCGACGGTGTTCAGGCCATCAACATTCTTCAGACTCTCCCCTTTGATCTGGTTCTGCTCGATGTGAAAATGCCGCGGGTCGACGGCCTTGAAGTGTTAAAATTCATCAAGGAACACTACTTCGACATTCAGGTAGTGATGTTAACCGGAGTCAGCGATGTGAAGATGGCCGTTGAATGCATGCAGCTCGGCGCCTACAGCTACCTGACTAAACCATGCTCCTCCAATGAACTGCTGACGATCATAGACCGCGCGTTGGAACGCAAGCGGTTATTGATCCAGAATAAAGCGTTGAAATCCGAGATCGCCCGGCACGCAACGCTCTCTCATATTATCGGACAGAGCAAAGTTTTTATCGATATGCTCGCGCTGGCCTCCCGCGTTGCCCCGACAGATTCCACCGTGCTCATCCAGGGAGCAAGCGGCACCGGCAAGGAAGTGATTGCTCATTTCCTTCATACGAATAGCCCGCGAAAAGAGAATCCCTTCGTGGCGTTGAGTTGTGTATCGATTCCCGAATCACTGATTGAAAGTGAATTGTTCGGACATGAAAAAGGGGCTTTCACTGATGCCATTGCCATGAAGCAGGGCCTTGTTGAGATTGCGAATAGTGGTACGCTCTTTCTCGATGAGGTTGCTGAAATTAGTCCGATGATCCAACCGAAACTCCTGCGATTTCTCCAGACCGGTGAATTCCGCAGGGTTGGCAGCAACAAGAGCATGAAAGCCGACGTCCGCCTCATTTCGGCAACGAATAAAGAGCTCCGCCAGGAAGTGGCCACAGGCCGGTTTCGGGAAGACCTCCTCTATCGCTTAAATGTCATTACGCTCAACCTGCCGCCTCTGCACGAACGGAAAGATGACATTCCCGCCTTGATTGAACATTTTCTTAAATTACGCTTTCCAGGGAAAAAACCAAAAACGCTGGATGATAAAGCTCTGGATCTCCTCATGAAATACAACTGGCCAGGCAATGTCAGAGAGCTCGAGAACGTTATCGAACGAGCTGCCATTTTATCCTCAGAGCAAGTCATCCAGGTCGAAGATCTCGCACTGCCGCTCGGAACTCGCAGGTTGATCGAAGCATTCGACGGCAACGCAACCCTTGGACCGCGGATTGGAAGCCCCGTCGCTATGATCGAAATTGAAAAAGCTCATATCAGCGGAGTCTTGAAGACGGTCAAGTGGAATAAAAACACAGCAGCATCGATTTTGGGCATCAGCCTGAAAACATTATATACCAAGATCCAGCAATTTAACCTTACAAAAGACTAAGGTTCCTTTCCGGGGCTGACAGATATTCAAGCCTAACGGTAATAACTATGCACCTTTACCTCTTACGCCACGGCGATCCAATTTCCGACTCCAAACTTCATGACAGCGAACGCCCTTTGAGTGCACTGGGCACCTTGCAGGCCAACACCGCTGGACAGTTCATTCAACTTGCTCGATACCCGATACAACTGATTATAGCCAGCCCCCTGCTGCGGGCTCAGCAAACGGCAAACGTAGTACGGAAAGTCCTCAATCTGGCCGATATTTTAACTTCCGAATATCTGGTTCCCTGCAGCGATCAGCAACAGTTGTTTGTCCTATTGAATGAACGTTCAGAGGAACACATTCTGGTTACCGGCCACGAACCTCATCTCAGCTCAACAATCGCACTCCTCATCGATGAACAGATACACGCCAATCTTGAGATGAAGAAATGCAGCTTTGCCTGCGTCGAAATCCCCCGACCCATAGGGAAAGGAAAGGGAGTTCTCCGGTGGCTTGTCACCGTTGAACAGATGGGGCTTTCTCAACGACAGTAACCCGATCATCTTCTTCGATGGATCGTTCAATGACCACTTCCATCCAGATGGACATGCCATTGATTCTTTCCCTTTGTTGAAGGATTTAACGCGCTGTTGATTCCTTCCAAGAAACCTCGTAAGATTAGGTACATGCAGCCTGCCTTAACAAAGGTAGCAGCTTAGTGTGATGTACTATAAACACCAGGCATATCAATCCATTGGTGGTTCACCACTATTCAGAGGAGACAGGTCATGGAACTCAAGGTGGTAGCGATAGAAAAACCAGAGACGACCAACTTCATTCTCGGACAATCACACTTTATCAAGACCGTGGAAGATCTGTATGAAGCAATCGTTCAAACCAACTCCACGATCAAATTCGGCTTGGGATTTTGTGAATCCTCCGGCCCCGCACTTGTTCGGTGGGCTGGGAATGACCAGGACCTCATCGAACTTGCAAAAAAAAACGCTATGGCACTCTCTTGCGGGCACTGTTTCATTCTCTTCCTGGAAAACGGATTTCCGGTCAATGTCCTCAATGCAATCAAGCAGGTTCCGGAGGTCTGCTCGATCTATTGTGCCACTGCAAATCCTGTTGACGTTATCATTGCCGAGACAGATCAGGGCCGGGGAATTCTTGGAGTCATCGATGGTATCAAGACAAAAGGAATCGAAACAGAGGACGATATCAAGGTGCGAAAAGACTTTTTACGCAAGATCGGATACAAATTATAAAACAAGAGAACTGCATAAAGGAGTTACCGATGAAAACGACTATACTACTACTTACTCTCTCGTTGTTCCTTAACGGATGCGGCTTATGCAAAAATATGATGCACGAAGCGGTTCAGGAGGAGATCTCAAAACATTCGGAGGTCGTCTACCTGAACGAGGGATCGGCCATCGCACCCTATACCCCCGCCATTACAGCCGGAGGATTCCTCTTTGTATCGGGCCAGCTCGGATTTAAACCGGGAACACAGGAACTGCCGGAAGACATCGAGAGTCAGACTCGCCAGACACTTGAAAACCTACTAGCACTCGTGAAGAAGAGCGGCTATTCAACATCGGATGTGATTCAATGCACCGTCTATCTGAAAGACATCAGTGACTTTGCAAAGATGAATTCCGTGTATGCAACATTTTTCGAACAAGGGAAACGGCCGACCCGCGCCACGGTTGAAATTTCCAATCTCGTTCGCAATGCGAAGATAGAAATCTCAGCCATCGCCTACAAGGCCAAGTAAGGTTTAAAACGAGAACACCACACAGCGAGCGCAAGACTCTATGAAACTATCACCGACGCTTCGAAGCACACGCATCATCCATGCACCAGAGGGAACAAAACTTTCATGCAAGGGTTGGCTCCAGGAGGCCGCTCTCCGCATGCTCATGAATAATTTGGATCCGGAGGTTGCCGAGAAACCGCACGAGTTGATCGTGTACGGCGGAACCGGCAAAGCAGCCCGCAACTGGGAATGTTACGATGCCATTGTCACAAGTTTGAAAAAACTTGAAAACGACGAGACGCTCCTTGTTCAATCGGGCAAACCTGTTGGGATTTTTAAAACACACCTGAATGCTCCGCGTGTTGTTATAAGCAACTCGATGCTCGTACCGCATTGGGCAACATGGGACGAATTCCGCCGGCTCGAAGGGCTCGGACTCACAATGTATGGGCAGATGACCGCAGGCAGTTGGATCTATATCGGCTCGCAGGGTATTCTTCAGGGAACGTATGAAACACTCGCCGCTGCTGCAGTAAAACATTTCCACGGAAGTCTCGCGGGAAAATTTCTGCTCACAGCAGGATTGGGCGGCATGGGTGGAGCCCAGCCTCTCGCGGCGACGATGAACGGTGCAGCATGTCTTGTCGTCGAAGTTGATCCGGAGCGTATCCAAAAACGCCTGAAGACAAGCTACCTCGATACAACCACGGACGATCTTGGCGATGCCCTCGCCCAGATCCGTGCGGCAAAAGAGAAGAAACTTCCAATCTCCATAGGGCTTCTCGGAAACGCCGCCGAGATCATTCCAAAAATTGCTTCCGGAAAATTCCTCCCCGATATCGTCACCGACCAAACATCAGCACACGATACACTCAACGGGTACGTACCTGCCGGTATGACCTTCCACAGGGCACTCGATCTCCGGAAACAGAATCCCAAAAAATACATCGAGCTCTCGAGGGCTTCCATTGGGGAGCATGTACGGGGATTGCTCAAGCTTCAAAAGCGCGGTTCGGTGGTTTTTGATTACGGCAACAATATCCGCGGCGAGGCACTTGCCTATGGCGTGAAGAAAGCGTTCGATATCCCGGGATTCGTACCAGAATATATCCGGCCGCTGTTCTGCGACGGCAAAGGCCCATTTCGATGGGTGGCTCTTTCTGGAAACCCGGAAGATATTTACCGGACGGACCGCGCCATCATCGAAACATTTCCAGAGAACACACAACTCTGCAACTGGATTGACAAGGCGCAGAAACAGGTGGCATTTCAAGGCCTCCCTGCACGTATTTGCTGGCTCGGGTACGGTGAACGCGCAACAATGGGAAAGATCTTCAATGATCTCGTGGCATCTGGTGAGGTGAGCGCTCCCATCGTCATTGGACGCGATCACCTGGATTGCGGCAGCGTCGCATCCCCAAACCGGGAGACAGAGAAAATGCTCGACGGCAGCGATGCTATTGCTGATTGGCCGATTCTTAATGCGCTCCTGAACGCCATCGGCGGAGCAAGCTGGGTGAGTGTGCATCATGGCGGCGGCGTCGGCATCGGCAATTCGATTCATGCCGGAATGGTGATTGTCTGTGATGGAACGAAGGAGGCAGAAGCGCGTCTCGAGCGTGTGCTGACTTATGACCCCGGGATGGGTATTCTTCGCCATACCGATGCGGGTTATAAGCGTGCGAGAGAGAATGCAAAGAAATGGGATGTTAAAATCCCTATGATGAAGTAAATCCGTAATCCAACGAATGTGTTTGTACGATGAAAAGGCGGTACATGGGCAAGGCAAAACCAACGAATCCTTCTGGTCGATCAAAACCGAAAAAGGCTCCGGTTGAACAGCGAGAGGATCCGAAAGTTCTCAAGGCAACACAGAAAGCTCTTCAGGAGAGTAAGCACCGCTACCGGCAGCTTGTCGAGACTGCAACAGACATCATTTACCGCACGGATCTGACAGGCCATTTTACCTATGCGAATCCTAATACATTGAAGATCGTTGGATATTCTCAAAAAGAAGTGACCGGAAAGCGTTACCTCGATTTTATCCTCCCTGAATACCGCATTCAAGTTGAACGGTTTTACAGGAACCAGGGCCTTAACCGGATTAGCAATACCTATAATGAATTTCCAATCCGGACAGCAGGCGGCGAGATTCTCTGGCTCGGTCAAAATGTTCAGTTAATTATCGAAGACCACATTCCCCAGGGATTCCAGGCAGTCGCCCGCGACATCACCAAACAGAAAAAAGCCGTGGAGGAGCTTGACCGGTTCTTTACAATTTCGATCGATCTCCTCTGCATCACCGGGTTCGATGGCTATTTCAAACTGTTGAATCCTGCCTGGCCGCGTGTTCTTGGATTTTCCCGGACCGACCTTCTCGGTGAACCTTTTCTGAATTTTGTCCACCCCGATGACCGCGATGCGACACGGCAGCAATTTGAGCGAGCAGCCAGGGGTGATGAAGTATTTTCATTCGAGACACGATTTCTCTGCAAGGATGGATCGCACCGATCGATCAAGTGGAACGCAACGCCCTACGTGAAGGAACAGATCATTTATGCCGTTGGCCGTGATGTCAGTGAACGAAAGATAATTGAGTCCGATATTCGCGAAAGCGAGAAACGGCTTCAAACAATCATCGAGACGGTCAATGAGGGAATCACGCTCAGTGATGAACAGGGAAACTTCTCGGTCTTTAACTCGGCCATGGAGAAGATCACCGGGTATACTTTTAAAGAAGTGAAGCAGTTCGGAGATTTCTCAAAGGTTCTCTACCCCGATCCCGATGAACGGCAACGGGCACTGGATGGTTTGAAGGTATTGCTTGAGAAAGGATTCCTCCCGGATGTTGAGACAACCATTCACACTAAATCCGGAATTCACAAAACATTACTGGTAACGACGACTCTGCTTCAGTTAAATGAGCGGAAGATGTTTTTAAGTGCGTTTCGTGACATCACAGAACGAAAACAGGCGCTGGAAGCGTTACAGGTCAGCGAGCAGCGTCTCCAATCCATTCTCGATAATACAACAGCGCTTGTCTTTTTACGCGATACCCATAGCCGTTACCTCCTGGTTAACCAGCAATTTGAAAAAAGGTTTCATCGAAAGCCCGAAGACGTGATCGGGAAGAGTGTGCACGATTTATTTCCAAAAGAGTTAGCCGACAAACTTCTCTCCTATGATCGTACTGTTATCTCCAGTGGGCTGCCTCTTACGACGGAAGAGACGATTGAAGGAGACGATGGGCCCCGGACCTATGTCGCTGTTCGCTTTCCTCTTCGCGATATTCACCGCAACATTTACGCCATCTGCGGCATCTCCACCGATATCACACGAAGGAAACAGATCGAGGAAGCCCTGAGCCGGTCGGAGATTCAATTTCGCCTCGTCTGGCAAAGTGCACTGGATGGCATGCGCCTCACGGACGATCAGGGAACTGTCGTGCTCGTCAACGATTCCTATTGCCAGTTAATGGAAAAATCCAGGAACGAGATGGAGGGATATCCCTTTACCACTGCATACCGCCCATCTGATCAGCCCAATATGATGTCCAAGTACCTTGAGCGCCTTGAGACGAAATCATTGACGGCTCATTTTGAACGCGAAATTATTTTATGGAATGGGAAAAAGAAGTATTTCGAGCTCACAAATTCCGTGCTCGATCTGCCCGGGAAACCTCCAATGGTGCTCAGCATCTTCCGCGATATCACCGAACGGAAGGAAGCTGAACGAGAACTGCAGGCGGCAAAAGACGCTGCAGAAGCGGCTACCAAAGCAAAATCGGAATTCCTTGCCGTCATGAGTCATGAAATCCGAACTCCGATGAATGGTGTCATTGGCATGGCCGACCTGCTTGCACAAACCGCACTCACTCCAGACCAAACGGATTATGTTGACACAATCCGGACGAGCGGCGAGACGTTGTTGGCGGTGATTAATGATATCCTGGACTTTTCGAAAATTGAATCAGGGAATATTGAGTTGGAAGAATCGCCTTTCGAACTACGCGCCTGTATCGAAGAGGTGTTTGATTTGCTCGCTCCCCGTGCTCTTAAAAAGAATATTGATCTTCTCTACTGGGTTGATCCTCAAATCCCGATTGCCATGGTCGGCGACAACCATCGAATACGTCAGGTGTTGTATAATCTTGTTGGCAATGCATTAAAATTTACAGAGAAGGGCGAAGTCTATGTTTCAATCAATCTGAAGTGGAGAATTGATAACTCCCTGGAACTGCTCGTTGCCGTGAAAGATACCGGCATCGGAATCTCTGCTGAAAAGCTTGAACGCCTTTTCAAACCATTCACACAAGCCGATTCCTCTACAACACGGAAGTATGGCGGGACAGGATTGGGATTAGCGATTTGTTCAAGTCTGGTCGATCTTATGAAAGGCAAAATCTGGGCGGAGAGTCAGGAGGGCAAGGGCTCGATCTTCCAGTTTACGATGCGGGTGTCAATCTCATCCTCGGCGTTGAGTGTCCCGAAGGTATATCTTCGCAGCCGTGAACCGGAAATTGCCGGAAAGAGGATTCTTATTGTCGACGATAATAAATCAAACCTCCACCTCCTCAAAGAACTTTGCCAGATCTGGAAGCTTATACCTCGGACGACAGACTCCCCGGCCGAAACACTCGAGTGGATCGAGAAAGGTGACCCTTTCGACCTTGCCATTCTCGATATGCAGATGCCCGCGATGGATGGGATACAGCTCGCCAGAGCAATCCGGAATCTTCGCGCCCCCGAATCACTGCCCATTGTTTTATTTACATCCATGGGACCCGGTTCTCGTGCTCGAGATGTCGATAAGGATCTCTTCGTTGCACAGATTTCAAAGCCGCTCAAACAATCGCAGCTCTTCAATATTATTGTGGAAACATTAACGCATAAGAAGCATGATTTAAAACGGTCGCCTCTGGAAAGATCTGAACTCCTTCCCCCGATTGTTCGAGAACTGAACATTCTCATTGCCGAGGATAATCTTGTTAATCAGAAACTCCTCACGAGAATTCTCCGTCAGCTCGGTTATAGTGCCGATGTCGTTTCAACAGGGAAAGAAGTATTGGATGCCTTGCATCGCAAGTCTTACGATATCATTTTTATGGATGTGCACATGCCCGAAATGGATGGACTTGAGGCAACGCGCAGAATCGTTCAGACATGGAAAACCGGGCAGCGGCCGAAAATCGTTGCGCTCACTGCCGATGCACTTTCCGGCGATCGGGAAAAATGCCTCGAAGCCGGGATGGATGATTATATCAGCAAACCTATGCACGTCGAGGATATTGAAACTGCCATTGAACGATGGGTACCGCGGATGCCTCAGCCGGAATCAAGTCTGACATCACCCTCCCATGGTGTGAGCCCCATAGAACGTTCACTCCTGGAACGGTTTAAAGAAATGGATCTTGAAAATGAACCTCATTTTGCAGCAGAGCTGATCGGCGATTACATGCAATCGGCTGAACGACTTATTGAGACAGCCCTGCGGGCGAATGAGTCCCAAAATGCCCATCAATTGCATTATGCTGCCCACACGCTCAAAGGAAGTTCGCTCAACTTTGGCTTGAAGGACTTCGCTGCACAATGGAATAACGTTGAAACCCAAATTCCAATGCTGGGATCAGCAGAACTTCAGGCAACGCTCCTTCGATTGAAAGAATTATACGTCGAATATTCCACGGTGCTAAAATCTGTCGCTGAAAAGTTGAGACAAACGAAAACCATTAGAAATTGAAGCACTTGCCGGGACCATTGTTCGATTGAGCCGCGAGATCGGAATACCAACACCAATCAACCGAACGAGGATCTCAATTCTATTTATGCAGGAGGTCAGACACGGACTCGCGATTTCCAAAATATCATCAGGGGAATTTCGAATGAGGATTCATCCATCAAATTTGGAAAACTTCTGGACGGAGAGCGGGCATCTCACGAGGAAAGGGCTGTATTCAAATCAGTGGGTTTGCGATACATCAGGACGCTGGCACGAGATTGTGACAGCGAAATTCACTGCTGACGCTACAGCGCGAAAAGAGGCGAGGTGAGAGTTTCGTTGCTTCTGTACTATTTCATCGCAGAGAGAGGTCACGATACTGGCTTACTTCTAACAAATGGAATTGCTTCTCTTCAATTTTCGCCTTACATTTTTATGGCAGCATCTGATACAAGCATATACTAACGAATACTTGTTGTTACCAAGTTGATATGTTTTCGTATGCTTGGCGTTTGGGCGGCTAATTTTTTTCTTCTGCCCGGATGGCGGAATTGGCAGACCTGCCGGCAGGCAGGCGCGCTAGCTTCAGGAAAGGGTGACCAACCTCGATTTATAAGGCAATTCCTAAGATTTTTCTCTCGCCGTTACCAAATTGTAACATAGAATTTCTACTTTAATCGGCGACAAATGGCACTATTTTCACAACACCATCGGTTGTGATCAGAATATTCGCTGGCTTAATATTACGATGCACGACACCTTTCTCGTGCGCCTTCTGTACTCTCTGACTGATCTGGATGGCGGCATCGATTGCTTCTTCAATTCGCTGTTCTCCTTTCGCAATCCGCAATTTTAAGGATTCGCCTCGCTTGCAATTCATCATGATGAAGAGCTGTTTGTCATCAGTCTCATCGATGTCAGGAACCGTACAGATGTTGATGTGCCGAAGTGCAAAAGCAACTTATGCCTTATGGGTGAAGAGTTCTTTCGGTTCATCATCAAGAGAAAGTTCAGGAGGAAGAAATTTCAATTTAGTATAAAAGCATACAAGAGATGAAATGAGTATATTAATAACATCTTTTAGAGAAGGAGAAAAGCCATGCCAGAGCAGACGAGTTCTGAAAGTATCATTCGGGAAATACGTCAGAAGACCAGAAAGAAATATAGGAGTGAAGAAAAGATCAGAATAGTATAGAAAGGATTGCGAGGAGAAACGGGGAAAGCAGAATTGCCACTGAAGAATCGGGTACTTAAAAAAGTTTGAATGGTTTCGAATCCGACTCTGAGGAACAATGAGAAATAGTCAGTCAGAGAAGATGGAGATTATAAGGATGTGAATTAGTTAGAATATCATCTGACACATCCTTATCTTAGGTACAATAGGAGGAGTCAGATGACACAGAATCAAAAGATCATCAAGAACAAAATGGGACTATTAAATCTTGCCAAAGCGCTTCAAATGTATCACAGCGAGTAAAATCTTTGAATATTCCCGAGATAGCTTCTACCGGTTCAGAGAGTTTATGATACTGGAGGAAAACAAGCTCTGCAGGAACTCTCATGGAAAATGCCACATATCAGGAACCGTGTTATACCAGAGACGTTACCTTGAAATCTAACAGAAAATATTATTGTCTAAACAAGTGGAGTAAACCATGTTTTCCAAAATCAGACAACTGGTAATGAAACAGTTCACTGTGTGCCCCCGAACTGGTAAAATAACCGGACTTAAATTAGGAGCAAGAAAAGCTTTATGGCTTTGGATTGTGCTTGGTCTGGCCTCTGTTATTTGGATTCTCATCCGGGTTGTACCCAAACCCAGCCGTGCGACATATCCCTGCCAAAAGGTTGCTCAACCGCTAGCCGCCGGCTTTATCGTCTGGTTGTTGGGACTCGTCGGTTCTTCCTTGATTATTCAACGAGCCCGGAGCCTGTTTCAAAGACACCAGTATGTGGTGGGGGTGATCTGTTTTGCAACGGCGGTTCTGCTTAGCTTTCTTACCTTGAGTGATACACCTGGTGTTGCTGCGTCAGCTGGAACCTTTGTCCCCACCGATTTTGCTAACAATCCTATGGGTGTTGCTAAAGGGATTAATCCCGGACGCGTCGTGTGGGTATACGACAGTCTGCTCAGTGATCAAGGCAGCAAAAGTGGCTGGTGGTGGGAAGATAAACGCACCGATCCGAAAGAAGCCCAACGGATGATGAATCAGGCGCTACTCAACCTCACTGGTATTGATGATCCGGTTAAGTCCTGGGATTCTCTCTTCAAGTATTTCAACAAAACGCGTTACAACCAAAACAATGTCGGCTACAAGGCTGGTGACAAGATCGCCATTAAGGTCAACAACATCTTCTCCCGTTTCTACCAATGGACCGACAGCCAGGATGGCCGGCCCTGTCCGCAAATGCTTCATGCTCTGATTGGGCAGTTAGTAAACAATGCCGGCGTACCTGAAGAGGATATAATCATATATGACTGCAACTTTTATCACGGCGATCCGGTTTACAAATACAATCATACAGATTTTCCCGGCGTGCGCTGGGCTGAAGGTGATGCCACAGATCGCGTTGATGGACATGGTTATGAAAAAGGTCCCGGTAGCGATCCTGGTACTCGGGAAAAGGTTGTGCCCGATACCAACTGTGTTGTCTATTATGGCGATCCGAAACTTGTTCCGGGCAGTGGCACAGTCTGCCTACCCACGGTTGTTTCAAAGGCCAAGTATCTAATCAATATAGCCCTGTCGCGCCCTCATGAACTGGCAGGTGTCACACTCTGCGCTAAGAACTTCTTCGGCTCGGTCTGGCATCCCAATCCTCCCCCGGGGAATGCCTATTACTACCATGGCTGGTGTCCTTTCTATATGCACAAAGCGGTAGCCTCTCTCAATTTTGCCGCTGATATTCCCATGCGCCCCATGGGCTCTTACAATGCCCTGGTTGATCTCATGGGCCATAAAGACCTGGGGGGAAAGACTCTTTTGTTTATAGGTGAATGCATTCGCCCTAAGTACTGGTCGGCTCCACCCTTCAAAGGCCGGCCCGCCTCTAGCTTGTTCATGAGCCAGGATATAGTCGCCATCGAGTCTGTCCTGTTGGACTTTTTACAGTCTGCTGGAGTCGTGCCCGCAGGTACACCTGACAATTATCTCCACGAAGCAGCCCAGGCCGACAATCCGCCTTCGGGCACGGTCTACGATCCGGAAAACGATGGCATCCCCTTACAAAGTCTAGGAGTACACGAGCACTGGAACAATCCTACAGACAAACAGTACAGCCGCAATCTGGGAACCGGGAAAGGTATTGAGTTAATTCAAATAATAAATAATACCACAACTGTTGTTGAGCATAGCAGTAGTGATATCCCAGAAACTTTTACACTTTTTGCGAATTATCCCAATCCCTTTAATCCGAGTACAAAAATCCGTTACGCAATTCCTCAAAATAGTTTTATTACATTGAAAGTTTTTGACCTACGTGGCAGAGAAATCGTAACTCTGGTAAATGAAAAAAAGGCTTCTGGCAATTATGAAGTTACTTTTTATGCGGGCAATCTCCCAAGTGGAATATATTTTTATCAACTGAAAACAGAAGATTATATTCAAACAAAGAAGATGATATTATTGCAATAAAAAATGCATAATAAATCAATTCAAGCTGTATCTCGGATTTACTATAGTAATAATCTGTTAAAACTTATTGGACTGTAAGTAGTTATCCTGAGGTGTTATTGTTCCAAAATAAACTCTTGGATTATCTATTTCACTGCCACATCCCAAACTTTGGAACGACGTGATTTTCCTGTCGGGCTCTCCACCCAAAGCACGACCACATATTTTCCGGCGTCTTTATATTGATGGATCGGATTTTGTTCTTCGGAAGTTGTTCCGTCGCCAAAATCCCACTTCCAGGTATTAATCTTTCCCTCGGATTGATCAATAAAAGCTACCGAGCGTCGGTTCATATCTAATACATTAAAAGTCCATTTAGCATCGATTGTTTTTTTGAACTGCTCTTCTAACGGCATCAATTTAAATGGTAAAGCGTATGAAGCGTTTCCATACATAGTATGCTCTTTGGAAAGGTTCCAAAATCCATTGTTGCTTTCTTTGTTAACATCGTCGTAATCAATAATTGCCCAGCACAAACCAATATTTTTATTTTCAGTTAGAATTGATTTCACTGCACGCGATGGATCATTTCCGGCATAATCGAAAGGTGTTATCCAAAACTCCAGAATCAATTTTCCGGATTCACCTGGTTTAAAATTGTATTTACAAACAGAGTTTGCGTACGGCAACTCTTTTATCCATGGCTGGCTTCCCCACAACAAAGTCCAATCCTTTCCTTCCACCGGGGTAAAAATGTGATAATTTTGTGCATGAACACCGTGATAAGAAAAGTACGCATCCATGATGCTCAAGTCTTTATTAGGATGAAAACGATCTATGAATGGTCCGCCAGATTGATCGGCATCCACCACAAGTTCGAAAGTATCGTTATGCAGACCGGGCAAAGCGAAATCCCAATAGTCATCATACGCCTCATATAAAAAATATAAGCGATCCATTCCTTTCACCCAGCCGACTTTCACTTTAACATCGAGATTATTTGGATCTGCCTTATCATGTTTGCCGCTGTCATCCCACAACTGATCCATACCAACAGTATAACTTTCTGGAACGATATCCCAATCATCAGTATTTCCATCTATTCGCGGAATTTGATCAGCGGGGAACTGAAAAATTTTATAACTTCGTTTTTCCTGTGCCCAAGAATTTTGTATTACAAAGAGAAAAAATATAAAATATATAAGTTGCTTAATTTTCATTTTATTTTTCCATTTTCAGTTGTAGTGAACTATCGTTTATCTCCAATTTATATTTCTGTAACAACTTGATGATTTCGGAACCAGCAAGCATTACCGGACCGTACCCGTGAGCTGCAAACACATTGATAGGACGATAAAAGTAGAAAGCCGGATCAAAGGCCATTCCTGTTCCAACACATGTGCCTTCTATCTGTCCATTATTATTGACCTTGGTAGCAACAGCATTCCAGCTCAAAATAGCAACTGGAATAAAAGCCATTGGATCAATTAAACCGTCATTGATTGCTTTGGCAATTGAATATGTGTAAATCGCTGTAGCCGACGTTTCCAGATAAGTATCGCTGCGATCCAACAACTGATGCCAAAAACCTGTTCCATCCTGGTACTTTGCCAATCCTTTAATGTGAGCCTGCAACTGCTTGAGCACATCCTGATAACCAGGATGCGTTTTAGGTAACACGTCCAGCAATTCCACCATTGCCATTACCGCCCAACCGTTGGCACGCGCCCAATGATATTGAGGATGAACCTGCATACCTTGTACCCAACCATGCATGTACAAACCTTTTTCTTCATTAAACATACGTTTGGAGAATTGCAGAACCTGCTTAACGGCATCGTCATAATACCGGTTGTCGCCCGTCAGTTTACCCATTTGAGCCAAAGCGGGCACGCTCATAAATAAATCATCCAGCCACAATGTATTGTATTGCGGCCGGTTACGTGCTAGTGTTCCATCCACCAGGCGAAACTGTTTGTTATGAATATAATCGATGAAGTTATCTATCAAAGGGCGTAATGCCTCTGCATAATTCCCGGCTCGGCTGACTTTAATCATGGCTGCACACATAGCACCGGCATCATCAAGCGCACCGGGATGCAAAACAGAATGAACGGGCGAACCTACTATATCCATATCCGGGTGATTCCGGTAAAAGTCAGCCAGGTTGGCAATCAACTTTAAGCGAACGGTTGCATATTCAGCAAACTTTTTCTCGCCGGTAACCTGGCTAGCCAACAACATACTTGCGTAAGTAACACCCCATTCATAACTAATCAAACGAAAATCACCTTGAGCAAAAGCAACATCCTTATGGAGTTTGGAAATATCTGTTATTTCCTGCTTAGAATTTTTATCAACTACTTTAGCCGGCGTAACACGACCAAGATAGTTATAAACTTTATTCAATACTTTTTTAACGCTTTCAATTGCTGGTGCACCGTAGGGAGTTGGATAATCCGGCTGCAACATGTGCAAAGGCGTTGTAGCATCATTTGCAGTTCTGTTCTGAATCTGAGCATTAATCCCCGCACTGAAAAAGATTACAAAAAGTATTGAGCTTAAAATATTTTTTGAACTTTTCATATTTCCTCGATAGGGTATTAGATTAATTTGTTTTGTTTTCCTGAACGAAAATCGCCTTATCTCTTTCCGGATGTGCCGCTTCTCCTTTGAATCCTTCTATTTTCAAATCTGTAACATCGTGAGCATAGATGGCATTGGTAAAATAATCAGGAAGATTATTGCCCCAGTTTACACTGCAATTTTTCAATACTACAAGATCGCTGAAACGGACATAAATACCGGGATTATTATTCGCTTCAATGCCTGGGTACGCACTTGTCGGACGATTATCAAAGAGATTGCCCGTATATTTAGTCCATCTGTTCAAAGTGACATTCACATTTTCAAATCGCACATTGCTAATACGACTTTCTTTTGTACCGTTTATCCTCACACTGTTTTCAGATGTTCCAGTAACATTTTCAACGAGAATATTGTGAATGTTTCCAATTCTTGATACCGGTGTTCGAGGAATAGCCGTAAATGAAATAGCTTCTCCACGTCCCCACCATGGTGCCGAATGATAACGCGACGTAAATGTGATTTCCCTAAATACAATATTGTACACATCGCCTTCATCACGAAGCTGAATGTTCAATCCGCGGCAACTTGTCTTAATTGTAATACGTTCGAAAACTACATTAAAAATATCCTGAGTTGTTTCAGTACCAATCTTAACTCCTGAATCCTGCGTTTCCAATATGCAGTCGTGCACGTGTATGTTAGCCGAAGGGCCATACTCTTCTGTTTGTCGAGTAGCTTTCACTACAATGGCGTCGTCGCCGCAACTGATTTCACAATCTCGTATTTCTACATTACGACAATGATCAGGGACGATACCATCGCAATTTGGCACATCAAGGTTATTGCGAACTTTGATTCCGTCTATCAGGACATTCTCGCAGCCCAGCATATGCAAACTCCATAGCGGTGCTTTATTAATAGTGATATTCAATACTTTCAAATCGGTGCATTTGGTTAAGATGAATAATTTGGGGCGCCAATCTTTAGGTATCCACCATTCATCTGCATTATCATAGTGCGACATAATTTCAGGAGCGCGACCATTAATACTCCCGGTCCCGGAAATGGTCAATTCTTTGGCGCCGTTAGCAATTACAGCTGCTTCTCCCGAGTAATCTTTCTGATGGGTGCTGACTAATAATTCGGCATCACCCTGCAGATGAAAATCTATATTACTTTTTAATTCAATTGTACCAATTAAATATTTGCGACCGCCGGGTATTAGAACTTGAGCCCCATTGCCCGTTTGGGAAGCAGCATCTATAGCTTTCTGGATGGCGTCGGTATCCAGAGTTTTACCGTCGCCAACAGCTCCATAATTCAGAACATTAAAGACAGAAACTATACATTTGTTATTTTGCCCCACGGATAAGGATGGGATATTTAGAAGTAGGATTAACAGGAATGCTATTTGATGCTTGAATTCTGCAATTTTGTAATTACTTAGGTTTGTTGTTCTACGCATGTTTTAATCTTCTCTCTTAATTATTTATTCTTGATTATCTCATGGATACATCTGAATAATTCAGGAATGTTTTTTTTGAAGAAGCAAAGCAATGAGAAATATTACCCGCCATTGGTTGGCAAGTCAACATCAAAGATTTCCCTCCCAATAAACCGGGATCGAAATGATAAAAGATATTTTTCGGTGTCTCTATTAACCTGTTTTTGTAATTACTCACCAATGAAGAAAGATCGAACACTGATGACACACGAAAAACACCGATTAACACAGATAAATCAAATAAATAGCTGAAAGTACGCGTAGAGTGAAATCCCAACGATCAATCTCGCAAATGCCAAGCATTTTCCATCTGTGAGGATCAGTGCTTTTATCTGTGTCATCTGTGTTCAAAATTATTATTCTGAGTAGTTTCCTGTTTATTTTTAAAATCCCATTCTTATTTCAAACGATAAATCTTAAAATCATCAATTTCTTGATGCGACTCCACGGTTCGAAAACCGAAATAACCTTCGGTTAACGGTTCATCATCTTTAAAAGAAAAATATTGCTCACCATCCACAAAGACCTTTGTTGTTCCGTTGTGGACTACAAGTTGAATCAAGTACGTTTTGTTTGGTTGAAGCAAGTGTCGTTCATCCTGCAAATCAGTCAGCAGGTTACGCTCACCATTGCCCCGATATTTCCGAAAACGAGTAGTAGTATTACTATTGCCGCCAATGCCTGCATAATAAAGCCGCAGTGAATCGTATTCCGCTAAAGTTCCGCTACGTGTAAATAAATTTTCTTGCCGGGGATCAGTTGCCATCCAAAATTGGTTAAGGTCTGATAAGCGGTCGTTGTGCCCATTGTTCATGATTACTTTTCTATGATACTCAATCAGGATGTTTCCAGACAGTTTTTTGTTAAACCAAACAGTCGCACCATGCTCCACATCAATAATCAACTTCCCATCTTTTGATTCAACTTTTGAATTGGGCGAATGAGACGTTTCCACGACCCAGTTTTTTATTCCCCGATCAAAATTATCCTGGTAAATCAGTTGTTCTTTTATATACTGTTCAACTGAACCTGTATTCGTCGTGCTTTGAGCAAATATCGTGCTGTGAAATTCGATAGTTACAAAAAAACAAAAAATGATCGTAAACATTTCGTTGCTAAATTTACTTCTCAATTTTTATTCTTGGATTATCTTCAGGAAGCTGATCTCCAACCAACTCCAGCAATTCAATGGCATTCAGACACCACTGTGCGGTGTTGTTGGTGGAAATTCCTATCACTTCATATACCGGCTGCAAACTCTGGCTCCCTTCGAATTTTTGCATAGTGAAATCGGGATAATATCTTGCTCTGGTATTAAGAAATTCATCCCAGGCTCTTGCTGCATAAGCTTTGTCACCAGTCATTTTAGCGTAATATGCAGGAAGCCGTGCATACCATGAACCGGGATTCCCTAATTGAACATCTTTGCCAAATTCTTTTTGAATTTCTTCTTTAGGAGCTGCGTATAATTTACAGAATTGCATCCACAGTGTATTCCATTTTTTATCTTGAAGAAGATGACTCAATTCGAAAGCAACTTCCGGCCCACCCATCAGAACAGACAAGTGTGCAGATCCAATATCATCATTATTCAAACGATATAATTTATATGTTGCTGGATCGTATCCAAAAGCAGCGTTTTTACCTGAGAAAAATCCATAAGGCATTTCATACAAACTGTTCACACCGATCATTATCCGGTCGCGGTATTTGGAATCGCCTGTACGTTCCCATTCTGTCATCCAATTTCCAACCAACGCCAGCCAATCAGGACCAACACGAGCGTGCGTCGGGTAAACACTTTTTCCCAAAATCAAACGTAGTGGATCGATCTTACCAATTGCCTCATTGGAAGCATCCACAGACGCGCGCATCAAATCCCCGGTGCGTTCATCCGTTGTCAAATAATAATAGAAACGGCCTAGGTAGGCTTGCGAGATACGAACCTCTTTGGCACCACAGCCCCAATGAATAACATTATGACGCGAACCAAGTCCTTTAAAGCGTCCCAGGTGATAGACGTCTACTTCTCCGGTATGACGTGTCATCGCTTCAGCCACACGGAATATCTCCTCATTTCCGGATCGCAAATAGCTGTACCACAACCACATGTTAGGCATCAATTCCGTGTTATCCCACGCGAAACCACCCACGTCATATCTCCATGTGTGTCTTTGAGGATCGTACCCATGCATTATATCTCCATAATGCCAGAAACCATACCAATGCCGTTGTTCAATTTCCTGCTGATAATATTTAAAAGCTTTATCGAGTTGATCTTCGATCCAGAATTTTCCTTTAGTGCTTCGGTCAGGAAGACTCCAAACTCCAAAAACTGGAATGCTGTGAATGTATTCCGGAGAAGACGTAAGTAAAGCCGGCTGATTCCCTTGTTGTACTACGTTATTCAAAGTTTCATAAGACGGCACTATAGTCGAGGCATACAGCAAGATTTCGGATGTGCGCCCCACCCCGGTTGCAGTGCTGAATCCCGGTTGAACATCTTCATAACTGGCGTCGAGATTATGTCCCCAGGCAAGTGTGTCGTAATGGCGCATGTCCATCGCTTCAGCTTCCGGAGACCAAAGCCATGCTTTAAGTTGTGCGGTATCTGTTTTAACATTTCGGATTTCCAACGCCGAAGGAAACGATTGCCAGAAATTACGGACACAAATCGCCAATCCGCCGGACACATCACCAATAAAAGCCATTCCCGAAGAATGTTTGCCGTAACCGGCATCAATCCATGTGCTTTCATCATTGGTTCTTTTTCGTATCCGGAAACCATCAGCATTCAACTGTTCCAGTTTGAAACCGTTCCAGGATGCCCAGTGCTTAATAAGGAATTGTTGATTTTCAGAGAAGGTTTCGCGCTCGGCAATACGCTCGCCGGTAAGTTGCTTGGCATAGAGATCTTCGTTACGGTCAAGTGGAAACCGTCCGTTGAGCGGCTGACATGGTTCATCCCATAATCCACCGTTTTCTCCGGAAAAGCGAACATGCCTGTTGTACAACTGCTCATCAATCGGAACATCAAACACCACTCCTAAACCACGGATAAAATCCTTTTCCTGATCGCCATCATAAATGATTGTGTGCACCAAACGAATTGATTGCTGTCCAGAATAGAAATAGAATCTAACAATGAAAGGAATACAGCTTCTATTTCCCGATTCCGAAAAATGTCTGCCTTCAATTTTTATAACTGCTCTTACAGGACCATTTTGTTCAACCGTTACTTCTTCAATTTTACCAATAAATAATTCTTTGAAAGGTTGGACACCAAATTCACTGCTCGGACCATCCTGCAAAATACAGACTAACTTTCCACCGGTAGAAATATTTTTTCCGTCCATTTTAATGTAACGAATAAGCTGCTCGCCGTTCTTTGGAATTTCACATTGTATACCTCCGGTATTCACCAGCACATTTTCACTAGTTTCAATTAATTCGATCTCCATTTTTGAATTATTTGCTGTTCCTTTTTTTAATGGCTCAAGTTCAAATGTCAGTCCGGCATCATCATCTACTATCGTGCTTAGACCTACCCATTTAAGCGAACCATCAGGCCAGAATGCCAATGGCCATGATTGAATCGGCAGTGCTTGTCCGCGGTTATTTTTCAATGAAAAACTTACCGAAGGATTAATTTTCCCTTCGGGTAACGGAACACCCCAACTGACTCCAGTTGCCATCGCCGGCGATTTTCCGCCAAGCCATGATAACTTAATAGGATCAACCTTTTGCGCAAAAAATGAATTAGGAACAAGAGTGAAAAGGATCAATACACACACTAAATCAAAAAACCAGCTTTTCTTTGTAAAAATTATATGACTTAATATTTTTTTCATGTGTTTTATAAGGCAATAACAAATTGATACTAATAGGAATTAAAACAAGCCATAAGAATTTTTCTAAAACAGACCGGCTTTAGGTAGCCAAAATTGGCAGATTAAGTTCAAAACCTATTTCATAAGGATCATCTTTTTTGTAAAAACTTTTTGTTTATCTTGCATTTGCATTATGGAGCGCACAAAATAAACTCCGCCTGCTAAATTCGATCCGTCAAATGTTATTTTATGAACACCCGCTTTATATCTATCATTTAATTGACTGCTAATCAGTCTACCATTGATATCATAGATATTAATGCTAACAAATGCTTCCTGCGGCAAAGCAAATGAAAATGTAGTTTGTGGATTAAATGGGTTGGGATAATTTTGATATAACTGAAATTGGATTGGGATATTATTCTTGTCATCAACAAATTCAATAAAGGTAGTTGGTTTATGCGCGATTGTTATTTCATCCAGGTTGCCGAAATCGGAACCTGTTGACGAGAAGCGAATTGTATTATCAAATCCTGCGTTCAAGTTTACTTGAACACTATCAAGCACGTAGTTTGTCCACTGGCTTGTTCCGCGCATGGTCATACTACGGGATTGACCATTGACCATGAACGACCCTGTTCTGTCGCTGCTTCCTAAAGCATACCTATAGATAAGCGTAAGTTCACCGCCTCCAAATCCAGGCATAGAAGTAAACTCCACCGCGCTATTACTCACATCAAAGTTCGTGAAACCGGTTCCATGAAAACCTAAATTGTTGTTATCGACAAATACAGTTCCGATGTGCAATGCATCTTCCGATTGAAATGTAAATGACGTACCGGGAGTGATGTTCAAAACTATTGAAGGAAATGACTCAACTTGATTTGTATCTGTTACACTTAATGTATAATAATGTTTTTTTCCCGTAGTCAGGTTTTTATCAGTATACGTATTCAAGCTTTTATCGATTGACATGTTTTTGGCGGAGGCCATATCTTCCGTTTCAGAACGATTGATATTAACATGAGAAATATTTCCGAAATTCTGAGACTCCCAAACAAGAAAAATGGAATGAGAATCAAACCGATATGAAATGCCTGTTGGAGTTGTTGGGCGAACTGTGGGAGTGACTTTTATGATTTCCGAATACTCGGAATTGTTGCCGTTTAAATCATACGCTTTCACTGCATAGTAATACGTGGTATCATATTTTACACTGGTGTCTTTGTAGTATGTTTTATTGCCAACATCAATGGAATCCGCAAACGTGTTGTTACTTCTACCACGATAAAGCTTGTAACCCGCCAAGTCCGAATCAATGTTTGCATCCCATGCAATCAGAACGGTGTCTCCTGAAAAAGCTCCGCGAATATTGTTTGGCTTTGATGGCGGCTTGAGACTATCCGGTATCAACATACTTTTACCTATAAAAAAACTTGGATGCGGCGGTTGATTGTATCCGACATTTTGCCATGCAATGGCTTCCCTGTATTGTCTATCCTGCATGAGAGTAACAAGACGATAGGGTGTTTCTATTGTAGTGGTATAAACTCTAAGAGAGTTATTGTCGCTTGTCCGCAAAATAACTTCTTCGCGCCAATCACCGAACAGATCTGCTTGGAGCGCGGGATTTGCTTTCGTTCCATTATTCGAAGAACAACCGTCGGCTAACAACAAGATTGGATTCGAGCCACCATACTTTCGGATATTTGTGTTGTCCAACAATTCTCTTTCCAGATCACCGTCCCACCAGATTACATGATTTGATGAAGGCGGAGCCGATCCAACTTTGACATTCGCTGCACTGCGCAGACCATCTGTACCTCCCCAGCATTCCATTCCATCTTGTGAATCGTCAAGATTTGCCGAGACCCCTCTTCCAACATCGCCAGGTCCGGTTCCCCAAATAATCTTACCGGTTTTGCCGTCAAGTAATGCAGATCCAATCTGTGCCTGTTCGTGGATTCCCCATATTTCAAGTCCTGGTCGGTTCGGATCTATATCCGATACATGCAGTGCATCGCCATGTCCCAAACCAGAATTCCAAAGTCCGGTTCCGGCATCATCTACCGCCATTGCGCCGTAAACGATTTCATCCTTCCCATCGCCGTCAAGATCGGCAACACTAATATTGTGATTGCCCTGCCCGGTATATTCATCATTTTCACCATATCTCACAGCATTAAAAATCCATCGGTTAGTCAGCAGATCATTCCTGTAATCCCATGCAGCAAGTACAGTTCTCCCTTTCGTGTTATCTGAGCTTCTATAATAACCTCGGCACATTACAACGCTTGGACGTTCACCATCGAGGTATGCAACACCTGCAAGAAAACGATCCACCCTGTTACCGTTTGAATCTCCCCAGGAGCTAACGTTACCACGCGCAGGTAAATAATCTGTTGTTACTAATGCCTTACCGGTTGGACCTTCAAATATCGTGAAATACTCCGGCCCAGTTAATATATAGCCGCTTGAATTTCTGTAATCTGCATTGGCATCGCCAATCACTGTGCCTTTGCCGTCAATTGTTCCATCAGCCGTTTTGCAGGCAATTTCCGCTTTTCCATCGCCATTCAAATCATAAACCATAAATTGAGTATAATGTGCGCCCGCTCTGATGTTTCGTCCTAAATCAATTCGCCATATTAATGCTCCGTCTAATTTCAGACCGTCTAGAAAAACGTTGCCAGTATAGCCGCTTTGTGAATTATCCTTGGAATTTGATGGCTCCCACTTGACGACAAGTTCATATTCACCATCACCGTCGAGATCGGCGGCACTGGCATCATTTGGACTATAACTATAACTCACACCATCAGGTGTTTGCCCTCCTGTTGGCCTTTGCAAAGGAATAGTTTTGTAATTCTGATTCCATGGTTTTACTTCTTGTGCTGTTCCTTGCTCAACACCGTTTATAACAGGCAGCACAGAATATAGATCAATACTTGTCCCGGAAGGATCAATTAAATTTGTGGAAGCTGATATCGGTTCTTCATTGATCTTTTTTGTACCGCGATAGACATTGAATTTGACACCTTTGGGATCGGAGGCAAGTAAACGCCAGCTTATATAAACACCGCCATTCGGTAAAACAACGGCTACAGTACCGCGGCCAATATTTTCATTTTGGAATTTTTGCCCCACCACTAGGTTGCTAACGATAAAAGATAATACAATTAATAAGATAATTTGTTTAATCAGATTCATGGGATTCAACTCCATTAATAACTTTGCTTTTGTTGATTTATGATCCGATGTTTTCAACATCAACTATCTTTTCTTTATTTAGGATTTATTTTGGGTCTCAAATCATTAGGGCTTTGTTTTGTGTACGAATTAAATACAGGTCGTTCTTTCTTTTCAAAAAGTTCTTCAATAATTGAAAAATCAATTTTGTGTTTAGGATTAAACTTATCTGAAGACATATAATTTGTTAAACTAAAAAATAATTGTTTAGCTGCCGGTCGTTCATCGATATTGTTTTGAAGATCGGAGCTGCAGACCATTAGTTTGCCGTTTCCAACTTGAGCTTCAAACAATACGGCTAAACGGCGGTTTATAAACCACGTATCGATTGGTTGAATAATCGGTCTGAATTCCGGCGGAAATAGTTCAATATTCATTACTTGCTGTTTATTTAGAATATCCCACCATTGCAAATCACTATGATATGCTGTCGGAAAGTTGGCAAATGCCGGATGCTCTGGATTGCATAAAATTCCGGTTGTGTGCGGTGGCCGCATTTTAAACCATGAGGTATTCCAAAATACAGGTTTTAAATTTTGAATTACATCTTTACCGTTTTCAACGCTACCTGCAGCATGCAAAAAAACTTTTCCTCCTTGGTTTAATACAGATTTAGCCTGTTCATCAAATTTATTTGTAAAATAAATAGTGCTATTGTCCGCTGCTGGTAGTTTTTCCGGGTAGACCCAGAAATCCCAATCATTAACGTGATTACCAATAGTGAGTTCTAAATTCATCTTTTCAGCTTTGGTAATTTGTGAAAGTGGAAAACTGATCGCGCCCAATGTTATACAATTACCTATTGGAATTTCCCGTTCCTTTAAAGAACCTTGTGCAATGATGGTTCCATTAGAATTCGTTATTTTCCATCTAGCCGCAATGTTGTTAAGCGGATTTCTGCCAAAATGAAATACCTCGAGATCTGCCTGAAATGTTTCACTGTTTCGAAATACAAATTTTGGTAATCTTGCTAATGGTACTGTTGGTCCGAAGAATCTTGTGAATTCAGGAGCAGAGATATATCCTTTTTCATCCCAGAAAGCATCTAGCACGCCAACTATAGCTGATCCTTGTCCTGAAAAATCGTTCAGACTAAGTAATTGTGTGCCGGCCAATTTAGGCGTACGCAAGGCTGCTTCAATTTCGAATTTGTAACACAAAACTTGTAATTTACCCGACGATATTAAAAAGTCTTCAGCTTGATCTCCCATATGATGTTTTGCTAATTCTTCTTGAAACAATTCAAAATTCTTAGCCTTATAAACACCGGTATATTTATTAATTTCTTTGAAGTTCGGGAAAACACAATGCTGACCCATTTCATGGACCAAATAAGGAACGTTATAATTCTCTATTCGATCAAAATAATCAAACTTACTTTGAGGACGCTCATCCCATGGGAGTCCGCGGGGTTCCGATCGAACGATGAATTCGCTTTCTGGAACCAGCGGCCAGCTTCTGCCAATAGAGGCGCTGGTATAAACTCTTCTGTTATCCTTAGCTTTCCAATATTTAACAAACTTGTTCAGATACTCTACTTGATTTCGGCCCGCTGGTTCGTTCCCATAAGCCATCATACAAAATGAAGGATGGTTGCCGTAAGCATCAACAATGCGAGTGGTTTCATCATAAATATACTGATCAACAGGTAATCCATCACCCAACGTTACACCGTGATTTGCCCAACTCGGGCCCTCAACTTGTAAATAGACTCCTAACTTATCCGCAGCTTCAAATGCAGCCTTAGGCGGACACCATGAATGAAAACGCATGTGATTCAGACCATAATTCTTACAAATTGTAAATACGCGTTCCCACGACTCAACATCTGTAGGGGGATAACCTGTTAACGGGAAAAGACAATTCTCAACTGTTCCTCGTAAATATGTTTGACGGTTATTTATTTCAAAGCGAGTTCCATTTATTAAAAATGATCGCATCCCGAATTGAATTTCCTTCACATCAGCATTCCCCGATTCATCAGATATAACTGCGGTCATTTTATAAAGCGAAGGATTAAATTCATCCCACAATTGAACGTTTTCACCCATTGGATATACTATTTCAATATGTGATTTTCCTTTTTTTGCAGTGATTTCTTTGACAAAAGGCTCAACTATATGAACAGTATTTGAATTAAATGATTTTGCGTTAAGTGTTATTTTTGCAGATACATCCTTCGCTGTAGTGTTATCAAGAATAATATCGGCTTTAACACACTTATCTTTAATGTTGGTAGAAAGTTTGATGTCATCAAATAATACGGGCGAGGTCAATTTAAGACAAATGTCGCCCACTATCCCATTCCAGTTCCCTTGAGTATGATCTGTAAGACTATGTGAATCCGGACCAACATTAATTTCTTTAATACGATTATCCACTCTGATAGAAATAATATGGTGACCGGGTGTTAATATTTTTGATAAATCATAACGATGAGGTGTTGAAAGACTGTTTAGCATTCCGATTTGTATATTATCTATCCACACTGTAGTTTCCCAGTGAGGGCGCTCTAAGAACAATTCAATTTTTTGTCCTTTCCAATTAGCAGGGATTTCAACTTCCCGCTGATACCATGCAACTCCAACATAGTGTTTATTTGGTGTCAGCCAGAATGGAAACTTTAGATTACCTTTTTGCCTGTACTTTTCCATGTCCGGTCGGAAATACCAAGAACTATCATAAATACTGCCTGTCCATTTGGTGTTTAGAGTAAGATCATCTCCTTTATTATTCTCAAGCATTGATCCAGGCAGTTTAACTGTTTCCTTCATTTTTTTTTGATACCACTTTTGATCGATACCGACATCTTCAGGATCGGTTTGAAATTGCCATGTTCCTTTTAAAGAGATTGTACTTTTACTTGATGATTGCGGGTAACTTACAACTGAAAAAATAGATAACAATGTAAATGCTGCTATTGATTTTAGGATTCTTTTAGATTTCATATTCATACTTTATGATGATTAAAAAAATAATTAAAGCCTTGTATGTTGAAGAGATACAAAGTATATCAAAATTGATGGTTCATGATATTAATAACTGAAGTTACGCGAACGATATAACCATAAGCGAAATAAGGTGGTATATTTGTCAGCCATGAAACGACTAACGTATCAAACCGCCCTATTCGCTTATGTCAATGCAATCTGTTTCAGAAATTTTAAGCCAACCTGTACTAAGATTTCTGAACAATACAATCGGAACATTCTGTATGATTCCGAAAATCCTTATGTCTCACACGACAGACTTCAAAGACTCTTACACTTTGAAGGTAAATGGAACAGATACTTACAGAAGAAGTATGGATGTTTGATACACAGGAGAGACCGTTCCTCTCACAAGAGAAGCTATTTGATCATTGATGATACAGTCATTGCCAAGCCGTATGGTAAAGAACTTGAGTTGTTATCGTGGATCTTTTCACCCAGTGATCGGCAATATCTCTATGGCATTAGCGTTGTCTTTCTCCTCTGGACAGACGGTAACATCCGTGTTCCCATCGGCTTTCGCCTGTGGTATAAAAGTGGGAAAAAGACCAAGATCGACTTAGCCATGGAACTATTGAAAGACGCTAAGCAACTCTACAAAATCAAGCCTAGCTATGTGCTGATGGATTCATTCTACCCAGCAGCGAAGCTCCTCAAAGTCATTCGCTCATACTCCTGGCAATGGATCGCCAAGATCGAGTCTAATCGACTTGTGGATGGCATTCAAGCGCAAGAGCTTTTCTCTTACCGCTACGGTAATTATCATGGCGTATTGACGGAACGCATTCGTGCCCTTGTTGTCAAGGATAATGAGAACTACTGGGCGACTAGTGATCCGTCGCTGCGGTCCGTTGATGTTAAACGTCTTTATCGGCATCGCCAAGTGATCGAAGAGTTCTTCAGAATTCTCAAATCCGAATTGCGATTGGAGGGTTGCTCTTCCAGAGAATCCATTGCACAAATCAACCATATCTATTTTTGTTCTTATTGCCTTCTGTCAATTAGAACTGTTCCGTATTACAAAGAACATTACTACTATCTACAAAATCAGAGCTGTCTTCTTTGACTGTGTGATACCTAAAATTTTCCAATGGAACTTACAGGTACCACACTTTGCGTAACTTCAGTTAATAATTTGTAATGCAATTTTATTTTTTAGGATTTAGACCTATTAATTTAACCGGTCCAATCAAACCGGATTCAAGTGGCTGCCAATTCTTTGCAGTAAATACACCATATTCATCTAAATTTTTTCTTTCGCGGGCGGCGAAATTTATGTTATAGAATTTTTTATAGTTAATTCCTCTTTTATCCATATCTATAATTCGATTCGCCATCAAGTTTGTTACCTGTATTTCAAGATTATTTATGTTCTGCAGTTTGTCTCCATCAATTGTTAAATGAAATTTCGGTCCTACTAAAGTCGCTAACTTTTTACCATTCAGATAAACATCTGCAGACTCACATACTTTGCCAAGATCGAGCATATAAGCTTCTACCTCAAAGTTGGGTTTCTTAAATGTTGTTTTATAACTTGCTGTACCGGAAAACCATTTCAGCTCATTTGAATGTTCCGTCCAAGACTCTAACTTTTTAGTAGTATACGCATTTGGCAGTGTTGGACCTCCCTTTACAAAATCTACGTTCCATTCGCTATCCAAATTCATCACGTCATTTGTCTTTTCATAATATTTATAGTCTTCTACATCTTGCTTTGTTGGGTACCATTGTAAAATTAGAGTTTCACCTATGCCTAATTTGAAATAAACTTCAGAATAATCCTCAATTAAATTTCTTAATTCAGCTTTTCCAATTTGCTTATTCATGGGATTAAACCAAACTGCTTCTTTTCCGAATGAACGAACCTGAATCCATTGATCGATATCCTTTTCTCCCCAGTTACTAATAAAGTAACAAATACCTTCTTCGCGGCTAATCCTGTTAAACCAAAGTCCGTTTTTTGCCATTGACTCCGATAGCACTTTAATATCATCTAATATTTTACCTAAGTCATTTCCTTTAAATATTTTTCCTTTACCGATTATGCTACTTTCAAAAAAAACTTCGGAGCTGAATATTATTTCTTCTTTAATCTTCTTAAAAGCTTCTTGCCTATGCTTTAAATCATTTAATCCAGGTACATCTTTGGGAAAATCATTTTGTAAAATAATCGTTGCGCCTTTTTGTGCCAGGCTGATTATCTTTTGAATTGTTGTTAAAGGAATATAATCGCAGTTCGGGATGATTATCGTTTTGTATTCGGAATTATTGGAAAGGATTTTTTTATCATCAACCGTTAATTGCTGTATTTGTTTATCGGAAATGTAATCGAAAGTATTTCCGTTATTTAACAACATTTCGCCAAGACCTTTGGATAATTCTTCATCCCGTGCCGCAAAATGCTGAAGCATACTTCTTCCTTTTTGCGACCATGCATCATATATCGGGTAATACAACAAAATGTCGTTTGCCGGTTTTGAACTTTGTAAAAACGATTGGCAATTTGTTACATATGAATTGATTGTTTTAAGATTTTCCCACCAAGTATTGGAAGGTGCGAAATGAACCGAAGCGTAGAACTGCCATCCGGGCCACTCTTCGGAAACGGGAGAATAAGGTGTACCATGATATACAAGATGATTAACACCATTTTCAAAATATCGATCGAACCTTTTTTTAGCTTCCGAAAGAGTTGAAAGAAAATGTTCATTCAGCCATGTTGCCGCTTCGGCGGATATTAACTGTTTACCGGAAACATGTCCTGCTGAGGCTGCGAGCTTTATGCCTAATGCAGATGCTCCTTCGGTTTCGGGAATATCACTTGATGAATACAGATCGAGTATGTTTGCAGGTGAGCCATGGGCCTGATTACGAACGACTGCATTATATTTGCGGGACCAATCCTTCCATACTTTTGTAAACCGGTCCAAGAGTAAATCTGAAATTGTTTCTCTATAATCACAAAGTACTCTTTGGTTCATCTCTTCGGTATCATTTCCAAATAATGCAGGTAAGTAATCCTTTAGATCATAACCTCTATACTTTTTAAATTCATCGAAAAATAGCGTCGTCCAATCTCCTTCCCCCTGTGCATCATCTACTTCGTATGAATCATTAAAAAATGCCCGAATACTTTTTAGTTGAATTCCCTCAGAATTCTTATCAAAGATTCCCAAATAATTTTTAACCGCTTTTTCAGAAAAATGATCGATAACATTTCCTTCTCCACCTTTTCCTGCACGTTCCACTTGTTTACCGTGCCAGCCTTGAAACACAGCATAAAGTTTCCAATTTCCGTCAGGTGCAATCCAATGTAATGTTCCGTCTTTTTCAACATTATTAGTAAGTTCAATTTTTTCCCCGTTTTCATTGTAAGCAATAAGTGCTTGAAGCGGTAATTTCCTTTTAAAACGTACTTGATCTAGTGCAAGTTCTTGTAAATTAGTATTGCTGCTTATCGGAAATTTTACTTCCGAAATATCAACTTTATGACCAACCGCTCTTACCAACGGTTCTTGATTAAATTCGACTTTTTCATCTAATTTTTCACCGGACTTCAAAGCATAAATTTTATATTGTACATTTTTGCATGCATCTTCAGCAGAAACCCAAGGACCTCCGAACGGCCAGCCGGAAGCATTTGCCAAATCAATTCCCAAACCTAATCTCTGTCCTTCACTTATCGTATATGTTAAAACATTCATCCACTTATGTGAGAGAAAACTGATATCTTGTTTTTCATATCCTTTAGTGCCGTAGATAGATGTTATTTCAACACCACCGAAACCGGCTTTTTTAAGCTCTTCCAGATTTGCAGTAAGATCTTTTTCATTCACAGCACTACCGTGCCACCACCATCTTGTCCAAGGACGAGTAACATTACTCACTGATGGCCATTTGGCTTTATAATTATTTTGTTCTTGAATTGAAGATGAGAAGGAAAATATGAAAGTTATGAGGAAACAGGCAAATAACAATTTTGATTTTAAACTCATAGTATATTATTTCATCGTTTTAAAATATTATGCAAGATTAAATTCCTATCTTTTATATTTCAACAGCGTAAATATGAGAATGCCTTTCAGAATTATTTTATCTCTTTTGCTTCTTTAATAATACGATCGTAACTAGCTCTTGCAGGCATCTCATAATACTTTTTCATCTGAAGTAATGCTACACCGGCGCGTAAAACCGGCCCCTCACCCATTGGAATATTGGATTCGACGGGACGTTTATAGTAAAAAGATAACGCCGGCATTATTCCTGTGCCTACACAAATATTTCTAACATTTCCATTTTCATCAATATTGGAAAGGATCCCTTCCCACCCTCTATCTGCAACATAGGAATAATCTTGATCAAGCCAACCGCGGTTTACACCCCTGGCAAATCCAAAAACAAACATGGCGGAAGCAGACGTCTCAAGGTATGAATCGTTTTTATCTAAAAGCTGATGCCAAAGTCCATTCTCACTTTGCCAACGTGTCAATCCTTCGGCTTGCTTAGCAAATATTTTAAGTACGTCTTCCCGTCCCGGATAGTCTTCCGGAAGAACACTCAACAAATCAGCTTCAGCCATAAACATCCATCCGTTTGCACGTGCCCAATAAGCAACACCATGTTGTTTAATATCTGTATGATAGCAGTGATAGAAAATCTCTTTCTCATCATCCCACAAATATTTATAATACTGTTTAACTTGATGAATGGCGTCATCAAAATATTTTCTATCGCCGGATAATTTTCCCATTCTTGCTAAAAATGCCACGCTCATAAAAAGATCGTCTGCCCAAATTGTGCTTTCATGCGGCCAATACCTGGATATTGTACCATCAGGTAGTCTGGGCTCGGTGTTAAGAATGTGATTAGCAACTAAATCAATATAATCCTTATATTTTTTCTGAGGATCTTTTGCGTATACTTCAATAAGGCTTGCGCCAATTGTTCCGCAGTCATCAAGTCGAATCATTCTAAAGAACATATGCCAATTGACTTGTCTTACGCTGTACCAATCTATTTTCTTTTGTTCATCATACATTTGTCTGAAATAATCTAAGTCGCCATGGTTAAAGAAAAAATCAAAATTCTTATCGACAAATTTGTTGTATTTATTTTCGCCTAATAAATTCCCTAATTCGTTCATTCCGAAATTTAAAACGCCGTTTGTGTAATGCCAATCGTTGTAGCGACTTTCCACTTTAACGGAAAGTTTAATAGGTAGTTCTTTTGTTGATTTATAGGTTTTACCGGTTTCATTATCAATAAAACGATACGTTGTTTCGGATAATATTCTGTCGGCTATTTTTTCAAGAACCTTTTCAGTAGGTTTTCTGAATTCTAAAACATTACTGCTATCCTGAGCGAATAATCTTGAAGACACCGGATTAAAAGAAAATAAAATTATTCCCAAATATAAAAGTCTGCTCTTCTTTATTTTCATAGATATCCCTGTTCAAGTAATACCATGAACCTAATCATTTTGTTATTTCTCTTTTGATACTTTTAAGAACATTTAATAAAAACCCCGGGTATACACAATCCCGGTTTCTTTAACACCATGATAAGGAGGAGTGGGCAATCCTTCCCATACGAGAGCATAAACATGGTAGAAATCATTTCAGCGACATCATTTTTTTAGATGCAACAAAGTTTTTCCCATTAGCCCCAATTGCTTGAATTCTATTGAAGTGCCGTCATTCGTATCGACCACGGTACACAAGCCCACCCATTTGAGTGAACCGTCAGGCCAATACGCCAGCGGCCATGATTGTACCGGTAGTGCTTGCCATCGAGAATCTTTTAGCGAAAAACCGGTGGTTGGCATGAGTCTTCCTTCTGGCAACGGCACACCCCAACTTACTCCTGCAGACAGTGACGGCGGATTTCCACCAAGCCATGACAGCTTGATCGGACTGATGTTCTGAGCGAAAACCGGACTCTGCGTAATTCCGAAAACAATCAAGATTCAGACTATTGCTGTCTGTTTCTTACTTATGATGTACTGAAAAGGTGAACGCATTTTTGCTTCACAAGTAGATTTCTATCGAACCGAGGGATTTCAGAAGTGAATAATAGAAAAGCTATGAGAACATTAGGTCGCACATATCTGATTTTCATCTAGTTCCCTTGCCACTGTTAGGCTTCTCTAAAAGCGAAGTGAAGGTAACCTTTTGCTTTGAGTTTTCAGAGAAGTCCTAATGTAATAGGATAAATTGCTTAACCATTGAAGTACCACTAACCGTTAGTCGGTAAAAATAGACACCACTAGAGAGACTGCTTCCCTCAAACTGAACTCTGTATGTTCCTCTCTTTTCTGTCTCGTTGACAAGTGTATTTACTTTCTGACCCAACATATTGTAGATCGATAATTGAACATTTGCAGAAAACGGGATTTCATAAACGATGTTTGTTACTGGATTGAAAGGATTTGGATAATTCTGATGCAAAACAATATTGTCAGGTGCAGTATTTTTGAGTGACTCGACAAAGGTAGGGTGATCGGTTTCCAAGGCACCAATATCCGGAGCCTTGCCTGCGAAAGGAAATCCAATATCTACTCCTGCATCAATTAATTTGCTGCCGGTAGCAGGTTTCATAAAATCAATATCAGGCAAACTGCCATCAGACTTTCGCAGCGCCATCAATTGGGATTCATCAAAACTCACAAAGTCCGTATCGGTAAGATTAAAGCCTGAATCAAAAGAGTTATGTGAAAGTGTATTCTTCGAAGTATTTATATATGCAGTGTCAGAACTCCTTGCTTTATAACTTAGGTTGTTCTCTAAGACATGATTGTAACCGAATTCCCATATGCTGCTGTCTGCCTCCGGGCTTTTACGGTTAACCATATTGAAGTTAATATCGTTCTTGTACGCCGTGTTGTTATACCAGTAGTTTCCATTCAAATGATGGTTAGAGTAGAACCCGTTTGCTTTATTTCCAACTGCTATGCAGAACTCAATTGTATTTCTCGGGACAGGATTTGGTATCTTATTAGCAGGATCATATGCGTATCCACCTGCTTTAAATCCATTCCCGTCACCCAATTTTTGAAAAGAAGTCGAATAGCCGTTATAGAATGACCAGCAGCGATCAAAAACAACTGCCGCACCTGACCGAATGATATCATAACCATCATCACTATTGAACCAGGAACGGCACCCCCGAAAGACATTCCCCGCACCGCTGGAATTCGGATGGCAGCCGAAACCGTCCGTATTGCTGCCAAGTTTGTTTTCAGAAACATTGTCCCAGTTTCTATATGAATCACAATTCAAGAACAGATTGTAGCCTCCATTATAGTGTCGTAGGCCTGTCCCCACGTTGTCATACATACTTATCTGCTCAAAGATGTTGTGACTCCCCAGGCTGTAGATGCAGTAGGATTCCGTGTGCGTTGTAATGGTCACCTGCACACCGGTCATTTCCAATCCTTTAATGTGAATATAGCTGCCTACGACATATATCCCTGCCACTCTCGCGTTTGCCGGTTTTACTGCGGAGAAATCGAGAATAGGTCTTTCTCCAGGATACGCCCAATACTTGATCGTATGACCTGCTGTTCCACTCTTGTCCAAGTAGGTCACGCAGGCAAAGAGACTCGACACCACTTTTGAAATTTGGTCCTGCCGAACTTTGTAGATGCCGCCCCTTACATACACAGTGTCGCCAGGCTTCGCCAACCCTTGTGCTTTTTGTATAGATTCAAGTGGCTGCTCAATCGTTCCAGGATTTGAATCGCTTCCGTTTGGGGCAACATAGATCTGTGAGATAACAGGAGTGCTTGAAACAATGATGAGAAGAGCGAGAGCACAAACGTTTGATCTTATCATTGTGGATTTCCGGATTCTACATGTGCTATTGATTTGACGTATTGTAGCAGTCTGTGTTTTGGTCCTCTTATGTATCCAAGAGGGAGTAGCCAAACCAAAATGCCGTCATCCTGATCAATCAGCCGGTTTCATTTTCTTGGATCGGGGTTGAAAGTAATCACTCTCAACCCCTTTTCCAAGAACACATGGAGGACAAATGTCCTTATTTCATCAACATCATCCTCTTGGATTGAACAAAGTTCTTTCCGCTAACACCGGTAGCGTTAAGACTATAGATATACACTCCGCTACTCAGCTTAGAGGCATCGAAGCTGTATGAATGACTTCCAGAGAAAAAGTTCGTTGATAATTCGAATACTTTTTGACCCAAGATGTTGAATATGGTTAAGGTAACATTTGATTGTTCAGGCAATCCGAATTCAATTATTGTGCTCGGATTGAACGGATTCGGATAGTTGTCGCTCAAATAGTATTGCTTTGGAATAGTTGAACTATTGGATTCAACACCGGTGGTGCTTTTCGCCCCAATCAACGCCGATGCACTGTCACCCGGAACATAGAGATACTTCGCGTTTAACATTGAATCTTTTAGTGCAGCAATATATTTAGCCCTATTGGTCATGTATATTGCTTTCTTGTCAGGGAACCAGTTCAGGTCGCCGAGCGGTAACCCGTCTGTGCCGGCTGTCAGCAACGTATCATTCGTATAGGTCAGGTTAAATGGCGGTGGCCATGCTAAAACTGGATTGCCCTGATTATAAGTTATAGGTGGCGTAATACGCCAATTCGGTGCATTGGTAGGTTGAGTTTTACCCCTAAAACCTTTAACCCATGCCAGCATACTATCGACGTTATTTGGAGCTTTAGTAAACTTTGGATCAATTTGCCAGAAGCTCTTGCCGATTTTGAAGTTGTTATCCGCTCTAATAGTGGAATCGACATCTCGGTTCCACAATAGACATTGATATACAGAATCGGAAGCCATATCATTCTTCCAATAATTTGTGAACTTAGGATCTAAGTAGAATAGATTCCTTCCGTTATAGAGTGAAATAGAATCAAGCTTAGCCTTTACATTAAGATGGGTCTGCCAACATGTAAAATAGGTTTCATAGCCGTTCGTAGTAGTCTTGCGTCCCGTCCAACACCAATTATAGTAAATATTATTTGCCTGTAAGCCTGAGTACCAATGAAGTTCATGGCCGGTTGTCTGCATGTTAACGTATGTATAATGGTTTTCTATTATGTTGGATGTAAATTTCTCACCACCATTACCAAACTCTCTGGCCATATTCACCGAGGTATTGTTTTCTAACAGTATATCAGGAACGGCTCCATCAATACGGATGGGCATACCCCCGCTCTGGTTGAATCTATTTCTAATACCATTCATAAAAAGACAGTTGGTTACATAAACTTTCTTCGCAGCTCCGGTAATTTTGAGTGCATGACTATCATGGTCGGTAAACACGCAATTATCAACAATAACCGTATCACCGGCCGCATTTTCAATCATTGCAAGGAGATAATTACCATCACCCATAAATGCACTAAACAGGATGTTTCTTACCGTTATGCTTCCTCCCGCCCTAAGATTAATAAAATATCTAGAAGTGGTACCAGTACCCGGTGCCTGCAAAAATATAGGCGGTGTAGCTTGCTTATAAATCCAGGTATTATCAGAACTTTGTATTACCAAAGGAAAATTGACAAACAGGGTTCCATCAAAGGCATAGATTTGTCCGGGCTGTGCCACATACACTGTTTTTGCCGGATTATGCTGTCCGTTTGCTAGAGTGTCAGCAGCTATTTGAATATTAACATACTTGCCTGGATCAAGTGTCGTTTGGGCTATAGCTACTCCAAGCCAGCAAAAGGATATAAACAATATGGGAAATAGCTTTCTCATAAATATACTCCTTGAGTGTTGTTGGTTGATTGTGAGATGGGCTTGTTTACAATGAACGATATTCATTTCTGCGCTACATCACCTCCTTTATGCACAGGTTTTGATAAGAAGCATTGCACATCATTAAAACGAATAACGAATTCCCAGATCTGCTGTTCTACCATAATATTCCACATTAGACAGTTTTTCCAAAACACTTCTGAATTGACGGTCAGGTCTATCGGAAATGTTGTTCACATTCAAATACACTTGAAGTCCTTCTAACCAGGGAAGTTTTTGAAAAGCTGTAAAGTCCCATCTGTAATAGGCACTTGTATATTCATCGAGTTCCTCTTGTTTTATATCTGAACTTCTTAACACATTGTCCTGGTATAAAAATGATAACCTGGCAGAAAAACCACCAATATCATAACCCATTGTTAAGTTCAGGATATCATTTGGTTGATCGATCAATCTACCGGTTCTGGTTGTATCTATCAGTTTTGATCCAAAAAGGCCCACCTTCACTGATTTTTGAAATGGATAGTACGATTCAGATTTAATGCGAGTATAATTAATGTTTAAAACCAAACCATTTAAGTAGGAGGGAAGATACCAAAAGTGGGTTTGCCAATCTAATTCAATACCTTTTACATACGATGATTTTTCTAAATTAATCCAGGTACGAATCTCTGTATCAACACTATAAGCTAATGGCATCCTGTAATTGATCTTTGAAGCGTCTCTTGTTAAAAATGTAATCGGAACAATTAAATTGTCTATTTTTTTATAAAAATATCCAGCTGTAAATAAACCGACAGTATTTTCATAGACCGAAAGATAAATATCATAATTTTGACTTATCGCGGGGCTAAGATAAGGATTACCGATCTGTAAATATTGTGGAGATGCTGCTGAACTAAAATAGAGATACGGTGAAACAGCACGGTAGTCCGGATGAATTATACTTTTTGTACTTGCAAACCGAAAGTCCAGCCAATCTGTCGGTTTAACACGAAGCTGAATTTGGGGGAACCAGGTCCCCACTTTTGTGGAATCCCAGTGAATTGTCTTATAGTCATATGCTTGTGCACCCAATACAGTTTGCGTAGCTCGTTCGAACGTAGAATCCGCATCATAAATGTATTGATATCTTTCGTATCGTATTCCCGGCAGCAACGTGATAAATGTGCCCAAATTTAATTCAGCCATAGCATAAAAAGCACCGAAATGCCGGGTAAACTGATAATCATATTGGGTTGATGCTTGCGCATTAAAAAAATAGTAAGGATACGATTTCCCATCGAGCGAACTTACGAAGTAGGTGTTCTTTGCCAAATCTTCCAAACGACGTATTTTAGAAATTGAAATCTTATTATAGAAAACTCTATTACTAACCCCTTCCTTGCCTGCAAGAAAATTGCCTATATCATACTTCGGATCTCCAAATGACGATGCATAGATAACATTATCATCGCCTATCCCAAGATCAGGCCAATTAGTTTTTAGGAGAGGAATAAACGTTACGCCAGCTATGTCACTGTTTAAACTAAGTCCCCATTGTGTCTCATCATTTTTTCTTGTGTTGCGAATATATTTACCACCAAACTTAAGGTTACCCGCCAGGTAATAAGTAACGTTAAAAGGCACCTGAAAATTAAGTACAGCCGATTGTGCAGTTTCATCAACATCCCGCTTTAGCGTGTACAATCTCTGCATTATTACCGTAGCTCCGCTATTAACGTAATATGCATTTAATAATTCACTCGGGGTTACTGATAAATCGTCTTTAAGTGAGTCTCCCCACATATTTTGTCCACCTGTCCTGGGTCCAATATCCATCCTCAAATCGCCGGGATTGCGTTGCTTTGTAATTGCATTGGAAAGTGAGAGATCCATTTTAATTCCGGAAAATTCAAATTCACCCTGAAGCGCATTACCGATTACTGTATTTGTAAACTCATTGTCCGATGCATAACCACTCCAATTGTAATTTGTTAGAGTCAAACTATTTTGCTGTACAATATTATGATCATTAATGCTGCTAAAGAAATTATTTAGCATTAACGAACCAAAAGGTAATTTGTAATCCAAAACCAAGCTGGCGCCTACTCTTTTCCTGTCAGTTACAACATCACTGATGTTAACATTGTTCAAGTACATTTTTAGCAATCCGTTCTTAATTTGGGATTGCTCATTTGTAAAATATGAAGCACTTAATCTATCGGAGCTTCTATTATATTTGTCCAGAAAACCTGACGCCTGGACGCCTAACGTGTTGTCAAAAAAACGGCCACTTATTAAACCATTAATTCTGTAATTCCCATAAGTTTTTGCCAATGATCCATAACCCCCTTGAATTGAAAAATTACTATGTAATTCTTCTTTGGCTTTTCCTATTTTAAGGTCAACCGTTCCGCCAACCGCATCAGCATCCATATCAGCAGTCAATGCTTTTTTAACTTCGATACTGGAGAGTATATTTGGTGAGATCATGTTAAGATCTACGCTACGATTGTTACGATCAGTAGATTCCAGTCTAACACCATTAACCATCATAATATTGTATTGTGGTGCCATTCCCCGGATGGTTACCTTTTGTCCCTCACCACCACTTCTTATGATTGATATTCCAGGTAAACGTGCAATGGATTCTGCTGCATTAGCATCTGGAATTTCCCTCATGCGGTCAGCCGATACAACATTGGTAATTGTATTTGAAGATAATTGTTGGTTAATCGCCTCCATTTGCCCATGAGCTTGGGCGGTGACAATCACCGTCTCACCAGTGATAGCGGCCGGCTCCAAGGAAACATCTTGTTGAAGTATTCCGCCTTCCTTAATATCAATCTTAACTGTCGTCTTCTTGTAACCCACATACGAGACCAACAATGTTTGAGGACCCACAGGGACACCACGGATCACATAGTTCCCATTCATGTCTGAAGCAGCACCTAAACTGGTCCCCACTACAACAATGTTGGCACCCGGCAATACATCCTTTGTATCTTTATCGTATACTCTCCCTTTGACGTCGCCTGAATTTGCAGCCATCATTGACTGCATAATACAAAGTAAAGCTAGGCAGCAACGAAAAACGGTTTTTCCCAAAAGTCGGTGACTAAAAGAAAGCATATATTTCTCCTTTCTTAAATGTCTATTTTGAACTCAAACTAATGCGCATCTCGAAAAACTCTTACTGGCGCATGTGTGCCGGGTCGCTCGAAGAGTCCATTGGACTCCAAGGAGTCTGACGACCAGAATCAACAATTCAACGAAAATAGTCCACCCTGGCGAGTCGATGTACCATCGACTTGTATCCGTCCTTTTCATGAAGACCTCCATATCGGATCAAATCGATCGACGAAGCAAGTCCGCTTTCCTTCGACACCTCCCTGTATCCCTTTTCCCTCCTGATGCAGATTCCGAGTCCCTTCGGTCCACCAAAGTAGGCAATTCGTTTGTAGCCCTTTTGAACGAGATGAAGTACAGCTATTCGTGCACTCTTCGCGTCGTCAATGATGACCTTGCTTGTATCGACATTTTCGTATACACGGTCAAAAAAAACAGTGGTATTTTTCTTTGAAGGAGATTCTGGAAGTGACCTCTCGACCTTGTGTCTTGCGATATCGATATGATGATCCCTGCAACTCTGTGGTGCATCAGTGCATTTGTATTGATCACTTGTCAATTATAACTCTTATTCGACTGACAAACAATGATTGTGTATCCAGAATGATAAGCTATTTCTTCAATTCCGCTGATTGCCGATACGAAGAAATCGTGTTTGATCTCCGGAACGATGACATCAATGGTCGTTGTCCGGTTTGACCTGAGGCTTCGAGCAAATGGAGAAAGAGCGTCAAATTCGCAGCGGTTGCTGCCATTGCTAGTTGAAAGAGTATATTACTCTATCCGAAGTATCGAGCTTTACGGAAACCAAGACGACGTAATCGTGCGATGCGATGTTCAACGACAACTCGTTTTCGATAGAGTTCTCGATACTCATCTGTTCTTTGATAGAATCGTGCTTGCTGTAAAAGGTCTTCATGCTCGTTGAAGAAGATTGTGCGATGTTGCATGCTGGGTGGAAGACACTGTGTTCGGAGTGGACAGCTACGACACCGTTTGACAGAGAACGAAAACTGGCGATGGTGAAAGAGCGTTCCTCGTTTTGTGCGCATCGGCTTTACGTACCACCTCTTCGTTCGTTGTCCTGCGGGGCATGTTACGCAGTCATCCTGAAGATCAATACGAAACTCTTCTTTGGTGTAGCGACCTGTTGGTGCAATCTGTCCCACGGGAGCAATGAGCGTATATCCTTGTTCCTGTGCTTCCAAGCGCGCTTCAACTGTACCATAGGCACCATCATCAATCACAAGGTTAATCGGTCGCTCAATATTTTTTGCAGACTCTGCGACCAGCGCCGATGCGTTGGTGCTGTCACGAACATTTGCTGCAAGGACGTCAACATCAGTAATGAGTTGACTCTCCGTGTCAACGGCAATTGATGCCTTATAACCGTCGACGCGATTGCTGACACTTTTATGGTCGTGGCGCATCTCGGGATCGTGGACGGAGACAATACGGTCAGGTGCAACACCATCAATGATTTCAGCCTTTTCTCCTGGTCTCTGGCGAACATCTTGCATCAAGAGTTTACTCAACAACTCTGTGACAGCAAGAATCTGTTGTGCTGATTCGCTCTAGGCAGGATACTGATCGAGGACAGACGAAGCGAGAGACAACACTCGGTGACAATCGGCAACAAGGCTCTCTACCACGGTTTGGCGTTCACGCTAATCATCCCAGTTGATCGCCCACGTGTCTTTGTAACTGGGAGCGGTATAACGATTGAAGTCATGGGTGGAAGCGAATGTTTCCACCTCTTGTGCAGCAAGGTTCGACAAGATTCGAAGCATCTGGCGAAGTCCTTCCGCTAAGAGATTATAGGTGTCTTCAACTGCACCTTTTCCAAAGATCGCACTTGTATCAATGGCGAGATGAATCTTGTGCTTCTCGAGAAATCCATGTTGGCTTAGAGAGGTGATCCCTTGTTGAAAGAGAAGCTTCGCTTGGTGATGAATGATGAGCTGATGACGGAAGAGCCACGAGGTACTCTTGGCAAAGGGATGTTCATCAATCCCTAAGCTCAGCGCTACCTTCCAACGTAAATCGAACGTGGCACGATCAATGGCTTTTTGATCAGAAACTCTATCGTAACATTGTAAAAGGAGAGCACAAGCAATTATCCATGGTGCAACACTTTTACGTCCATTATCAGGGCAATATAAAAATGCAAAGTCATCATCGGAAAACAGTTCATGGCGATGAAGCGCAAGATATCCATAGAGACTTTCTTCTCCAACAAATGAGAGATATTGTTGCTCACTTGAGAAAAGATTACCTTGTGAAGATCGTTTACCAAGCATTTTCGCGTATCCTATGGTATGGATGGAATATGATGAATCAAGCTGCGCATTCCATGCCATACTACTTTTCGGCCAGGTCTCTAGGTTCGACATTCTTTTAAGAACACAGGCCCGCTCCCACCCACAGCCAAATATGCTTTAAGAGGCAATGAGTAACTATTCACACGAGATTTTTTCTGAAGAAGACTCAATATTGTTGGCTCATAAGGAAGGTCCTACTGCTGTTACTCCAGCCCCCAAAACGAGGTTCCTCACCAAAGACGGAGCCGCTTCCTACACAGAGCTCGTATTACAGAATTGAAAATCACTAGCCTTAGAACACAGGGTACATATGAATTGTGCAGCTCGCGATACAACTCACTTAATTGCATCTCTCCACTTTTCAACTTACATTCTCAATGAAGATTTTATTCACGCCCGGATGGCGGAATTGGCAGACCTGCCTGCCGGCAGGCAGGCGCGCTAGCTTCAGGGAAATTGTATGAGTTGGACTGTGTACGCAATAAAGAGTTTGCATCGCCTTTATATTTATGTGGGCTTAACATCCAATCTCAG
>JAZDJN010000012.1:0-122799 GCA_043803945.1 bacterium | reverse complement strand
GTACTCAGAAGACCATCAACATATAATTGAAGGAGTTTCTTGTCCATGGGCTATCCTTCGATTAATTTCACCAGTTACATAGTTTCACTCTTTGGGCTGTGTTCAAATATACGATTATTTCAATTTTGCGTAACATCACTTTTAAATAACTAAACGCTGGGAGGGATCCCTGCCTGCCGATATGGTACCGCCGAGGCGGGCATGTCCTGCTCCCGACCGTAAAAGTAATCAATCCAAAGATATTTTTTAAAAAGATGCCTATTTGACTTTCCACTAAAATCTCACAACATTCATTTTAAGAGAACCCCGCACCACAGATAGGTATCAACACTGCTCTCCTTTCATTTCAGCGGGAAGAGCAGACAGAATGCAGACGGGTCCCATACCCGTCATGCTAACCGGAGCTACCGAAGCCTTTTCTCTCACACAATTGAAAAGGAGGCTCTATGATTCTCAAACAGTTAGTCGAGTACCTCGACGGCAATCATGTGAAATATGTGAATATCACGCACTCTCCCGCATTTACCGCGCAGGATGTTGCACATTCGGCGCATATCTCGGGCAAGGAGATGGCGAAGGCGGTCATTGTCTGGATGGATGGCAAGATGGCAATGGCGGTGCTCCCCGCTTCTCATATGATCGATTTCAATTTGTTGCGGGAGGTAAGCGGGGCAAAGGATGTGGAGCTTGCGAGCGAGCACGATTTCAAAGACCGCTTCCCTCAATGTGAGGTTGGCGCCATGCCCCCGTTCGGCAATATCTTTGACATGCGAGTCTTTGTCGCCAGCGGTCTCGCTGAGGATAAAGAGATCTTCTTCAACGCCGGCAATCACCGGGAACTGGTGAAAATGGACTTTGCCGATTTTGAACGGCTCGTACAACCAACCGTCTTTGCATTTTCATTTCTCCGGAAATCGCACGGTGACGTTGGAGCAAAACTGGTTCTGTAGAGAAGCTGAGAACTGGGTGTCCGCAAAACGATGATGTTATGGTAAAGTCATGATCCAGCAATGAATTTGCCGATGTGGTGATGCTTTTGGAGGATGCAGGGCTGGTTCTTCAGTGGCACATCTCTGTATGACTGCCTGTGGAAACAGAGTATCTACAGCATTCTCATATCCCGCTCCTGCGGAGCTCAGATAATCCTTTAATAAACCTCAATGAGCTACAAGGATTAATTCATAGAATAGCGTACAGTAAAAACACAATTATCACACTTGGCGTTCTTTGCGGCGAATCTTAATAAATTGAACATACATTATGCAAGGAAAATAATATGGCAAAGCGAGTAAAGAAATCGAAAGCGACACTCGATGTCACATGGTTTGGCCACTCTGCATTTCTGTTGAAAGCTCCGGGTGGAAAATCGGTGCTGATCGATCCCTGGCTTGAAAATCCAAAAGCACCTGCGGGAGCAAAAGAAATTACTCCGGTCGATCTGATTCTGATCACCCACGGCCACTCAGACCATGTTGGCAACACGATTGAAATTGCACAGCGTACCGGTGCGAAGGTCGTTGGCATCTTTGAAGTTGCCCTTTACATGCAAAAGAAGGGAGTCAAACAGGCAGAAGGAGTCAATAAAGGAGGAATGGCATCGTTCGACGGTATCAAGATTACCATGGTCGATGCGAAGCATAGCTCGGGACTCGATGTCGATGGCGATGTGATAGCGGGCGGAGAGTCAGCCGGCTATATCATTGAATTTGAGAATGGATTTACTGTGTACCACGCAGGCGATACGGCAGTCTTCAGCGATATGAAACTACTTGCCGAACTCTATAAGCCGTCGCTGGTCCTTCTTCCTCTTGGTGGGTACTTCACCATGGGCCCGCGCGAAGCCGCCCTGGCGTGCAAGCTGCTCAAGCCCAAGCTCATAATCGGTATGCATTATGGGACTTTTCCGATCTTGAGCGGAACGCCGGCAGAACTAAAGAAATTTCTCCCCGCAGCAATGAAAAAAGCGGTGTTGGAGTTGACACCTGGTCAGACACACAGGGTTGGGTAATCTCTTAAAAAGTGGTATTTTCTGCAGCGAAGCGTAAATCTCTGTGGGACTCTTGCACTTGCGGAGACGAAGTCTTACTATATAACAAATCTGGCGAATAAGAGAAGAGGAAAGGATCGGTGCGATGGTTGAAGGACGGAATACCATCTACGGCATACGGGGAGAGAAACACTACTACTCAGCCGGTGATAGTATTGTCCAGGCAGGTGATCCTGCGGATGGCTGGTATATTCTCATCACAGGAAGGGTAGGAGTTTTTAAAAGCGATTTTAGCATTGCCGAGATTGAAGGTCGGGGCATGGTCTTTGGAGAACTGGGATGCATTCTGAACATTCCCCGGACAGCAACACTCATCGCACTTGAATCAACCTCTCTGCTTCTTGTCCGAATGACCCTCGATGAAATCGTTGAGAAGCATCCGGAGTTCACAAAAAGAATTATGATCGGTCTTGCCGAACGGCTTACCAAAACGACAGAGTCGTGGTGGCTGTCTGCAACACAGATTGAAGTGTAATCCCGTTGCCGAGGAATGGCTGAACAATTGGTACGTTTTCATGAGGAAGTTGAAACACTCCTTTGCACGAGATGCCAGGGAGTTCAGATCCCGCCCAATTGCTTCACCACGATGCAGGGAAAATTTCTCCAGTACGAATCACGAACCGCACTTACCACCGCATTTCCTGTCCTGAACGAAACGCTCAATCCGATTCAAACCATGCAGGGAGGATTTATTGCCGCCGCCTTTGATAACACCTTTGGTCCACTCACCTATCTGGCGGCACGGGCACTCTGTGTCACGATCGATCTCCATACGCAATTCATTCGTACTATCGAAGAGGGGGATACGCTGATTATTTCGGCTAAGGTCATCTCGCGCGGTCCGGCAACAATTGTTCTCTCCGCCGAAGCACAGAACAGTAAAGGGAAGCTCATAGCGACAGCATCGGCCACTGCAATGATTGTGAAAGACCGGAGTGAGGCACAACGATGAACACGTTCTTAACGCTGAGTTCCTGCACACTGCTAATCCTGAGCGGTTGCAGTTTCTTCGGATCGACGACGCACCCGCCGCTTGATGCCGTTCCAACTGTGGATCTCAATAAATATCTCGGCAAGTGGTACGAAATAGCCTCGCTGCCGGTGTTTGCGCAGAAAGGGTGCTCCTGTACATCGGCAGAGTATTCGCTGCGTGAAGACGGAACCATCAAGGTGATCAATCAATGTCGCAAGGATAGCACCCGGGGTGACGTCGATCAGATCGAGGGGAACAATATCGCAAAACTCAAATACACAGACCACTCCTGTCCCGATTAACCATCCTCCGACTAGAATACCCTTATGCTTGATGAACGAAAAACGGTTCTTGTAGTATCGACCGTTGCGTCGTTTCTCACACCATTCATGGCGTCGTCGGTCAATATAGCGCTTCCCCTCATAGGCCTGGAATTTTCACTGGATGCCATTTCACTTAGCTGGGTGGCTACATCGTACATCCTGGCTGCAGCCATGTTTCTTGTACCGTTCGGCAGATTGGCGGATATCTATGGAAGAAAAAGAATCTTTATTTATGGATTGATCGGCTATGCCTTCATTTCATTTCTTTGTGGATTGGCGCCCTCCGGCGTTATGCTCATTGTGTTCCGGATGCTTCACGGAATTTTTGCTGCGATGATTTTCGGTACAGGTGCTGCAATCCTTACCTCTGTCTATCCAGCCTCAGAACGCGGACGGGTACTCGGTATCAATGTCGCTGCTGTCTATGTTGGTTTATCAATTGGGCCATTTGTCGGCGGTTTGTTAACAGATCACTTTGGGTGGAGAAGTGTCTTCGTCGTGAACGGTGCTCTTGGACTTTGCATCGTTCTTCTTGTGGTCTGGAAGCTGAAGAGCGAATGGGCGGAAGCCCAGGGCGAGCGGTTCGACCTTGTCGGCTCAGTGTTGTACGGACTCTCCCTTCCGCTCATGATGTATGGTTTTTCCAAACTCCCCGGTGTCATTGGCTTTTCTACTGTGTTGCTTGGACTGTTAGGACTTATCGCTTTCGTGCTGTGGGAGTTCAAAGCCACCAAGCCGCTTCTGGATATGAATTTGTTCCGGCATAATGCGGTGTTCACCTTTTCCAATCTTGCAGCGCTCATTAACTACAGTGCAACCTCTGCCGTCACATTCCTGCTCAGCCTCTATCTCCAATATATTAAAGGACTTAATCCTCAAACGGCCGGTATTGTTCTCATTGCACAACCGGTGATGATGGCCATTTTTTCCCCGCTCGCCGGTCAACTTTCAGATCGTATTGAACCCCGTATCGTCGCGTCATCGGGGATGGGATTCATTATTATCGGACTCGTGTTATTTGCCTCCATGGGCAGCGACGCACCGCTGGCAATGATTGTTTTGAATCTGGTCTTTCTCGGATTTGGCTTTGCCCTCTTTTCTTCTCCGAATACCAACGCAGTTATGAGCTCAGTTGAAAAACGTTCGTATGGCATTGCTTCTGCAACGCTCGGCACCATGCGGCTTACCGGCCAGATGTTCAGCATGGGAATTGTCATGCTGATTTTTGCTTTGACCATCGGACAGGTAAAAATCACACCCGAGTATTACCCTGGTTTTCTGACGAGCATGCGGCTGGCATTTTCGATCTTTGCAGCACTCTGTGTAATCGGAATCTTTGCCTCATTGGCAAGGGGAAGGGTGCGAAGTGAAGGAAGGGGTATTCGATGAACCTGATCGAATCAAATGGTGGAAGAATTGTTCAAACGCTTGCAAGGGAATTTCCTTCTAGAAGTGGGATCCAACCAAAAGTTCTTCATGCTGCGTCGGAATTTATTGAAAAGGAATTTCAGAATCTTGGATTCAATGTTTCCTCTCAGGAGTATCGTGCTTACGAATCGATTGTCAGAAATCTTATTATTGAGCAGCCGGGCAGCCAGCCACACCTGCCATGCATTGTGCTTGGCGCTCATTACGATACGGTGCTTGATACTCCGGGTGCAGACGATAATGCAAGCGGTGTTGCAGGCCTGCTCGAACTTGCGAGACTGTTGAAAAGTTTTCCCAATAAGCGAACGATTCGATTTGTTGCTTTTACACATGAAGAGCCGCCGTACTTTTATACATCGTTGATGGGCAGCCGCCAGTATGCACAGTCATTGAAGGATCAATCTGCTTCCGTTCATCTGATGCTTTCGTTGGAGATGCTGGGCTATGGAGGCGAACAGACCACACAGTATTATCCCTTTCCGTTGATGCGGCAGATCGGCAGGTATCCGAAGTACGGAAACTATATCGCTCTCGTGAGTAATCTTCGCTCGATGAGGTATTTAGGCCTTGTGCGAAACGCGATGCGGAGGAGTTGTGAAATCGGTGTGGAGTGCCTCGCCGCGCCGGGCTGGATACCACCGCTCTTTCTTTCCGATCACTCCTCATTTTGGAAACATGACTTTCCGGCTCTGATGATAACCGACACAGCGTTTCTTCGCAATCCTCATTATCACCGACCGAGCGATACGGCGGATACACTGAACTATGAATTTCTTGCAGAAGTGGTGAAGGGATTGCAAGAAGCTATGATGACACTTGATGGGACGAGAGAGTAAGCTAAGTGTTCAGTATTCAAGTAGCAGGTATTTAAAATGAAAAAAATATTACCGGTTACCCTGTTTTTACCTTTTTTGTTATTGATTATGTTTGGTTGCAAAAGTGAAGATATCATTGTTCCTGAGATCGAAGATACCAAAATCAGTATAAAGGATATTCTTCCTCTCAATCCCAAAATTGGTTGTAAACTAAAGATTATTTTAAATCAAGATGTGAGTAGTATCGATTATCTTGGTTTTGTGTACTTTGACAATAATTGGTCTTATGCCGATAGTGCCAAAGCCGATACCATCTTTACGTTCCTTCCTTTTATTAAAAATAAATCATCTACAGAAATTGAACTTAAGGTTTATCGAAACAATACTTGGGGCGTTTACGCGCAAAAAATTTCGATAAATAATGAGTGCTCCCAAGTATTCACTCTTATAGATAATGATGAAGGCAATATAGTTGAGACGGATATTAAACCCAAAGGACCGATGAATGAAATTCCCAAATGGGTAATGACGACAAATTATGACACAATCACTATTTCATGCAGAAGGACTATTTCTGATGAAGGTCATCAGACGGTTAGTATTAGATTTCTGAATAATAGTAGTGGTTCTCTACCAAATTTTATAAACTATACCCGAATCACAAGCATGTCTGACGGTGCTAGTCCGTACGTCACAACATATGATACCTTAAAGACTGGTTTGATTAAAATTGAGGATTGGAGTAATAATGGTATTTACAGCGGAAAGGTCTATGCTGAGCTTGAGCCGTTTGAAAGTAAAACTTACTTTCCACCACGAACTGTTTTCTGGGTGAAAACTCAATAATGCAAATAACAAGCAAATCAATCGGATGCCATTTATGGCCATCGGGAAAGCAATTACTGCAATTCTTCTTCCCGGATCTCAAACTCCTTCTCCTTGGGCCTGATGGAATCGTGAAGGCGCTTGAGGGCGATAAAGGCGCTCTGATTTCCGCGCTGCGCGGCTGTTCGATAGAGGTGAACTGCTTCTGCAGTTTTTTTCGGGATACCGGCTCCGGTTTCATAACAATAGGCAAGTGCTACCTGGGCAAGAATCGATCCACCCTGTGCGGCATGAGAAAGGAGTACGACAGCACTGTTCCGTTCCGCTTCAATAAGACTTCGCGTTGCCAGCGTGGCAAGCCGTAGTACGGCCTCGCGGTTGCCAAGTCCGGCTGCCTGCTTCCATAATCTGATTGCTTTCTCCCGGTCTTCCGGCGTCCATCGGCCTGAATAGTAGCAGAGGCCAAGCTCGAGCAGCGATTGGACATGCAGCTTTGAAGCTGCTTTCTCCAGAAGCTCGAGTGCCTGCGGTTCGGTAATATACGCTTTCTCCTTTGCCAGCGGATAATCCAACTGGTATGCCACTAGCGATGCCCAGACGAACTGTGCATCCGGATCCTGTGCGTCGACATGAGATTTTAATTCGCTATAGAAAGCCTCCTGCTCCATCATGTGCGCAAGGGCACCGGGAGCACGCAAAGAAGACATGCGTATTGCCCGTAAGTAGTACACCGCTGCCTGGAGAAAGCTCTTCTTAACTCCGATGCCCTGCTCGTACGAGCGGGCGAGAATAAGTAACGCTTCCGGACTTCCTTCTTCCGCCGCCTGTTGAATGAGCGTTAAATCAATGACAGGAGTTTCCTGCTTTTTCTCAGCGCCTTCTCTTGCCGATGGTCTCCGCGACGGTTGTGCAACACCGAGTGAACGTAGAAGTCCGGGCGATGCATCACGCAGGGCCTCAGCCAGGAGTGCCGGATTATTCTGGTTTGAAGTGTCTGCCTGTTGATCGATGAAGACAAATCCTAATGCCTTTGGCGCTTGCTGCATCTTGCGCTGTTTGCTTGTATCTACCGCCCTTTGGGATGACGGAACACCCAATCCCCGTGCTTCAAAATCCTTCACGGCTGCCTGGGCAGAGGTATTTCCTTTTGCAGCGGATTGTTTCAGCAGGCTGTATGCTGACTCCCAATTCTGTTGAACGACGAAATTCTCCGTGAGAATCATCGCCTGGAAGAACTGTGCTTCCGGCATGCCCCCCTCGGCACAGACGCGAAATTGTCGGTACGCCTCAAATGGATTCCACTCAAGCCCAATGCCGTTGAAAAGAAGAATGCCGTAATTGTACTTTGCTTCATTGAAGTTGCCCATCGACGCGCGGCTGATCCAGTACGCTGCCTTGACGGTGTCGGCACCGACGCCTTCTCCAAGCAAATAGCGAAGGCCAAGCTCATGCTGGGCGAGAAAATCACCAGCATTTGCCTTGCGTTCGAGCAGGAAGAGTTGTAAAAGATTGTAGGAAAGATCACCGCGGCGGAGTAGGAACGAAGAGGGACTTGGTGCACGGTAATCACGATACAACGGATTGTCGGATTGTTGTGCTGTCAGGAGGCTGGAAACCAGCCAACATAGTGCAAACAAGCAGTAAATCGATTTCGCAGGTTTCATACTGAGTAGAATAACGGGAAGAGAAACCAGAAAATCAATGAATCAGTGTTGAGCGGGGTGGGGCCGAGATCGGTATTCAGTAGGCTTCAGAGGCGGTGAAGTACAAACCTGAAGAGTATTGCCCGAATCCGAAATCCATTCGGATGCACAGACGTTCCTTTGGTTCGAAGAAGAAGCGTATGCCGAATCCGTATGATGGTTTGAGGTCTCTCATCCGAAATGCTGACACTGTTGATGCCACATCTCCTAGGCCGGCAAAGAGAGCACCGGTGAAGCGCCACACCATCGGGGAGCGATACTCGGCCTGGGCAACAAGCATTTTCTTATCGCGGTACCGACCTTCGTAGTAGCCGCGCAGTATGGATTGTCCGCCAATACCGTCCAGTTTATGAAATGGTGCAGTGCCATTAATTGAGACGGCAATTCCCTGCAATACAAGGATGTGATCGTTGCCGAGGTTTATGAATTTCCGTACATCGACCGCAAGGCGGGTGAAGTTAAAATCACTGCCGAGGGCATGGGATGCTACTTTGAATGAAGCCTGATGATACTCGCCGTCGAGGGGAGAGAAGATATTATCGCGCGAATCCCAATACAATAAAACACCGGGCCCGGTTGTCACGCCACCGTTGCTGCCAACGACAGCTTTAGCAGCGAGGAGACCGTCGGGTTCAAGATCTGTGAGCGAGCGGTTCTCGTAGAAATAGGAAATGCCCGCGCTGAGATGATCGGAAACATGCCGGTATCCTTCAATGGAAGTTCTTAAGCTTTTTGAAGTATAGAATTCTTCGCTGCTTGAAGAAGCGTTGCTGCCGACGCCGTAGAATTTCTGCGGGAAACGGTTGTACGATATTCCTGCGTTAACGCGGTACAGATTATCCAGTGTATAAAGATCTGTATAGAATTCAGAAATGATCTGCTTCTTCTCCGTGTAAATGAAGTTAAGATTAGCAGTCGAGGGTCGAACATTCTTATACCGGGAGGAAGGCCTGCTGAAGTACATCACTACGCCGCCGCCGGCAAATCCTGTTTCAGGCGTATAGAAAAAAATTGGCAGCGGCAGTATACCCGTTGCACCTGCATCGCTTGAGTCTGAGCTTGTTTCTCTGCTCTGACCGCTTGCTGCTGCAATCAAGAAACATGCAACAACAATCCATCCGGCTATTCTCCTGCCGATCGACACTGAGGTTCCTGTTGTGATTGAAAACAATGACCGGCTGTGATGATAAGCTGGTCATTATCTTTTGTTGAATGGTTTTTGCTAAAACTTGCCAAAGCGGAATGTCAACATTGCAGTTGGCCCGCTGACATCGGCATTCTTTGCTGCTGCCGACTCCAAACCGGTGATGTAGCGATAGCTGGCACCGCCGCTGATGCGAAAATATTGTGTGATATTCAGCGTTACATTAACGGCAGGTTCAACAATGAAGAACGCATCGCTTTCTCTCTGGCGATTATTGAGCATCACCGCGTTATCCTTGTCCTTCCATCCAATGCCGCCCGCACCAATGAGCGTCATAAATGAAATGTGGATAAGCTTGTTCGAGTGCGGTATATATTCCATCTCCACTCCGCCATAACCGAAATCGAGATACTCTTCGCCATAGATCGATGGAACTTTTGCTTTCACATTATTCACAAGGCCGTACCCTCCGCCGCCCAGAATGAAGGAATGGTTGATAATCCATCCGCCGCGGCCGCCAACAAAGAGGCCAAATTCTCCATTGACGGGTCCAAACTTGACCACAGGTCCGCCAAATCCGCCGCTTTCAATCTCACCCTCAAGTAACGTCTCTTCCTGTGCAAACGCCGGAATGGAGATAAGGCAAACGATCAGCAGTGTTAAAATATTTTTCATGGTTTTTTCCCTCCTTATGAGAAATGATTACCTCATTGCATACGTCAGAGCGCTGAGGTGAGTTACACAGCTAATGATTTTCTGGCGAAGCTTCCAGGTTGTGATGGTCATGTGCCACCTTCATGTTCTTGATTACCTTGCTCGTCTTCCTGATATTCTCCACCGTGATGGTTACAACAGCGACAATAATGATAACCGCCGCAAAAAGAATTCGGGTGGTTATTAATTCATCAGCGATAAGCCAGCCGAGGAATACGGCAACAAGAGGATTGACATAGGCATAGGTCGAGACCATAGCCGGCGAGGCGACCTTCAAGAGCCAGCTATAGGAAGTAAATCCGATCAACGACCCAAACACCATTAAATACAACATCGCCAGAAGAGATTCCCCTGAGATTTTGCTGAGCTGAACTTGCTGCAACTCGCCGCTGACGAGACCGAGCAGAAGTAGAAAAACACCGCCGGCAATCATCTGCATGCCTGTTGAGACAAGGGGAGAAGAGGGTGTTGGAATTGTCTTCGTATACAATGATCCTCCAGCCCAGGCAAGCGAGGCGATAAGCAAAACGATAGCGGCTCGTATGTCAATCTGTGCTCCGCCACCTATTCGGGTCGGATCGATAAGAATGACCATGCCAATCGATCCAAGTAATAATCCGACTATTGTCTGAATTGTGGGTCTCACGCCGTGTTGTATACAATCGACGATGACAAACCACAACGGTGTTGCCGTGACGATCAACGCGGCAATACTCGATGGGAGAAATTGCTCGGACCATGTTAATGCTCCGTTGCCAATGAGAAGCAGAATAAAACCGAGCAGGGCAGCGGACTTCCAATGGGCAATTGTCGGTTTTGATTCACCGCGGGCCATTGTCCAGCCAAAAAGGATTGCTCCGGCGGTAAGAAACCGGATTCCCGCCATCAGAAACGGCGGAACAGTTTCAATGGCGATACGAATGGCGAGATAGGTCGATCCCCAAAAGATGTAGACCGCTCCGAATGCTAAAATGAGTTTCAGGCGTGATGGTGAAGTTGTCATGCAACTGCAAGGTACTGAGTCTTGAGGAGAAATGATAGAAAAAGAGTGAATGCGAGGGTTACTGCCTCTCCTTCCAATTCCACCATTTCAAAAGTTCCGGGTCATGCTTCTTCCGCGAAGCGAAGTAGACCGCACAACGGAAGACATAGAGTAAGCAGCGATCCTGTTGAACACCGGTCTGAGCGCATCGCTTGATATAAAGTCTCTCCGGATCGTTTTTCTGCAAATCTGAAATTGTTCGAATGCCAAGATCGTAGAGGTCCTCCGCAATACTTTTCCCAACACCCGGAATTTGCATGAGCTCTTTGAGTGACAATTGTTTGCGGGATTGCGTTTGCATGGAAGCTCCTTCCGGTTACTTGGTTCCTGTTACTTGATTCATGAACTCTGCAAGTTTTTGTTCATCAAGCCTGTTGTCCGTGCGAACGCCGGAACAGACATCGACTCCAAATGGGCGCACTGTCTCAATCGCCTCACGAATATTCGATGGCTTCAATCCACCGGCAAGAAACATTGGAACATGGACCGTTGCACAAATAGTTCGACTGATGCCCCAGTTGTGCGTACGGCCTGTTCCCCCTAATTCCTTCACCGCTAGATTGGGATTTCCCGAATCGAGCAATAGGGCATTGACATAAGGTGCAATACATTCAGCTTCGCGTATGGAATCTTCACCGAGAACGTGAATGACCTGTACAAGGGAAACACCGGGAAGCTCCTCCCGCAGGATATTGAGCGTTTCTATGCTGACGGCATCGACGAGTTGAACAGTATTCACTCTCGTTCTATGCTGCTGGCGGATGATAGCTGCGGCATCCTGTTGAGAAGTGAGGAGAAATGTTGAAACGCCTGGAGGAATCGTGGCCGCAATTTTTGTGATCAATGCCTCGTCGATTGGCCCTGGCCCGCTTGGCATAGCAGAGACCAATCCAATGGCAGATGCGCCGTACTGAATAGCCAGCTTTGCCTCTTCACAAGTGCTGATACAACAGATTTTAACAAGTGTATTCATACTTTGCTGTACCTGTAACGAAAGCAGGTGATGAGATGATCGTTCACCATGCCGACTGCCTGCATAAAGGCATAGCAGATGGTTGAACCGACGAATGAGAACCCGCGTTTTTTCAGATCCTTGCTCATTGCATTAGACTCCGAAGTTTTGGGAGGGATCTTTTTCAAGGTCTTCCATGCGTTAAGTTTCGGCTTTCCGCCGACCAATTGCCAGATGTAGCGGTCAAACGATCCGAATTTCTGAAGGTCAGCTTTTGTGAAGATACCGAGGGAATTCAGCCATTGTGTGCTTGTTTTGCCAAAATTTATCAGCATGGCAATTTCAGAATGTTAATCTGGATTTTTCATTCACGCTATTACGTTCACAAAAATCTACTATTAATACCGGCGAGTTGCAATGTCGATGGTATTTACTGGTTTTATGGTATGGGAAGAGAACGCTGGAAGCATCATTGCTGGAATCTATTTTAAAGAATCGCTACTTTTGTTTATAATTCCAATGAGCTAAAAGAGGGAGAGGGGGAAAGGATTCATACCAGTGGACTATAGCGGCTGGCTGTCAGGTCGTTCGCGTGCTGAAATACTTATGTTCAGCTTGGTGTTGCTTGTCCTGATTGCTTTTTTCGATTATTTGACCGGAGCGGAGATAGCATCCTCAATTTTCTACCTGGGCCCTGTTTCACTCCTTGTCTGGTACATCGATTTGCGATGGGGTATTATTGTTGCAATAATTTCTGCAGGTCTTTGGATGGTATTAAACTTCGTAACGGCGAAGGAACAGATGGCCCTCTCGATACATTATTGGAATGCCGGTGTACGCCTGGGCATGTTTCTCATTGTAGCGTTTGTGTTGGATGCCAGGAAACATTCAGAGGCTGGTTTGCGCAAGGCCAAAGAGACTGCAGAAGAGCTTGCTGCGAATCTCAATAATGCCAACATCAGACTGCAGGAGGCAATGAAAGTAAAATCTCGATTCACATCGATGGTTTCCCATGAGCTTCGCACCCCGCTCACTGCCATTAAAGAGGGCATTGGCGTTGTGCTCGATGAATCGACAGGATCGATTAATGAGGAGCAGCACGAATTTCTCCACCTTGCGAAACGGAATGTTGATCGTCTGCATCGGTTGATCAATGATGTTCTTGAGTTTAGCCGTCTTGAATCCGGAAAGGTAAGTTTCACTCTCAAGAATATTTCACTGCAACCAGTGATTAACGATGTGCTCGCTCTTCATCAGGCTGCCGCAGCAAAACAAGGGTTGGTCCTGCGCGCGGAATTTGCAGATAATAATTACCTGGTTCGATGCGATGTGGATAAAATTCAACAAGTCTTGAATAACCTTTTGAGCAATGCATTGAAATATACAGAATGGGGAGAGATCATGATCAGGACGTCGTGTCAAGACGGCGTTCTAAAGGTTGGCGTAAAAGATACAGGAATTGGTATCGACAAAGAACATCTCGGCCAGTTGTTCCACGAATTCGAACAGATCAATGAAACAGCATACCGGCGTCCTGGGGGCACAGGTCTGGGATTGGCTATCTCCAAGGAAATTGTGGAGGGGCATGGCGGATCAATCTGGGTGGAGTCAGATGGAGAGACAGGTTCGGAATTCTTCTTTACACTTCCTCTGGCTGAAGCGGGAGGTACCGCATGAGCATGAAACGGATTCTCATCGTTGATGATGAAATTGATTTGGTGAAACTGATCAGATTTCGCATGAAGAAGGCCGGGTACGAAATTCTTACTGCCTACAATGGATCAGAAGGATTGGCCATCATTCAACAGGAAAAGCCCGATCTTGTGTTACTCGATTTGAATTTACCAATGATGCTGGGGAGCGAAGTGTGTACAATAGTGAAAGCGGACCCCGAGATCCGGCATATCCCAATCGTATTATTATCGGCAAGTGCTGAAAATCTCAAAGAGCGGGCACGGCAGATCGGGGCAGATGCATCTCTCGTGAAACCGTTTGAACATCAAACGCTGATCGAGATCATAGCACGATTGGTCAACCAAGGGGGAAACAACGATGAATGAATCGAATCTTCACAACTCAGAAGCGGCCATTGTCGTCAATGTCGACCCGGAAATGGCGCCGTTTGCAACGGAGTTTCTCGAGCAGGCACGACAGGGAATCTCTCTCCTTGAAGAAGCATTACAGAATCTCGACTATAACACCATCCGGAAGCTTACCCATAAATATCGCGGCAGCGGGAAGATGTTCGGGTTTGAACAATTGACGCAGTATGGAGAGCTGTTGGATCTTGCCGCGCAGGCTTCCCGTGAAGAAGAAGTGAAGAAGGTTACACCGCTCCTGATCGACTACATTCGATCAGTGACTGTTGCTGTTACAACACCGACGAAGAAAAAGATTCTTGTTGCAGACGATATTGAAGCAGTTGCAGATTTTACAGCGCACCTCTTTCGGCAGAATGGTTATGACGTGGCTATTGCTCATGACGGACCATCATGCCTGGAACGCATCGCTGAATTCAACCCTGACCTGGTGATTCTTGATATTATGATGCCCGGAATTCACGGAATCGATATTCTCAAGCAGTTAAAATCGGATCCGGCTACAAGATCGATAGGAATCATTGTATTTTCTGCCAAAGCCTATAAGCCCGATCAGGATCTGGTCAAACAGCTTGGAGCATTTGATTTTGTCGCGAAACCGTTCGAGCAGCAGCATATGCTCCAGATTGTCCGCCGATATTTCGATGAGCAGTCGCTTCCATCCTTCAGCGGCCCCACAGTGGAGCAGGCAACGTCGGGGAGTGAGCGTTTTCAACTGGCCATCGATCGAACCCGGCCGTATGTTCGGTTCTGGGGTACACGCGGTTCGACACCTGTTTCTGGTGCTCGCTTCCTGCGTTACGGCGGCAATACGTTATGCCTCGAAGTGCGGAGCGGAAACGACCTTGCCATCATCGATGCCGGCACGGGGATTCGCGAACTCGGATTGCACCTCATGTCGGAAAAACTCCATGATCTCCATCTCTTTATCGGGCATACCCACTGGGACCATATTCAGGGATTCCCCTTTTTCCCGCCAGCCTATGATGCGCGTAGAAACCTCTGTATTTACGGGGCATCTGGCTTCGGAAAAGATTTGAAGTCGGTGTTTGGCGGACAGCTCGACTCCGATTACTTTCCGGTGCAGCTTTCGGATATGATGGGAAAAATTGAGTTCGTGCACCTGAAGGAGAACCCAATTACTCTGGGATCAATTCAGGTTTTCTGGGAATATGTTCATCATCCTGGCGCTGCCGTTGGTTTTAAGGTGGAAGTCAACAAGAAAAAAATTGTCTATATAACCGATAATGAGTTCCTCCACGGATATCTCGGCTCTCCCTTCGATATTCAACCATCGAGCGAAATGCTTCTGCCCTATAAGAACCTGATCAATTTTATCCGCGGTGCAGATATTCTTATTGCGGAATCACAATATCTCAATCAAGAATATGCCTATAAAGTCGGGTGGGGGCATACAGCGCTCTCCAATGCATGTGTGCTGGCGAAATTGTGCGGTGTCGGCCAGTGGATTATCACCCATCATGACCCCATGCATGCGGATGACTTCCTCGATGAGAAATTGCTCTTAACAAGACAGTTACTGCATGAGTTGAGCTATCCGATCCCTGTTGGTTTTGCCTATGATGGATTGACAGTGTACATCTAAGCTCCCATTGGCTCAGTTCAGAACCGGAATAATTTTCTCAAACACCAATTGAAACGAGCGGTATAATCTCTCAATCATTGCAGTGAAAAACAATTGTCCTTTCAATAAGAGGAGATACTCTCAATGGCAGCCTCGAAAAATCGACTGATTGCAAAACAACAAGTTGAAGCGTACTTTGCCAGAGCGCCGGAGTTTGCAAAGCCAATTTGTTATCGATTGAGAGAACTCGTGCTCAGGGTCGATCCGGAAATTATTGAAGATTGGAAATGGGGGCCGAACTATAGCAAGAATGGCATGGTGTGCGGTATCGGTGCTTTCAAGAAGCATGTCGGGCTCTGGTTCTTTAAAGGAGCCTTGATGAAAGATCCCAAGAAACTCTTTGTCCAGGATACGGTAGAGGCGAAATCAATGCGCAAGATCAATTTTACGAGTCTGGATCAGGTTGATGAACATGTTATTGCATTGTACATCAAGGAAGCTGTATCACTGAACATGAAGGGAGTGAAGGTGACGAAGGAAGAAATAGTCGTCCCCAAAGATTTTCAGTCGCTTCTCGAGAAGGACAAGAAGATGAAGGAATATTTCGAATCGCTTGCCTATACCCATAAGAAAGAATATGTCCGGTGGATTGAGGAAGCCAAGAAGGAAGAGACACGCAAACGCCGCCTTAAGAAGGCAATTGAAATATTACGAGACAAGATGAAAGAACGGTAAACCGGTATAAGGAAAAAAGAATTTGAGTATTGAACGAAAGGAATATGAAGTCATGATCCGAACGGTTCGCAGCATGGTACTGTTCTGTTGCACACTGACCACTCAACGGTGGGAGAAAAAGAAACTCGAATAGACATGGTAAAACTATCAAAACCTCAGCTTTCTTTAGCGTTTTGCTGATGGGTAATCTTTCGTTGATGTAATTTCCCGCCTCATCTGAACATTGACTTTCATTCCTGACAATATTAACTTGACAGAACAAATCCCCGCCGTGCTTGACCATCTAACACTTGTAAATAACGGCACAATACGCGTTCACAAATTCCACACGAAGGAGGGTTGAATATGTGTACCGTCCCCATACCGCAGCGTTTTATCTCCGTCATCGTTGCTCTTTTTTCTCTCTTCACTGCAATTCTGAGTGCACAGGAAACCGTCGACAGGAAGGCAGTGCAGGAGAACAAGGATGCACTGATCAACCAGCTCAATAATCAGTCTGCCTGGCTGTTTCAGCATCGGATTCGTCCGAAATCCATGGGCGGAGGAACAGGATCCTATGAAGGAGCCGTCCTTCCCGCGAAGCTTACTTCTACAGACGATGCGTATTACTTCATTGCAGTGAAGGATTCCGATCATGTTGTCTCCGTTGCATTATCGAAGAAAGGCTTTGGTGTTGTGAAAACCATGATGTACCAGGACGGCAGAATGGCCGACTGGGAGTATTACGGACTCTTCGACGACAAACCGGCTATGGCGAAGCAGACGATTCCAGCAATGCGGCTTGTACCCGCTATCGATCCGAGCGCAGTGCAATCCAACAAGGATGCAGTGATCAACGAACTGAATCACCTTGCTGCGTTTGCCTATCAGTTCCGTATCCGGCCTTCCTCTATGGGTGGCGGTAATGGTGCATACACCGGTTTTTCAATACCGACGAAGTTAAGAGAAAATGATAACGCAACCTACAGCGCCCTGGTGCAGGATGCCGATCATCTGGTCTTCGGTGCCAGTTCGAAACCCGGTTATGGAACAGTGAAGGTGTCGCTCGATGGTGATGGAAGATTTGTCAGTGGTAGCTGGATATTCGCCGGTGCATTTGCTGGTGAGAGAACAGCGAAGGCAGCGGCACCTGTAAAGGATAGCCAATCAAATCGTGATGCCATTATCAACGATCTCAACAACCTTGCTGCCAATGCCTATCAGTACCGGATTCGCCCGCAGAGCATGGGTGGCGGGCAGGGGAAGTACACTGGGTATAACATTCCCACAAAAATGCGAACGAATGAGAATGCTACGTATGAAACAAACGTGATCAACGATGACCTGCTCCAGTTCAAGGCAACCTCTGCACAGGGATCCGGGACCGTTGAAGTACAAATAGATGGTAATGGCCGTTTTGGCCAGTGGAAGTACGGTGGAGCTTTCGGTGATCAAGCCACACCGAGTAAACCTGCCGTCCAGAAACAATCTCCCGAAGCGGAACTGAAATTGATTGTACGAGCTGTAAGAAATCTCGCAGCTTCTGCGATTCGTTACCGTACAGCGGGATCTTCATCAGGTGGTGGAGAAGGGGTCTATACCGGTTTTTCGATACCAGAGAAGAGGAGTGAAGATGATCTTGCCCGCTATTCGGCTGCAGTGTCTGCCGACAAGATTGTGTTCAAAGCAATATCGAAAAGAGATGCGGGATCCGTCATGGTGACACAGGATGAAAGCGGGAAATTTGGCAAGTGGGAGTTAACTGAAGAATTCAGCAGTTTCGCAAAGAGTACGGAACAGTACCCGAATGATGCGCCGCTCGTTGTTGCCAACCGGGATGCCATTATCAACGACCTAAATAACCTTACAGCGAATGCCTATCAGTACCGCATACAGCCAAAGAGCATGGGAGGCGGCGAGGGGACATATACCGGATATGCACTTCCTGTAATGTTGCAGAAAAATTCGAATGCAGCATACGTTGTCGAAATCGTCAATAATGATACCCTACGATTTAAGGCAACCTCGGCATTCGAATACGGAGCAGTTCAGATTGATGTCGATGGCAATGGACGTATGGGGTTGTGGACTTATTGGGGAAGGTTTCAGTAGCGCTTGTATCTGAGAATTCTTCCAGCTATGATGATGTCCCGATTGGTGTAGTGCAATCGGGACTTTTATTAACTGCTTGGTAAACTATCCACTGCGCCAGAGGCGCATCAGCCTTTGGCTGAGAAGAAGCACGAAGTGACAAACGTTATTTGAAAAGGATATTTCAAATGGGTAGAACTCTTTGCTCCCGCATCTCTGCAATTTTCATATTTATACTGCTCTTCACCTCAATGCTGCACAGTCAGAATATTCTTGTGACCTATTATTCACAAACTGGAAACACAAAAGCGATGGCAGAATCTGTTGCAAAGGGTGCACGAAGCATCAAGGGAGCCGATGTTCGCCTGTTGACAATTGATAGCACCAAAACGGATGACCTCCTCTGGGCCGATGCTATTATTGTGGGCTCTCCGGTACACAATGCCAATGTTGCCGCACCTGTTGTGGAGGCGATGAGCCGCTGGCCATGGCCCAGTAAACTTAAGGATAAAATCGGAGCGGCATTCGTTTCCGGCGGGGGAATCTCCGCCGGTCAGGAACTTACCCAGCTCAACCTGCTTCATACATTCCTTCTCTTCAATATGATTGTCGTTGGAGGGCCGACCTGGGAGCAGGCGTTCGGAGCGGCAGCAATTACTGATGAAAAGCCATTCACTGATGAACAACGGCGGGGAGTTGCTCCTTCATTTCTTCGAAAAGCTGAAGCACTTGGCAAACGTGTTGCAGAGGTGGCAAAGAGAATTAACCGTTGATCGTTAATAAAAGCTTGACACTCTTTTAGAAATGCTTATATTGACAACCGAAGATTCTCTGTAACGACAGGAGAGGTACCCATCGGCGCCGTTCCGAAGGCTACCAGACGAGTGTGATATGTTTTTTTCATGACGTTCCTCGCATAATGGTTGTGAGGTGAACCGTGATTCCAACCAGCTTTGTATCAACTTCCTATTCAAGCAAGTTCAACCAACACTCATATCCCCATAGTACATCCTGTGCAGGATAGCGAACAACAGGTAGGGGCTATACTGGAGTGCATCGAGCGGCAGCTTCCCCGATTACCGCGGGTGAAGGAAATAGCCGCTGAGTTGAAGAAACATCCCTCAGATATTGAAAACGTATTTCATTTTGTGAAACAGAAAAACCTTAAGAAATATCTCGATGATCGTGGTAAAGAATGTGTTGTTCGGTTTTTAAAGGAGACCGACTTCATTGGGCATCGGATAGCTATTGAAATGGGCTTCGCAAGTTATCGTAGTTTTTATCAATGGGTGAAGAGAGTGTTTGGGAAGTGTTTCGAGGAAGTTGTGATTGAGCACCGTTGCACTCGAAAACAAACAAACAAACAAACAGGATGAGAGGCAAGTAATAAGCATTTTATGCAATACAATTACGATAAATAATTGGAGTAGCGATAGAGTGTAACATATTGTAACACTGTGATAAGAAAAGCATCCAGAAAACTGCACCAGATATCTGCACCAGAAAAAAGTCCTTGCGGGATAATGGATGAGTTGGTAAACTCGTTTAGCTATATTTTGAGTTGTGACGACAATGTCTCATAGGATCATTCTGGAGTAAAACTGAGATGATTTGACAGATAGGACAGCGAGATAATTTTAATGATTTATAAAAAGACACTATTTTCGTTTTTACTTATTTGCTGTGCTGTGTATTTTTCTTCAGCGTTGATGAAAGTAATCGAACCCTTCAATATTATTCAGACAATTAGAATTCTTTTCAAAGATTTATTGAACACAAATATCAGCCTACAAATATCGCTCTTTATGGTTGGATTAATAATATTGTGGGAATTTATCATTTCAATATCTACTTTATTAAATAGGAATTTATTTATTCTTGTACTGTTTCTCATAACGAACATTTCATTTACAATCATCTCTTATTATTTAGATAACAGGCAGCAATTATCTTCATGTGGTTGCATGGGCGGTGCGAGCGAAGCATTCTATGAAGTTCATTTTATTTTTTTATATGTCTGTAACATTACCTTGGTAATTGCAATTCTAGAAAATCGAATTGGTTTGCCAATAGTATTTTCTAATAATAAGTCGACGACCTGCTAAAGAAACCGTACTAATGGTGATGATTAAATAATAAGGAGGTATATATGAAATATATATCCTGTATAATAGTTGTTATCTTGATTGTATTATCAGCTTCAATTCTATTAGCTGCTGATCCCCCCGGAGGTGATATGCATTGTAGAGATGTGGATCTCACGTGCAAGAATGCTGGTGGCTGCGAAGCAGATAGGTGGGATGCTACAACCTGTATTATAGATTGCAAAGTAGGCGAAGATTTTGTGTGTGGGAAAAAAACCGATCCTTAACCTTTTTTGATAATTAACTAATCACCATTGGTACGGCATATTCTCAATAATGAAGATTTGTTCTGATGAAAAAGAAAATAATTATCCTTACAAGCTTACTCATTATGTCGATAGTATCATTAAGACTTTATAGTTACTACTATCGCAACTCTTTGCCGAATATTAGATTGACAGATGTACATGGACAGACAATTAAAATGTTTATTTTCGATCATAAGTATTGCTCTTTCTTTTTAATCCAAACGACAAATTATTTTATAAAAACTTTTTTTAAAGATATTAATAAGTTTAATTTGACGACTAATCAAAAACTAATTTTCTTTATTAATGCGAACGATACAATTAATACCAAAAGTTCACAAAATATTTTTGTTTTTCGGCTTGATAACGATAAGTGGAAGCATCTTAGGTCATATTTTTATTCAGTAAAGGAAGTTGAAAATGTGTATTTGTCATACAATCAGAATGGTGATCTTGAATCAATTTTACCAATAGAACCCATTAACAAAGAAAAAATAATACGGAATATTGAAAAGAATACTATGTATTCAAATAATGATTCGTTATTAAACTCTATGATAAATAAAATAAAGAGATATGCGTTCTATCAAGAAGACGGATTTTATTACTATGTATCTTTTTTTTCTCCGAATTGTATTTGCTATAATACATTCAAAGATATTGAAAGAATATTAAAAGAAAACAAGAGAAAGCTTAGGGTTAAGCTACTTGGCAATTGGAGTGATATAGATGTACAGAATTTAACTGAGGAAAGAAACCACGATATCTTTGCGGATCTTGCACAGAAAGAAATATCTATTCTTTACGATGAGTGGGAACAAAATACTGCTCGCAATGATTTTAATCTTATTCTCATCAAGAATAAATTTGATATTATAATATTTCCGTTGATTAAGGATGAAGATTATAAATCATGGAATGATTTTAAAAAAAACGGATTACGAAAATATTTAGAGTAATATATGAAAACGAATAAAAATAGTACAATAATTTGCCTAATATTCTTTTCGACCATAACAGTTGCAACTAGTCAACAATCAGAATTGAGATTATTTAAAAGCATTCCAGAAAACACGGTTGATCAATCTGGCACATATCTTATTCATCCATACGATTTATCAATATCAGAAGACCTTATTTTTATTGCCGATGCAAAGGATTGCTGTATTAAAGTATTTAACAAAGAAGGAATATTTATCAGAAAGATCGGTAGCAGAGGGAAAGGCCCTGGTGAATTGTTGGATCCATTTGTGATTGCAATCGATGATAAAAACAAACTATTATACTGTGATGATAAAACAAACGGAAGAATATCTGTATTTCAAACAAACGGTAATTTCATGCGTGCAATAAGAGTATTTTTGCCATACTATGATATAGCGATTCTGAAGGAGAATCTTTTCACATCTTCATTCAATGATATAAACAGTACATTATTTTGTAAATATAATTCAACAGGAAAACTAATTAGATCTTTCGGAAACATGATAGATAAAAATCATAAGGAATATTATTACGCGAGAACTCTATATGAATCAGAATTATATTCGGATGGCAAATATCTATATACATTTTTTATAAAGCTACCATTAATTAATGTATATTCTTCCGATGGAGAGCTTATTACAACAATAAATCTTATTGAAAACGAACTAGAAAAGATTCGCGAAAAAAACATTGAAGGTGCGATAGAAAGGATAGAAACCGGATTTATTCCTGTAAAAAGTTGGTTATTTGGAGCTTACATTAAAAATAGCAATATATATTGTTACTCCCGTACCATTGGTAATAAAATGTTTGTGTTCAATAATGATGGAAAACTAATCAAATCATTATTGTTAAATTGTGGAAATGAAACAGCAATATCAAAACAATTATTTTTTAGGCATATAGATAATAATGGTAAATTCTATTTTGCTGATATTGCACATGCAAAAATCAGAATATTTACAGAATATAATCGATGAATCGGGGATAGTTATGATGACAATTGGAGTTCTTTTCAAAGATTTATTGAACACCTGTATCAGTCTATAAACATCATTCTTTATGGTTTGATTAATAATATTGTAGAAATTTACCATTTCAATATACATCTGCCGGTGTTTGCGGAAATTGCGTTTTAATTACTCTTTTACTGTTTACGGTACACTGTTAACTGTTCACCGTCTACCGTATACTGTGAACCGTAAACAGATCACTCCTACTTACTTCAAATACATCACCTTTCTTGTCAGTATCTTCTCTCTGCCGCAAACGTGGAGAAAATAAACTCCACTGCTCTGCCCTGTCAGATCCATTGTAACGGTATGTCGTCCTTCCATAAAATTTCTGCTGAGGAGCGTTTGAACAAGTCTCCCATTCACTGAGAACAGATCAGCCTGGATATGCATTTGTTCCGGTACGTCAAGGCGAAGCGTTGTTGTCGGATTGAATGGGTTTGGATACACCGACACATCAAATGATCGGGGAAGAAGATCCTCTGATTCATCAACGGAGAGAACCTTTGGAGTCAGCATAAATATTTTTGCATCGGGATCGATGACAGGTGAGACACCATTCGGCGCAGAGAATGTTCTCGTCCCCGTACTCATATCCACGGTAAATCTATTTGAACCAACCTGTACATCAACCGGCATAGGGAACGAAATATTATTCGGGACACTCCATCGCAACGTGATATTCGTGTCTTTCCTGCCAACTGTTAGCTGGGGAAGCGCGGCTTGTCGCAGATAAACTGTGAAGAACCAATCGAGTTTTTTCCCGGAGATCTGTTCTGCAATCTGGCGGAATTCTTCCACCGTTGCCAGCCGGCATTGTTTGCCGTTTGTTACACTTTCCATGGAAGGATCGGGGTACGCCCAGCGGCGGAGAATTTTAAAGAACGTAGTATCGCCAATATAATGGCGGAACGTATGAATGACCCATGCGCCGCCGTTGTAGACATTTCCCAGATAGGCATCTGCTGCCGTTACGCTTTGATTTGGGGCGATAGGGCGAGTGATATTCGCCGGCCTCAATCTGGCCATGTATGACTTATACCGTGCATACCCGTTCTGCCGTTCAACAAAAAGAGCTTCCATGTAAGTAGCAAATCCCTCGTGGATCCAGAGGTCACTCCAATCCTTTGCCGTCACTAAATTGCCCCACCACTCATGAGCTAATTCATGGAGGTGAATGTAATCGAAACCATAACCGGCGAAATTTGGATTGAAGTGATAATTGCCGTACACACCATACGCAATGCTCGTTTGGTGCTCCATCCCCGCATACGGCGCATCGACGATGCAATACTTATCCGCTCTGAAGGGATAAGGACCACAGATCTCTTCAAAGAAGCGTAGATCTTTCAACCAGGTTGCTGTGATTTTTTTAACCGTATCGACATTGTGCGGGAGAAACCAGTACTCGGATTGGATCGGCTGACCGGTGACACTCGTGTAGGAAACATCGATCTTTTGGAGCGGACCAAGGTAGAATGTCACGCAGTAATTGTTGATCGGGTTGGAGACATACCACTGATACGTTTTCCACCCGTTGCCGGGATTGAGAGTATTGAGCAGTTTTCCATTCGAGACACACATGAGATTAGAGGGAACAGTAAAATTCAATGCCATCGAGTCGGGTTCGTCTGACGGATGATCTTTGCATGGCCACCAGATATCGCCCCCCTCATCTTCACATGCGACACCGGCCCACGGTAATCCTGTAGGAGCCCGGCTCCAGACAAAGCCGTCACCCCAGGGAGGATTCACAGCAATCACCGGTGTACCCCGATAGAATACTTCGATATTCAAAGAGGTCGATGACAGAATAGGAAATGGAAACGCGATCGAAATTCTATTTGTCGGACGCGTAAAGGGCAAGCGTTCATCCTGCGCGGAGAGTTTTCGCCAGATGACAGAATCGACAGTAAAGTTTGGATGCAGATCGAGAAGAAAGATGCTAATCGCCTGGAGAGTCGTCGCCCGAACAAGAACAGATCCTCGTATCGACCTGGATGTGGTATCGATGGTGATATTGAGCCGGTAAAATGTGACATCGTAGGCGGCCTGTTCGGGAACAATTGGCCCGCCTGAATCGGCAACTTTACCAAGGTGATGTATTCGCTCGTCCTGTGCTGGTAACACTGAAAGGGAAAGAACCACCATGAGAAAAATGCTCCATCGCTTTGTCATACATGCTCCGATTAGTAACGTGGGTCGTCCAAAACGAAAAGCACGGGTGTCACGGTTCTACCGTGACACATGAATATGCGAAACAAACTTCTTCTATTATTTTCTGGAAGTCAAGAGGTGCGTGATTATATGGAAACAGATGTTCAATACCTATCTCAAGAAGGACTCGCGTAGCATCACCCTTATTCCAGCTTGAGTTTCTTGAGCTTCGGCTTAATCACGAACATACAATAGGGGGCATTGGAGTTGTTTTTAAAATAATCCTGGTGATAATTCTCGGCGATGGTAAACTGCTTTAAGGGTTGGATCGCGGTCACGATCGGTGTGTCAAAATCTTGTTGAGCGTTTTTCATTGATTTCTCAGCGGCCAGTTTCTGCTGCTCGTTGTGATAGAAAATCGCCGAGCGGTACTGCGTTCCAATATCTCCGCCCTGCCGGTTGAGCGTTGTCGGATCGTGAGCCTTCCAAAAGACATCAAGAAGTTTTTCGAATGAAATCTTCGAGGGATCATAAGTAATCCGGGCGACTTCAGCATAGCCCGTTCTTCCTGTGCAGACTTCTTCATAGGTCGGATTCGGTTTTGTGCCGCCGGCATAGCCGGCTTCGACCAATTGAACACCGGGAAGCCGCTCAAACACTGCTTCCACACACCAAAAGCATCCTGCACCCAATGTTGTCTTTTCAAATTGAATCATGGACTTACCTTTATGTTGAGTCTGAGGAATAACGAGCATTAAGAGTATTGCCAGGGGAATCGGCATGTTGTTCACTCCTTTCGCAAACCACTTCATCTGCTATAACGCTGGAGAGAGCTGTTCTTGTTCCGCGGAATATAGTTCATTTCTCTATCATCTTTTTCATCCTTCCACAGCAACTTTTCTCTTCTTTCTGCATCTTTACGCAGAAAGGCTACCGTCCTTGTTCCTATGACCGCAATCCGAGAATACTGAATTGAACATTCAGGACGAACAATATCTCTTACGTGCACTTCAGCAAGGGAGCTCTCAAGCGCTCGAGCTTCTTTACCGTGAACACTATGAAGGTGTGTACGCCTACTGTGTCAAAATTCTCCTGGATCGACATGTTGCGAAAGATATTGTGCAAGATACGTTTCTTAAAGCAGGCCAATGTGCATCGACGCTTAGACTGAGTGAATCGTTCCGGTCGTGGTTATTCCGTATTGCTCGAAATGAAGCATTGATGCATCTTCGCAAGAACCGCCGGAACGGTCGGCTGGACGAGGATTCGCGCTGGAATGATGAGACACCACATGATCTGACTATTGCACAGGAGCGATCTGAACTTGTGAACACCTTGCTGGGTCAATTGAAGTACGAATACCGGGAGGTTCTTGTACTGCGTGCTTATGAAAATCTTTCCTATGCTGAGATTGCGGCAATAACAGAGTCGACGGAGAGCTCAGTAAAATCGAGAATCTTTAAAGCGCGAAAAGCATTAGCGGATAAAGTGCGGAGATATTACCCGTAGGGATAAAAAGTCATCGTTTAAGTTTGGGTAGTGAGAGGAGAATTGCCATGAATCACGAAGAGCATCAAGAGCAGGTAAGCGCATTAATTGATGATGAACTGGAGGAGAAATACGAGAATGATCTCTTTCTTCACCTCACATCGTGCAGCCAGTGCCGGGACTTTCTGAAGGAATCCCTCAGGTTGTATATCGAAATTTCTTCAAAAAAACCGAGAGATATGGAATACCATGCTAGTTACAATCCAGAACATCGTGGGACACATATATCCGGACGGAATGTCGTTCCGACTGCGTTGTCCGAGAAGCGTGGAATAAGATCATTTCTTACTGCAGGGTTCATTCTTGTTCTTGCCTTGAGTACAGGTCTTTTTTTCTCTGCAGTAACATTAATAATGCCGGTTGATGATCAATCCTTCAAAGAAATTCAATATGAGATATATCCTCAAAGTTATGGAGGGAAGGTGCTGAGATGAGTAACAAACCAAACAGTAAACTCAAATCGCTTCTGCCATATTTTATCCTGGCAATGTTCTTTGCGGCGATGGGTATTATTTTTAACCAACAGACAGTCACCGTTCGCTATCCACGATCTTCAGGTGCATCACAAAGCGTCAATATAGAATGGCTTCATTTGGTGTTTATCACATTGTCTCTTATCTCGGTTGTACCCCTGCTTAAGGAAATTCTTGGCACAATTACGAGGAAGGTACTTCCCTCACTTCTAAATAATATTCAATTCAATCGATTTTCAACTCTTCGTCGGATTGGTCTTTTTCTCCTGGCCGGACTGTCGATCGTTTCTGTTCTAGTGCTCTTATCGTGGACAAGGTTACTTCCTGACGATGAACTCAATGGAAAGATGTACGAATTCGTATCAATGGTCAGCAACGCAAGAGAGAAATCTGAACACTTCACGAATGTTGTAAATGTCTCATACGCGAATTTCAGTACAAATCCAAAACAACACCTTCGTGATTGTGTTACCATTGTAGAAAAGCTGAAAGCCGCAGGAGCTAAAGCAGTATATTTATCACTACAAGAACTCCCGTTAGATAAAGATCTTGATAGCTTAATCGTTAAATTAATGAATAGTGATATTGTGGTGCTGGCAACACCGGGAGAATCAATTCGTTATGGGAGTGGAGAATTGCGTGATAAGAATGGCATGGGTATTTTCATACCGCTGGTAAATGAAAAGTCCTTATGGGCGAGTGAACGACTTGCCAGTATTTCCTATGGGCAGGCATGGTGGCCGCTTTTTCATGGAGTGTTAAGAAAGTATTATGGCTATCCATACTACCAATTCGTAGGATTGTGGGGAAACGATATATTGATTGGGGATACAAAACTTTCAATTAGCCTTTCAAGCCGAACATCGTCTCTGTATTTTCGGGATCAATGTCCTGTCTTCGAAGGTGGTGATATAGTTCTCCATAGAGGAAATGCATGGGCATTTGGGCATGGGTATGAGGGATACTCACAAAAAAGATCTATTCACACGCGAGACCTATGGTTTTATAAAGGCTCATCAGAAGATACCTTGCTTCACTATACATCCTATTTGGATAGTGTAAAAGGAGAGACATTTCCTCTGAGTCAGGTTTCCGAGGCTGCATTACATTCGGTATTCAACGGGAAAGTGGTTTTTATGGGAGGAAATTTTGGAAGAGAAGGTGGCCTATTCACACCGAGTCGAGCTCTTATGATTGCTACTGAAAGTATATTAAGTGACCATATGATCCACAAAACCGATACCGGTTTCATATGGCTTTCGATCATATCCCTGGTACTCGCCGGACTCATTGCCTACCATACGAGGCCATTTCTTTCTTTTCTCCTCATGATAGTACTGCTCATGGGGGTACTCCTCACCGGGTATTTCTTCTATCAACATCTCAACATCCTCATTGATATTATCTACCCTCTTCTCTCCGTAGGGGTTGCTTTGATTGTTTTTCCAGCAATAAACGTCGCCCATCGAATGCAAGGGCAGACACTCATAACCATTGGAGATGTTAATACACACGGAAATTATTAACGAATCGAACCTGATCAATTGTGAATTCTAAAAAGGTATTCTCACCGAATCGTTTTTCTTGGAAAAGGAGAACAGCGATTGGACATGGATTGAGAAACCGATCTTGTTTTACCAGCGTTCGCGATTTACACCCTATTCTTCCGCAATACAACCGCTAGCGTTAAATCGTCGTCGAGAGCTTGTCCATCACCGAAGAGTTTAACCTGTTCGATTATCCAATCGACGAATGCAACTGCGTCGGTTGATTGACGATCAACCAGAAGCTGCTGAATCCGCTCGATGCCAAATTGTTCACCCGCAGCATTCATCCGTTCAAACACACCGTCTGTGTACACAAGCAATGTGCTGTCCGGCGGAAAATCTACCGTAATGCTTTCTTTTCCCGGCAGTTCTTCAAGCACTCCAAGCGGGATTGTCCCTTTTCCCAACAAGATCGCTTTGTCGTTTACCAAAAGGATCGGAGGAGGGTGGCCTGCATTGAAATAGCAAAGCTGGTTCACCTTGCTGTCAATTTCAACGAGGACCAGGGTCACAAAATCTTTCTTTCCCGTGCTGCTGTGGACCAAAGTGTTGAGCTTTTGTGCCAGTAGTTCCGGGCTGGCGTACTCGGTGCTGAGGGCATGGACTGCAGCATAGACTTCAGACATAATGAGTGCGGCGGGAATTCCCTTACCTGAAACATCGGCCACGATGAGCAGGACCGATGAATCAGAGAGTTGTATGAAATCGCAATAGTCGCCGCCGACGAATGTTCCCTGTATGACTTTCCCAAAGAGCTCAAGGTTGTTGATGACTGGAAAGGTCGAGGGAAGGAAACGCCGTTGAACTTCAGCGGCCAGTTGAAGCTCCCGTTCGACCAACTCGCTGCTGACCTGAAGATGCACCTCCCGTTCAACCGTTTGATGGATCACTCTGCGCGTGTAATAAGCGAGGTAGGTGCAGAGAATTGAAAAAGAGACCAAGATCAAAAACTTTGTCCCTTGACCGATCAAAGTAACATGAATTGTGAATAGCTCCGTGCTGTATCCTCCCGACTCAACGCCAAGGGAGCCAAGAACAAGGAAGAAGAGAAGCAGATAAAACAATGTAGCAAGTGTGCCGGCAAAGAGTGTGAGCTTGGGATCGTACCGAAATACTGTCAAAGCAATGAGCGGAAAGATGATGAGGAAGACATAGTTTTTGAGAGCGACGCTTGGGATTTCGACATTGGCATAATAGAGCAGCAGGAGAAAGACAAGTCCGATGTCGATGCTGGTTGTGATATACTTCATGGAAGGAACATACCGGCCCCGTTTGAGAGAGATATAAACAATCAATCCAAAGAGAACAGCAAAGCTCAGAGCTGTGAAGTTGAAAAGGTTGACCTTCATACTCACAGAAGGTGCATTAAAGAGTGCCGCAATGCCCATGATGCCGATAAAGGTCATGCGGGCGGTATTGGCGATCCGCTCAGCATGAATTTCCTCCTGCCTGAGTGCTTTCTGTATTCGGTCAATGATGGATTCGCTCATTACTCTTTTCCTGATACCTGCCTGATGATGGAGGTGTGAAGCCCCCCTCTTTCCCCAATGTGGCAAAAAGGTAGAGAATACGGTGAGGAAAGTCAATTTATATAACTGCATCGAACCGTTCCCTCGCGCTGAGGTATCTCAGAGTAGGGAACGGTTCGGTCGAATTAGCCCACTTCTCCAGCAACTTTTCCCTCCCTTTTCCATCTACAGTATGAAGGGTTGGATTGTGAGATTGATTATGATGGTAAGAAAGTTCAACTTTGGAATGTTAATAATAACCAATCACAATCGGATGCACCGTGCCATCGTTAACTGACGAACAATTATTGATGCTGATTCAGAACGGCAGTTCCAGCGCGTTTGAAAACCTTTCAAGACGCTATCGGGACAAAATCTATTCATTCAGTTATCGACTATTACAGAATGAGCATTGGGCTGAAGATGTTGTTCAAGAAACATTTCTCAAAATTTTTCAGCAAGCAGTTAACGTTAAGCAATCAGCATCATTTCGCGCATGGATATTTGCTATCGCACGTAATGAAGCTTTTGGCATCTTAAGGGAGAGAAAACTTTTCGATGAACTTCACGAAGAATCGGAAGAATGCTGGGGAGGCGAAACACCGCTGGATCGTTTGGAAGAAAAGGAAGAGCATGTATTGCTTGAGAAGTGTATTCAGTCCTTGAAACCAGAATACCGTGAGGTGATTCTCCTGCGGGAATTTGAGCAGCTTTCCTACAGGGAAATTATGGAAATCACAGGTGCGACAGAAAGCTCTGTAAAATCCAGACTCTTCAAAGTCCGAAAAGCATTAACGAAAAAACTTACACCCTACTACAAAGTATAGGATGACGAAGCGTCAATGACCGTTTAAGTTGTGTGGAGGAAACCATGAATTGCGAAGAATACCAATATCAAATTAGCCAGCTTGTTGATAATGAATTGGGGGAAGACTCCTCCTGTGCGTTGTTTTATCATCTCCATACCTGTTCAGAGTGCCGGCACTTTTTCAAGTCGCTGTTACACCTGCATTCAGGTGTACAATCGCTTCCAACAATAAAGGTAAGTGATGAAGTAGTTAAGAAAGTGCAGTATGGATATTTGCACCAAATGAAACATAACGCTGCTCGTTCCATACAAGACCCTCGGGTAAGACGCAGGAAGGCAGTTTCGCGTTTTATTCATGCGTCGATGTTGCTGATGATTATTCTTTTCGTGGGGATTATAGCCTCAACCTCTGTCATTGTCGTACAACCACAAAATGAAATTTCTCCATCAATAGGAAATTCTCAAACAAGGTAAGGCAATTAGCGAGAAGGGAGAATGTAAACACATGAAGACCAATGGAAGCCAGCGTAATGTTGCACTCTATATATACCTCAGTCTGGCAGTCCTCTTCGCATGCCTGAGCATTCCGGCGAGCAAGCTTACAGGGTTGACGATCCAACGAATGCACATGGTATATCATGTCAATCTTGGCTGGATGTTCTGGATTCTGATTGTCCTCAGTATTCTTTGTTTGCTTCCGCCAATCCATGAGATGCTGAAGAAACTGGCGAAGCAAGAATCTCTGCCGGCATTTCTTGCTGTTGCATACAGTGATAGATTTCAAACCAGGATGAATCTATGGACTACCCAACTTCATTACATGCTAAGCTCGCAAGCGGGAAAACTCTTTCTCGCAGGTTGTGCTATTATTCTTATTGTGACAATGTTCTACAGTATGAAAGTTGTCGACGATGAAGTAATTGATATCAGGGTATATGAAACGCTTTCAGGCTTACAAAACAAGACATTTTTGAAAGCAGAATCTTCGAAGGTGGTTTGGATTGACTTATTTCCATGGACAGGGGTTGTGAAGAACAAAGCTTCTAGGGAAATAGAAAGAAAGAATATTTCATTAGAATTTATCATGGAGTTAAGTAAGCTGGGTCCCAAAGCAATATTTCTTAATTATTCTGCATCTGTAGGAGAAATGATTAATCGGAAATTTGTGGAGGAGCTGTCCAGAGTCCCTAATCTTGTTATGACTCTTCCTCTTTTTGATAAAGCTTTTCCGCTAGACTCGGTTCTCCAGACAACGCTTCACCAGGTTGTACAAACGACATACACTTCTGGTTCACCATATGGTCCTAAAATGCATTACATTCTCCCGGCTGGTGAACGATACGTTCCCAATATGAGTATTGAGTTGTTAAGAAAATATCATAGCTACCCTGATGATCTCCGCTTACAACAATCAGGACACAATATGATTTTTGGGGATTACACAATCCCGGTTGATCACAATGGAAGAGCGTACGTGCGGGATGATAATCGATGGAATCCAATGAAAATTGCCGCGGAGAAGGATTCGCGTGATGGTCTTTATAAATACGGAACCCGTTATGGAATGGCTTGGAACAATTTCGGTCCACCCAGGCGACTTTCAAGCGAAGAATATAGAGAACACATTCAAGGGAAGATCGTAATTGTGAATCCTGTTCGGGATGACGCTTTTATTCTTGAGAGTGTACTTCAGAAGAAAATTATCACACGAATGGAATTGGAGAATATTTGGATATCCATACTGTGTATTGCCATTGCTGCGATTATTGTATACAAGCTGAAACCATTCTATGCTTTTGTTGCTAATTTCGTTTTTGGAATTGCTGTAATAATCCTCTGTTCATTGCTCTATGACGAAATGTGCATTCTCGTCGATATTTTCTATCCTCTGTTCACAATTGTTACAGCCATGCTAATTCTACCTGTCATCAAGCTCGATAACCTGGGCGGAATTGGCGAAACTCAATAAGCGGGTGTGAGCGAACCGTTCCCTTGCTCTTGTAAATCGAATATCAGGGAACGGTTCGGAATCCCTGGGCAATTATTCCTTCCTTCTCCCGGAAACTTTCAGCATCTTTCCGCATCAGTTAATAAAGCCCGAAAGCCAGAGTGAAATCGGATCTAGCACTCGTTCACGACCTTCTTGCAAATGATGGAGCGGCATTTGAAGCTCTCTATGAGAACTATAAGCACCCGCTTTTTGCGTATTGCGAGCGGATCTTGGGTAACTCTGCAGATGCGGAAGATGTTGTGCACGATACATTTCTGAAGGTGCAGCAGGAGCTTGCCTCTCTCCGCGATCCGGCACTCTTCAAGCGATGGCTTTTCCGCATCGCCCGGAATGAGGCATTGATGAAAATCCGAAAACGCCGAATGAACGGGCAGGTCGATACTGACAGCGTATGGGATGACACAACGCCGCACCACCAGTTGGAGGCAAAAGAAACTGTCGCTATTGTTCAGCAACTGTTAATGAATTTGAAACCCGACTATCGGGAGGCATTGGTTCTGCGTGAGTATGAAAACCTCTCCTATGCGGAAATTGCGGAGATTGTTTCGGCAACGGAAGGAGCGGTGAAGATGCGCATCTTCAAAGCGAGGAGTGCATTAACGGAAAAGTTGAAGCAGTACTATCAATAAGCGACCTTCCGAAGGTCTACGAGCTTACTCTCTGAAACCTTTAAAAAGAATAGAGCCTTCCGAAGGACAGGTAGATATCTTGCAAACCTTCGGAAGGCCGTGAAGAGGAGTTACCCATGAACCACGATGAATATAGAATCAACGTCAGCCAGCATCTTGATGGAGAGTTGGACCGAAACGAGGAGATGCATCTCTTTTCCCATCTCGCCGGATGTGAGGAGTGTCGCGACTTCCTGAGGCAGGCGATACAGCTCAGGATGCACCTCCATGCTGCACCGCAACGGCTGATGCCAGAGTCACACAGTCGCAAGCCTCTCTCAACACCGGCATTTCATAAAATACGAGCAAACGTTTTTTCCCTTCTGTGGCAGAAACGAGTTCCGTTGCCGGTCGCCGCTATCGTTGTCTTTATGGTTCTAACAGGGACTGTTGGTTTAAGTTCTTGGTGGTTTTCCTCAGACACTCAAATGAGTAATGGAAGCCAGGCAATCTTTGTCATGCCGGAAGTAATCATTGAGCGATCATCAAACACGCTCATGCAATGAATTCAATAAGGAGAAATACAATGAGAAAGAATACTTGCATTCTCGTCATCGTGGCAGTTCTCTTGTTTCCTGTACTGATGTGGGCACAGGGAAAGAAGAACCCACCCCCGCCTGTTTACGTAGAAGTGACCACCAATCCCACTATCCTTCATGAAGAAAGACCGTATTATCCTGACCTTGCTGTAAGGGCAGGGAAAGAGGGAACCGTGCATCTGAAAATGTGGGTGGATGAAAAAGGCAATGTCGCCGATGTGTCAATTGTGAAGAGTGAGGACGAAATATTTGATAAACCAGCTATGGAAGCTGCAAAAAAATATCAATTTTCCCCGGCTAAAATCGCAGGCAAACCTGTTGCCGTGTGGGTTACCATCCCATTTAAATTTCGATTGGCTAAAGATGATGCAAAGTTTCAAGCACCGTCTGCCAAAGGAATAAGCTCTAACGTAAAACCTGTAAAAACAATTAACGTAGACAAACAAGTTGAGATTCTGTACAGTGTCCCTGCAGTGTATCCTGAACAGGCAAAGAAAGAGGGGGCTGAGGGTGAGGCCGTTGTGCAGGTGCTTGTTGATGAATCGGGCGATGCCGTTCAGGTAAGATTGGTCAAGACAGATCGTGGGGATTTCGGAGAAGCAGCGGTAGCCGCTGTCGCAAAGTGGAAATTCAAGCCTGCCATGAAGGATAATAAACCGTTAGCGTCGTGGGTCACGGTGCCGTTCAAATTTAAACTCGATGCAGATAAGAAGAAGAAAAAATAGTATTTGAACTGCCGTCGTACCTAACCGTTTGCTACCAGGGTGTGTAGAAGTCCGTCTTTTGCCGCTGATTAATCTCTGTAAAAAGACAGACTTCTTTGTAATAGCGAACGGTTAACTGCTATTGCGATTGTAACCGTGAAAAGTGCTTTGAGACTTGTGTCCGGGGCGCTCCTGCACGATCCATCCGTCGATCCCACCCGTAGACATCATCGCGAAATTGAAGTTTTCCGGCCGCATCCACCCAAACAGTTGCATAGACGATATGAACAGGAAAATCTCCCTCAATTTGTATTGTCCGGCTCTTCAAGTTTTTCATGAGATGCTCAATGGTTTCCCTGTTCCATCGTTCCGGATCCTGTAAAACAAATTCTGCCAGCTCGGCAGGCCGTTCAACCCTGATGCAGCCATGACTGAATAGACGCAAGCGCTTTGAAAAATCATCCTGGTACGGAGTGTCATGCAGATAGATATCAAGCTTTGAGTTAAGCCGGATTTGTAATTGGCCCATGATATTTTCAGGCCCCGGATCCTGCCGAAGAACAACATCAAGCTCTTCCTTCCGAATAGATTTCCAGTCAATGGATTTCCGATCGACGACTTCTACCGTTCCGTTGCGTTGCCTCAAAAGCACCATCTTGTTGCGAGGCAGATAATTTGAGTCGCCGCGAACATAGTCAAAGAGTTGTCTATTAAAAATTGATGATGGGCAATACCAGTAGGCATTGATAGCCACGTGTGTCAGGGTTGTGCTGATCAACGGTGTCGGCCACTCGGGAGTACCGAGTGCGACTCTGCGTGTTGCCACAACCTGTTGGTCCTCAATCAGAGAGACGGAAAAATCGGGAATATTCACCAGAAGACATCGATCGCCTAATTCAGCAGGAAACCAACGCCATCGCTCCATCGTCGCACGAATTTGCTTGATCCTCGTTGAATAGGGAATACGGAGTGCTGCGATGGTGGTGCTGTCGGTCTTTCCGGTTGGCTCAAGGCCATGGCGTAACTGAAAGCTTCGAAGGGCAGCCGTCAGTACTGCCTGAGGGCGGGGAGACCGGTTTGTGTCGGTTTCCTCTAAATCGCCTTCAATGGTGAGGCGTTTTTGAAGATACGCCTGGAAATCTTTTGATCTCTCTGTCCGTGGGAACTTCAATGATGCGGTCAGCTTCTCCATTCTCCTCACTCGCTGTAGGGCAGAGTTGAGATCAGTAAACCACTGGTGCTTTGGAGAAAGTTCACCCAGGGTGGAGTGTAGAGAGGAGGAGCCTAATGCTGATTCGAGCAATCCTGGAAAATCGAATTCTATTTTTGGAAGCTCAACAACTAATCCTAACGATACGGGCTTAAGTTTGCCATAAGCGAGATGTACTGCATACCGAAAAAATGCATCGGTGAGAAAAAGATCAAGTGCGGCAAGATGAAGATTTCGAGTGTCTATACTATCTCTGCAGGGAATAGTATTCTTTAAAGAATCGAGAAACGAGGGATGATAGTCTGCAGGGTTCAAACCATCGTTTGCTGCTCCATTGAGATAAACCAGGAGCGAGTCCACAAGCGAAGATCCAGTATCCTCATTACACCAGGCTGGTTCAAAGTTACGTTGACGGTAGAATTGAAAGGTAACATCCGATACCGTTATGGGATGTGTTCCCGTTCGGAACTGTTCCGGATTGTTGAGGAGCTCCTGGATGATTTGGGCGATGTCAGATCGCCGTGGGTGAGTGGAGGTGAAACTACTCAGAAGGAAAACAATACTGAGCAGCAGAAGGCAGCAGTGTACCCAAGGCAGATGACATCTGATTTTATTATTCATCCGTGAATTTTATTCTGTTCGGCTGAATTTCCATGCGGGAGAGAAGATACAGTGTATCAGAGTTAAATTCAATGTATGGTGAACGATATTTGGGGCTAAAAAAGAGAGTAACCGAAAGCATTTCGGCGAATAATTATTTTTCCTAAAAACATCCAGCAAGTTTTTCTCATTTCTTAAGTCTTATATTTGAACACCAATTCAGAACATTCTCTCACCCTGATGGTGGAATGAGATGCAGCTCTATAACGATGAAGAGTTAGTGTCTAGATTTTGTGCAGGGAATAAAGAGTCATTCACGCAGCTCTATACCAAATATCGTCAGCAATTGTATGGGTATTGCTATCGTCTGCTCCAGGATCAAGACGAAGCAGAGGATATGGTGCAATCGACATTCCTCAAAGTATATCACAACCTGGGCTCGCTTGATAAACCCGAGTTGTTTTATTATTGGCTCTTCTCAATCGCCCGAAACAGCATCTATACCCATCTGAAATCTCATCGTCACAATGGAAAAGCTTCGTTAACGGAGGAAGAAGAGCATCTCGTTGACACTGAGACACCGTATGAAGTGATGGTAAAGAAAGAAATGTCAGAGATCCTGCATCTCTGCCTGGAAGAGCTTAAGGTGGAATACCGGGAGGTTCTTGTTCTTCGACAGATAGAAAAACTGTCGTATTCACAGATTGCAGCAATTACCGGCGACACAATCAGCGCAGTAGAATCAAGATTGTTCAAGGCGCGGAAGTCTCTCGCTAAGAAGCTTATGCCGTATTATCGTGAAAGGAGATAATGATGGGATGCGATGATATACAATTCCTCGTCAGTAAATTTATCGATCATGAATTGGATCGACAGGCATCGACCGAGGTCTTTTCACATTTAGGGGTATGCAAAGAATGCAGAGAGTTTTTTTATATGCTTTGGCATACTCAACCCATGTTTGAGAAACTCCCAATTCCGATGCCGAGGCGCGAAGCTGTTCCACCGAACCCCAAAGTACGCAACATGACAATCTCTGATCGGTTTCTATCTGCTCGTCTCGTCCAACGTGAGGTATCTATTCCTTTACCATCGTTGCTCCTGTTTCTGTCGATGTTGTGTTTCGGGTTTATCTTCGTCGCTGCGGTGGTTTCGTTTGGAAGTGGGTAAATGGAGAGGCTATAAACGTACGAAGAGAATTATACTTCCTTCAACGCCGACGTTTGCACTGCAGAAATACTATGATTGTCAGGAAAGAGATTCAGATGAAGAAGCAAAAAGAATTAAAACTCCTACCAATGCTTTGGCTGCTGTTGCTGGCAATATTTTTCACAGAAGTAGCGATTGAATTAACAACAGACCATGTCTCACGATATATTTATCAGATGAGATCGGTAAGCTTCCTGAAGACCAACGCAGCTCAAAATGTCGTGGCTGGAGTGCTCATGTTCATGGGCTTCCTGCACTTAGTACAATTTCTACTCAATTTGATCAGGAAAACTGTTGGTTTCACCGCTTCTTCTAAACGCATCATTCAGTTTTTACACCGGAAGGATGATACACAACTCTCATGGAGGGAGGTGGCGGGACATGTTTGTATTGCCGTTTGTTGTTTCATTTTCGCAATAAAATTTTTACGACATCATATCATAAGGGTCTTTACAATTCACTATTGGATTAATATCCCTATTCCAATATTGTTTGAGCCAGCGATGTATGGTGTTATTGCCGTACTATTATGGTTATTCTTAATCCGTGGGATTCTTCTCCGCTTCTTTTCCCGGATTCGATATCCGATGTTTATTCAAGTGTTGTTTCTTTGGGGCTTGAAGGAATGGAGAGAGTGGATAGGAGAACGACTTGTCAAAAGAGTAGGAAGTCTCACTGTACGATTATTTCTTTGCTCTCTCGGCATTCTCATTTTTGTCGAGTTCTTGAACACGTTAGGAGTCTTTCGAGAATTGGATAATGTTATCGTTCAAATGAATATTGGAGGGAAAAGAAACAAAGCGGCCGATGCGCCCGTGGTTACAGTTCTGCGGCTTGAGACAAAGGATGGCGATGTACAGAATTATCTCTCCTGCTGCCTTGCCATCGTGAAAAACCTAAAAGAGGTTGGAACAAAAGCCGTGTTTGTGGATTATCGATATGCTTTATATGCAAATAGCAAGGTAATGATTGACTATGGAAGAAAATTTGAGGACCAGGATATTGCCGTTTTAGGAGTATCATCGCTTCCATATTCTCGTCGGAATCAATACGTAGAACCTGATTCTCTGTTTTTCAAGAGCGCGCTTTTTTCCCGAACATTTTCGCCGGCAATAAGAGGATCGGGATTCACTCATATGTTCTTTGAAACAGACAACCCTCATTCTGATTATGCAATATTGCACCTCATTGAAAAATTCCGGGGATATCCTGCAGATTTACAGACCGTGCAAACGATGGATGGCATTCAATACGGTAATGACTTAATACCCCTAAGCCGACACGCTGGTTTTCTCATTAAGCAAGGAGCAAACTGGCAAGATTCCGAAATCCATGCTTTTAGCACCGATGATGGAGATGTTCGATTTCCCCATCGACACCAATTGATTGGATATTCAATTTACAGTACGATAACAATCGACATGTTCAGCCGGAAACTAAGCCAGCTTGGCGATAGATATCTAAACGATTTTAAAGGAAAGGTCGTGTTTATTGTATGGAGTAATCCTGAATCTTGGACATATGGCGAGAGTAGTTCAAGCATGAGTATTCACGCAGACGCTCTTGCTAATATTCTTGGAAAGAGATTTCTTGTAGAAGCCCCTTGGTTACATCTACCATTATCGATTATCTTTCTTCTGACAAGTATGTTTCTCACAAAAGCCTTTCCTGTAAGATTTTCATTGTTGATGTTGATGATAATCACCATTAGCGCTCTCTATTTTAATGCGTGGTTATTTCAAGTTAATGATATCGTAACCGATGCAGCATCGTTGGTGCTTACCATGGTTCTTGCAACGGCTATTCTCCCTGCCGTTCGATTGGCATTTGACATTCGAGAAAAACAAAAATTAGCGGGCCGCGATAAATAAATCAAATCTCACATGTGGGGCTGTCAAAAAAGTTTTTATCAGATGTATTTCAATAGTATGTCCTACTATTCCCTCACCTCTGTTCCATTGGCTTTTCTTGTGCAAAGCATGGTAACACTTCGCTCTGCGATATTAATAAGTGAATAACTCACGTTACGCAAAAAAGAAAAATCATCAATCAATCTGTGTTCTTATTAGTAAACCCCAAACCACCCCATATCCCCTCCTTGTCAAGGAGGGGAAAAAGGAGAGGTCAAAAACAAGATTAATCGCTCCAATCATACAGATTCTTCTTCCTGCGTAACGTCAGTGAATAACTATTCCGTTCTTGGCATGTTTTTCGGTGAGTATATAAAAAGGGAGGCGACGATTTGCATCGTCGCCTCGTCGGTGTGCCTGTTAAGGCAGGCGAGAACTCCGGCTTTCTTGTGTGGGTGTGTGGGGAAATCCGGAATTCTACTTTCGAAATACTACCTGGATATACTGCACCTCCTCAGTGTGTACCGGCCAAGGTAGTCAATAATGATAATGGCCCGATAGAAACGAAGTTCTACCGGAGTATAATTTATTTAATGCAAAACTCGCACGGATGACCTTGCGTTCATCGGGGTAGACTGGTGGCCCTGCCCTCAGAAGCAGTCTTAATCCATAATTTTCCGCAGGAAGGCTGGCTTATCCGGATCAACTTTATCACTCTTGTCATCCGCATGTGCCATATCCCGCTGCATCGTCGGTGAGATGCTGATGCCGCGACGCAAAAATGTCGGCTCGTCAAACTTCTGCAGATCTGCCGGTCCCGTTGGAATACGATCGATCAGTTTTGCTGCCGGTTTTAGCGGCTGTTTCACCGCGGCTGCTTTCTTGTTAAAGCCGGTTGCAATCACTGTGACCATCAATTCATCGGTGAAACTCTCGTCGACGACAGTGCCGAGAATAACATTGGCATCGTCGCCAGCCGCCTCATGGATGATACTTGTGGCTTCATCGACTTCCATCAACGTCATGTTCTTTCCACCGGTGACGTTGACGAGAATACCCTGTGCTCCGGTAATCGAGATTCCATCGAGCAACGGACTCGAGATCGCCATGTTTGCGGCTTCTACGGCTCGGTTTTCGCCTTTGGCAACACCGGAACCCATCAAGGCATCGCCCATTTCGCGCATGATGGTTCGGACATCGGCAAAATCAACATTGATGAAGCCAGGCACCGTGATCAGCTCCGAGATGCCCCGTGTCGCATTATAGAGCACCTGGTTGGCGATATCAAAGGCATCCATCAGCGGTGTACTGCGGTCGATTATTTCCAACAGCTTCTGGTTCGGGATGACGATCAGGGTATCAACCTGCTTTTTCATCTCCTCAATGCCTCCGTCTGCCTGCGCCAATCGCTTCTTCCCTTCGCTGTTGAAAGGTCGGGTAATAATACCGACGACCAGCGCACCGACGCTTTTAGCGATACTGGCTACAATCGGCCCGCCGCCCGTTCCTGTACCTCCGCCCATGCCGGCAGTGATGAATACCATATCGCTTCCCGCAATGGAGCGCGCAATGTCCTCCCGGTTTTCCTCGACTGCACGGACGCCAACCGATGGGTCGGCTCCGGCGCCAAGACCTCGCGTGAGGCTCTTGCCGATTTGAATTTTATGCTGCGATTTATTTCTCTCCAGCGCCTGGAGATCTGTGTTAATGGCGATAAAATCAACGCCAACGAGTCCTTTGTCGATCATGCTGTTCACGGCATTACCGCCACCGCCGCCAACGCCGACGACTTTAATTTTTGCTCCGCGATCCCCCATCGTGTCAAGTTCTATCACGGTGCAGGCTCCTTTAGTTAGTGAGTTGTTGTTGTGAGAATTAATTTTGTATGAAATAATTTTTAGGTATCAAGTATTAAGTATAATATAGATTTGAGGTCTACTTAAATAAACTCTTTTGTAATCCAATGAGCATAGAGATAATTTCAAAGTTCATCTTTTGGAAAACGAAGTGTAAGCTTCCGTATTACCGTAGTAAATTTCAATGCTCGCTTATACACTTCCAGTTTCCTAAAATCATGCATGCTCTTCCAACTCTTTCTATTCCCTGCTTACTACTTTTTACGTCATACTTTATACTTCCTGCTTCTACAACTCGTCAAACCATGTCCTCATTCTGTTAAAGATGCTCTTCACAGAACCGCGTCCTTTGGATTCCGGCATTGCAGAGGTGATGGAAGAGCGCTCTTTGTGCCGCAGTTCGTGCATCACGAGACCCACCCCTGTGGCATAGATGGGATTTTCGATTTCGTGAATCAGCCCGGCACCGAATCCCGATGGAATACCAATTTTCACCGGCATTCCCAGGACCTCCTTTGCCAGATCGGCCGTGCCTTTAATAAGCGAACCGCCTCCGGTCAGGACAACGCCTGCCGAAAGATGTTTGGAGTACCCGGATCGCTTAATTTCCATGGAAGCGATTTCCAAAATTTCTTCCATGCGGGGTTGAATAATCTGGCAGAGCAGCCGCTTGTCGATTTCGAGAGGAGCACGCCCGCCAATGCCGGGAAGAATAATCAGTTCATTATGCATCAGGGCGGGCATGTAAGTAAAACCATGTTCCTGTTTAATCCGCTCTGCCTGATCCGTCAGAATACCGAGCCCTTTTCGGATATCATCCGTCACCTTTTTACCGGCGATGCCGATGACCGCTGTGTGCCGGATGGTGCGTTCCTCGAAGACCGCAAGATCCGTTGTTCCTCCGCCGATGTCGAGCAGAGCGACACCGATTTCTTTCTCCTCATCATCCAATACGGCATAACTGGAAGCCAGCGGCTCGAGCACCATGTCGTTCACATGCAAGCCGGCCCGTTGGACACACTTGTAAATATTCTGTGCAGCTGTCACCAATCCCGTAATGATGTGAACAACTGCCTCCATTCTCACTCCGGAAATTCCCACCGGATCGTAAATTCCTTCCTGTCCATCCACGATGAATTGTTGTGGAATGACATGAATAATTTTTCTATCGGAGGGAAGAGCAACCCGTTTCGTGTCCTCGATCAACCGATCGACGTCTTCCTGGGTAATCTCGTTCTCCGGCCTGCTGATAGCGACGACGCCGCGGCTCTGAAAGCTCTGAATATGATCCCCGGCAATACCAACCGAGACGGAGGTAATTTTCACACCCGATTGTTTCTGCGCTTCATCAACTGCAATCTGTATTGAGCGGACAGTCTTATCGATGTTGGTGACCACACCACGGGTGAGTCCGTCCGAAACGCTCTTCCCGATACCGAGAATACTCAATTTGCCCGGATGGGTCTCATCGGGTGATGCGACGATGGCGCATACTTTGGTGGTTCCTATATCGAGACCAACAGCAATATTATTTACCATGATTTATCTCTCTCCTGGGTTAATTATCTCATCTGAGTGCAGTCCATTTGCCCAGGTAATGGCCTGCTCTTATCCTTGTTTTCCTCTCCAACGAACGACAACCTGGTCGGCGTAGCGCAGATCGACATATTCTAAATTCTCCGAACCCTGCGTCAGCACCACACTGTTCCAGAATGATTCAAGCCGAACCAACTTGTCGACAACTTCTCCGCGACCGAAGATAATCGGCACTCCACGATCGGCTGTATAGAGAACGATGTCGCCGCCGTCGCGCAGGTGTACTTCTGAAATCATATGGTATAGCTCTTTATTCACCAGCTTGCATGTTGCAAGAATGTGGAGCGCCTCCAGAAGATCATCAGTCTTTACTGTCTTTCCCGGTGCAACGGCTAAATTGTCCGGGATGCCGCTCAACACCGGCAAATCAAAAATGTGTTTTGAAATAGAATGCGGTAACACTACGCCCTCCTCATCGAGGTAGAGCAATTCACCGGCATTGATAATTGCCAGCGGGACCCGCTCAGTAATACTCACTATCAACGTTGCGGGTAGATCACGCTGAACAACCGCCTCTTTGATGAAGTGATGCGTGAGAATATTTTTCCGTACGACTGTCAGATCGATATCCTGTAATTGCATGCTCCGGTCGATGTGAGCGAGCTTGATGATCTCCTGGTTGCCGACGATCCGCGCCCCTTCAATTGTTATTCGCTTTACCTTCAGGCTGGTTCGCCAGGTATTTGCCCATGCGATGAGACCGATGGCCGCCATAAGCAATCCCAGCATACCGAACTTTATGGATCGCGATGTGCTCATGCGATCCGCTTCCTCACTTCTTCGGAGAATCCTATGAGCTTCACTTCGATCTCCAGGAGAATACCGCTGTGCTGGTACACCGAGCGCCGTGCGAGTTCCAGCAGCGTGATAATGTCTGCCGCTTTGGCACCGCCAAGATTAACGATAAAGTTCGCATGCTTTTCAGAAATCTGAGCATTGCCAACCCGTTTTCCTTTAAGCCCGACGCTCTCAATCAGTTTTGCAGCAGGATTACCCGGTGGATTCTTAAACATACTCCCGGAGTTAGGGTAATTCAGCGGATGATTTGCATTCCGCTTCAAGATCAATTCGCGACGGCGTTCCAGAAGAGCTTCCTTTTTCCCCTGCGGCAGCTTGAATGTTGCACACAGGACAATATCATGGACAAAGCCCGAATTCCGGTAGACAAACTGCCCCTCTTCTTTTTTGACGCACTGAAGCTGGCCGTTGCGGATCACTTCGACATCGACAAGATAATTGGAGATCTCTCCGCCATACGCACCGGCATTCATAATCACGGCACCGCCAACGGTACCCGGAATACCGGCAAGCATTTCAACGCCGGAAAATCCGTTCTGGATACAAAAATCAACAAAGCGGGTCAATGGCGCGCCGGCTTCCGCAATGACAATCTCCCCCTCCAAGCGGAGGGACGAGAGGGGGGATTCGAGATTCATAACAGCTCCGCGATATCCTTCATCGCTAAACACAATGTTGCTTCCTCTTCCCAGCGCCATGAAAGGGAAGGAGTGATTCTGAAAATATTTGACAAGTTCGGCCAGATCATGTTTGTCGACCGGCTCCAGATAGTAATCTGCCGGACCCCCAACCCGCATGGTGGTGTATTTTTCCATCGGCTCATTGAGGGCAATGTTCCCGCGGAAAAATTGTTGTATGTCGATTAACGAAACCATGCCCGATACTTTATGCTTCCAAGAGGGTTAAAAATTTTTCTCCATACTTCCAGATATCACCAGCTCCCATGGTGATGACAATATCACCGGGTTTCACAATTGTTGTGAGAAAATTGGGAATCTTGAGCTTCTCCGGTATGTAATGCACTTCCTTGTGCCCGAATTTCTTTGCCGCATTCGCTATCAACTCACCGGTGATTCCCTGGATCGGCTCTTCCCGCGCAGGATACACATTGGTTACCACCAGCACGTCAGAAAGCAAAAACGATTTGCCAAACTCCTCATAAAAATCGCGTGTTCGCGAATAGAGATGCGGCTGAAACACGCATACTACGCGCCGCCGCCAGCCCGACTTTACGCCGGAGAGCGTTGCTCTGCATTCCGTTGGGTGATGGGCATAATCGTCGTACAGTGTGATACCGTTGACTTCGCCTTTTTTCTCCCAGCGGCGATAAACACCCGAAAATTTTTCTATCCCTGCCTTGACCTTCTCAAACGGAATACCGAGATCAAGCCCGACTGCGATTGCCGCAAGAGCATTCTGGACGTTGTGTTTTCCCGGAACCTGAAGGAGTATCTCACCAAGGTCGTTCCTGTTCCGCGTTACCGTGAATGTCGATGTGTTATCTTTGTGCCGGATATCGACCGCCTGTACATCGGCCTGCGGATTCAATCCATAGGTGAGAAGCTTTTTCTTATTGAACTGCGGCATGATATCGAGCAGCGCAGGTTCATCAAGGCATAGGACAACAAAGCCATAGAAGGGAACCTTTGACGCAAATTGAACAAAGGCTCCTTTAATATCCTCCAGATCGCGGTAGCAATCGAGATGATCAGTCTCTAACGTCGTCAAGACGGCAATCGTTGGAGTGATGGAAAGGAACGAGCGATCAAACTCGTCTGCCTCGACGACAATGAACTCACCGCGGCCAAGGCGGGCGTTCGTACCGCCAAGCCCGCTTAACTTGCCTCCGACGATGACCGTGGGATCGAGATTCCCCTCCATCAGGACAAGGCTGATCATCGAGGTTGTTGTTGTCTTGCCGTGTGTGCCCGCGATCCCGATGCCATATTTCAACCGCATTACCTCGGCCAGCATCTCGGCACGCCGAATGATGGGAATCTTTCGCCTCTGGGCCTCGATGACCTCCGGATTATCAAAGGAGACAGCTGAAGAATACACAAGAGCGTCAACATCATCGGCAATGTTTTCCGGTTTGTGGCCCTCAACGATGGTTGCCCCGAGCAGTTGGAGGCGCTCGGTGACTTCGGAAAGGCTGCGGTCGGAGCCGCTCACGTTGAATCCCTGATCGATGAGGATCTCGGCGATACCGCTCATGCCGATTCCGCCAATCCCGACAAAATGTATTTTTTTAATAGAGGAGAACATAACTGTTATGTGTTCTTAGATCGTCTTCAAAGAATTATGATTCATTGATTCTTCATACTGCCTGTTTCCACATCAAGGCATCGTGTACTGACGGGTATTCAGCCCTTGCCCTCGAAGCTCGTCAGGGCTTTCTTCTTCTCATCCCAAAAGATTTCATTGTTCCCTTCGGCACATGCTGGGCAATACGCTCCATTTCAGCAATGAGTTCATGACTGTGTTCATATCGGCCAACGCGTATCCTGATTAATCGGCGGCGGCTCTTTCTTTTCAGGATGATCATTTGAAAACGTCCCGCCGTTTGCACAAGAGCCTCGCGGCCAATATACATCCACTCAATGTCTGCAATCTTGATCTGGCGCTCTTTCTTTCTCGAGCGAAAGGTTATACGGTCCTCAGTGATCACCAAGTTCCTGTTCCGGAACAGATTCAGAAGGAGCGTTGCCAGCGATATCACGACAAAGAAACTCATGATGTACACAATCGGGTCTTTGAAGACGAACATGAAATGATCCTCAAAGAAACTTCCTTTCACTCCCGCATAGAGAAAAAATACAAGCAGGTACGATAATGACTGCATGTAGTAAAAGTCGAGTTTATATTTAAAAACTTTCTCCACCATTCTACTCTTGAATAGCTTTAAGAATTTGTTCTGCAATCGTTGTTGCCGCCTTTGGCCTCCCGAATCGGGTAGCTGCCGTACTCATGTCGCTTAACCTGTTTTGATCGTTCACCAATTGCAGCACTGCGGTACCGAGTTTGCTTCGAACCTCAGTATCGGCTATCATCAGCGCTGCTCCGGCATCCACCAACGATTGTGCATTATGTGTCTGATGATCAGCCGCTGCGTGCGGGTAGGGAATTAGAATCGCCGGCTTTCCCGTCCGAGTCAGTTCAGCAATCGTTGTCGCACCGGCTCTGCACACAACAACATCGGCTGCGCCGAGCGCATATTCCATTGTATCAATAAACGGCCCGAGCCACGCGAACCGCTTTTCTCCAACGACCGACTTAATCCTCTCGAAATCTGCTTTGCCGGTCTGCCAAATTAATTGTATGTCCGCCGCAATGACTGTATCAAGCATATCAAGAACGGCAGTATTAATTGAGGCGGCACCAAGCGATCCGCCCATGACAAGAACTGTTTTCCTGGCGGGATCGAGTTGAAAAAACTTTCGCCCCTCGGCAGCAGGAATTGTACCGAGGCTTTCCCGCGTCGGTGTTCCCACAAGTTCAACATGATCGGTTCGTTTCAGCCATCGTTTCGATACCTCAAAGGCGATGTATACTCGCTCAGCCCGTCCGGCAAGCATCCGGGTTGTAACACCGGGAAAACTATTGGATTCATGGATGAAGACCGGGATATTTATAAGCGATGCAACATACAAAACCGGTCCGCAGACATACCCTCCAGTACCGATGACGGCATGCGGTTGAAAGCGGCGTATGAGAAAGAACGATTGCAGCAACGACACACAGACCTTCAGTGGAAACAGAAGATTCTCGATCGTCAGCCTTCTGTGAAGCCCACTAATCCAGATCGTTTGAAATGCATACCCGCGCTGGGGAACGATCCTGGTTTCAATTTTTTCTTTAGTGCCGACGAACAAAATCTCTGCCGATGGTCTCATTCGTTTTAGTTCATCGGCGATTGCAAGAGCCGGGAACAGATGCCCTCCTGTTCCCCCCGCCGCAATCAGTATCCTCGGTTCTGTCCTCGACACATGGATTCCTAATATACTTTTGCCGTCTGGTCTTCGGATGCAATGACCGGACCGGGTTCTTCGACCGTTCGCCGCGGGTGCATATCGGTCTGAGATGAAATATTGAGCAGCACGCCTACTGCGAACGAAGTAAAGAGCAGCGACGATCCGCCGTAACTGACAAATGGCATCGGCAGTCCTGTTGTGGGCAGCACACCGAGCGTGACGCCCGCGTTGACCAGGGCATACAGCGTAATCACGCTTGTGATCCCAACAGCGAGCAGCCGGCCGAATTCATCCCGCGCAGACTTTGCAATCTTAAACCCTCGCAGCATAATGATGAGGAACAATGTCATAAAAAACATGGTCCCGAGAACACCATATTCCTCGCCAACAATGGAGAACACAAAATCGCCATACGATTCGGGCAGAAAAAAATCGCGTTGCTTGCTCTCGCCGGGCCCCACACCGAAAATACCGCCATTCCCAAAGCCAATAATTCCCTGGGTAAGCTGATAGTTGCTGCCGCTCTCGCCGGTGCCTCCGTGTATATAGGTGTCAATTCTCTTCATCACGTGAGGATGTGTGTAGGCCACTGCAACAAGGAGCACGATTCCAACGAGTCCTGTGAGGATGAGATGGTTGATCCGTGCACGGCTGATGTACAACATCACGACGCTGATCAGGATGATCATCGAGCCGGTGCTGAAATTTGGCTGAAGGAGAACCAGGCCGGTTACTATCCCAATCCAGATGAGCATAGGAAGGTAACCCTTCTTTAGATTCTTGATCATCTCACCTTTGGAAGCGATGAGTGTGCATAAGTGAAACAGCAGCGCAAATTTGGCAAATTCCGACGGCTGGATACTCAAACCGCCAAGCTTCAACCATCGTGTTGCTCCCTTCACTTCGCCGCCCAGGATAAGCGTTATGACAAGCAGGGCAATAGCGGCGATGAGCGCGATTTTAGTAAATTTCTTATACTTGTTATAATTCAACATCATGCCGGCAAAGAGCGCGACCAAGCCAAGAAGGACTTTGAGAATATGGCGATTGAGCAGCCGGCTGCTATCGCCGAGTTTTTCCAGCGCCCATGTTGCGGAGGCGCTATAGACAACACCGAGGCTCAGCACCATCAGGATCAGTACGGCGACCAGAGTTACCAGGTCAATATGGTTGCGCTGGGATTTTGTCATTCCAGATTTTTCACAAGTTCTTTAAATACTCTTCCACGCTGTTCATAATTCTCAAACCAGTCAAAGGATGCACATGCCGGTGAGAGTAACACGACATCGCCCTTCAGTGCCAGACTTTGAGCAAGCAGTACCGCTTCGTCAATCGAAGATGCCTTCTTTACCGGTTTGAGCGAAGAAAATGCTTCTTCAACCTTGCCGGCCGATTCACCCAAGGCAACGATGGCACGGACGTGCTCCTGAACAAGCTGGGCAATGCGGCGATAATCATTCCCTTTATCACGCCCGCCTAACATCAGAATGATTGGCTGGTTAAATGCCTGGAGTGCGTACCATACGGCGTCGATACTCGTCGCTTTTGAGTCGTTATAGTATTTGACTCCATTTACTTCACGGACAAATTCCTGGCGATGTTCAACCCCTTTGAAATTCCTGAGCGTGGCCCGAATCGACGCCGGGTGAACGCCCATCAGTTGTGCTGTCAATGTTGATGCCATGGCGTTATAAAGATTGTGTGGTCCTTTGATGCTGATTTCATGAGTATTAATGATTTCATTTCGTTTTCCATTAAAGGAAGTAACGAGCATACCATTTTCTACAAAAGCCCCTTCTTCAAGCGGCTGCCTGATGCTGAATCCGATAGTTTTGCATCTTGCACGCTGAATCATCTGCATGATCCATTCATCATCACTGTTATAAATCACCACATCGGATCCCGATTGGTTCATGAAAATTCTTGCTTTGGATTCGGCATATTGTTGCATTGAATTGTTGTACCGATCCATATGATTCTGAGTGATATTTAATAGCACCGAAATGAGCGCCTTGAATGTCGAGCAATGATCAAGCTGAAAACTGCTGATCTCCAGTATGGCCGCATCGCCGGGTTGGAGATCGCCGACAATTGAAGAAAACGCGGTCCCAATATTTCCAGCTACCCGATGACCCTTGCGGGCATCGCCCATCATCCGGCCTATGAGGGTCGTTGTTGTTGTCTTTCCATTGCTGCCGGTGATGGCAATGATGGGGGAAGAACAATACCAGCTTGCTGTCTCAACTTCGCTTGCAACAGTTATTCCACGCTTCAGTGCTTCGACAACGACGGGCGCTGTACTGGGAACGCCGGGGCTGATCACCATCAGCGAACACTGATATACCCGTTCTGTATGGCCGCCAAGTTCATAGGCGATACGGGCATGTTCCAATTCCGGAATGTTCCCGCGAAGCTTCTCGGATGATTGTGCATCGCTCAGAAAGGGGATTGCCCCATGCGACCGGAGCAGCTTCGCAACAGCGACTCCGCTGCGAGCACCGCCAATGATACTTACCGGTTGATCGTGTAGTTCTGCACTATGCATTCGTGAATCCGTTTTCCTATCGTATTTTTAACGTAGCCAAACTGATAATCATCAGGAGTATTGCAATGATGTAGAATCGTGTCACAATTTTAGGCTCAGGCCAACCGAGCAATTCAAAGTGATGATGAATTGGCGCCATACGGAAGACACGGCGCCCTTCGCCGCATTTCTTTTTCGTGTACTTGAAATAGGTCCGTTGAATGATGACCGATGCCGTTTCCATTACGAAGATTCCGCCGAGCACCGGCAGCAGAAATTCCTGTTTGATCAGGACACACATAGCGCCGATGATACCCCCGAGTGCCAGGGAGCCGGTATCTCCCATGAAGACCTGTGCCGGGTAACTGTTAAACCAGAGGAATCCCAATGCCGCTCCCACCAGGGCGGCACAGAAAATTGCCAGTTCGCCATTACCTAACAGATGGGGAATTGTAAGATACCGGCTCCAAGTTGCATGACCCGAAGCATAGGCGATGATTGCCAGGGTGAAGCCGGCAATGCCTACCGTTCCAATCGCTAATCCATCCAATCCATCGGTCAGATTCACTCCGTTCGACGTTGCTATAATAATGAAGATGACCAGCGGGATATACAGAATTCCAAAATTGATCTCGAGGTTCTTGAAAAACGGAACCGTGGTTTTTGAACTCACCTGAACGAGCGATGAGTGAATCCACTCGGGATGGAAGTAGACGATATATCCCAGGACCAATCCGACAAATACCTGTCCGACAACTTTATATCGGGCGATTAATCCTTTTGGTTTTTTCTTAACCACCTTGAGATAATCGTCAAGGAATCCGACTGCACCGAGTGTGGTTGTCACAAACACAATTAAGATGATATAGCCATTGAGGATGTCTGCCCAGAGAAGTACTGGAATAAGGAGCGAGGCCAGAACGATCAATCCGCCCATGGTTGGTGTACCGGCTTTGCTCAAATGCGTTTTCGGAGCTTCAAGTTTTGCCGCTTCGCCGATCTGATGTGCCTTCAACATCCGAATGATCTTTGGTCCAATCCAAAAGGCAATAATAAGAGCGGTTACTGCAGCGGCTCCGGCCCGAAAGGTAATATATTTGAAAAGACCGAATCCGGGAGGATGAAAATGCTTGTCAAGATATGTTAAGAGGTAATAGAGCACCGAATGATCCCTTCCTACACTGTCTGCGCCTGAGCTTTTGCATGCTCTGCAAGGAAGAGAACGACCTCTTCCATTTTCATGCTATTGGACCCCTTGACCAGTACGACATCGCCGGGAGCGACAAGGCCGGCGAGATGCTCGGACAGCATGGCCTTCGAATTAAAGTGAATTTTGTGTTCAATTGTTGCAGCGTCATGAGTGCTCTTCGAAAGGGGGCCGAAGGTGAGAAGACACTCTATTCCCGCCCCTTCGACTGCCGAACCGATCTTGCTGTGTTCTTCAACAGCCCTCGCTCCTAATTCGAGCATGTCGGCTAACACGGCGATTTTCCTCCCGCTCGAACTGATACTGTTCAATGTTGAAAATGCTGCGAGAACAGAATCGGGATTGGAATTATATGTATCGTTAATGACGGTAATTTCTCTCATCGTAACGATCTGCATTCTCTTGCTCGATGCCGTGAACGACTGCAGGGCTTCCTGTATTTTAATTCGTGGAACTTTAAATGTTAGTCCGACGGTGACTGCCGCAAGAGCATTTAGTGCATTGTGTTGTCCGGGTACTGAAAGTTCAATTTCGATCGGCCGCTTGCCTGTGGGTTTTACCCTGAGGGTAACACACCCTCGATTGTTGACCGTAAGAATTCTTCCCATGACATCGGGGTGCTCGGCTGTTAATCCGTAAGTCACTTTTTTGCGCATGCTTTTTACTTGCTCTGCAAGGAATGGGTCGTCGGCATTCACAAACACCGATCCCGATGTTGTCCCATTCGATTTACACCATTCAAAAACTTCGCCTTCCGCCTGTGCGACACCTTCGATCGATCCAAAAAATTCGAGGTGTTCACGACCGATTGTGGTGATCAGCGCATGCGTTGGTTCGACGATAGTGCAGAGATAAGCAAGTTCACCGAAGTGATTGGTGCCAATCTCGATAACGGCAATCTGATGATCTTCCTCCAAACGGAAGAGTGTCTGCGGTACGCCGATCTGATTGTTCAGGTTTCCTTGTGTACTCAGCACCCGATATTTCATCCCGAGCACATTGGCGATCATATCCTTTGTTGTTGTCTTGCCGTTGCTGCCCGCTACGACCAAAATCGGGATATCAAACCGGCGGCGAATCATCCGCCCGAGATCGCCGAGCGTATGAAGTGTGCTTTCCACGATGAGAGCGGGAATATAGAGGCTTGACAGGAGAATGGAATTGAATTCAGCCCATTTCTTTTCGACGACAACAGCTCGGGCTCCGGATCCTACTGTTTTAGTGAGGAAATCGTGGCCGTCAAATTTGCAACCGCGGAGTGCAATAAACAGATCACCCTTGTTCACGGAACGGGTATCTGTAGAAACCCCTGTGAGTTCGATACGTTTCCCTTTTTCGAATCCCACAGCCCGATCGTGGGGCAGATTCAATATGTCGGTCGCGGCAAGTTTCATCTGTGCATCAACTCCTCAACCACTTCCCGGTCACTGAAGTGAAGTTTTTCTTTGCCGATCACCTGATACTCTTCGTGCCCTTTGCCTGCGATCAGAATTGTGTCACTGGGGTGTGCCAGTTGAATCGCGCGCTGAATAGCGTTTCGCCGGTCTGTCACCCGCAGAACCTGTGCAGACGGAACAACGCCCCTGATAACATCATCAATTATTTGCTCCGGGTTCTCTGTGCGCGGATTATCTGAAGTGACAATGGTTAGATCACTCAATCGGCTGGCCACAGTGCCCATCAACGGACGTTTTGTTTTGTCGCGATCGCCGCCTGCGCCGAAGACAGTAATAATCGTTCCCCGATGATCGGAGGGAAGGACATCGTGAAGCGTCATGAGGCATTTTTCCAGTGCATCGGGTGTATGCGCATAGTCGATGATTGCCGACCATCCCGCCGGTGATGCCACACGCTCAAATCTACCACGGACATTCTTCACCTGTTCAATTCCGTGCTTTATCGTCTCCGCCGAAAAGCCAAGTGAATATCCCGCCGAAAAGGAAGCAAGAATATTCGAAACATTAAACCGGCCAACAAGGGATGAGGCAAGTGCGATGGATCCTCCCTCGTAATGAATGATAAGGTTTGTCCCGTTGATGGAGAGTTCTATGTCTGTTGGATAGACCGATGCGTTGGGAGTGCTGCCGAATCGTACAGCCCTTGCCCTGGTCGATGTGAGGAATCGGGAACTCCAGGGGTCATCAATATTGATCACTGCGCTTGCGGCAGGGGATAAACTCTCAAAGAGTATGTTTTTTGTTCTGTAATACTCTTCCATCGATCCATGGTAATCAAGGTGGTCCTGCGTCAGATTGGTGAAAACAGCGGTCGTATATTCAACACCATGAACGCGGGATTGATGCAGTGCATGCGATGATACTTCCATCGACACGGTGGTGCACCCACGTTCCACCATTTGTGCGAGCAATGATTGCAGTTCGAGCGATTCCGGTGTTGTATGAGTTGCCGGTCTGCGCTCATTCCCGATCATATATTCGATTGTGCCGATCAATCCGACTTTGTTCCCCGCCGCCTCGCAAATCGATTTGATGATATGCGATGTTGTTGTTTTTCCGTTTGTGCCGGTAACGCCTACCATGGTTAATTTGCGCGATGGATGACCGTAATACGTTGCCGCCATCAGGGCAAGTGCTTTGCGTGAATCAGGCACCACGACTTTGGCGACTCCGGCATGCATGAAGTACGAGTCTGGCAGCACCTGATCGTTTTCGAGGACGATCACCTTGGCGCCACGTTCAATGGCTGTTCCAATGTAGTGATGCCCGTCAGCACCTGTGCCGCGGATCGCAATGAAACAATCTTCCTTCTCCACCTTGCGTGAGTCATACTGAAGTTGATGAATCTCAACATCCTGTGTCGGCACAAATCTTCCGTAGTGTGTATGGAAAAACTTTGTCACCGGAATTCCTTCAAGCAGTTGAGCGAGCTTCATATCCACCTAATACAATACTGCAGAGACGCTGGTTTTGGGCTCACAGAGAATTTGAACTGTGGTACCGGGGGCAACCTTCTGGCCTGCTGCCGGAGATTGATCCACCACAACACCTGAACCGCGTACTTTCATATCAAGATTTTCAACCACCAGTCGGTTGATCGCACGCCGAAGGCTCATGCCTCTGAGCTCTGGAATCAAGACCAACCCATCCTGTTTTCTTTCTGTGTCATCCTTGGCCACGAGTTGAACGACATCACCCTGTTCGAGGCGCTGGCCCGGTTCCGGGACCTGGCGAACAACAATTTCTCCCTTGCCAATCGATTCCGCTTTCAGCCCCTCAACCTCTAAAATTTTACTTGCGATCGTAATATGGAGTGTTCGAACATCGGGAACACGAATGCCATTTTGCGGAGTGGGTTGACCTTGCGATTGGGGAGTCTTTGTGAAGTGTCCGGTTGTATTAATGATGCGTTCCGCAATCGCACGAAACACCGGTGCGCTCGTCAGTCCGCCGTAGTAGCTCCCGCTTTTTGGATTATCCATCATCACGAGGCAAACGATTTGCGGATTCTCCGCAGGAAAAAATCCGACGAAGGAAGTAGTGTACTCGCCGCTGCCATAATGTCCATCGATTACTTTGCGCGAGGTTCCCGTCTTACCTGCAATCCGCATTCCTTCAATCCGTGCATCCTTTGCCGTGCCCCGCTCGACCACGCCCTCAAACGCCCGTGTCAACAACTCTGCCGTGGCAGGAGAAATCACTGTCCGGATCTTCTGAGGTTGTTGCACCATAACCTCTTCTCCGAGGCGATTCCGAATTGCTGAAACAATGTACGGCCTCATCAGCACACCGTTGTTTGCTACTGCTGCATAGGCACATGCGATCTGTAACGGTGTAACGCCTACTTCGTATCCGTAGGAGAGTGTCATTAATGTTGTTCCGGACCACTCATTGGGCCTTTTCAAAATACCCCGTACTTCTCCGGGAAGATCAACACCGGTCAGTATTCCGAACCCGAAATTCCTTGCCTGCCTGTATAACCGTTCCGAACCGATCACGCCGCTTGCCTTAGCCATCACGATGTTGCTTGAGACAACAATAGCCTCTTCGAACGAGAGCCATTCGTACTCGTGGGTATCTTTAATCGATCGTGTTCGGTTCTGGCTCATGGGAACGATGTACTCACCTCGTTCCGCATAGAATCGCTTGTCGAACGGGAACAGGTTATGTTCAAGAGCAGCAGAGGCTGTTGCCACTTTGAACACCGATCCGGGTTCAAACATATCTGTGACAACGCGGTTGCGTGCGGCATTGAAGTTTAATTTATCAAATGAATTCGGATCAATCCCGGGGACATTGGCCATCGCCAAAATTTCGCCTGTTTTTGGATTGAGCATTACGGCAAGTCCGGCATCGGCGTTATTCTTCTGAACGCCCTTCAGTAGCTCGTTCTCTACAATTGACTGGTATCCGAGATCGATCGTCAGTTCCACATCGTTGCCGTCAACCGGTTCCAGCCGCGGGTAATCGACCGATGGCCGTGCTCGGCCGAGACCATCACGCTGCATGACGATGAAACCGTCTTTCCCTTTCAGGTATTCATCGACTTGAAGCTCAATGCCTGAGATCCCTCTATCATCGATATCGGTAAACCCGATGATGGTTCCCGCCACTTCGTTGAAATGGTAGAGGCGTTTTGGCTCGTTCAAGGCAACGACACCGGGAAGTGTGTAGGATTGGATCTTTTTCGCTTTTTCGGAAGGCACCTGCCGTTCAAGCCACACAAACCGCTTTGGAGCGCCCGATGCTGTTGTTGCGTTCAAACGGGGAAGGTAGGCCGAGCGGGGTTTTCCGAAGATCTGTGAGAATTTATTGGCGATATAGTTCTCTTCATCCTCGATATTTTTCGGATCGGCAGCAAATGAGACAAACATTGAATTCGAGACAAGGACATTATGAGAGCGGTCGAAGATATTTCCACGGACCGCTTTCAGAATGACCTTTTGTTCATACTGCCGCCGGGCCTTTGCCTGATAGTCTGCCGAATCGATAATCTGGATTTGAACCAGCCGGGCCGTGATGATCAAGAAGACCAGGGCAAGGAAGAGCTTCACCACAATAAATCGCCGGCCGAATTGTTTCCGTGCACTCTCGTTTGGTAATTCCGATTCCTGAAACGGTATGTTCTTTGGTTCGGTCACTAGTCTCGTTTTGAATTTTCTTTCAATGTTCGGATTTTTTCTGAATCGACAGAAATCCACCGAGGCGGTTCCTTCGGATCCCGCAGGCCGATTTCATCGGCGGCTCGTGTACGCACCCGCTCCAGACTCGACATCTGGCTTATTTTTGCCTTCAACAGTTCCTGCTCATTGAGGATTTTTGTCAGCGCTGCCTGTTGTACTCCGATTTCCTTCGTCAATTGATCAACCGCAATAATATTGCCAACGTAGAGTACTGTCAGTATTGCTGTACCCATTAACATTAAAATGATGTTGAACGTAGAAACTTTCCGGTTTGCCACCCTTCGGTTCTGTGATGGCTGTTGCCGGTCCTGCATCCCTTCTGATTCAGGTGGCTTAGGCATCGTGCCTCCATAAATTCGGCGTTCAGCAGGCTCATCCTGTGAAAAAGAAGGCCGAGGCCGGCTTGCTCCTTGTCCGGGGGAAGGAACCTCCGGTTCCATTGCCCGCTCTGCAAGGATCTCTGCACCCATTTTGTTTCCCTTGGCCATCATACCTTTATTTGAATTTGCCGTTACCCGGATAATGAGTCAGTCAGAGCAATGCAGCACGGATGTTGCATTGCTCTGCACTTGAATATTGGAATGTCACGCTTAGATCTTTTCTGCCGCCCGTAATTTTGCACTTCGCGCACGAGGATTAATCCGGATTTCTTCTACTGACGGTTCGATCGGTTTTTTTGTTACGATCATTACCGTTGGTTGAAGAATCTCGTCGGGCACAAGCTTATGTCCTGACGGTTTTATTTTCGCTGCCGCGTGTTTGAATGCCTCTTTAACAATTCGATCCTCAAGGGAGTGATACGAAATCACAACGATCCTTCCGCCGCTTGTGAGCAGAGCCAGAGCTCCGGCCAATCCAAGCTTGAGATTCTCCAGTTCGTTATTCACTTCAATTCGCAGCGCCTGAAATACGCGTGCGAGCGATTTCACAAGGTGTTGCTCTCCAACACTTGCTTTGACAAGAGTAACGAGCTGCGTTGTTGACTGAATCGACCCCTGCTCCCGCTTTCTGACGATTGCCCGTGCAATTCGCCGTGAAGCCCGTTCTTCGCCGTACTGCCAGAGCAGCGTTGCAAGTTCATGTTCTGAGTAATTATTGACAACCGATCGTCCGTCAAGTGGTTGTGTTGCGTCCATTCGCAAGTCGAGCGGTGCATGTTCACGATAACTAAAACCCTTCGATGGTTCATCAAGCTGGAACGAGGATACTCCAAGATCAAAAAGAAATCCTGATACAGAACTCAGTCCCACAGCCTTGAGAAGTTCTCCGCATCTCCCGTAATTTCCTGCAATGGCCTGGAATCGATTTCCATAGCGCTGTAATCGTTCGGAGGCAAACCGGAGAGCATCCTGGTCTGCATCGATTCCTATAACTGTTGCAGTTGAGGAACAATGAGCCAGTATCGCTTCCGTATGACCTCCGCCACCAAGCGTGGCGTCAACATAGACTCCACCCGGTGAAGTGAGCAAGTACGAGAGAACTTCGTTACTGAGGACCGGCGTATGGTACTGCGTTGAACGCCCAGTCATACCACTCAGGTTATTGAATCGGTTTTAAAATCGTTTCGGCAACAGTCTCATAGGTTGCCAACTGATTATTCATATACGCTTCGTAGACTTTTGGATTCCAGATCTCAATCCGTTCAAGGACGCCGAGAATGATCACCTCATTTTCGATACCGGCGAACTTCAGAAGCTCCTGCTGAACGGAAAGGCGGGCCTGATTGTCCAATTGAGATTCTGTAGCCCATTGAAGCAGCGTACGAATAAAGAAACGATGTTGGGGGTTTGTCGAGGAGAGGCGGCGAATGGATTCCTCAACTTTATTCCATTCATCTTGAGGATAAACAAAAAGGCACTGTTCAAACCCGCGGGTGATGATAAATGTCTCATTCGCTTCCGGAGACACATTTTTCCGTAATTTTGCCGGCAGCGCAATCCGCCCTTTATTATCGACGGAATATGAATAACGACCCTTGAATGACGACATAAGAAGTGCCTTCTAAATATGACCCTTGAAATATCGAGGAAATTGCTCTCCCAGATTCCCCACTTTTCCCCACACGGCATGGAAAGTTATGGAATCGCGTTACAAAGTCAAGTAAAAAATGCTTGGAAAATAAGGGTTTTTTAAATTCGTCGTTTTCAGTGCTTTATATCACCAAAATCGTTAGGCAGAAGATTTCCCCACTTTGATATGACGAACTCCGAAGATTCGTCGATATCGATTTTTACAGGATTTCAAGGATTCTCAATTTGGACTCCAACGCATCCTTTCCCTGAAACTGGATGAATCGATAGCCTATTTCAGCGGCCCCGCGAACATTCTCTGCTGCATCATCGATGAAAAGGATCTCGGACGGGTCGGCGTGGAGATATTGAGCAGCTTTTTCGAAAATGAGTGAACCAGGTTTGAGGCAATGGAACTTGTATGAAAGAATGTGCTGGGGAATTTGATGGAGCACAGGGAGGTGTTCAAGACAATGATCGTAATGGAGAGGATTGGTGTTGCTCAGAAGAGCGGTTTGATAATTCTTCGCGACGCTGTGGACAAGTTGTTCCATTTCTTGAATGGGATCCCCTATGATGCTCTTCATGGCCTGGACAAGCTGCTCACGCGTGAAAAGATGTTTTGGCAATGAGAGTGATGGCTGATGTTCTCTTGCCTGAATATTGACAAGTTGAGAAATTCGTTCCAGGTATTGGCCCGTTGTTTCTTCACCACGTTCGTAGCGTTGAACTGCCTCAATGACAAAGGGTTGGAAATAGCGGCGGTTCTCAGGCGAATCGATACCAAGCGACTGAAGAAAGCACTCAGGGTGAATGTGGACTAAAACATTGCCGAGGTCGAAGATAACAACTACGGGTTTATTCATACTGCTCCCTGGTTCTGTCGTTGTTCAAGTGAATAGACGATAGCTTGAGCGAGTGTCGTAATCATCCCGGCAATAAAGGAATTGCACAACAGCTTCATATGGGAAGCCTGGGAGGCTTGCTCAAAACGCCAGATCTTCTGACTGAGGAGTTGAAGCAATGGCTGAACGCGTAGATAAGCCTTGTTGTTCCCGCCTACAAAAAGAAGCAGAGTGCCCTCTGTGGCCTGTGGTATGCTGCCAAGGACCGGCGCGTGAAGAAATGAACAACCATTCTTCTGATACACTGTCTCCAGCTCTTCGGTCAGCATCGGCGAGACTGTGCTGGTGTCGACGTGAATTCCACCGGAAGTGAAACCGGAAAGGATTCCCTCTGACCCTAGAGCGACATGCCGCAGGGCATCGGGAGTTGAAACCATGGTGAAAACAACCTCACATTGCCTTGCAACATCCGAAGAAGTTGTACACCATTGAGATCCACAAGTAATCAATGCTTCTGCTTTTGCGCGGGTCCGGTTAGAGACAACGAGAGTATTGCCACTGTTCAAAAAGCGTGCGGCCATCGGAGTTCCCATAATACCAAGGCCGATAAAACCGACACTCATCAATAACCTCCTCGAAGTTCAATCGTCAGTGTGTCTTCAATCCGGATTACGGCGTATGATCCCGATCCTGCCGGGCCGCAGTTGACCATCTGGCTTGTTCCCAGGCGGTCGGTTCCTCGCGCTTCGTGAATATGTCCGCACACGACAGCGTGAGGCTGGTGCTGTTCGATGCATATCCGGATGGCAGTACTTCCAACATGGTTTCCGGTCATAATTCTGTCGATTGTAGTCTTGTACGGCGGAGCATGGGGTACAAATATTTTCCATCGTGCATCATTCACCTTATTCCATCCCTCTTCGCATCGACGGGTGATCTCTTCTTCCGGCAATTCATTGGGCGTATGCATTGGAGTAAATGGTGAGCCGCCTACACCAAAGAATCCAACGTCGTTCCAGACGATTCCATTTCCATCAATGGAACTACCGTGATCCTGAATGCGTCGTCCAATATCCACAGGATCCATATTACCCGTCACGACGAAGAGAGGTTTCCCCAGTGACTGAAATTGTTCGATGGCATCCAAAGCTTGTCTGGGAGTTCCATGGGTCGTGATATCACCCGCAATAATCATAGCATCGAAGGGGCATTCTGCCGAAGCAAGTTCAAACACTCTCTGATGTGCGCCGTGAATATCGGAAAAAGCGAGAATTTTCATTCTATGGAATATTGTTCTTTGCTGGATTCAGCCAACAGTATGTCATGATGCTGCTGTTAGCAACTTACTCATGATCGGTAGAAGTTTCGAGATTTGAAACAAAAAGATAGGTGTATGATGCTCGGAGCTTTGGATTTTGTCTCAACTGTCGCTACTTTCTGTATGATGATGGAAAGAACGATTCTATGATAGAACGAGATTACATTCTCAGAATAATCAACGACCTTGCGCGTGTGCTCTCAAAGGTGCTGCTTCATAAAGAGAACAAACGCTACGATGAAGCCCAACGGGATATGACGGCCGCCGGGAAATTATTACTGGGTGCCGATCCGGCATTTCTCGATGCTCTCTCGACAGACGAGCTTATCCGGTTGCTGAGGTTAAGTGATCGGTTTGATATTGAAAAATGTCTTCTCATGGCAGAGTTGCTGAGGGAGCGGGGAGAGGTTGCCATGCTGCAACAGCATGAGGCAGAAGGGGTCCGCGGATTGATCCGGTCGCTGACATTGTATTTGGAATTACATTCGGAATTTCGCGATACTCTACCAAAAGAGATCTCTCTTCGTGTTTCCCAACTGATCACCTCACTTGCTGAGTTTGAACTGCCTGCCGATCTGCAATGGCGCCTTGTTCGTTACTATGAACTGCAAGGGCAATTTGCCAGGGCAGAGGATACCCTGTTCCAGCTTCTCGGCATGGACGCCTCGTATTATGACGAGGCAAAGAAATTCTATAATCGATTGGCGGTAAAAACTGATGAGGAACTTGAACGAGGGAACCTCCCCCGCGAAGAACTTAAGTCGGGGCTTGCCTCAATTGAGCAGCTCTTTCATGGCACGGGTTTACGAAATGCTCTGAAGTGATCTCTCGTTTCTTTGTGCTTGGCCTACAACTGCTTGATGAGCGTCCGATAGGCGCACAGCGAGAGTTATCTGATGCAGAACGAGAAGGATATCTTTGGGAAAGAGAACGTGAAAGAGTCTCTACCTGCAGGAACAGAGAAAAATCTTTTCTTCCTTCAACAACCCAAACCGCCTCGCCTCGTTCTCGCCGATCTCAGCCGCAACGTCGATAACGGTTACGATAAATCCTGCTTCTTCAAGACGCTTCGAATAATCCCGCCCGTAGATCCGCACATGGTCCGATTGGCCAAAGATTCTCGCACGTTCGTTGGGCGAGGTAATTGCGGGGTCTTCAAATGTTGATTGCCGCCCTTCGTCGATAGGTGATTGAATAATTGCCCATCCAGTATTCCGCAACACCCGGTATAGTTCCTTCATGGCTTTTCGGTCGTCCACGACATGTTCCAGGACGTGGTTGGCAAGAATGACATCGAAGGTCGCGTTTGCGAAGGGGATGGTGGTGATATCGATATTCATCATCGCCAGAGGATTGTGAAGGTCGGCGCTCAGATACTCAAGGTTCAATTCTGATGATTGAAATATTCGCTGGAATACCGGTTCAGGAGCAATGTGTAAAACCTTGAGTTTCGCAGAAAACAGATTTGTTCTGTTCTTTAAAAAGAGCCAGAGTAAACGATGCCGCTCCAATGAAGCGCAGCGTGGACACTGAGCATTGGGCCGTCGTTGGTCTCCTCCCGGAAGGAATATTCTGACACTCCATCCACAACATGGACAGTGATAGGTTGTTCCGAGATAGAATATTCCCCGGAGCAACAATCGAGCGCTCTTTATGAAGGGCTTAATTCGATGATAAATGTGTGCCACTGCAAATCGTTGGATGCGTTTGTGCATTTGTGTAAGATGCCTGACAAGTCCGGGCAATCCTATGAAGGGTTCCGCTGATGCTTTGTCTTTTCTGCTGAAACCGGACAGCTTGTGCCGTGGATGCAAGTGCCACACCCCGGATCAAGAACAGGAATGAGGGTCAGGCATCGCGGGCAACGTTCGGAAAATGGATTCTCAATACCATTGCCGCACGTGGGGCAGGTGCGATGTTCGCTGCGCAGTTTCTCTCTGATTGTGCTCATATCAAAATCTGAGAAAGAATTCCACCGACAAGAAACGCACCGACCCACGTACCAAACCAGACCAGCGCCGCCTCCTTTGGCCCGCGCTCCTTTATCATGACCATCAGTGAAGCGACGCAGGGAGTGAAGAGTGTAATGGTGACCAACGAGACGATCACCTGCTCCGGAGAAAGTGACAGTTCATAGAGACCGGCGGCTCCGAAATCTCTTCGTACTAGTCCCATCACGAACGCTGTCGCTGCTTCACGCGGCAATTGCAGCCATCCCGTTGTGAGCGGCACCAGCAGTTGCTGCCAGACTGTGAGTAGTCCGGTGATCTGCAGTATGCCGATGGCGAGAGCGCCGGCGAAAAACCATGGCGTTGCCTCTTTCATAAAGTAATAAGAACGAAATGCGGTCTTTCGTACAACGTTATCCAATCGTGGAAATCGCATGGGGGGCAGGTCGAGAAGAAGCGGCGATGAAGTTCCAGGCAATGATCGGTGAAGTATTGTTCCGATTAGAATAAACATGAGCAGGATAGTAAACGAATAGATGAGAATTGCTTTAAAGCCTGCTCCTGTCAGCATTGCCGCAACAACAGCAATTTGTGCTGAGCATGGCACTGCAAACTGCAGAATGGCATTCGAAATGGTGCGCTCCCGATCGCTTCCCAGGATGCGTGTTGTTACCGTCGCCATTGTTACACACCCGAAACCAAGGATGAGAGGAATGACCGCGCTGCCATTTAAACCGATGGCGTTCAGGCTCCGATCGACAAGTGTTGCAAGCCGCGGAAGATACCCGCTGTCCTCCAGCAAAGCGAGTGATAAATAGAAAGCGATAACGAGAGGAAGAAGAAGGAACAGCAAATAGGTTATCGTCATTGTGACTACGCCGAATTCGCCAACCAGCAGTATGTTCAACCATGAATCCGGTGCAATGTGCTGAGTAACAATACCTCGAATCCATGGTTCCCATAATTCATGGCCAAACTTTGTTTCCATGAATGCTACCAATTCCTGAGCCACAAGCTTGCCGACAAAGAGGTAAATAAGGTACAGGACAAGAATAACAATCGGAACTCCTGTCCAGAGGTTCACCGACCACCGGCCGAGGAGTGTTGCCCATCTGCTCTGAGCGTGCTTGTCGGAGAATACTGCCTCGACGATGAGATTCACACGGTTGCGCCGTTCGATATATAATAGTTCACGTTGATTGCCCGGGGTGAGTCCATGCTTTTTGGCTACCAGATCATCCCCTTCAAGAATCAGTAATCCCTCTGCTTCCGAGCCAATGGTAGTCAGCATCTGATGCAGGGCGTGGTGTAAGGCCGGATCCTGCTCGCCCCGGCGTGCCTCTGCGATTGCCTGTTCAAGCAGGTCAAATCCTTCATGCGAGGTAGCTGTTGTCTTAAAGACGGGTACACCAAGGTAGCTGGAGAGCAATTTGTCATCGAGTTCAAGACCAATTTTATGCACTTCATCCATAAAATTCAATACGACCGAGACCTTTTTCCCCATGTCAATTAATTGCTGTGTGAGGAAGAGGTCGCGTTCCAGATGGACTGAATCGACAATATTCAATACAATATCTGCCTCGAGAACAACCTCCTGTGTAACACACTCCTCATCGCTGAAGGAAGAAATACCATAGACACCCGGTGTATCATAAATCTCAAATTGTTTGAATTGACCTTTGGTATATTCGACGGTTGTACCCGGGTAGTTTGAAACATCAACATACAATCCCGATAAATAATTAAAAAAAAGAGATTTACCCACATTGGGATTGCCAACGAGAGCGACTTTCATTCTACCCAATCCCCTGTTTTGGAGGGTTGCCTTGATATGTTTGTGATGTTCAATATGTTCAGGTTGTTTTACGTCCACTCAATACACCTATCGATGTTCAGTATGGGTATATGCTACGAGGATTGTCCGTGCAAGAGATACTCCAAGGGCAATTTCTTGCCTTGATTTTTGGATGATAATGGTGCCGCCTGGTAATTTTTCCAGGCACTTGATCGTCTGCCCTTTATGGAGCCCCAATCGGATTAGCTTTGCCTGGTGCTTATCTTGAGGTAGTTCAACAATAATGACTTGGCTGCCTTTCCTCACCTGGTCTAGGGGAAAACCTATTTTTGTCATTATTGTCCGGATCAATCCTTTCTCTCATCCATACAAAGCCGTCTATTTTCCAGAAACGGATAATTTCTTGTAAATAAGATCAGCATATTTTAAATTATTAACAATATAACAACAGAGAAGGTTCTGTTCAGAAATTATTAGTTCTTCAAGTACATAGGGGGTAAAATGATCGATCTATCGGGTAAGACGGCTTTGGTTACAGGAGGGTCACGTGGAATTGGTGCGGCAGTTGCGCTTCACTTGTCCAAAGCTGGGGCACGTGTGGCGATCACCTATAATACCAAATTGCAGAAAGCACGGGAAACAGCATACAAGATTGCCAGCCAAGGGGGCGAATGTCTGATCATAAAAACCAATGTCTCTGAGAAGAAAGAAGTTGATAAAGCAATAAAGATAGTTCTGAACCATTTCGGGAAGATTGATATTCTTGTGAATAATGCAGGTATTTGGAAACGAGGACCAATCAGTTCAATAACTGAGAGACAATGGCACGAAACGATGGATATAAATCTTAAGAGTGTGTTTCTCTTCTGCAAAGAAGTGGCGCCCTTGATGAAAAAGCAGCACAATGGCAAAATTATTAATATTGCCAGCACTGCAGGTCAGCGAGGGGAGGCGTACTATTCCCACTATGCTGCATCGAAAGGTGGACTAATCGCCTTTTCCAAATCCATAGCTGCTGAATTAGCTGGGGATGGTATTAATGTTAATTGTGTCTCGCCGGGGTGGGTCGACACTGACATGGTTTCCCATGTGTTATCCAATCCGGAGATGCAGGATGAAATCAATCGACTTATCCCGCGAGGGTGCGTAGGCTCTCCTGATGATATTGCCGGTCCAGTACTGTTTCTCGCTTCAGATCTTTCCAACCACATGGTTGGTGCTGTTCTGAATGTTAATGGTGGAAGCATACTCTTTGGATAACGGGCAGTAGTTTGCGCTCAAGAACAGGAAGTAAACAAATTCAAGCCAAAATGGTTTTTTGACTTGATAATTCCCTATGGCATGCCGCAGGGTCATTCATTCCGAGAGAAGATCATCAAAAAGAAGCACAAGGGACTAACTACTTCTAGATTAAGAATTTCATTTGATTTCCTTAGCTTTTTCTTTATATTTCCCCTGAAAATTGGATTGTTTTCGATATCTTCTTTGAAATATTGCTAATCACGAAAAGTAGCAAGTTACTCCAATCACTCATATTTGCTCAAAATGGTGAAAAAACCACCATCGAAAATTGATAATTTTACTAAACCGGTGGTGATTGAGCAGTGAAAGTTGAAAGCTTTGGTAAGTGACAATGATTAGGCCGTGATAATGGTATTGCAACATGGATCTTGGAATTATCAATGGAACCACTGCTTTCAGGATTTGATGAAGTATGATAAGCTTGCCATGGTTGTGAGGTCGACAAACGGGGGAAGTTTGGCAAGAGGAAGGAATATTTCCTACTTGGCCCAAAGTGAATTGTAGTACTCGGTTAAATGATAGAAACGATTTAGTACAATCATCATATCAATAGAAAGGAATTCTCCGATGAATCGTCATCAAGAATTATTGGATCTTATTCAAACATTTCAAAAGGATTTCGAAAAATTCTTCGTGAAGGGCAACAAATCTGCCGGTACGCGCGTACGGAAACACATGGCAACATTGAAACGAAAAGCACAGGATATTCGTAACGAAGTACAAGATGTTAAAGCAAAGATGACAGGTACCGAAACCCCCGAGACTGAAGAGCAATCAACAAACTAAAGAGGGAGTTAGATTCTTGATCCGAAAAGAATCCGGTTGCCTCCCATTGATTTGCAATTGAGGTAATCGGATTCTTTTTTTTACTCCTTTGGATTCTGAAAGAATCATTGAGGATTTTTAATTCTGGAAGCGTAGAACAAGTTCTCCTAAAAATATATATTCTCATAGCCTTATCAATCAATACGTACGCGATACTTTACACGGAGAATTGAATGAAAAAATATGTCATCATCGGTTTGCTTGCTGGCCTGACGATTTCGGTGCTGGCGCTCTACTATAGAAGAAAGCGGTTAATCGGCACAGAGTTTAATAGCTTTTTCGATTCCTCGGCGGTGGCCGATGAGTTGTTTGGCGACGCATTCGAAGAACTGCCCGATAAACCGTAGAGAACAGCGCATTACCAAAAACCTTCCTCATGTTCCCCTGTAACCTGAATTCTCTGCATTCCAACAGATCACCCGATCGTTCTTGCCGGTTCATGCTGAAACGGAAATGGGAAGCATCGAATTATTTTTATGAACGGTTGGTTTTTTAGGTGAATTCTTGTAGATTTCATCGACGTAAGCAAATCAATAACCGAAGGAAGAATAAAGCAGCATCCAGTCCGAGGCAATTCCGAGTGATTTACTTGGGATGGAATGCTTAACCCCGTGTCCCCATGGCCCAAGAATCAGAGAACGGACAACTCCAGAGTACTCTTGCCGCAGCTCTTCAGGCTGAATCCGACCAACTAAGGACAGAGAGAAAAGAACTCACCCTGTTCAGCGGTGAATATCTCGGTGCCTTTGCCGAGCACTTCTATTATCGTTTTGAAATCCCGGAAGAAATTTACCTTAACGAGATTGAACGCGCCTCCTTTATCTTCAGCCAATTACAATCGGTAACAATCAACGGTTGGATTGTGGCTCAACACAACCAATATCTCACGATAGCGCTTCCGATCGATTTTGGCCAGTTGCTTCCAGAGATCCGCTGTGTGTGGAATCATGAAGATCATCTCAAACCGATTATTGAGAAACTGAAAAGCGCTACCGTATCGCAGACGGTTGCATCGTTCCTCTTTCAGCCGGCAGCGCCGGATAACCATTTTCCTGCCACATTCCAGCCGGCAGCGACCCCTATAACTCCCCCCGAGCAGCAAGAGGCATTGCAGAAGATTTTTAAGCATCGCGTCTCATATGTTTGGGGCATGATTCGTTCTGGAAAAACCCACGTTCTGGCTGTAGCGGCGCTTAATTATTTAAAAGCGGGGAAACGTGTGCTCTTCGTTTCTCCAACGAGTGAAACTGTCGATCAAATGATTCTCAGGGTGGTCACTGAAAGCAAAAATCTCGATTTCGTCAAACCGGAGCTATTTACCCGTGTCGGGTATCCGGTGAATTATCAGTTAGAGGAACTCACCAAGATATGCCTCGATTCTGAAATTGGCACAAAGAAAAGCGAAAAGAAAAAAGTATTTCAGGAGCGTGTAACCCTTCTCCAGAAGTTTTGGAAAACGAAAATCCAGCAATTTTTATATGAAGACTACTACGCAAAACTGCAAGACTTCCGGGATCGATCCAACGAGAATAAGAAACTGGTAGAGAAACTCCAGGAAGAAATTTCGGGTCATAAGGATACGATCACCCGTGCGCAGAATGCCTCTATGCTCGAGAAACTCAAAAAGAGTTACAAAGAAGAGCTTGCCAATGCCCAGAAACAATTTGCGGAAAAACAAGCATCGCTGAAAAAACAGCAACTGATGCAGCAAACATTGACAAAAGAACTTGTCAAGCTTGAAGCGCAAACCCCAATTCCCAGCGAAGAGATTCGTGAATTTAACGCTGCATTGAAGCGCATTAATGAGCTTGGCGGTATCCAAAAGGTGGGGAACAGCATTGAAGAGTTTATCGCTATCGATGAGATTGCCCTGCTACAATCAAAACGATTTGTTGCTTCTACGGTTTCAACGGCACTCTCCGATCCGCGGATGCACAACATGCAATTCGACCTTGTGATTGTCGATGATGCAGAAACGATCCAGATGCCGTCGCTTGCAGCCCTCTCCATGATTGCCCAGGATCGAATGGTTGTTGCAGGAGATCCCTTCCAGCTTGGCCCAGAATCATTCTCCAACAGTGACCTCGCACAGACCTGGTTGCAGCAGGACATCTTCCTCCATGTTTCCGGGACCGATAAGCTGCAGAAATTGTTCGATTGGGCTCAACAAAATTCCCAATGGTGTATTTTCCTTGCATCCCATTTTGCAACAACACCGAAATTGTCTCTTTTTGTCTCATCTGTTCTCTTCGATGATAAGATTAATGTTTTTGTTTCGCCTCATGCAAAAGGGAAAATTTATTTTATTGATACCAGTGAAATTGGCCACAACTGCAAGCAGTACATCGGGCGGAAAAAAATCATCCCCTTCAATGAAGTTCAAATGAAGCGATCGGTTGAGTTTACGAAGCATGCGTTAATGATCCCGCAGCGTGTTGCAGCGGATGTCGGAATAATCGTGCCGTTTTCGGGCTCCACGCTCTTTGCGAAGCTTCAGTTGCGCTTGAATGGCCTTCGGAATGTAGAAGTTGGCACTCCCCAATCGTTCCGCAACCGCCGCAAGAAAGCCGTCATCTTCGATACAACTGTAGCGGGTCTGGATTATACACTCAGGCAGATAGACGATCGAAAGGTCGGCGAGCATCGCCTCGCACGAATCCTCAACTCGGTCTTTTCCTGCGTTGAGGAAGATTTGTACATCGTGGCAAATCTCTCACATTTCAAGAATATTTATAAAGACCGGCTGTTAACAAGAATGTTATTGTTGCTGCAAGCTCAGGCCGATCCGAATCCAATATTTACAGATGCCTCGAAACAGTTTGATGGGATCGATTGGGATAAACGCCTGGCGATCCTCGAAGGGACCCGATCCGCAACGAGAGGGAAGGCAACGGAGGATTCTGTACTGCAGGAGCCTGCACCGCCAGCTAAGGTTGATGCCGAGCTTGCCATGAAAATGAAAATGATGGCGAAGCAGCAGCCCGCGAAGCCGCAACAAACAGGCAGAAATTTTGAACGGGAAACGTATTTTGCAGTATATCGGGTTTTGGGGATGAAAAAAGATGTGAACCTTCTTTCTCAAACGATCGGAGGCGATCTTCTCTTCAGGCATTCCCTGTTAACCGAGCTTGCTATTGCGCGGCTGCCGATGGATAATTGCCAGAATGAAGATGAGTTTAGAAAGATTATGGAAAAATGGAATCTTCTCATCTTCGAAATGTCGGGGGGTAACAAGACAGATTTATCGTTCTTCGCTAAAAATGCACCCGAGACACGTGTCCGATGGGATATCAATAGCCTGAAAGCATTCTACTCCTCTGATGTCGAAGCAGCAATCGAGGAAGGGAAGCACAAAATTGCAACATCGGTTTCAAAAGTGTTCCAGGAATGTCTCGGAAAATCCCAGCCTGCCAACCCAACTGAATGGTCGACAGCCTATCTCAATTTTCTCGCCAAAATGGAATCGTACCTGGGCTGGATTTCAGAGCAATTGAGAAAATAGTACGGCTCTTGGGAGTAGATTCCCTGCAACAATAATTTCGTTCACTCTTCCCCTTATTGCTACTGTTTCATCCCTTGGAGTATGGAAATTACTCCGGCGAAATTTTTCAAAAATCAACACTTTGAGTGCATTCGATCTTCAGGAGAGAAGCTTATCTTGAACAGCTCTCGATTAAAGGGTATATTAACACAAGTGAACACACCAAACAATATCGGGCATGTGGACAATAATCACAGAAATATTTATCGTCTTCTTTTTTGTATTCCTCAATGGTTTTTTTGTCGCGGCTGAGTTTGCAATAGTAAAAGTACGCGCAACGCAAATTGATCCCCTCGTTGCTAAGGGTGATTTTCGCGCGAAAATTTCGAAAGAAATTATCAGCCATTTAGATTCTTACCTTTCAGCAACTCAACTGGGAATTACAATTACGAGCCTCGCTCTCGGTTGGCTCGGTGAACCGTTTGTCGCAAGCCACGTCCGCCCTGTTCTTATTGAGGTGGGAGTAGTAAAGGAAGAGATTGTCCATGGCGTGTCTTTTGGGATCGGATTCTCCATCATTACATTCCTTCACATCATACTAGGGGAATTAGCTCCGAAGTCGCTTGCAATCCAGAAAGCACAGCATACAACCCTGTGGGTCGCTTACCCTCTACGCCTCTTCTACCTGGCTTTTCGGCCGATTATTTGGTCGTTGAATTCCGTTGCGAATGCCATTTTAAAGATTTTAGGATTCAGAGTAGTCAGTGAGTCTGAGCTGATGCACTCGGAAGAGGAATTACGCATCCTGTTGTCTCAGGATAAGCGGGTGACGGTCACAAACCGGAATTTGGTATTGAACGCGATGGATTTTCGCCGAAAGCTGGCGAAGCATACAATGATTCCTCGTCCGTCAATCGTAGCGCTTTCTATCACTGCACTCATTCAGGATAACCTGGCGACCATGCGTGCCAATAAATTTTCTCGCTACCCGATCTATAAGGAAACCATTGACAATATTATTGGTATCGTCTACACCAAGGATATTTTCAAGTATGAAAAGGATCACCAGCCGGGCTTTTCGCTCGAATCGGTGCAGCGCGATGCGGTGTTCTTACCCGAAACGGCAAAACTCGAAAAGGTGTTGGAGACCATGTTGCAACGGAAAACGCATATGGTGTTCCTTGCCGATGAGTATGGAGGAACCGCGGGACTGGTGACACTCGAGAATGTTCTGGAAGAATTGGTAGGAACGATACAGGATGAATACGATCGGGAGTCGCCTGATATTATCAAGATCAGTGAGAGCGAGTATATTGTCGATGCAACCCTGACGACGAACGATGTGGAACGGTTAATCGACAGAGAGTTATCGCCGAAGGATATTCTCTCCATAGGCGGATTCGTCATTGAAAACCTGGGTCATATTCCTGAAAAAGGAGAGACCATTCACGTCAACAGCACGGAGTTTACTGTTGAGCAGGTGAAAGACCGGGTTATAGAGAAAGTGCGAGTCCATCGACATCCATTACCTGCATCTCCGAAAGAACAGGCTTCAGAGTGAAGGGGAACGGCCGGGTTTACCATATTTTTACAACATACCATATCCCGTGATTACTTCCAGTAAAAGTTCTGAACGACCAGTCGTCTATGTCGGTATGGGTGGGTGGGATTTGCCGCCGTTTGACGGACGATTCTATCCGGCCAGGCAGGCAAAGGACTTTCGAAAGCTCGAATTTTATTCTCAATTCTTCGACATGGTGGAAGTGAATGCAACCTTCTATAATACCTCGCTCTCTGCACGGCAATCAAAACGGTGGTTGATCGATGTTGCATCGAACGAGCAATTCATCTTCACTGTAAAATTGTTTCGTGGATTCACTCATACATTCGACGCAACGCTCAGAGATGTTACTGCGGTTCTGCGCATGCTCGAACCGCTTGCGGCAGATAGCAAACTCGGGGGCGTTGTCATTCAGTTTCCGTATTCATTTACCCGAACGAGCGAGCGGCAGGAGTATCTTCAAAAACTCAGCAGGACATTCGGTGAGCACACTCTCTTCCTCGAGCTCCGGAACAACTCATGGAATAAAAGTGATCTGACCTCTTTCTTCCAGGAACAGAACTTCCATCTCGTCAATGTCGATTTGCCGAAAATCAAGCAGCACATGCCTTTTCGGAAATCGGCATGGGATGGCTTCGCGTACTTTCGTATGATGGGAAGAAATGCCAGGACATGGGATCGGAAAGGGGAGGGGGAGCGGTATGACTATTTCTACTCCGCACAAGAACTTAGCGATATTACCAAAAGGATTGAGTCCATTCTTAAGGTCGCTCACACGCGCTTCGCCGTATTTCACAACGATCCAAAAGCAAATTCCGTTGTCAACGGTTTACAACTGCGCTATCGGCTGCAAAATGATCAACGAGTGATTGTTCCCGCAACAACGTTACAAGCCTTTCCTCTCCTGGAAGCCATCAGCATGCCCGGTGAGCGTGTTGAACCCGAACTCTTCCGGCCACCGCGTTAGTAGGTTCCTAGTCTTTTTCCACGGTATGCAAACATTCCGCTGAATCATTCTTCGGTGAATTCACAAGGTTAGAGATGTGGTAAGCCTTCATCTTGTCAGGTGCGTACGGGACAAGACTCTTTTTGAGTGTCTCGATATCCTTGTTCGTTCTGTCTAACCATGGTTCGTACTGATCGGGGGGAAGGATAACGGGCATCCGGTTGTGGATGGGGCGCATAAGGTCGTTCGGTTCTGTTGTAAGAATCGTAAAGGTCGGAAGTTCATGCCCTTCGGCATCCTTCCAGACTGAAAACAAGCCGGCAAACATAAACAATGATTCGTCCTTCATCCGGATGCAGCAGGGCTGTTTCTCTTCTTTCTTCTTCTGCGGTTTTTCAGATGAGGAAACGGCTACCTTTTGCCACTCGTAGAACGCATCGGCAGGAACAAGGCACCGGCTTCCTTTGAAGTAGCTGACGAAGAGCTTACTCTGGTCGAGCGTTTCGGATTTTGCATTGAAGGTCGAGAACGAGGGTTTATTCGATTTCGACCAGTGTGGTATCAGCCACCACTGCATATTCTGGAGGACAAGCTCACCATCCCGTATAGCAATGACAGGGGCTTTCTGCATTGGCGAGATATTATAGTGGGGAAGCTGATCAAATGCGACGTCAACGGACCGGATATGGCTAAAGAGTTCTTCTGATTCGATATCCCGCTGTGTTTTAGTCAGGGCGTACCGTCCACACATGGCTGTCTTCCTCGATGAATATCGTAGTGAGAAGTGGTTGTTGGCTCAAAGATACTGGTTACTCCTGTAATATCCTCAAAAGTGAAAAAAAGTTCTTGACAACACTTTTAAAATTAGCTAATATTAGCGCGAGGTTTGTGGCGAATTTTAGCATATATGCGTCATAGCCTTACCGCTGTATCGAACTCGCCAACAATCCTTCAGCCGTACCTTGCATCTCTCATATTCTAGTGCCTGAAAGGTATGACCGTCTACTGCGCGTCTTCGGTTGATTTGAAGTGACATCACGTAGAGGAACGAGTTATTGCCCCCTCCTCCTCAGCGTCTTTCCGATCATTTCTGGAGGGCGATTCTATGGGTCTTATACGACTTGCCTGGTGGAATGTAGAAAACCTGTTTGATCATAAAGATGCATCGAGGCATCCTGATCTTGCACGGAGGTTGCAGAATGAACTAAAGGGCTGGACCGTTCAGGTTCGCGACCGCAAACTCGACCAGCTTGCATCTGTCATCTCATCAATGTTTGAAAATCAGGGGCCTGATTTTCTTGGAATATGCGAAGTTGAAAACGAAGAGGTCGTGCAACTTCTCGTTGATCGGCTCACATTGCCCGATAGATCGTACGCTGTTTTGACGCATGATACGGAAGATCTCCGGGGTATCGAAATCTCTTTCATCTACGATAAGAAAATCCTCTCGTGCTCGAACACGGGATTTCACTCTATCATTAAGCGGTCGGCAACGCGTGATATTTTCTGGACAACAATAACACATCGAATAACCGGCACTTCATTCATTGTTGCGGGGAATCACTGGCCCTCGCGGTCCGGCGGTCAGTATGAAACAGAACCATTCCGTATGCTCACCGCTGAGACTGTCAGCTATCTGCTCTCTCATCAACATCTCACCACAGGCAGCCAACTACCATTCCCCGTACTGCTGATGGGAGATTTTAATGATGAACCGTTCAATCGGTCGATTCAAGAATACCTTCTCGCAAAGAGAGATCCAAAGCAGGTTGTGCGTGCAAAGAATCCACTCTTCTGGAATTGTATGTGGCCGTTGATGTCCACGGTACCTTCTGGGACGTTCTACTATGGATCCGAGTGGAACATGCTCGATCAATGTATGGTGACGAAAGAATTTCTCAAGAAGGATTCTCCTCTAACGCTTCACCCCGAAGGTGTAACCATCTATCGTACGAAAGCCATGCAGAAACGAAACGGTACACCTCGCCGGTTCGGCCGGCCGGCACAAAAGATATCCTACGACAGGAATGGGTATTCGGATCATTTCCCGATTGTTCTTCAATTGGAATTCACGAAGTGATTCATGATCCCTGTCTGCTTCTCAAAAGAGCAGTCAAGGTTAGGAAATGCAATGCGGAACAATGAACTCGACAGTGCATTGTCATCGAACAGGAGGTGATGAGAACTATGAGATAGCTACTTCTACCGGCATGAGGTTTGAACAAAGACCTCATTCGATTTCCATCTTAACACTTGTATCACTTCCTCGAAGGGAGGAACAACAATGTCAGACGTACAAGAACAATATCGTATGGGATGGTTACCAGACTATCCTGACCTCCGGGATTATTCCATGGAACAACATGAAGTTTCGCTCAAATTGAAATCGGTAGGTCAAACGGATTCTATCAAACAGATGCTCGGAAAAATTGGAATTGATAAGCCATCGGCTGCACTGCCACCATCGGCCGATTTGCGGCCCTGGTGTACAGCGATAGAAGATCAGGATGGGCTTGGATCATGCACAGCCCATGCGGGCGTTGGTATGGTTGAATATTTCGAGCGGCGTGCGTTTGGGACGCATATCGATGCCTCACGCCTCTTCTTATACAAAGTTACGAGAAATCTGCTCAACTGGACCGGAGACACCGGAGCATTTCTTCGGACTACCATGGGTGCATTAGTGTTGTTTGGCGTTCCGCCGGAAAAATATTGGCCCTACGTTGTGGCAAATTATGACAAGGAGCCATCGGCATTTCTCTATGCCTTTGCCCAGAATTATCAGGCCATCACATACTATCGCCTGGATCCGATTGGGACAACTCAAACCCTCTTGCTCGAAAGAATTAAGACGAATTTGGCAGCCAAGCTTCCTTCGATCTTCGGCTTCACTGTCTACAACTCGATTGCTCAGGCAGGCACAACCGGAAAGATTCCATTCCCTGCGCCAGCCGATCGGGTTACAGGTGGTCACGCGATCGTCGCTGTAGGATACGACGATTCCATGAAGATTAAAAACACCAATCCAGGTGGACTTGAGACCACAGGTGCACTGCTTATAAGGAATTCATGGAGCACAGCGTGGGGGCAAAGTGGGTATGGTTGGTTGCCCTATGACTATGTCTTGAAAGGATTGGCAACCGATTGGTGGTCGCTGCTCAAGAATGAGTGGGTTGCTACAGGGCAATTCGGATTCTAACAAGGACCAGAACTCATTCTTCCCATTTCATACTCACGGGAGCATCTTCAATCGTCCCAACGCCTGTCGTTGACAATCTGGAGATGCTCCCAATTGGTTAAATGAAAAAAAGGATCATGCCATGCAATAGTTCGTTATCGATACACTTTCATGAAAACCAACAAGGGTCTTGTATAAGGAAAGGATATTACGATGCAAATGAAGCAAGTGAAAAACTTTTTTGTGGGATCCGATGTCCCGCCCGACTATGTCAGCGTTGAACAATTTATTCGACAAGTAAGCGGCAAGCTCCGCGAAGAACAGTTCGAAGAGACGATCGCTTCGATCACCAAACGTGCACAGTCATTTTCTTCAAATGAAGATTTTTGGAAGCGTTTAATGCTTCTCAGACAGCAAGCCTATATTGCCGCTGTGGATAAGAATTGGTTTCTCGCCCAGCAGTACACCACCGAGATGAGCGTCCTGGTGAACAGAGCCATTACCAGTGAATCTCTTAAATTGTTGCGTCTCCGTCTCGCAGTAGCTCCTTTATTTTGGATCATCCTCCTTTATTTGATTGAGATGTTCGTCGCGTGGATGCCCTTCAGAGTTCATTCTCTCAAGCTCGTACCAGAAGATTCGTTCCAGTATCTGTGGCTCGGATTATTCGGTGGAACGACCATTGTCTGGTGGGGGATTGTCAAGCACGCCACCGACCTGACATTCGATGGATCGTTTGCCATTTGGTACTTCCTGAAGCCCGCTATAGGCGCTATTATGGGGATCGTGCTCGTGTTTGTGGTGCAGGCAGGATTCATTACACTCCAAGGAAACACAAACATTCTTAACAAGACGCCGCTTTTGCTCGTTGCATTTCTGGGCGGATTCAGTGAACGATTCTTTATCCAGGCAATCGATAAAGTTATTACGGCTATTCTAGGAGGTGGACAACCATCGTCTCCACCCAGTCCCGTGATGGTGGGATCGTCATCGCCATCACCTAAAACACCGACTCAGCCCTCTCAGTCTGCACCAGCTCAGCCGAATGATGCAACACAGGGGCAGAAAGCAGTATAATTCTCTTACAGACATCTAAAAGAAAAAGGGTAAAAGCAATGCCACTCAATAAAATTACACTTAACGCGAACGCCGGTCCTGTGACCGTTGAAATCGTTTTTAGTTATGCTCAGGTGGGAGCATATTCCCTTCAACTCTGGAATGGAGATCAAAAGACCAAAACTTTTATCGGTGAAGGCGTGAACACCGATCAGATTCCTGATAAATATTTTTTGCCTCAGCCGGTGGATTCTCTCAAAGGAAAATTCCTCGATTGTCTCGCAAGTATTCTTGCACCAAATCCGCAGCCGGGGGAACGGTACCGTGTGGATATGGTAATCTCTCAGGATGGAATAGAGCGAGGAAGGGAATACGATGAAGGAACCATCGATACAAAGTCGGTTCAAATACGATTAGTTGTTGAACTTGTTTGTTAAAGGAGAACGCTATGGTTACAACACAGCAGCAGAGGAGCGGTTGTGTCATCGGTTTACTCATCCTGACGGAATTAATCTGTGGTGTGTACACGGTTCTCGCCCAAAATCCGGGAAGTGAGTGGCTGAAAAAGAGCACTGCCGAAGCACGTATGAATCTTGCTGTTCCCGATGCCCCCGCTTATAAGATTCTCGACGATAATCCTTCGAATATTCTGAGGCCGGGAACGATGCAGGAGGTTGCGTTACTCGCTGCCGGATTTGCACAATCGGGCGGAGTCCTGCCGAAAACATTTGCTGTCGAGGTTGCTCCGGCAATGATTCTCTATGGATCGTCGCTGACGCTCTCGCAATATCGAGAATCTCCCTTTCTCTATCGCTTACGGTTTTCAGCGGCAAGCAGGCGGTTGGATGATAACCTCGGCGGTACCGAGGCATCGATCGGTTTCCGGATGACGCTCTTCGATGATGCCGACCCGCGGTGCGATCAGAAGTATCTCGAGCAACTCTCCGGCATAGCACTGAAGATCGTTAAGGACGTTCGTGCCACCAATACCGGTTTCTCAGGTTCATCCGGGCGGATACAAAAGGACTCATCTGAGCAGATGAAGAAGTATGAAGATCTGGTAGATCGCTTACGGACAGAGCGGAAGGATAGTCTCTGGAACGCTTCGGTCATCGAATGGGGAACTGCGGCGAAATACCATTCACCCGACTCGCTTATTCGCGGTGTGCGGGTTGGCAAGTATGCAGGATGGCTATCGGCTTCCTGGCCAATCGGTTCGTATGGGCAATTCCTCTTTGGCCTCTCTAGTACACTCGAGCGCAATGCTTCGGGAAGGATGGATTCGAGCAGCTTCGGCATGACGGCCCGATTCTACGCCGGATCGAACCGGCTAAAAATGTTCGGAGAGGTGCAGATCAGGTCGATGAGTAATTCATCATCATATCAACTGGTGAGTCTGGGGGGTGAGATGAATGTCATCAGCAGCTCATGGGTGGAATTTAGTCTGGGATTTGAGAAGCGCGGCATCGAGCAATCGACGCTCTCTACATCGTTTTCCGTCCATTGGAGTTTGCCTGAAATGATCAGCCAACTATGAGAGAGAAGGTGGGGATACTTCATTCCATTGTTGGAGGAGTAAACCATTCATAGATACATCACGATGTAGTTTGAATTTCATATAAGTGGATCAACGCAATAAGGAGGAACAACTATGGGAAAGGAAAAACAACCAACGGGAGTCGGTGGTTTATTACAGACTATACTTGACAGGGTCGTTGTCGCGAACTTTAGAAAGATGCCCCGGTGGGTACAAATCATCGTGTATTTTATTATGGTTGGATTGGTCTCTTTCGGTATCGTGTGGACATTGTATTGGACAGTCGGACCGCAAGGGAATCCGACAGTTGTGTCGGATGAAATTGAAATTACCGGCTGTATCAAAGCGCCCAATGGTGGAGGGCTTCCGGATTCTCTGATGCACACCGAGCTCATTGGTGAGAATGTCTATGTTCACAAACGGGCAACACACCACTACTCGCAACGATTCGTGTATGAGTGGCTTATCAAGCTCAAACGATCAGAGGTCAATACACCCATCCCATTCGCCTTTGTGAGGTACTCACAACAAAAAGGAATCTACACCACGTTGTGCGAAAGAGATATTTATCCATCGATGTTCATCGCCAATGCGCCTGCATTAAAACCGCATCTGGAAGTTGATAACGATTTTCTCAGTTTGAGCCTCGTTGTGCCGCCTGAGAAAGACTCGGCGATGACGGAACAACCGGGCTATGCTTCGTCATGGCTGATACCGTCAGCCTGGGCGCAAACAAAGTCGACAACGCAGGCAAAACCAAAACTCTCTCTCGATTCTGCTCGAAGGGTGTATGAGGCATATAAGGAGTCAAAAAATCCGATTAATCAGATGTCCATGAAGAAAGAATTAGACCGGGCTGGTGATGAATATATGGTGATGGTTGCTGAAGAGTTGAAACAGGACGTTCTTCAGAACCGCCGGATCGATGCCATCAACCATGCACAAGTGCTTGCGAATTTTTCGACTGTTGGTCAGCTTAGCTCATCGGGAACATATGCTGTGATCTTGACAGATAAATTTTATGAGAAAGCAGTGGGCTATATTACCAGCGGCGTTGAAACGGAGAACCGGACCATGACAATTCTTCTGCGGAGGATTCAGGATGCACGGGTACTGCCGTATGTGTTTCGATCCTATCAACCTGCAAAGAACGATCTCTCAAAAAAACTGCTCCTTCAGGTTGTTGAGGGATTTGCCTACAACTCAAATACGGCAATAAAGCAGCGGATCAAGACCTGGTTGCAGCAGCAAAATCAGACAGCTTCGAAAGAGGTCAACCAGAGCATAGCAAAGTTGTTGAAAATATTTTCAGGGTCTTGAGTTTCTGCTCAACATACAATTTTCCACATACGGAACATCAAGAATAGAACACAGATAACACAAGAAAATCACTGATAATCACAGATGAAGCTTAATGAATAATTCTGAATATACTTCTTCCATCAATACAACAATGTTTTTGTGGTAATCTTGTATTCTTCTGCGTCATCAGTGTTCAATCTTTTATCAACTAAGGAGTTACAGCCTTGAAAGGATAATCTATGTGCCTCAAGTATTCAAACATCAAAGGGATCACCAAATGGAACTGGGATGGTGATGTCATATTGCACGATGCTATTGTGCCATCCTCAAGGCCTGCCGTTGGCTCGGACAAGGAGTATGATATTGACGTGCGGGAATTTCTCGTTCATGAAAACAATACCGTGCTTCATCGGGAGCTGTTCGAAAACATCAAAGCCTATGTTCAGAAACATGGGGGCGACTGGAATCAGTTTCTCGAGCGTAGATCGGGGAGCTTCGATTATCGGGCTAATATTATTTGGGCATATATCTCAGAGACTATAAGGTATAAGAGTGCTCGGGGACGCGATGCATGGCAATTTCCGGACGAAACTCTCGCACTGAAAACTGGCGACTGCGAAGATATTTCATTCGTTATTGCATCGCTCATGCTTGCGGGCGGGATAAGTGGATATAATATCCGGCTTGTTCTTGGAAAAGTACGGGACACCGTTGGCAAGGCGAAGCCTGAGGAGTACGATCATATGTGGGTAATGTATAAAACCGAAATTGGCAAATGGCGATTGATAGAGCCGTTACTGAAACCGGTGATTCCGAAAGCGCGTGGAAAGCAAGTCGGGCAACGGCGAATTCCCCGGAAACGGATTGTTGAGTACGTTCCATTTTATGTCTTCAACGATCGGCATGTCTGGTCGGTGCTTCACGACGATAACACCTCGACTTCTTCGTTTACTCTGAAAAAGCAATGGCGTCGCATTAATCCAAAATTTGCCGGAGAGTGGCACGAGATCATCCTTTTAGAGCGGGCACTTAAAGATATTGCGCCCGACGTGATCAAGGAAAAATTGAAGAAATATTTCGTCCATGCTGTTGCGATTTTCGATAAGATCGACGTGCGTTCGTATCATCCCTTCGATCACTTTGATAATGGATATATCAATGAGGGGTGGCAGCAAATCCAGGAGAGATTGGACGTGTTTAAAAAGGATAACAATAACATCGAGGCATTTGCATACGCTGCCCATGCTATTGCCGATTTTTATGCACATACATCATACTGCCACTTTGCGCGTATCGAAAATCCAGGGGCAGGCAAGGATGAACGAGCGATGCTGTACGATCCAAACAACAGGAGCGGGTGTTTTGCGAACCTGCCGGTGTATATAAAAGACGCAACATTCGATCTTACATCTCCCTCCTTTTCGGTGAATGCGAAGAACACGGTACCGAAGACTGATATCCCCGCAATGTGGGAAGGTGAAGTGATCTCCGGGCGGTATGCGCAGAAGGGAGATTCCGATACGATCTGGAAGATTATCAATCGAGGTGTTCCGGATGGAGCGATCGAAGCGGCGATCAATATCCCGGAAGGCATGGAGGAGAAGGAGGACTTTCCGAAGCGATGGACATTGCCTCACCACAACGAAATTGCAGTTGATAAAAAGGAGATCAAAGCCAGCAATGTGCTCTACAAGGAGAAGAATCGCAATCCGCGGCTGTGCTGGGAGAATCAATTCAAGTGGCGTGTGAATACGGCGGTGGCGCATATACGGAAGGCGTTTATGGAAAACTATGACCGCTGATTACGCTGATTTCACTGATTACACTGATTTCACACGTTGAAGCAAAAAATGAATATCATAATAACCTCCGTTGAAACATAGACAATGATTTCAAAAAAGTCATCGCTTGTGATGGTGATGGTCAGGAACAATAGATGTGAAGAAAGCCTGGGTGTACATACTCGAATGCTCTGATGGCTCATATTACACCGGATGTACGACTCAGCCGGAGACGCGAATAAGTGCGCATGAATTAGGAATCTATGAAGGCTACACTTCGAGGCGTCGACCTGTCAAGCTGGTTTGGTCGGACGAATTTCCGGATATCTACCAGGCAATATGCGCGGAGAGGCAAATCAAAGGCTGGTCGCGGAAAAAGAAGGAAGCACTGATAAAAGGAGACTTTGATCTGATCCATGAACTTGCCCAATCAAAGGAAATGGTTGAAAGACGAAAAAAGAGAGAGTCATCCTGAGCGCAATCCCGGTTCATTTCGATGAATCGGGATGGAGTCGAAGGATGCAAAATGAATTATTTCCTATCCACAGTCTTCGACTTCGTTCGTAGAAAGCACTCACTGCGCTCAGACTGACTATGGTTCTTACTTTAAAAACTCCAGTCATCCTGAGCGCAATTCCGGTTCATTTCGATGAATCAGGATAGAGTCGAAGGATGCAAAATGAATTATTTCCTATCCGCAGTCTTCGACTTCGTTCGTAAAAAGCACTCACTGCGCTCAGACTGACTATTATCTTTGAAAACTTAATCCTGTCACCCTGAGCGCTCGCCTGCCATTCTTGCTCACAAATTGGCGGGCAGGCAGCTCGGCTCGACCTGTCGGGACGAGAGAAGTCGAAGGATGCAAAATGCATTATTTCCTCACAGCGGTCATCGACTTCGTTCGTAGAAAGCACTCACTGCGCTCAGACTGACTATTATCTTTGAAAACTTAATCCTGTCACCCTGAGCGCAGTCCCGATTCATCTTGATGAGTCGGGACGAAGTCGAAGGGTGCATCGAGACTGATTGATTTCTATAACAGAAGGAGCAACTCTATGAACACACAAGTCCTCAACTTCTTCCGGCAGCATTATGCGCCGGGACGTATCTGTCTTATTGGATCCTCAGACCCGGTCTATAAGCTTATCCGTGAAGCGCAGAGCGGTATAACACCGGATAAGAAACCGTCGAAGTTTAACCATGTCTTTATAATGGGACCGTGCCGCGATGACGGTCGCGGTGACGGCGGCATCTATATCTTCGAGAGCGACCTTCACGTGAGCGTCAAGGACTGGGAGGTGAAGAACGGTTTGATGGAGAGCCGCATCGTGAAGTGGTGCCGAGACGATCTCGATTATGCCGGTGTGCTTGGATTACCTCTTTCACAGCAGGAGCAGGAGGTAATGTTAAGGAAAGCTCTCGAGTTGGCGTATGATGAGAACCACTACCGGTATCCGGTCGGTGAACTCTTCGGCACGCTCTGGGCGATACTCACAAAGGCCTTATCGAAGAAAAATATTTTCGATATGAAGCATGCCATTCAATGTGCAACATTCGTACGTCTGTGCTATCAAAACATTGGCAAGGAAATTCTCACAACTCCAACACATCCATCAAACACATCGCCGGAAGAGATATGGCAGAGCGGAGTGTTTGTGTTTAGGCAAGAGTGGAAAAAGATTTGAGGGTATGAGCGTAAGAGGGTAAGAGTGTATAAGAGTATGAGAGTGGGAGAAGGAGTGATGGGGGGATTGGTAATGGCAGATTGCAGATGGCAGAAGACAGACTGCAGACGTCAGACTACAGATCGTAGAGAGCAGACGACATTAAGAGAGGAGGCGGAAACGGGAAATGGAAGACTTTCTAATTATCAATGCTGGGAGGGAGGTCTCCTCCCGACCTGAATCAGTAAGATGAAAGAAGAAAGACGTTAAAATGGCTGTAAATATAAGATGTTTTTATTCTAAGTCGGGCCGATTCTGCCTCCCATTCTCCTTCTTATTATGAATCAATCCGGTCCAGGGTTAGCGGTTGCTTTTACACTCTCGATTACCTAATATTAACAGCGTCAAGTTGCACTGATTCATTTGAACATGAATATCCTTCCTAAATGATACTTCAGGGTTTATTTCGATGGCTGGCAAATGGATAGAAATAGTTGAGCTAAGGCTGGAAGGTCAGAGATTCGAAGGTCACGCCCTCACACTTGATGTGCTATCAGAGCTAATCGAATATCAAAGCCTCGTTACCAAGACTGCTGTTGAATTGTATAAGAGAAAACATCCAGAGCGAGAAAGAATACCTCGCAACTTCGAGCAGAGAACAATCCTTCGTTTTACGCATATCGGTGATGGAAGCGCAGTACTTCCATTAGAAGCCTATTTTGAAGATGGTGTACAATTAGAAGTATTTGAAGAGGAACCGGTCGTGGAAGCTGTTGAGTTGACGGGGAGAACCATAGAATGCCTCCAACAAGATTCGCCGCTACCGGAAAATTTACCGAAGAACATTATCCCACTTTTTGGTAAGCTCGGCTCGACACTGCGAGAGAATGAAAAGCTCCATATTCACCCTTCAAAATCGAAAGCTGTTGAATACACTCCCGAGGTTCGGGCTCGTATCTTAAAGTTTGCAGAAAAAAGCTTTGAAGACATAGTTGATATCGTGGGTATGGTTGGAGCAGCGGATGTAGTCCATAATAGTTTTCAACTCTATAAAGGAGAGGGTATAAACTTCCCTGTAGCGTTTCCGGTAGAGGCTGAAGAGACGGTGACAACTGCTCTTAAAGAACATCGATCTAAGAAACTTCGCGTGAGAGGGTGGGGCGAATTCAATCCAGATGGTACATTGAAAAAGATTGTGCGAGTTGATTCACTGGAGGAAACAAGCGATGAAAATCAACTCAGTATAGAAGCGCCGTCTATTGTTGATGAGCTTCTGTCTCTTGTGGCAGATATCCCTGAGGAAGAAATAAAGAAATTACCCAAAGATTTCTCTTCGAGTCACGATAAGTACCTCTACAACCGTTAGCATTCATGAAGCAGGTTTTTGCAGACACTTGTTTTTGGGTTGCGATACTTGATACTCAAGATCAGCACCATCTTGCAGCAAGGCGAGCCGACGAAGAACTTAAAAAGCATGGTCCAGTGTTGTATATAACTACAGAATTCGTCCTTGGAGAAGTTCTTAATCTATTTTCGAGGTTCGGAGAAGGATGGAGACTAAAAGCTGCTGAAGCGGTAAATAAGATTCTCCAGAATCCTAATGTGAGAGTATTCCCACAGACGCGAGATTTATTTGTCAGAAGTGTCTCATTCTACAAATCTCGTTTGGATAAAGAGTCTAGTTTCATTGATTGTGTTTCTATGCAAGTGATGAATGAGAATGCGATAACAGAAGTATTGTCAAGCGATCATCACTTCGAGCAGGAAGGATTCACGCGGTTGATTCATTCGATGTAATTATCAATTTCCTGACCATGACCAAGATCAAGATAGAACTTGATCGGTTTCAGGAGTACCTGCTCAATCAGGGGACGGAGAAGGTGTAGAATCATACGGGAGAAAGCACCTTGGTATCTCATCATAGCTTTGGCGGCGATTGGACAAATGATAAGTTGTTGAGGCTGAAGAAGTATCTTGTTGCCTATGCAACCATCATGAATAAGCAGCCGTTTAGGTTTGCATTTATCGATGCGTTTGCGGGAACGGGTTATCGAACAATTTCTCCAGAAGAAAATGAATTGCAATTAGCCATACCGGAACTACTGGAACCTGAAACGAGGACATTCGTTGATGGCTCCGCCAGAATTGCATTGGAAGTGAAGCCGCGGTTTTCCAAGTATATTTTCATTGAACGCAATGCAAACAAGATTGTCGAACTTGAGGCATTACGCAATTCATATCCCGAACTTTCCAAAGATGTCTCAATTGTCAATGAAGACGCAAACGAATGGCTTCAAGACAGATGCCGGAATTATGATTGGAAAAAGAACAGGGCAGTGCTCTTTCTTGATCCATACGGTATGCAAGTCGCGTGGAATACAATAGAAGCGATAGCAGAAACTAAAGCCATCGATCTCTGGATTCTCTTCCCTCTGGGTGTGGCAGTTAATCGGTTGCTTCGACGAGATGCGCAAATAAATCCAGCAGTTCGCAAGCGGTTGAATGTTGTCTTCGGTTCATCGGGGTGGTACCGAGCATTCTATAAGAAAACGAGAGAAGAGAATCTTTTTGGTGAGGAAAATTTGACAATAAAGAACTGCAATTTTGATTCGATTGCTGAGTATTTTGTGAATCGACTTTCAAGTATATTTCCTGGAGTCGCTTCTAATCCCCTTCTACTTCTAAACAGGAAAAATATTCCTCTTTATTTGCTCTGTTTCGCAGCAGCGAACGTAAAAGGAGCAAAAACCGCAATTAAAATTGCACAAGAAATATTAGAATAACATGGCGCAAAAATCACAGATCGAATGGACTGAATCTACATGGAATCCGGTTACTGGCTGTAATAAAATCAGTCCGGGCTGCAAGCATTGCTATGCAGAACGTATGGCATACCGTTTACAGCGAATGGGACAGGCGAACTATACTAATGGATTCAAACTAACGTTGCACGACCATGCGGTGGATCTTCCGCTCCAGTGGAAGAAGCCGCAAACGATCTTTGTAAATTCGATGAGTGACTTATTCCATAAAGATGTTCCGCTTGCATTCATCCAAAAAGTATTTGACGTGATGGGACAGACTCACTGGCATCGTTTTCAAGTTTTGACAAAACGCTCAGAACGGCTTCGAGAACTCAGCCCGCTGCTGAAGTGGACACCAAACATCTGGATGGGTGTCAGTGTCGAGAATCAGGATTACATACACCGCATTGATGATTTGAGGGCGACAGGTGCTCTTGTAAAGTTCCTCTCACTTGAACCGCTGCTTGGACCACTTCGCAAACTGAATCTCAAGAAGATCGATTGGGTGATCGTAGGTGGAGAATCAGGTCCTGGAGCGCGGCCAATGGATGAAGCCTGGGTGCTAGATATCCGCGACCAATGTTTTAATAATCGTGTTCCATTCTTCTTCAAGCAATGGGGAGGTACGAACAAGAAAAAAGCGGGCAGATTGCTTGAAGGTAAAACCTGGGATGAAATGCCGAGAATGAAGAAAGCGGGATGAAGAATACATAATTAGTATTGATAATATAGAATTCAGTAATTCCGGTTGTGAAAACAAAGCATATGTAGGAAGAGATTTATCAGCTGTTGGTAGAGGAGTGTAAAGGAGATACTTTGCAGGGATGTATAATTCAGGAGATAAGTTTGATTCTGTCGCGGCTTGCCCGCCCAACAAGATGGTGAGTAAACCTACTGATCATTATGGCGGGGAGTGTCTGGAAGAACTAGTAAGAAGAACAACAAAACCAAACGCGCACATCGAGATACAAAAAAGGCTTTTTTTATGATTATTTTTATATCTGTCAAGGGTCACCACAATTCCCCATGTTAGAGGCCTTCAGGGCCAGATGATTCCCCGTTTCCAGGGTCAGATCATTCCCCACTGACCCCCTGTCAAAGTTACCCCACCCGGAGTTGATTCTGTTTTAGGAACAGCCATACTTTGTCTCCTCTGAGCCGAAGGCTCATAAGCCTTTGGCTTAATCGCTATTTCATCACTATGGAGGATTGACAGATGGCATTCGAAAAGATCAAACTCATGGAAATTTGGGAAATTCTGTGCCGTTGGCACGATGGCCATGTGTTTGTACTTCATATACAAAAGTATATATTTGTACACAATAATATATGGTAATTTCGCAGATGACGCTGAGAGATGATTCCCAAAAGAAATCGCAGCTTATGAATCGGGGGCTACCCTGCAAGATCCTTTAATGTTGTAAGTTGATCTTGAGGTCGGGCAGGCTTTTTGGGGTAATTTGCCATACGAGATCGATGTCAATGGAAAAATACTCGTGAACAACCGGATTTTTCTTCATAGGATCGGCACTTGTTCGCTCTCGATGTGTGGTTTGAGAAATTGAAAATCAATTTTCCCAAAAGACGACTTTATATCTTATGAGAGGTTCGTTTACATTCTCTTAAATTTCGATGAGAATTTTTACATTCAATACGTAATCAATGAAATCTCAATAACCTTACGCGAAACCAGAACATTCATCATGCATAAAAACATCTCCCAACTTCTCACCATCGACCAGCTTCGAAAATCAGTCGGTGAGCCATCATACTCACGTGGCAAGGAGTATTTCGAAGAAGGAAGAGTGAAGAATATCGAGATCGACGATGAGAGAATCTACGCAAAGGTTCATGGTTCACGAGTCTATCGAGTAGAGCTTTGGCAAGAAAAGGATAAGTTAGAATATTCCTGTACCTGTCCATTTCATCAGGACAATAAGGTTTTTTGCAAGCATTGCGTCGCTGTTGCTTTAGCGTTCCTGGAGTCCAAGAAACATGAAGAAGGTGCTCTTCAGCCTAAAGAGACACAATCCGGCAGCCCGTTGAAAATAAAAGATGTTGAGACGTATTTGGAGTCGCAGGATAAAACAACACTTATAGCAATGTTGATGCAGAGTGTGAAGAAAAATGAAGAACTGAGATCCGACCTTTATCTAAAAGCAAGTAAGAGCGAAAATAAAATATCAATTCCAACGTTCAAAAGAGAGATCGATCGGGCAGTGGATTCGGGGGATTATGTCGATTACAAATCGATGTATGAGTACTCAGAGGGAATTGAAAAGATCATCGAGTCTCTGGATGATCTTCTGCACGAGGGCCATGCCCTGGCAGTTATTGAGATCTCGGAATATTTCCTCAAGAGCCTGGAAGCTCAAATGGATATGGTGGATGATTCCGACGGCGCTATGAGCGATATTCTCACTGATACTCAGGAACTTCATTATAAGGCGTGTGTAAAAGTAAAACCCGATCCAGAACAATTAGCTCGAAAGCTGTTTGACTGGGAGCTTCACAGCGAATGGGAAGTGTTTTATGGAGCATCAACACGATATGCAGGGGTGTTAGGCAAAAAAGGCTTAAGCGTGTATGCAGAGCTTGCAGAAAAGGAATGGGTAAAAATTCCCGCATTAAAACCGGGACAGGAGAGAGAGAGCTTCGCTGGAAATCGATACCGCATTACGAGTATTATGGAGGCTCTTGCCTCGAAAACAAAAGATGTTGAGAAACTGGTCGCTGTGAAGAAGAAAGATCTCTCGCATGCCTACTCATATTTGACGATTGCTGAAATTTATAAGGAGGCAGGCAAAAGGGATAAGGCATTGGAGTGGGCCGAAGAGGGTGTAAGGGTCTTTCCAAAACGGACAGACTCCCGGCTGCGTAAGTTTCTGGCGAAAGAATACCATTGGCTCAAGAGGCATGACGATGCAATGCAGCTAATTTGGGCAGAGGTTTCCGATTCACCTCAGTTAGAAAAATATAAGCTTCTCAAGATTCATGCTGAGCAGGCAGGTGGCCATGAAGCATGGGGTATGTGGAGAGAGAAAGCACTTCCGCTCATTCGAGACCGCATCAAAGAATCTAAACGCAAGGCGAGGAGTAATCAATGGATTTGGAATTCCGACGATCGTTCAGAACTGGTACGAATCTATCTGTGGGAAAAAGATATCGATGTGGCGTGGAGAGAAGCTCAAGAGGGAGGATGCCATGAATCGCTGTGGCGCGAGCTTGCTGTGAAGCGTGAGAACGATCATCCCGAGGATGCTTTAACAGTCTATCGGTCGTTAGTTGAGCCAATCGTAAGGCAGATGAATAATGAAGCCTATCGTGACGCGTCAGCATTGGTAAAAAAGATTGGTGTACTTTTTGGACGGCTTGGTAAGGTAGAAGAGTGGAATAACTATCTGGCCGATCTGCGTACGACTCACAAGAAGAAGCGTAATTTTATGGCATTGTTGGAAAAAATTCATTGAAGCATTCTGGTGAATAGTAGTTTGCTGCAGCTCTCAGCAATTGGCCTTTGGCTGTTAGCATGCAAGCGTATCCTTGTCTGCCACCTGCAATCTGCTGCCTGTTATCTGAACTCAACTTTCCCGATCGTCAATCGACAATCATTCACACCCTCTTACGTTCTCACCTTCACCTTCTCTCCCAGTCTCCCCATCTTCCCCTCTTTCCTCTTATTTCCATCTCTCCAACCTCGGTATCCCTTTTGTAAACCATCCCACGATTAATCCCGGGAAGCCCATCTCCTTCATTGTTTTTTTAACGAACAGCTGCATGTCGTGTGCTGTCCAATCCGGCTGAGTGAATTTTCCATCGGCATAGCAGTAGCTGCAATACATCAGGTTCTTTGTACCGTCTGCATTCGTTCCGCCGTTCTTGGGATCTTTCTTAATCGGCATGCCGTAGCTCTGACAGTTTTTGTATGATTTGTCCATTGTTCCTCCAAAGATGTTTAACCGCCCTGCCTGCCGACTTGTCCGCCGAAGCTTTGTGTAGGCGGAAGTGCCTTCGGCACGCAGGCAGGCAAGGCGCCAAAAACGCCAAGAGATTTAAGAATAAACTTAGATCAACGATCTAATGATTCATTGAACCGTTGCTCTTTGATTTGTTATCGTTTTCTGCTGTCTGCATTCTGCTCTTTGTTTCCTCATTCTGCAATTGGCAATCGCAAATTCGTTACTCTACCTCTCGTCTCCCATTCCCAACACTCCCACATTCCCCCATTCTCACACTCTCATATTCCTACACACTCTTAATCACCTTCACCACTCTCCAGATAAACGAGACATCTCTCTTTTTCACAACCATCGGTTCATACTCTGGATTAAGTGGAATAAGATGGAGGTAATGCTCTTCGATCTTTACGCGCTTCACGGTGTCCTCATCGTTCACACGCACAACACAAATGTCGCCGCTGCGCGCATCGAACTTTGGACTTACCACAATAATGTCTCCATCTTCAATGCGCGGTGCCATGCTGTTGCCTTTTACTTCAAGGGCAAAGGCGCTCGAATCATTGATGTCATCAACGGTAATGTACTTCTCTACATAGTCCGGGTGAAAAATCAGACTTGGCGCGCCGCCGGGTACCGATGAGAGAAGCGGCAGTGTGACCAAATCCACTTTTCGGTAACGTCCGGTTGGAAGCGGGATCACGTTGGTCTCCGGCTGTGACTTCAGATACATCTCACCTTCGCCGGTCAGCAGCCAATGCGGAGTGACGCCGGTTGTTTTAGCGATGCGCATCAGGTAGTTGCTGTCGGGAACCTGCTCGCCTTTTTCCCAGCGCTGGACGGTGCGCGTGGCAACATCTACCTTTGCGGCGAGCTTTGCCTGATCGAGCTCCTTCGCGAGACGAGCCTGACGAATCCGTTGTGCGAGTGATTGTTTCATGGGAATCTCCTTAAGAAATATTGGCCGCCAAGGGCGCCAAGAGAATATAAAGGTTGAAAAAGATTTTTCAAATAACTATTGCCGCCAAGGGCGCCAAGAAAAAAATTTGTAGTGTTAAAAAGTCTCTGTGGTTCTTAACCTGTTGCCAGTGATTTCTATTTTGAGCAACACGCAAAGTGCCCCAATAAACAAGCTTTTGTTTTTACGTTGACAGGACAATCCTCTTAAGACCCTCTCTTAATAAGGCGGCTTGAAAATTTATCAACAACCCAAGCTGGATACCGGTTGCTCGCAGATACGACAATAATTGTGCCATGTGGATAGGAGCAAATGCTTCAACAGCTTTCAGTTCAATAATAATTTTATCATGGATTATCAGATCGATCCTTCCTTCCCCGACGCAATGCCCTTTGTATTCTATACTTATCGGTACCTGTCTCTTAAAAGAAAGAGAACGAATAGTTAATTCTGCACAAAGCGCTTCTTCATACACTGATTCTAGAAAACCAGGTCCAAGAATTCTATGAACTTCAATCGCTGCTCCAATCACCCTATGTGCTAATTCATCTATCGCTTCATCTGGCTCTTTCACAACATCTCCTCAGTGCTTTTTCCTCTCTTTCCTTGGCGCCTTGGCGGCCATCTTTCCAAAAGACATATTTGTCAACTTTACTCTTGACAACACGACATTTATGTCGTATTCTTCTGAGGCAAAGATAGAAGATTTTCAGGTTGATGTCAAGAGGTTCTGTAAAAGAAGTTACCTGTTCGTCGGCCAGGGCAATCACATGACTGCGGTTGCCTTCGGGCGCAAGGGAAAATCTACCGGGACTCGATATGCAAATCGCTGCACCACAACGGAATACATCGTTAACGCACCACTCCTACGGATCGCTGGTGAAGCATTTTCCCGAGCCGCCAGGCAAAATCTATCTGCTCTACGGCGAGAAGAAGGTCTTCGATCTCTCCATGCGGATTGCCTCGTCTGCCCTGACCCGCGGAACGACCGTTGCCGTTGTCGACGGCTGCAACCGGTTCGACGTCCACTCGATTGTCCGGTTTGCACAGCAGCGCCGGCAAAACCCCGATACGCTGCTCAACCAGATCTTCGTCTCCCGCAGCTTTACATGTTACCAGATTGAGCAGGCAGTGGTCAACCGGCTGCCGGCATTTTTATCGTCACAGGGATCCAGCACGGGAATGATCTTCGGGCTGCTGGATACCATGTATGACGAGCAGGCATCGCTCTACGAAGTCCGCAACATTCTCAAGCGTGTGCTGGCGGCATTGAGCGAGATGAAACGCTCCGGTGCCTCGCTGCTTGTTGTGTGTCAGGAGCGCACCGTCTGGCCCGAGCAGCGCAACCGGCTGTTTACAACGATGAAAGAAACCATGGATCGGGTCTACCGGCTGGAGGTTGATGAAAACGATCAGGTAAGATTGTTGCTCGAAGCAGATCGCGGGAGCATGCACTGCCCCGTCAGGCGTAACAGTGCTGCCGGGTTACCGATTCCTTCTGAAAAGGATGAAATATCAAACAGGAAAATGCAAAATGACAATGCAAAAGTTAAAATGATTTGAATTTCTATCAGGCTGGCGTTCTTGGTGTCCTTGGCGCACTCGATGGTTCATTGTTATAGAGGAGAGAAATCAGTGGGACGCACAGTACCGACCTTCACGAACATCATCGACAACGAGCTGGCAAGCTGGTCGAAGTTTCGCCGCGGGCTGCGCAAGGAGGATCAGGAACTGTTCGATGAAGTCTTTCGCGCGGCAAAACTGCACCTTGCCGAAAATTTCTATGCAATGCGCACAGTGCCGTTCGAGAGCATTATGATGTCAATTCTTGTCGAGCAGCAGAAACTCCTCAGGCAGCTTAAGGAACGGATAGAGCGAATGGAGAGGGGGCGTCTGTAAGCTCTTTCCATTATGAGGATACATAATGTTGTCTGAGGTATATGTAGTTTTTGTATTACTTTTTAGTAATTGACTTACTTATAAAAATGGTATATACTTAGTTGTAATTAAGCACAAACGGGAAAGGAGTATATGCCTATGTCAATATCCTATGTGACGGTCAAGGGTCAGGTTGTGATACCGGCAAAGTTGCGCCAGAAGTACGGTATTCGAAACGGTACGCGGGTCCAGTTCTACGAAGAGAACGACAGCATCCGTATTGTCCCCATTACGCCCGAGTTCATCAAGGCGAACGCCGGATTTTTGGGAACAAAAGGAAAATTGCTTCGCGCCTTGGTGGAAGAAAAGAAAAAGGAGCGTGAGTTATGAAGCACTATGTCCTCGATAGTTACGCTCTTCTCGCCTACGCTGAGGGAGAAACCGGTGCAGAAACGGTGACCGATCTTTTTCTCAAGGCGCTCAACGACCAGGCTGATCTTGCCGTCTGCGTTGTCAACTGGGGCGAGATGTATTACATCGCGTTGCGAGAAGGTGGTGAGGCACGGGGAGAGCTTTATCGCTCTACCCTGAGCAAGTATCCCTTGGAGTTGATTGATGCCGACGAAGAACTCTCATTGCTTGCTGCACGATACAAGGCGTCGCATAGAATGTCGTACGCCGGTGCTTTTGCCGCTGCGCTGGCAAAGCAGCGTAAGGCCGAGCTTGTTACCGGTGATCGTGAGTTCAAGGCGTTGGAGAAAGATATAAAAATTCTTTGGATCAAGTGAACGGATGGAACGAATGGAAGGCCTGCGGCAGAAATAAAAATGCAAAATGTAAAAGGCAAAATGACAATGGAAAAATTAAATACCATCTTCGCTTCGGTGTATTTCACTTCGCGGAGTTAATACGGTTACACGCCTTTTTTACATTTTGCTCTGTCATTTTCCAATTTCATTTTTGCAGTTTGATATTTTTACCGAGTGTAGTATCCGTGACTCGTTGGTGTAACTTTTTAAAACACCCATGACTCTGAATCGTACAATATCCGGTTGGTTATTTGATGTCTATGCTGTCAGTGATGGCGTCACCGTATGGCTGATCGATCAGGACGGCAACAAGCACTGCTGCCGGTATCCGTTTGTCCCGTCGTTCTTCCTTCACCTGAACAAGAGCGACAGCCGCCGGGCGCTGCAGTTGGGCACACAATGTCCGGTGCCGGTGAGTATCGCACCAACAACCCGGCGGGAGATATTCTCGGGTGACATGTGGGATGTGCTGCAGGTGAACGTGCACGATCCTACGCGCTTCAGGGAGGTGGTGTGGTACTACGAGAAATTCTTTCCCCATTTCGCCTTCTTCAACTCCGATATCCTCGTGCCCCAGTTGTTTCTCTACGATACCGAATTGTTTCCGCTGGCGTTCGGCGAGTATGCAATTGACGGAACGGGCCGGCTCTGCAACTGGCAGATCAACGATTCACGTGAAGCCACCGAATATGCCCTGCCGCCGCTTTCGATCATGTGGCTGCGCAACGGAAATACTTTCGTTCCGCCGAAGTACCAGCGGCAGCTACAACTCGAAGTTAGTTACGACGGGCGCACCTATGCGCTCGAGCAAGAATCAGCACGCGACGTTCTCGACACACTCAACTGGCACCTCCACCGCTGTGACCCGGATATTATTCTTACCGAGTATGGCGACTCGATTCTTTTGCCGCATATCACGGCACTCGCATCGCAGTGTAACATGCAGATGCTGCTGAACCGTGATGCTGCTGCGGGTTATAAAACTACAAAGGAATCGAGCTTCTTCCAGTACGGCCGGATCGTCCATAAAGATGGAGCATTCGAGATTGCCGGCCGCTGGCATGTGGACGAGAAGAACTCCTTCACCATGGGTGAAGCGGATCTCGACGGACTTTATGAGATGGCGCGGCTCACACAGATGTGCGGCCAGCGGGAAGCGCGGGCGAGCATCGGCACATCGATGTCCTCGCTGCAGCTTTCCTGGGCACACAAGAATGGGATTTTGATTCCCTCGAAGAAACGCGAGCCCGAGGAATTCAAATCGGCGGCAACGTTGATGCTGGCAGACCGGGGCGGACTCATCTTCAATCCACCCTCCGGCTACCACGAAGATGTCGCTGAACTCGATTTCGTTTCGATGTATCCGACAATCATGGTCAAGCACAACATTTCACCCGAGACGATCAACTGCCGGTGCTGCCGCAACACGAAGGTGCCGGAGCTGAACTACACGGTGTGCGAGAAACGCACTGGCATTGTTCCGGCAACGCTTGACATGGTGGTGAAGAAAAGGGCGTACTACAAACAGAAAAAGCGGGAATACAAGGGAAAAGACGAAGCGCTCTTCAGGAAATACGACCGGCGGCAGAACGCTCTGAAATGGATGCTCGTCAGCTGCTTCGGCTACCTTGGCTACAAGAATGCACGCTTCGGAAGAATCGAGGCGCACGAATCGGTGAACGCAGTCTCACGGGATTCCATTCTCAAGGCGAAAGAAATTGCCGAGTCGCATGGCTACCGGATGCTGCACGCCATCATCGACTGCATGTGGCTGAAGAAACCGGGAGCGACGGAAGCAGACTATGAACGGCTCTGTAAAGAGATTGGTGTGAAGGTCGGTATCGATATTTCGCTGGAGGGAATGTACAACTGGATTCTTTTTCCCTCGTCGAAGACCGATCCGTTGATCTCGACGGCGAACCATTATGTCGGCTGGTACCGTTTCGGTGAGATTAAGATGCGCGGCATCGAGGCGCGGCGGCGTGATACGCCCATGTTCATCAAAAATTTACAGGCGGCGATGCTGGACCGCATGGCCGTTGCACGGTCGATCGGCGGTATTGAGGCCATGGTGCCCGATCTGCTTGAGGTGCTCAGGAACTACGTTGCACTGCTGCGCAGCGGCAAGGCCAATCCCATGGACCTTGTGATGAAGCGCCATATCACCAAGGATGCCGACGAGTACGCGAACAACAGCATCAGTGCGGTGGTCTCGAAGATGGTGAAGGAGATGGGTGTGCCGCTCTCGCCGGGCGAGTCGATCGAGTTTATTATCCTCGACCAGTCAGGGAAGAAGAGGCCGGAGAAAGCCAAGCCGCTTGCGCTCTATGCATTTGAGGATGGGTACGATATTGAACAGTACACAGAGTTTGCCCTGCGGGCAGCGGAGACGCTCCTCTTGCCGTTTGGATATGATGTGGAGAAACTGAAAGAGTATCTCAACATTGCAGTGAGAGCGAGAAGGCGGGGGCGCCAGGCCGTGAAGGAAATTCCACTCTACCGGTCGGTGCCAAAGGCACAGTTGACAATGTTTAAAAGTAAGCACTCAGTTTGAGAGTGGGAATAAAAAAATTAAGATGAAAAGTGAAAAATGACAACGGAAATATCAAAAAGTAACCGTGAGGGGATTATTCTATTACCCAATTGGGTAGAGGTTCACCGGTTGCGGTACTGTAAAGAGTTTCAGGTGCGATATCGAGGCCATCGGGCCACGTAAGCACGCCGAGTTCTTTGTGGATGAAAACCTGTTGACAATATTCCAGACGATGAGACGGGAAAACATACCGCCGAGTGGGATGAAATCTCCGAGATTAATAATGCCCGATTTCCCGTTTTCAAAGCTCACGAATAAACGATAATCGTCTACTTGTTTGAATGAAGTAAGATCGAAGTACATAATATTATCTATAGAGTTCCGGCTAAAAAGGAAAGAATAAAGTCGAACTGCAAAGTCCGCAAAGGATACAAAGGAAAATCTGTCGAGTGTTTATTAATTTCTGTTAGTCTGTTCTCTTTTTGTTCTTTGCGTTCTTAGTGTCCTTTGCGGTTGGGCTCCTTTGTCTAAGCTTCTGCATCATTTGATATGATCACTAGCCATTATAGTAAATCAAAATGAAGTGCACAATAGCAGAGACAAAAGCCTATCTGGGCCGTGCGGCTCATATCAATCCCCCTAATCGTTTCGAGAAGACAAGTCGTGGGGAAACTCCCTCCGAACTTTCGGAATATTTTCAGGATCCTGAACCGGAGCGGAATCCAATCACGACCTTCTACGCTGATCGTTCCAAAACCGTATTGGCGAGCAACGACAGTCCGGATATCTTTTATTCATACAGTGTGAATCCTTACCGGGGTTGCGAGCATGGCTGCATCTACTGCTATGCACGCCCGTCGCATGAATATCTCGGGTTTTCTTCCGGCCTCGATTTTGAGACGAAGATCATGGTGAAATATGATGTCGCGGAATTATTGGAACGGGAGTTTAGGAGGCGTTCATGGAAACCGCAGGTGGTTGCTCTCTCGGGTAATACCGATTGCTATCAGCCGATTGAACGAAAGCTCCGGTTAACGCGGCGGTGCCTTGAAGTCTTTCTTAAGGCACGCAACCCGGTGGTGGTCACGACAAAGAATGCTCTCGTTTTGCGTGATCTCGATATTTTTAAAGAGCTTGCGTCGTTCAATTGTGTGAGTGTCGGTATTTCTATAACGACACTTCGTGAGGGACTGGCAAGGAAGCTGGAGCCCAGAACGTCGACACCGCAGAAACGACTTGATACAATTCAGCATCTCGCTCTGGCTGGCATTCCTGTGGGAGTAAATGCTGCACCGATGATTCCTGGCCTGACTGATTCAGAATTATCATCCATTCTCAAGCAGGCATCCGACTGCGGTGCACGGTTTGCATCGTATTCTATTCTGCGGTTGCCGTATGCTGTAAGGGAGATATTTCAAGACTGGCTGAAAAGGGAAGTGCCTTCAAAGTTGTCAAAGATTCTCTCACAGTTGAAAGATATCCGGGAAGGAAAGCTCAATTGCTCCGAGTTCGGCAAACGGCTTTCGGGCAAAGGAGAATATGCTTCTATGATCAGACAGGTATTTGAAACTTCAATTCGCAAGTATCATCTCAACGAGGAAACGCGGTCACTCTCTACCGAACACTTTCGGCCTCCAGGCAGCAATCAAATTGATTTGTTTCGGTGAGGATTGTTAAGAAGTTCGACTTTTGTAGGTCGAGCAGGCTGCTCGACCTACATGTTAGATCGCTTACCTTTTGCAGATCAGGATAGGGACACCGCTATGTTTTCCGGTTAGATTTTGGTACTGCCCACACATGTAAATACCAATAAATCGGCATTGCAATGATGGTTCCCACAAAGATCGCTATGGCCCAGAAGAACTTCTCATTCTGTTGAAGACGGTCGTTTCGAAAAATAGTGATGATGTAAAAAATTTCCAATCCGATAATCAGGGGAATAACACATAGATGAAGTGCAAATAAGGCTTTGAAGCCTGGAAAGAATGATCCGAGGTCGAGAAATCCGTCGAGCAAAAAAGCTGATGTGAAAGCCACGATGAAAAGAGAAATAATAACAAATATGTGAATGAGAGGCAGTATGGTGATACACCCTAACAATATTTTTTTGCGTGTACTCATAGTGGATCTTCCTTGTTATAGTTGGGTAGAGTATGATGTTATAGAACCTCGGAATATTATTCTCATGCATGATTGTTGAAAAAACGGTCTGCTCTAGGATAATGATTCGTATGTTGATCATAGAATGTTTGAATTGTATAACGATTTCATCTTCCAGGAAATATCTTTGGGAGGCATCCCGAAAAACGGGCTACCTACTTCCAGAGATACTTGTTTCAATCACAGAATGGTGTAAAAAGTTGTCGGGTTGCACAACAATTACCATCCCTGTACAATGGCCTTTTTGCGAACCGGCTGTTAACGGTTGTCCTGCCGGTAAAAACGTACTTATTCCTTGTTAAGAAAACAAGGAATTCGAGAGAAGAAACAGTTAGTAAAACTTTCCAAAGGATTTGAGAAAAACAAAAGTGCTTTGGAAGGCAAATTACATCTACCCTCTAATCAGCTTCATCTGATTCGCCATTCTCGCATCGATCTCAAGTACCGCCGGAACCTCCGCACTCGTGGACTGAATCTGATCGGAATAGAGAATGAAATGTGCTTTCCCATCTTCCGTCAGAAATGTTCCGTTCAACCGGCCGCTTGTGCCGTTGCGCGGCAAGAACGACTCATACTCCGTCAACACATCCTTGTAAGCATACCAAACGGGCTCGCCGCTCATCGTCTCCGCCAGCTTATTGAAAATATCAATTGTCCGGAGTGAGTTGAGGGGTTCGCCGATCGGGTTGGATTGCTGTACAAGCCCCGCCCAGTTGGTGAGGTGGCCATCCGTCTCCATCGTTATGGAGAGAGGCAGGAAAACATCTGCCGCCTGCGCCGTCTCAGTCAAATAGAGATCGGCAACGACAAGGAATTCAAGATTGTTTGTAAAGTGATGGTACTCCGGTGAAACAGAAGGATTTTCTCCAACGATCACCGCAGCCCTGATTTTATCTTCCCGAATCTTTCTGCCGATGTTCGTTCCCGATGTTTCGAGAAGAGCAGCTAAATCAACCTTCCATGCATTTCCGACCGACTCGGTCTGGTCCTTATGCCCAAGCAGAAGTCCGCCCGGAAGCAGTTTGTTGTCGAATCCCGCCAGGCGCATTCCCGTTGAATTGCTCTGGCCTGTCATAAGTGCAATACCCGATCCGTCCACGCCGACTTTTCCAAGGAGCATCATCAAGGTCGTCAGCGCTTTGAGGTCGTTTGCTGCTCTGTCGATGCGGCTCTCCATGTTGTAATACGCCACAATCTTTTTCGTAGGATCTATCAGCAGATGGACGATTGAATTAAGTGTCTGGACGGAGACGCCGGTGACCGCTGCTACTTCGCTCATGTCATACTTTGTCAGCGATTGAAGAACCTGCTGCGCGTTGGCCGTTCGATCCTTGATGAATTGTTCATTGAGTGCATTACGGCGTGCAAGTTCAGCAATGAGTCCGTTGAGTACTGTCGTTGCGGTTCCGCGCCGTGGATCTACCCATACCGTAGCATACTGCGTTAAATCGATCTGGCCTGAATTAATGACAATTGCCTGCGTGCCCTGTTTCATTCGCCGTTTGATTTGCCAGCCGAGAACAGGATTCTCCATGGTCGGATTGCCGCCAAGGATAATATAAAGGTCTGCTTCCTCAATCTCCTTGAGTCCGACAGTTGAGGCGGTCGCACCGAGCATGCCATCAAGGGCATGGTAATCGGCTTCATTCACCATGCGGTAGAAGGAGGTAAGATTATTGGTCTTGAGTGTCGCACGGGTGAATTTTCCCGCAAGGTAGAGCTCTTCGTTGGTGAGTTTCGGCGATGCAGCGACGAGGATGTGATCGCTGTTGTGATCCTCGATTACTTTGTTCAATCCTTTTTTGATTGCAGAAAAAGCTTCTTCCCACGACGCTTCTTTGAGACGCCCCTCTTTGCGCACCATTGGTTTTGTCCAGCGTGTGCCGTCTAAGTAATGCTCGTATCCGAATCGTCCTTTCACACAGAGCTCGCCGCGGTTCGGCCCCAGCTCAGGTGAGGCGCCATTGACATAAAAAAGATCGGTTGTCTTCACCATCACGGTGATGTTGCATCCCACTGAACAGTAGTTACAGACATTGAAAAACGAATCCATCTTCCATGGGCCCTGTCGCCGGAAAGGCAATTTCTCTACGAGAGCGCCGGTGGGGCAAACATCGATACAATTTCCGCATGAGACACAGTTGGTTTCATGTAATGCTTTCTCGAGTGCCGGCTTCACGATGGTGCGGAAGCCGCGGTTCACGAATCCGAGCGCGGCGACATTTAAAATTTCAGCGCAGGTGTTCACGCATCGCCCGCAGCGAATACATTTGTTCAAATCGAGTTTAACGAAGGGATGACGTGTATCGACCTTATAGCGATTGAATGCACCGGTGAATCGTTTTTGGTCGACACAATACTCTGTGCAATAATCCTGTAACGCGCATGCCAGACCGACATCGCAGCCGCATTCTGCACAGCGCAGTGCTTCAATCTTTGCTGTATCATCATCATAAGCCTTTTCGACTTCGGAAAAGCCGAGGATGCGCTCGATGACGGGTATTTCTTCAGGGTGATGGCGCTCGATCTGTTCAACGGGAGGAATATCCTGCGCCGTCAGTTTATGAAAATTATCCCGCTTGCTCTCGAATCTTCCTGTCAACGGTTCGATAACGCCGGTTTGAATGTATTTGTCGATGGCCAGCGCCGCTTTTCGTCCGGCTGCAATTGCATCGATGGCATCGGCAGGACCGGTCACGACGTCGCCGCCGGCGAAGACACCGGGCCGTGTGGTGTTGAATGTTCCCGATTTTGCGTCGATGGTTTTCCACTTTGTCACTTTGATCTTCTCATCGACTCCGTCAAGGTTTGCCTCCTGGCCGATGGCAGAGATGACCCAATCGCATGTGAGAATATGTTCCGAATCTTTCATCGGCACGGGACGCCGCCGCCCGCTCGCATCCGGTTCACCAAGTTCCATTTTAATACACTCCAATGAAACCATTCTGCCGTTTTCAGCAATGACTTTCGTTGGTGCGGAAAGATAGTGCATCTTCACACCCTCTTGCTCGGCTGCGAAGATCTCGATTTCATTCGCAGGCATCTCATGGCGCGTCCGCCGGTAGAGGAGAATGACTTCTATTGCACCAAGGCGGAGCGAGGTGCGTGCAGCATCGATGGCCGTGTTACCGCCGCCGACTACGACAATCCGTCCTGATATTGCAGGATTGGTTTTCATCTCCACCTGTTTCAGAAACTCAACGCCGCTGAGAATGCCGTCGACATCTTCGTTCTCCACCTGCATCGGTTTACCAATCTGTGCACCCAATCCAATAAACACCGATTTGAATCCCTGGCTGAAGAGATCGTCGATGGTAAAATCTTTTCCAAGAGCTTTGTTTGTGTGGACATCAACACCGAGTCCGGCAATCCAGTTAATCTCTTTATCGAGCACCTCTTTCGGCAAGCGGTATTCCGGAATTCCATATCGCAGCATACCACCAAGTTCCGGCAGCGCCTCAAAGATCTCCGGTTCATAGCCCTCGAGAGTAAGATAATATGCAGCAGTCAGTCCGGCAGGTCCTCCGCCGATGATGGCAACGCGAGTGCCGTTGCTTGGCTTCGTCTCGGGAGTCCACATCTCTCCGATCATATCCTGATCGGCAGCGTACCGTTTCAGAAAATCAATCCCCACCGGTTCATCAACGATCGATCGCCGGCAGTTCACTTCACATTTGCGCGTACAAACACGTCCGCAGACAGAGGGGAGAGGGTTCTTTTCCTTAATGAGTGCAACGGCTTCCTTGAACTTTCCGAGGTGAATGAGCGACATGTAACCCTGAATATCGACATCAGCGGGGCAGTTCAAACGGCACGGACCGAAGCAATCGGCATAATGGTCGGAGAGTAAAAGTTCAAGGCAAGTTTTCCGGGCTCGTGTAACTTTTTCAGAGCGCGTCTGAATTTTCATTCCCTCTGTCACTTTTGTTGAGCACGCGGGGAAAAGCCTGCTTTGCCCTTCGAGTTCTATGACACAGAGAAAACATGAGCCGAATGGAGGAAGCTTATCGTCGTAGCAAAGTGTGGGGATGGTGTCGATCTGCTGTTCATGACAGACTTGAAGAATTGTCCTGTCAGGTGATGCCGTAACAGTGTTGCCATTTATGGTTAGGGTTACCATGCTGTCATCCTCAGTCTTTCTCTACTGCGTCGAAGCGGCAGACGGTGAAACATTTGCCGCATTGGATACACTTGTCCTGGTCGATCACATGGATCTTGCGTTTCTCGCCGGTAATCGCTGTTGTCGGGCACGCACGGGCGCAGACCATGCAGCCAGGGCATTTGTCGTTGATGGTGAATGTCAGCAGCGGTGCGCAAACATGGGCTGGGCACTTTTTCTGTTCGATGTGTGCGACATATTCATCGCGGAAATATTTTAAGGTCGTTAAAACGGGATTCGGTGCCGTCTGGCCGAGGCCGCAGAGTGAGGCGATCTGAATCTGTTCGCTCAACTCAGCGAGATTATCGAGATCCTGCATCGTTCCCTTGCCTTCGGTGATGCGTTCAAGAATCTCGAGCATCCGTTTTGTGCCGATGCGGCAAAAGGTGCACTTGCCGCATGACTCTGCCTGTGTGAAGGTGAGGAAGAACTTCGCCACATCCACCATGCACGTGGTCTCATCCATCACGATGAGTCCGCCTGAACCCATGATGGCGCCGGTCTTGTTGATCTGCTGATAATCGATCGAGGTGCTGCTCATCGAAGCGGGAATGCATCCGCCGGAAGGGCCGCCCATCTGCACTGCTTTAAATTTCTTATCGTTGATGATACCGCCGCAGACATCGAAGATGAGAGATTGGATGGAAATGCCCATGGGCACTTCAACAAGCCCTGTTCGCTTTACCTTGCCTGCCATGGCAAACACTTTTGTTCCCTTACTGTCGGCGGTACCATACGCGGCGAATGCCGATCCTCCATTCAAGATAATCCATGGTACGTTAGCGAATGTTTCGACATTGTTGATGTTGGTCGGTTTCTTCCAGAGTCCGGAATTCGCGGGGAATGGGGGGCGGAAGCGGGGCATACCGCGGCGTCCCTCAATGGAGGCAATCAATGCGGTTTCTTCACCGCAGACGAATGCACCGGCGCCTTCTTTCACCTTGAGATCAAACGAAAAATCTGTACCAAGAATCTGCTGCCCAAGGAATCCTTTCTTCCGAGCCTGACCAATGGCCTGGTTTAATCTTGTAACCGCCTTGGGATATTCTGCACGGCAATAGATGTATCCGTACGATGCGCCGATGGCGAAGGCGGCGATGATCATACCTTCGAGTACGGAATGAGGATCGCTCTCGAGTACCGACCGATCCATAAATGCTCCGGGATCGCCTTCATCGGCATTGCATATCACATATTTTTTTGTGCCTTGTGCGGAGCGTGTAAATTTCCATTTTGTTCCGGTGGGAAATCCGGCACCGCCGCGTCCGCGCAAACCCGATGTTGTGACTTCGTTGATGACCTGTTCCGGCGTCATCGAGGTGAGCACTTTCTTGATTGCCTCATAGCCGCCGCATGCAATGTACTCTTCGATGGAGCCGGGATCGATCTTACCGCAGTTCCGCAGAACGATACGGATCTGATTTTCAAAGAATCCTGCTTCTCGGTTGTCACCGGACACAAGCCACTCGGCAATCGGTTGATTCTTTAAGACATCCTGCTCGATGATCTTGCCGACCCGTTCCGGCGTAACGTCGCCATAGAGGCGGGTACTGCCACTACCGTTAGCGATTTCAACAAGCACTTCTCGATAGCACATGCCGATACAGCCGGTTTCCTTCAGTTGAAATGCATCGGGACGTTCCTTCAGCTCGTCTTGAAATGCTTTATAGACTTTTTCGCCGCCCGCTGAAATACCGCATGTTCCCAATCCGATGGTTACAATTTTCATAAGAGCCTCATTCTTCCGTCGCTTTCGAAACCGCACCGGCACGGCGTTTCTCTTCGCGAATCACTTTTCGCACTTTCGTTGAATCCAGCCGGCCATGAGTCTCTCCATTCACTGTTAACACGGGAGCAAGAGAACAGCAGCCAAGGCATGCAACAGAGAGCAAACTGAAATTACCGTCGTCCGTGGTTTCATCATACGTGATTTGGAGCTCGTCCTGAACCGTATCGTAAATCGTTCTCGCACCATTCACGTGGCAGGCCGTTCCGTTGCAGATCTTCACAATATTCTTACCGAGCGGCTTTGTGCGGAACTGTGCATAGAAGGTGACCACACCATAGATTTCCGCAGCGGGAATTCCGGTGATATAACTGATGTGATCGATTACCTTTTCAGAAACGTACCCATACGTGTTCTGGGCGGATTGCAGAAGAGGGATCAACGCACCCGCATGCCCGTCGTACTTCCAGAGGTCGACATTGAACGGTTTGAATTCTTCAGTGGGATGGTCTGCCATGGTTCGGCCTTAGATCTGTTTCAGATTGATGACACGGTCTTGTTTAACACGCAACACGCCGTCGATGGTACGGATACCGCGGTTGACGATTTGATCGATCTCCTGAAATGATGTGCCATTCAAAACAGCGATCAACTCGCTCGTTCCATTGACCTGCGAGCAGAAAATAATATTCTTGTAAGTTCGTAACAATGATTTAACTGTGTTGAGTGTATCGGGCTGGATATCGAGAAAGAGGAATGCATGAGACAGCTCCGGGTTGCAGACAAGGTTTCCCGATTCATCGGTCAGGTCGTACACCTGCAGGTCATCGATGCCGGCGAGTGTTTGGAATTGTTCGGGGAGATTTGCCGCGCTCGTTTTAATCTTTGCTACGAGGTCCACATGCCCGTCAACAGCGTTCCAGCATTCGACGAACTCCGACCGCTCGAGAAACTCGGCAGTGGAGAGCAGTTTCTCCGGATCGGAGAGACGAGCCAATATAAGTGCTCCTGTACTCATAGGCGAGAATCCTTTCTTGTGCCTCAGGCCGTACCGTTGTGCACATACCTAGAAAGTGCCACAAGGTGCTCTTCTTGCATCAAGGCCTATGCCAGCCGTTTTATCGAATCCCTTCAAAAATGGATTTTTTGCGTGTAGGGTTTTTTAGATAGTATGGAAAATTCCTGAGGATGAAAAAGAATATTCCGATAACTCAGAAAGGAATACCGATAACGTATTGAGATTTTGTTACTTACCGGTCTTCTGAATCATCATACAGATGGATGAACATTCTGCCAGGAGAACAAAAGGTTGTTCTTAGAGAATGACGTAGTTGGGATTGAACAAGGTGTGGATATGAAGATACTAAGACCAACATCGAGATATGGAAAGAATACCTGCTAAAGATGTTCGCTGCATATCTAGCTCATTCAAGAAATTCTTGGTGGAAAATGGGAGGAGGGTAGAAGGTTACTTTTTTTTCTCTATCTTTAGATAAAGATATTATTTTGCGCCGATGCGTTCAATGTATTTCTCAAGAACTAATTTGGTGGACCAATGAAACGATTTCGAAGACTCCAATTGCCGGAATTTCATGCGCTCTTCCCGATGCTTCTCGTTATCTTCTGCCTCTCACCTGCGCAGCAGAATACCCGGAAGGGAGAATTAGAGAGTATGATTTTCTCGCTCCAGAAGAATGTGAATCAATTCTCTCCGGCTGCAATCGAATCGACAAAGGCCGGCTATCAATATTGGTTTGCCGACCGGGGATTTATCGACGGCAGAACGCTGAAGATGAGCGTCGTTCGTCCGCATGCAGCAACGCATCCACCGCATCAGCATGGGGAAGATGAATTTTTCTTTGTGCTCGAAGGAACAGCGGAAGCGTACCTCAATGGCAAGACGCAGATTATTACTCCCTATGCAAGCTTTTATTGTCCATCAGGGTCAGAGCATGGCATTCGCAATGTCGGCGATGCGGAGCTGAAGTATCTGGTGATCAAACAGTACGATAATAAAATCCCTCTCGGGCCATTCTATGACAGCTCGCATCACTGGTATGATATTCTGGATGAAGTGCGGGTGATTGCACCGATGGCGCGGCAGGAACGGTACTCAGATCAGGAAAGCAACAGAATCGCCGACAACATCCTGTTGTATCAAAAATCCAATGGCGGCTGGCCGAAGAATTACGATATGCAGGCTGTGTTGACGAAAGATCAGTACGATGCTGTGCTCGCGTCAAAGAATGAGTTGAATACGACCTTCGATAACGGGGCCACACATTCCCATGTTGCATACCTGGCTCAAGCGTACGGGTTGTTCAAGACTGCTGTATACAAAGAGGCATGCCTGAAAGGATTGGATTTCATCCTGAGCGCACAATATCCCAATGGAGGCTGGCCTCAGTTTTATCCGGATATCAATGGTTATAGGAAGTACATTACATTCAACGACGGTGCGATGATCGGTATTATGAAGCTTCTCCACGACATTGTTACCAATGATCCAGCCTATTCCTTTGTCGATCCGCAGCGCCGATCTCTTCTCAAGCAGGCATACACGAACGGGATCGCCTGCATCCTGAAGTGTCAGATACAGCAGAAAGGTATAGCGACGGTCTGGTGTCAACAGCATGACAATCGAACATACGAACCGCAAAAAGCACGGACCTATGAACTGCCTTCGCTCTGCAGCCTGGAAAGTGCAGAGATCGTGCAGTTCCTCATGAGTATCGAGAATCCTGGGAAGGATATTGTTGGAGCAGTTCAGTCGGCGATAGCGTGGTACAAAAGATCGGCGATTAAGGGAATTCGGATCGATACTGTAGATGCACCGCGGGTTCAGTTTCAATATCATACCACGAGTATCGATCGCGTTGCAGTTGATGATCCCAAAGCACCGCCGATCTGGACGCGATTTTATGAGTTGGGAACAAACAGGCCATTCTTCTCGAACAGAGATGGCATTCCGGTCTATACACTCGCTGAAGTCGATCGGGAGAGAAGAACCGGATATGGCTGGTATGCCTATGCACCCGCACAGCTCCTGCATGAATATTCAGCCTGGGAAAAGAAATGGTTGCAGGGGAAATGAGAGTGTAAGAGTGTATGAGAGTATGAGGGGAGTATTGAAGTATCGAGTAGCAAGTAGAAAGTATGAAGAACGTGGTAATCAAAAAGTTGGTGGCAGACGAAGAAGAAAGAGTGAGAGGGAGATTGACGAGGGGGTCAAAAAGATTGGATGCTACTTCTTTCTTTGCTGAGCGGAAACAATCTTTCTTCATAGCATCTGTCAGAAAAGAGAGAACCGTTTGATGAGGGAAAGAGGAACAGAAGTATGACTATGCCGTTTCGACCCTCGATGAAAATACTCAGTGAGGCCTTCGTACAAAAAATTATTAACGAAGCGTTTCAACTGCTTGAACGGGTTGGTGTGTTCGTTGAGAATCGGGAAGCAGAGCGGCTCTTACTCGATGCGGGTGCGATGAAAGACTCAGCAACCTCCCGCCTGCGGATACCAGCCAGGATTATTCAGGACGCACTTGCTTCGGCTCCTCACACAATCACGATGGTTGATGCCAGCGGCGAACAATCGTACTGTGTCGGGGGTGACGAAATTCATTTCGATCCGGGCTCGGCGGCGCTCAGGATCTTCGATCACCAAACACAGTCCGAACGAAAAGCTTCTACTCATGATCTGATTCGGTTCTCCCGCCTCATTCAGCAGCTTGAGCATTTCCATTTTCAGAGCACAGGATTGATAAGCAGCGACGTGCCGGAACAAATCTCCGATTGCTACCGGCTCTATCTTGCGCTCCAGCACTGCTCGAAACCGATTGTGACCGGGCTCTTTGTGGTTGAGGGATTCGAGCCAATGCGTGATATGCTCTCAGCGGTTAGAGGTGGTGCGGATCAACTTAGAGAGAAACCTCTTGCCATCTTTGATGCGTGCCCTTCACCGCCATTAAAGTGGAGCAATCTCACATCGCAGAGTGTTCTCGATTGTGCACGGTCGGGAATCCCCTCGGAGATTGTCTCGATGCCTCTGACAGGAGCAACAGCGCCCATCACCTTGGCTGGAGCGTTAGTGCAACTGGCAGCAGAAAACCTCGCCGGTGTCGCAATGGCGCAATTGGCGGATAAAAGTGCGCCGGTGATTTTTGGCGGGTCGCCGGCAGCATTCGATCTCAGAACAGCAAACGCACCGATGGGCGCGATGGAAACGATGATGATCGACTCCGCATACAGTCAAATCGGCAAAGCGCTCGGGCTTCCTACGCATGCCTATCTTGGCCTGAGCGATTCAAAATGTGTCGATGCTCAGGCCGGCCTGGAAACCGGCATGGGAATGGTAATGGCGGCACTCTCCGGTATCAATGTCATCTCGGGCGGCGGAATGATAGATTACGAAATGACGCAGAGCCTTGAGAAGCTCGTGATCGATAATGAAATCTGCGGTATGGCCTACCGGCTCATCGAGGGAATTGCCCAGCGGGATGAACCGATTGCCTTAGATTTGTTTCCGGCAGGAGAGAAGGAGTTCGATTTTCTTACCAATCCCCACACGCTCGAGTGGTTTCATGTAGAGCAGAAGTATCCACGGATTATTGACCGGGGCACGCATGAAGAATGGGAACGCGACGGGAAACCGACATTGGCAGAGCGCGCTTCACAACAAGTACAGAAACTGCTTGAAAAGGATAGTGGGCCGATTCTGAACAATGAGGTAAGAACTCGCGTATCGCACGTGATGAAATCTCATGCAAATAGGTTCGGGCTTGAGGAGCTGCCGCAAGAAACAGTTTCCTAATCGAGTTGTGAAGCCAGATCATCGTCTGTATATTTCATTAAAACCAACTGAGTAATTTAGATTAAGTGTTAAACCGCAAAGGGGCGCAAAGGATAATCGTTGCAATTCATTAGGTGGCATTAAATGATAGAATTAGCTATATGCGTTTTTTGCTAAAGAGTAGAGTAATTCAATCCTTTGCCAAAAAGGATATTCTTTGAGTGCATCTGGAACTGGAGGAAGAGTTTTAGAAAATAATATTTGTTTTTTTTGATCGACAACAAGAAATAATGGTAATGCATATTTTGATGTGTCTTTAAGTGATAATAACTTTAATGAATAAAAAGGTAACGCTTGGATAAATCGTGCATTAAATATAGAGCGTTCTTCTTTTGTGTTAACATCTGTTGAGATGATATAAGTTGAAATCTGTTTATTATGATATTTACTCATCAAATCGATTATATCTTCATAACAACTCTTGCAACCTTTTTTTGAAAAGAAAAGTAAAATAGTTGGTTTATCAAATTTTGGGGTAACACGCTCTTCCTTTTTCCAGCTACTTAATACCAATGTATCTATTTGATTTAATCTCTCATATTCAAGAACTGAATTTATTTGAGTACAAGGAATACCAGTTCGATTTAATAAACGATATAATGTTAATACATTAAGAATAATTAGGATGCTAATAGATATATTTTTTCCCATTTAATAATATTAATAATTATTGGTAAGATGTTTTGTCAATTGTTCAAAGTATCTCTTGTTAAATTGGTAAATAAGTATCTTCGGATTCCTTACGAACGATTCATCATCGTTCTTATCTTCTTTTCTATTATACATAACATTATACAAATTAGTACCATCGCCATATGTGGGATTATGTAACCCACCTGAAGCAAATACATATAATCTTTTTTCTAAATCCAAAATAAAATAATCAAACCTAGCAACTTCAGCATGAAATTTATTGCTGTAAATATTGCTTAGATATTGAATAATTAGGTAACGATTTCCAATAACAAACAGCTTAAATGGGTGCGTTGCCTTTCTATATTCACCTACACTAAACTCAGAAGAGGATATTTTTGGTAGAGGAGTTAATTGTTTAAAAAAGGAAGGACTGCTTATTTCTATAAAATCTACTTTGCTTGAGAAAGGATCAATTATATTAAGGCGAAAAGCCATTGAATTAACTTCATATAAACATAGTCTTTGATCATCAAAAATAAGATGCCCCTCTATCAGGTTTCGATAAAAATACCCATAATATTTTTCATCAGCAGAAATGAAACCCCGGATAATATTAAAAACCGAATCTGTCTCATATACTAATTCAGGATGTCCTTTCCAATACGATTTTGAATGTATGTAATATTTGTTTTGACAATGTACGATTGATTGGATGGCATATGTATCATAAATATTAAACTTATATGTATTAAACAATACACCATCAGAGTTGAAAATAGTTACGCGTTTATTCTTCGGATCGAAAACACCAAAATTCTCTCCATCGATATTGAAGCAAGTAGAAATATCTCTGTATTCACCAGGTCCATCCCCAAGTCTACCAATATTCTTTATATATTTTCCATTAACACTGAATACTTTTAGTTCCATCCCTCGCGATGAGATAATTAAATTATCTTGGTGTTTATATAATAAATATGGAAAAGAAATTATACTTGATGAGATTGTTTCTAACTGGATCTCTTTAATAACAGAAAATAGAGAATCGGCAAGAATATTATTGTTTCCTGCTGATACAATACTTCTATCATCTTCAAATTTACTTTTTGAGCCACAGCCCAAAAACATTAAAACTATAAATATATATTGTAAATGGTATGAGAACATCAGCTATATTCTGTTAATATATCCCCTGACGAAAAAAAGGATAATCATCAATCAATCTATGTTGTTATTGGCAAACTCCAACCACCCCATATGAGGTTGCCCAAAAAGTTATTATCGAATGTATTTCATACTTTGAATGTGAGCATTACACTGAATATTCGCAAACCCAATGTGGACGAGTTGGCAACTCGTCCTACATTATGGACAACTCCCATAAGGGAGATGCACCGTTTTAATTAACAAGATTATTCTTTCTGCGTAACATCCGTTAATTTTTCAAAATACACAAGGAAACATGCAAGGTTGTGATTGATAGTCTGGGTAGCAAGGAGTGGGTGGATTCCATCTCCAAGGGTTATTGCCACCCTGTGTATATAGACAATCTTGACCAGCACCATCACATACCTCTGTAACGATTGATTGGGAATAGTTTACATAGCAGCTAAAATCACCAAGTCCCACATAATTATTGGTTACCTTTTGGAAGCAAGTCCAAACATTCGTATTTGCACCCAACCATTTACCTTGTTGCGGAACTGGACGAGCCTGAACATTCTCTGAGAATAAGAGAATGATATTACTAAGGATAAGTATACTTAATATACAAATCCCAATTACTCTTTGTATACATCTCACATTTAGCATTGTACCCTCCTTTATGTAAATAATTGGTTGATTGGAATGACCACGAACTACGATCGATAAAAGAACTGGGGATGGAACCTGCCTCTGCTTGTGCAAATAGTAAAAAGATCGTAGCCCGATATCAACCATCATCTTCGGGTGCTGATTATGGGTGCTCTTCATGGGCGCGTATTTCAGAAACGACAACATGTGAAATCCAATGTTTCTAATTCCTCTTGCCTGTTCGAAAATCAATCTCGACCGATGACCATCCTTTGCCAAAAATCCGCGTGACTTTGCGGTAGAAATTCCGGGGATCTGAGAATCCCATCTTCGCAGCAATCTCATAGCCCATAAGACATGTCGTCTTGAGATCGTGAATCACCCTTCGCTTAAATTCATCATCGAGCAGGGCCTTTGCCCGCTTGCCTGTTTCAAAATAACAGATGCGATTCAAGTCTGATGGATCGACATGGATCCGCAGCGCGGCCTCTTTGACCGTAATAACACGGCTGCTGTGCTGAGCGATCGTACTGAGAAAAGACCTTAAGACTTTCGGTTTCGAAATCATACAATTCGAGAAAGCTCCTCAAAAAATATGCACTCGGTATGTATCAGAGAATCTCGATGTTTGGCAGAAAACGGTGTTGAATGGATGCTTCACCTGCGATGAAACACACCGAAAAGTAAACGGTGACAGCTCAAATGTCAAGAAAAATATTCTGCCGTTTGACCTTTTCCGGATAATCTGTACATTGCGGCCGGGTACAATGAAGCCCGACTAAGCCCCTTCATTGGTTCTGCTTTCGACGATCATCTCCACACTCGATCTCGAATTCCCGGCCCTGGAAGAGATCACCCCCGGTAATCCCAGGAAGCTTCCCCTGGTCTCGATAACGATCCAGAATTCCTCAGTACAAACTAACGAAGTATGAATACCTCATGAATATCCTTCTCGTCAATCCTCTCTTTCCGGAAACCTTCTGGGGATTCCGGCACGCGCTGAAGTTTGTCTCCAAAAAGGCCGCCTTTCCGCCGCTTGGGCTGCTCACCATTGCTGCAATGCTTCCTGCATCGTGGAATAAAATGCTTATCGACATGAATGTTCAACCCCTCAAAGAACGCGATATCCTTTGGGCCGACTATGTGTTTCTCGGGGGAATGTCTATTCAGGTAAAATCTGTCCGCGAGATCATGGCGCTGTGCAAATCGCTTCACCGTAAAATCGTTGCCGGTGGGCCGTTGTTCACCGAGCGGGCAGGCGAATTCGATGATGTCGACTATCTCGTCCTTGGAGAAGCAGAGCTTACGCTTCCACTTTTCCTGGACGATCTGCGGCGCGGCATACCAAAGCATTCCTATACAACAACGGATTGGGCAGATATCTCGACAACGCCGATACCACTCTGGCATCTCCTGACCCCGCGATACTATTCAATGATGAATATGCAATATTCCCGCGGCTGTCCGTATGACTGCGAATTCTGTGATATCACGGTCTTGTACGGGAGAACTCCCCGGACAAAAACCAGAGAGCAGTTTCTTGCAGAGCTCGAAAGCCTCTACACCGTCGGCTGGCGGGGCGATGTATTTCTGGTCGACGACAACTTTATCGGCAATAAAGTGAAGCTCAAGAAAGAGATTCTTCCCGCAGTCATTGATTGGATGAAAAAAAGAAAGCAGCCCTTCGGACTCAATACCGAAGCCTCGATCAATCTCGCCGATGATGAAGAGCTGATGCAATTGATGATTCAAGCCGGGTTTAATACGGTGTTTATCGGTATCGAGTCTCCCCATGAGGAAAGCCTGTTGGAATGCAAGAAGACACCGAACAGGAATAGAAGCCTCATCGATTCGGTCAAAACGATTCAACGGCATGGCCTGCAGATCCAGGGCGGATTTATTGTGGGATTTGATCATGATCCGAGCTCGATCTTTCAGAAGCTGGTGGACTTCATTCAGGAAAGCGGTATCGCGACAGCAATGGTCGGATTGTTGAACGCCCCCATCGGCTCGAGGTTATATCACCGCATGCTGAAGGAGGGAAGATTGCTCAGCGCCATGTCGGGCGACAATACGGATTTCTCGATGAACTTTATTCCTAAGATGAATTATGAAAGTTTGGTGAAAGGGTATCGGTCAATCCTCGAGTCAATCTATACACCGAAGCAGTATTACGCGCGGGTGAAAACATTTTTAGAAACCTATCAACCTCCGAAAGTTCAATATGTTCGGCTGCGGTATGAGTATCTGAAAGCATTCATCAAATCGGTCTTCATTCTCGGAATCTTTGGAAAGGAACGAGTCCATTACTGGAAACTCTTCTGGTGGTCGCTGATGACACGGCCAAAAGTATTTCCTATGGCGATCACTCTTTCAATCTATGGATATCATTACAGGAAAATTCTGGAGCACTATGTTGGAGGGTAAGAGTAAAGATAATGAAAAAGTAAAAATGCAAAATGTAAAATGTGACGTGACAGATCCAAATTGAAAATCACCCTGTATTGGTATTCTTCCATCAGCCCGGGAGTGCATTTACCTGTTGCCGCTTGCCACTTCTGACTCTATTCATAAAAAAGCCGCTTTGTCATTCCACAAAGCGGCTGTGCTTTCCACCAATCAGTGTAATCAGTGCAATCAGTGGTCAAATCTGTTCCAGCGCTTTCTTCAAATCACGAATAATATCCTCAGGCCGCTCCAATCCAACGGACAACCGAATGCCGCCCGGATCCATACCGCCTTTCAACTGCTCTCTCGGAGGAATGGCAGAGTGCGTCATCGATCCCGGATGTTCGATCAATGTTCTAATATTCCCTAGGCTGACAGCAAGCGTCATTGTGTAGGAATGTTTTGCGATGTAATCGACCAGTCGCTGAGATTTCCGGTGCCGCTCTTCTGGAGTCTTGCCCTTAGGAATGAAATACAGCAACACACCGGGTGCAAATTTACCGTCGAAGTCGAGCATCTGCGCCCGGGCAATTGACCGCTGCGGGAATGAATCGAGGCCCGGATAATTGACCTGAGCAATGCGCTTGTCATTTTCAAGGTACTCTGCCACGCGCTGAGCCGAGGCAATCTGTTGGCGAAATCTGTTTGCGAGCGAAGGCACGCCATAGACAAGAATCGGCCAGGCGCTTTTCGCACTCAACACCCCGCCAAAATCTTTTCGGTACATCAACAGTCGATCGTAACTCCATCCAGGCCCAACAACAACGCCGCCCATGTCGGTACCAAAGCCGCAGAGGCCTTTGGTTAATGATGCAACGACAAAATCGATGCCGAATGTCAACGGACGCTGACAGAATGGCGACGAGAAGGTGTTGTCGATAGCGGTGTAGATATGATGCTGTTCGGAACGCCGGGCATTATGTTTCAGTGCAATTTGAACAATCTTCTTCAAATCGATAAGAACCATCGTTGGATTTACTGGAGACTCGAAATAAAGAAGCCTGGTTTGTGGTGTAATGGCGCGTTCGAGTGCCGCAGGATCGTTGAAGTCGACAAAGTTCGTTTTAATCTGGTAACGGGGAAGCCAGTTGGTCAGCAGCGAGTAGGTGCATCCATACAACATGTTATGAGCAACCACCTCGCTCCCGCTTCCCAGAAGAATTCCGCACAATGCCGAAACGGCCGCCATACCCGTTGAAAATGTCACGGCAATATCACCCTGCTCGGCAACAGCAAGATTCTCTTCCAGTAAATCCTTGTTGGGTTCGCCCAGCCGGTCGTAAATATAAATCGGTGCTTTCGATTTCACGACAAAGTCACCGACATGATGGGCAAACTCAACGAATCCCTTCGCCCCGCGCCTGGTGGAAGACATCCGAAATGTGGACGACGAGGATATCGGCGGCACAACGTGATGGCTGTAATCCCATTTCGGTGTGAACGACTTTCCCCAGATCAATCGAGTCTCGGGGGCATAGGGCGATGCTGCGCGTTTTTTTTGTGTTGGTTTCTTTGCCATGGCCGATACCTCAAGTGTTGAATGTTAGATGGTCTTCTTAAATTCCGCGAGAATCGTTCGGAGATTCGGCTCACCAATCTCTTCCAATTCATAATAGACACGAAGAGCTGTTTTCTTCATCTTCACGATCCGTTTGAGATTGATCGGTGTACCAATGATCACCACATCGCACGGTACTTTATTGATGGTGACCTCGAGATCCTTTACCTGCTTCGGACTGTATCCCATGGCCGGGAGCAGAACTCCTATGTTGGGATAGGTCTCAAATGTTTTCTTGATCTCGCCTGTGCACCACGGTCGTGGATCGATAAGCTCTGCTGCACCGAACTTTAAAGCAGCGACCGTGCCGGCACCGAACTTCATTTCACCGTGCGTCAGTGTGGGTCCGTCCTCAATAATGAGAACTTTTTTGCCGGCAATCAACTCGCTCTGTTCGGCATAAATGGGCGATGCCGCATCGACAATTTTAGCTTTCGGGTTGATCCGGCGAATATTTCCGCGAAGGGAATGGATTGCCTCCGGGGAAGCGGAATCGATTTTGTTGATAATGACAACGTCGGCAAGTCGAAGATTCGTTTCGCTCGGGAAATAGGTCAGCTCATTCCCGACACGCAGCGGATCGGCAACCACAATGGCAAGATTCGGAGCATAGAATGGCGTATCGTTATTGCCGCCATCCCAGAGAATGATATCCACTTCCTGCTCTGCCTTGCGAAGAATTGCTTCGTAATCCACTCCGGCATAAACGATCGTACCGTTTTCAATATGGGGTTCGTATTCTTCCATCTCTTCAATAGTGCATTTGTGTTTCTGCATATCTTCGATGGTGGCAAAGCGCTGAACTGCCTGCTTCTCAAGGTCTCCATAGGGCATCGGGTGGCGGATTGCGGCAACCTTGTACCCCGCTTCGTGCAACAGGCGTGAGATCTTCCTTGAAGTCTGGCTCTTGCCGCTTCCGGTACGGACAGCACACACGGAAATGACCGGCTTGGTGCTTTTCAGCATGGTCTGTTTGGCACTGATGATCTTGAAGTGCGCACCCGCTGCAGAGGCCCTTGCTCCAATACTCATCACGTGGTTGTTCGTCACATCGCTGTACGAGAAGACCACCTCCTCGATTTCATATTTCTGTATGATCTGTTCGAGATCTTTCTCCTCGAAAATGGGGATTCCTCTGGGATAGAGTTTTCCGGCAAGAGCGGCTGGATATTTTCGTCCGGCGATGTTCGGAATCTGCGCAGCCGTAAAGGCAACGACGTTATACAATTCGTTATCACGGTAAATCACGTTAAAATTATGAAAGTCGCGTCCGGCTGCCCCGACGATGAGTGTATTGATACGGTTTTCTTTTACCATACGATAGGTCCTTCTCCTTGTGTGGATAATCTTGAGATCCAGTTAATACATAATGTCTAATAATTTATCCACGAAGTTCACGAAGGACACAAAGAAGCTGTCTTAAAATTCTCAATAATAACCTCCGTGCCCTTCGTGTCCTTTGTGGTTCTTCTTTCTAACTGATAGATGAAGTCAGTACGATCTTGAAGCGTTCACACGCCCAATCAATTTCTTCTTTCGTAATAACGAGCGGCGGTGCAATGCGAATCACCCGCTCATGTGTTTCCTTGCAGAGTATTCCCTGCTCCTTCAATGCCTCGCAATAAGGCCTGGCTGCACAGTCTAGCACCAGCCCGATCCAGAGACCTTTCCCCCGCACCTGCACAATGTGCAGACTCTTGATCGTCTTCAGTTGCTCCATGAAGTATTTTCCAAGATCGAATGATCGTTGAATCAGGTTTTCTTCCACAAGAACGGTCAACGCAGCACATGCTGTTGCGGCTGCGAGAGGATTTCCGCCAAACGTTGAACCATGATCGCCCGGATGAAACACGCCGAGAATCTCTTTCCGTGAGAGCACAGCAGAGACCGGATAGAATCCGCCGCCGAGCGCCTTTCCGATGATTACCATATCGGGCTGAATGTTGTCATACTGATACGCGAAGAGTTTGCCACTGCGCCCGAGTCCGGACTGAATCTCGTCGACAATCAGAAGCACGTTATGCTGCTTGCATAACTCGGCAGCCTGTGTTAAATAGCCTTCGGGAGGAACGACAATTCCCGCCTCGCCCTGGATTGGTTCGACAAGGAATGCCGCTGTGTTGGGGGTAATCTTTGATCGCAGGTCGTCGATATCGCTATACTTCACAATGGGAAAGCCTGGAGTGAATGGACCGAAGCCGTCGCGATATTGCGGTTCCGTTGAGAAACTGACAACTGTTGTCGTTCTGCCATGAAAATTTCCTTCGGCACAGATAATTTCTGCCTTGCCTTCGGGAATGCCTTTGACGGTGTATGCCCATTTGCGCGCCGCTTTCACTGCGGTCTCCACAGCTTCTGCTCCGGAGTTCATCGGCAGCGACATCTCAAATCCTGTGAGATCGTGCAGTTGCTTGTAGAGGAGCGGCAGCTGGTCGTTCCGAAATGCACGGCTGGTTAATGTCACTTTTGCAGCCTGTTCGATAAACGCCTTCAGGATTCTGGGATGGCAATGTCCCTGATTCACGGCTGAGTATGCGGCAAGGCAATCGAGGTAACGTTTTCCTTCGGCGTCGGTCACCCAAACACCCTCGGCACGCTGGATGACAATATCGAGAGGATGATAGTTGTGAGCACCGTATTGTTCTTCAAGTGTAATGTAGTCTTGAGTGTTCATACTTTTCGTAGGTGAGTGATAAAATTCTAAGCTGATTAGTAATTCAAATATCAAATTGAAAAAGTGAAAATGACAATGTAAAAATCAAAATATCTGTGATACTCCATTTGTCATCGGTGGTTAATATATTGAGTGATCACTCTCGATCAAACAGCATGGTTAGCAACGCCATGCGGACATATAATCCATTTCGGGTTTGCCGGAAATACGCAGCTCTCGGGTCGAGATCGACCGAAGGATCGATTTCCACTGAACGCGGCAAAGGGTGAAGGATGATCGAATTCATCTTCATTTTTCTCAGCACATCATTATTGATCTTGTACTGTGAGAGGCTGATGTCGCTTCGCTGCAGGCGATCCCGGTCGATGCGCGTTTGGTACACCACATCTACCGATGGCAGTACCTCTTCGAGGTTCGACGTGAGTTGGTACCAGATGTTGTGCTCTTGAAGATGCTGCACAATATCCGACTTGATTTGCATTTCCGGAGGAGCAATAAAATAGAGTTTAATCCGTTCAAATTTACTCAGAAGGTATGCAAGGGAACGGGCAGTCCTTCCGGTATCAAGAGCGCCGATCAACGCAACGGAGAGGCCGTTGAGCGTTTTACATTCGTTGTAGATGGTATAAAGGTCGAGTAATGCCTGTGTAGGATGCTGGCCGCCTCCGCCATCACCGGCATTGATAATCGGGACCTTCGAAACTGCAGCAGCTCGCTGGGCACCGCCTTCTTCATTATGCCGGACGACAATGACATCGGCGAGGTCGCCCATAATGCGGATCGTATCTTCGAGATGCTCACCGTCAATGACGGAAGAAAATTCCTTTGCCGATTCCGTTGTAAGGACGCTGCCGCCAAGACGGTGCATTGCTGCCTCGAACGAGAAGCGTGTCCGCGTCGATGGTTTATAGAAGAGTGTTGCCATGATTTTATTATCGTAGTCACGCGTACCGCCGCGGTCGGCAATCCGTTTCATCTCGAGGGTTCGGGTGAACAGCTCCATCAACATGGGAACAGTGAATTGTTGTGATTGGATAATGTGTTGTAGTTTCATGGCGTTACTCCACTTCAACGTACAATGTGTGTTCCTGCATTTCCTTTAAGTGCTTCGGGCAGCAGGGTAAATGTGGTAATGATAACGTTTGAACCGCCATTCCTCAGAAACCGGAGCGCAGATTGAATCTTGGGCCCCATGCTTCCCGGAGGAAATTGTCCGGCATCATAATGGCGCTGCAGCTCATCAACAGTGACAGTGCTGAGTCCCCGTTGAGTCGGCTTTTTGTAATCGAGATAGACCTGGTCGGCATCGGTGCTGATGATAAAGGTATCGACACCGAGACGTGATGCAAGCAGAGCGGAAGCTCTATCCTTGTCGATCACAGCTTCGACCCCTATAATAGAGTGATCTTCCCGCACTTCGACGGGGATTCCGCCGCCGCCCAGAGCGATAACGATAAATCCCTGATCGAGCAATGTGTGGATTGTATCACCCTCTATTATATCCAGCGGTTCCGGCGAAGGCACTACACGCCGGTATCCTCGGGAGGCATCTTCCTTTAACTGCCAGCCGAACTGCGCATGTTTCTCTTCTGCGATCTTCTCGGAGTAGAATGGGCCGATCGGTTTTTCTGGATTCAAAAATGCCGGATCGTTTTGATCGACACGCACCTGTGTAAGTATGGTAATGACCGGTGTTGTGAGTCCGGCAATGCGCAGTTCGTAATACAATCCCCGTTCGAGCAAATACCCGATCTCGGTTTGCGTCGTAGCGACACAGACATCGAGAGGATGAGTATAGACTTCACCGGCTGCCCGCTCCGAACGCAGGAGTGCAGCACCAACTTGCGGACCGTTGCCGTGGGTCACCACAATGTGCCAGCCATCCTTCACCATCTGCACAAGCGCTTTTGCTGTTGCCTGTGCATTGGCAAGTTGTTCATCAATCGCTCCCCGTTCTCCTGCACGGATAAGGGAATTACCGCCGATTGCTATCAGGGCTGTTTTTGACACCGGCCTCACCATTACTTCATCAAGCTATACATAATTGCTTTTTGCGCATGTAAACGGTTCTCTGCTTCCTGGAAGACAACCGAAGACGGAGAATCGATCACCTCGTCCGTCACCTCGTCGCCGCGGTGTGCCGGGAGGCAATGCATAAAGATTGCACCGGGATTTGCTTTTGCCATGAGATCTGTGTTGACCTGGAACGGTTTAAAGATCGCTTTGCGCTTTTCGGCTTCAGTCTCCTGACCCATCGATGCCCACACATCGGTGTAAATGACATCGGCGTTCTTCACGCCCTCTGCAGGATTGTGTGTAATCTCGATTTTTGCTCCTGTCGCTTTTGCATCCTCCGTCGCTTGCTGGAATGCAATGGCGTTCGGTTCGAATCCATTCGGGCATGATACTGTGACACTGACACCAAGACGTGCGCCGGCAAACATCAATGAGTGTGCAACATTATTGCCATCTCCCACATAACAGAGCTTCAGCCCTTGCAGCTTGCCCTTGACTTCCTGGATTGTCATGTAATCGGCTATTGCCTGGCAGGGGTGCGAATAATCGGTTAATGCGTTGATGATCGGAACAGAGGCATGCTTTGCCATATCGATCACCACCTGGTGGGCAAAGGTGCGGATCATAATTCCCTGAACCATGCGTTCAAGGTTCTTTGCCACATCGTGAATCGACTCGCGTTTGCCGAGGCTGATTTCGTTAGGGAGTAGCGTAACGGAGAATCCGCCGAGCTGCTGAATGCCCACGTCGAATGTCACACGGGTGCGGAGTGAAGGTTTCTCAAAGATCAGAGCGAGAGTTTTTCCCTTCAAGGCATCGCTGTATTGAGCGGGATGAGCCTTCATCTCTCCGGCAAGTTTGAATGTATCGAGAATCTCCTGTTGTGTGAGATCCCGGACGGTTAGGAAATCTTTTTTCATTGATAAAATCCTCCAACCGAAGCTGCAATAAACATGGAATGAGTTAAGTGTTGTCGTCGTTTTCAGGGGCAGCGTAACCTGCCAGAGAATATGTTCAAGTTTTATGCCACGTATAGTAATATAGAGAGAAGAATAGATTGAAGTGTTCTGTCGAAATTAATAATGGAAACAGCGGGGTGGCTGGAGTGTTGTGGAAAGTGGATTGGATTGAGTGATGATCCGTCGCAACGGTGAGAAAAGAATGATTATGTAAGAAAATGAATGATTTTGAAGTGGGGTGTGGAGGAAAAATCGGCTTGCCTTTCGGGGCAAGATTTACTATTTTTGTGCCCGTTGAAAGCCTGGTGAAACAGGCTTTTCTTCTCTATAGTAAGGGCTTACCGGGCCCGAAAAGGTCAAACGGTGCCTCCCGACGTTGTTTGTCGGGATCTATCATGACCTTGATTTTACACGGTGCCCATAGTTCAGTCGGTTAGTTCCGATTTGACTTGAGTTAGCAAGCGCAGCGCAGCTAACTCAACAGTCAAATTGAGAATCCGCCGAAACGTTTTATGAATTGGATCACCGGTGAGGAAGTGAAGGCGGAAACGCCGTAATACGGTGCCCATAGTTCCAATGTGACATAAGTTAGCGAACGGAGTGAAGCTAACTTATCCGTCAAATTGAGAATCCCGACGTTGTTTGTCGGGATCTATCATGACCTTGATTTTATACGGTGCCCATAGTTCAGTCGGTTAGAACGCCAGGTTGTGGCCCTGGAGGCCGTGGGTTCGAGTCCCATTGGGCACCCGAAAATGTGGAAATGAGTAAATGTGGGAAGTTGGGAATGTAAGAGTGTGGAGTTAGGGAAGTTGAGAATGTAGGAATTTGAGAATTAGGTAATCTAGAAATTTACCTGGGGAGGTATGTTCTTTGGAAGATTTAAAGGAGAGAACCAAGCGATTTGCGTTAAGCATTCTGAGGATCGTTGAGACGGTTCCGAGGGGGATGGTCAGCGACGTACTTTGCAGGCAGATCATTCGTTCAGCAACATCGGTCGGGGCCAATTACAGGGCTGCTTGCCGGGCTCGGTCACGAGCAGATTTCATTTCAAAGATCTGCATCGTCGAAGAGGAGACCGACGAAACCATGTATTGGCTGGAGCTTCTCAAAGAATCAGGTATCGTCGGCAACGATCTTTTTCATCGGTTGCATCGGGAAGCTTCTGAATTACTCGCGATCTTTATCGCTTCAAAGCTGACTGCCCGAAGGAACAAATTGAAAACAAGCCGCTGAAAATCCACGTTCGTATTAAGTATATTCATTCTCTCATTTCATTTTTTTCATTTTCATATTTCTGTAGTTTCTCATTTTTATATTCTCATATTTTCGCATTTTCATATTTCCATATTTTCCCATTTACGCGCCCCCATCGTCTAGAGGCCTAGGACACGGGCTTTTCAAGCCTGTAACACGAGTTCGAATCTCGTTGGGGGTACTAGAAATTGGGAATGGGCTGCCTACCGGAGCACAAAGTGCGTAGGTGGGGAAATGTCGAATGCGGAATTTATCCCGAGCCCGTCGAGGGATGAAAAGCTGATTCAGAGATAGATCAGCTTTTT
>JAZDJN010000011.1:0-8260 GCA_043803945.1 bacterium | reverse complement strand
AGTCCAACCACAAAGGACACTAAGGATGCGAAGAATAAAAAGAAAAAGGAGTAATGGAAATTTAAATTAATTCAACAGTTTTTCCTTTATGTCCTTGGTGAACTTTGTGGTTTGATTATGTTCTTAACTTTTCGGCCAGGCTTCTAGCTGAAGGAGATTCAATGCAGCTTAAGTTTTTTAGACATATTGTTCTGATAGCCGCATACGCTTCTACGGTTTTCTTTACAGGATGTCAAAAGGAAGTAACTGATTTACCAAAGTTAAACAATGCTATCAAACCGGTCGTTATCACAGAACCTGTTAAGTGGGATACAGATGATCCAGCCATTTGGATAAATCCGGACGACCCAGCGAAAAGCCTCGTCATCGGAACCGATAAAGATTCTGATGGCGCTCTTTATGTTTTTGATATGAATGGAAAGATAATTGAAGAGAAGACCGTTCGGAACTTGAAGCGCCCAAATAATGTGGATGTTGAATATGGTCTTATCCTCAAAGGTAAATCTGTTGATATCGCGATTGCAGCAGAAAGAGAAACAAATAAAATTCGGGTATATAGTTTGCCTGATATGAAGGCTATTGACAATGGCGGTATTAATGTTTTTGAAGGCGAAGCGCAGCGCGAGCCAATGGGAATTTCAATCTATAAAAGACTAAAAGACGGATCTGTTTTTGCAATTGTAAGTCGAAAGAGCGGACCCAAATATGGATATTTGTGGCAGTATTTACTACAGGATGATGGAAAAGGAAACGTGAAAGGAACAAAAGTTCGCGCGTTTGGCACATACAGCGGAAAAAAGGAAATTGAATCCGTAGCAGTAGACGATAAATTAGGATATGTCTATTATTCCGATGAGCAAACTAGCATAAGAAAATATTATGCGGATCCCGATGCAAAAGATGCAAACAAGGAATTAGCTGCTATTAGCACTGCCGACTATCTCGAAGACAGTGAAGGTATTTCCATTTATGAAGTGAATGATGGGACCGGTTACATATTAGTTTCTAATCAAAGCGCAAATAAATTTCATATCTATACAAGAGAGGGCGAACCGGGTAATCCTCACAATCACAAGCTTGTCAAAATTGTGGATGTCTCAACTAATAATAGCGATGGCTCCGATGTTACGAATATTCCGGTGAACGATAAATTTCCAGGAGGGCTATTTGTTGCAATGTCCGATGACAAAACTTTTCACTATTACTCGTGGAATGATATTGCAGGAAAAGACTTAATGGTTGCTCCAAACGGTGTTAAGAAAGCAAAGTAACTTCTTTAACATAATTTTTATAGTAAAGAGTCGGGTTCAATAGTTGCGCAGACCTCTAAGCGAGGATGTCTGATTAACGTCAACTAGTATTTCCCTTCAACGACAATTAAACTTCCCGTTTCTCTCCCCTCAGCATATTCGTAGATAATACCATAAGTGAGTCTATTCTTTAGCTGTCCTTTGGCTTATGTACCACTTAATGTGGAGATGACCCTTGATTTCTTCTACTTACTCTTCTACTATTCAATTGACGAAGCACCACACCGATTTATGGGTATCATAATAAATCCGAAGTGACCACTGATGATCCACCATCGACCTCATCATCTGCTCCTGCAATGGCACATCAGCGATCGATGTAATCATCGTTGTTCACATTGCTATCAGAAGTCATTCAATTCAAAAGAACCTTCACTCATTCTCCTTCTTTCTATTCTTCAACAATACCAAGAGCTACTTGTTCTCTGGAACAATAAGACAAACACACGACCGGTCCGCGGTCACATCACTCTGACTGGCGGCGAGCCTTTCGCTCATCCAGATTTTCTTGCGCTGCTGGAGATTATTTCCAAAAAGAAACACCACTTCAGCTTCTCCATCCTTTCTAATGGAAGTTTTATTGATCAACACATGGCAAAGCATCTTGCAGCGCTCAAGCCAAGATTTGTGCAAATTAGCTTGGAGGGGAATGAGAGTACTCACGATGCCATCCGTGGAGAAGGCAGCTTTGATGAGGCAGTCTCGGCCTTGAAATATTTAGTCAACCAGAAGATTACAACACTGATTTCCTTTACCGCGCATACTGCCAATTTCCGGGAATTCCCTGACGTAGTTCACCTTGCTCAGAAATTAAGAGTCGACCGTGTTTGGGCGGACCGTCTTGTACCACTCGAAGCTGGATCAAATCTAACATGTCTTTCGAAGGAAGAGACGTATGAGTTTATGAACATTATGAATATTTGCCGGAATGAGGCTCTCCAGGCTCACTCAACAACTGAGGTGGCAATGAAGCGTGCACTTCAATTTTTCTTTAGTCGAGAGCACCCTTATCGATGCTCTGCAGGAGACACTCTCATCACAATTATGCCCAACGGCGATCTTCTTCCATGTCGAAGGATGCCGATACGTGTAGGAAACGTAACAGACCAGCCTCTTTCCGAACTTTACGATAGTCCACTCTTCATTGCTCTTCGAGATCGTAACCGTATTTGTAATGATTGCAGTGGTTGTCAACTTGCGCAGCGTTGCGGGGGAGGCTTGCGCTGTCTATCATTTGCAATAACAGGAAATCCATTTCAAGGTGATCCGGGGTGCTGGCTCATCCCTGAACAGAATATGCAAAAGGAAGAGCTTGAACTCAACGATTGCATTGACATCATTTACTCATAGTCACAAGTATAATATTCAATCCCTTGGAGTTTCTATGACAAACCTCTTTCTCAATAAAGCAGCATTAGACAGCCTTGTTCTTCCAATAAATGTTCGCTCAGAAATTGAAAAGCTCTGTCATCAGCTCTATACCGTGGCAAAAGAAAATCTCGCTGGGATTATTCTCTACGGTGGTGTCGCCCGTGGCCGCTACCGCCCCGAGAAGAGCGATATTAATCTCATCCTTTTACTTTATCAGATTACTTCAACTACCTTGCAAGCTCTTGCACCTCCGCTTAAGGATGCCTGGCGCAGTCTGCAAATTGAACCATTCGTACTAATTCCGAATGAAGTTCATCTCCTCGCACAATCATTCCCTACCAAATTTCTCGAAATCCACAAGCATCATATTGTTCTAATGGGTGAGGATTACTTTACCGCTTTGTCCATTCCCCGTGGCACGATACTAAATAGAATCGAACAAGGATTGAACAATATTCTCCTTCGAATGCGCAAGAGCTATCTCGCTTCCTATCCTGATCCTCTTGCGATGAATGCCATGATGAGAGACCTTGCCGTTCCGTTAAGAATTGAATTTCTGGCATTTCTTCAACTTCTTGAAAAAGATAATCCGGATGCTTCAACAACGGTCGATGTGCTAACCAGCGCTGCCAGGGAACTTCAACTCGATCAACATGCTTTGGAGACTCTAGCGAATATGCGCCACGACTCGTCTGTCGATATTGACTATGACGATCTTTATAACAGAACAGCACAAACAATTTCAAAGGCAGTTCGACAAGTTCAAAATCTGAGGTGATGAAGATGGAACAACCTGAGATCGCCAATCCGTTTGATCTTCCCGGTCCGGAATTTCTCAAATTATTCTGCTTGTTCTCTCTGGCTTGTTTTCTCTTTGCATGGATGCTGCGCTATGTTCTCCGGCAAACCACGCAGTCACCGACTGGTCGCATCAAGTATAATCCTTTTGAACTTGCCTATCTTTCCCAAGGAGAAGAGGGAGTAATCAATATTGCAATAACCTTGTTGACGCGGCATAATATCATTGCCTTTAACGAAAAGAATAATAGCTTCCGTATTGTTGGAGAGTTACCCCTTAAAGTCCATGGCATATTGAGAAAGCTTTATGATGGTCTTCGAACCGTTAGAGAATCCCTTCTGGGAAGCATTCATGCATCACTTGAACTAGAGGTCAAAACTATTCATTCTCGGCTTGTTCACCATGGCCTGATTCTTTCCACAACTCGACAAAATACTATTCGTTATGCTCCGATCGCTTTACTGATTTGTGTTTTAGCCGTTGGTGTTATAAAGATTATCATTGGAATATCGAGGGATCGTCCTGTTGGATTTCTGATTATTCTAATGGTTGTTATTGCATTCGTTTTCACTTCGTTCTTTAAAAAGCCTTCGATGAGATCGTCTCTGGGAGACAAGATACTCGAAGAACAAAAACAGAAGAATACCCGTCTTGGAACAATAGCCAGTGCACGCTCCCAAACACTTGCAGATTCTGATCTTGCGCTCTCTCTCGGATTGTTTGGTTTCGAAGCGATATCATTTCCTGATCCATGGTGGGGACCTTTACAAACCGTTCTGCATCCATCACCATCAAAAAAAGAAAGCTTGCTATTTTCCTTTTTGAGTAGTGGGGATTCGAGCGGAGGGTGCAGTAGTGGATATAGTTCTATGGGGAGTGGTGGATGTAGCTCAGGGTGCGGTGGTGGAGGCGGCTGTGGAGGTTGCGGAGGTGGATAGAAGATGATCCTTCTGCAGTGAGTTCTTTTTGGGATTTATGCGTGCCAATGAGTGCGTAAATTGTAATACTTGAAAAGGAATCTGTAATTAGGTAAGTTGTACAAAAGATTTTCAGCCACACTTCTTTCAGGGCGAAGGGTTGGGAGTGGCGAGGGGAAATCTCTGAATTCGTGATGAGCGATGAAGGAGGTTTTTGTATTTTTTGCAAGATACACGTTATGTATCTATTATTGTTTTCTCGATAGATAAGAATTATTACATCTGCATCAGAAAAGACACTTGATCAATAGCGCTTGCAAATTCCACAAACGCTGCTTCTAAAAAGGATATTTAAATATAGCGAGAGACCATATGAAGAAAAATATTTGGGTGGTTCTCTTCATCACTCTGGCGGTTGTCTATTCAATGAAAACATCTGCCCAGACAATTGTAAAAGTTTCCAGTGACGGTGCGAACGAGGGAAATCTCAATACGACAATTCAGGCCGCCATCTTGGCAGGTACTCTGTCCAATACAACGTTTGAACTAGAACGGTACGGCCGCTATATTCTTACCGGTACCATCAATGTGCCGGCTGGACAGACGCTCACGATTATCGGGGCAGCGCCAGGCTCTACCCAGGATTCTGCGCTTGCTCAGATCCTGTGGACTGCCAGCGGCAATCCGGATCGTCAATCTATCATTGCCTGTTCAGGAAATCTCGTTATGAAGAATGTTTGGTTGTTGTATGCAACGACAAGTGGTAATCAATCTAGTTCGAGCCTGAATTTCGATGATGATCCTCTTGCGGTCAATGGTCAGTACGGTACATTCGAAAACGTGATGTTCAGTTATGCATGTTGCCCCAGAAATAATAGTGGGGCAGTATGTGTTAATTGTAAAAAGTTTAAAGGATCATTTAAGAACTGTTACTTTAAGAACTGCATTGACTCACACTTCCGATACTATGGAAGAGCCCTTTCGTTCCCCTATTCATCAACTGGATTGCATTCAGATAGTGTTTCCTTTGAACATTGTACATTCGCGAATATAGGATATGTGTACATGCAAGAAGGAGGCGAATATGCAGACTATGTTAAATTTAACCATTGCACGTTTCTTAATGTCGTAATGTATCCTTTAGAGTCAGGGTGGTGGAATAAACTTATTGTTACGAACTGCATTTTTGTTAACACCTATATGCATGGAAATATTCCCGCACAAACCGGAACAGGTGATCCAAACGGCGGCACATTGCGGATTGATAGTGTGAACAAGTTTGGATTTAGTGTCCCCTTCACAGAACAAAATCGCCAAATACTGTTTTCGAACAGTAGTTATTTCATGGAAAAATGGCTTACAGATTGGATGTATAACAATCCTTACAGTGTTGAACGGCGAAGTCTTGGACAAACAGATGAGGTACCTGTTCCACAGCCTATGTTGAGTCCCTGGACGCTGAGATTTTTTGACTCAACGGCAAACGGACAGAAGGTCTTCCCTTATATGAATAGATCGAATCTCTATGATAATATCGATCCGGGTTTTCTGCTTGCCCCAACCGATACAGCGCTGATAAAGGCATTCTTGCTTAAAAAATGGGATACTAACAATGATACGAACTGGGCATGGAAGCCCAATAATGATATTAACGCCAGATGGCCATTAGAAGAAAAGTTATCATACTCAAACGCAACATTAAAAGCAGCTGGATTGGGTAACTTTCCGTTAGGAGACCTATACCATTGGTGGCCTGCACAGTATGTTCAATGGAAAGCACAGGAGGCGGCAGAGAACTCAATCATTAACACATGGCTGACTCCGCTAATAATCCCATGGAGCTTCCATCAAAAAACCGGCAAGAACGGGACCATCGCAGTTCAAACTGCAATCAATCCAAAGATTGGAACACAGCCGTTGAAAGCAGGCGATGCCATCGGCGTTTTCTTCATGAGAAACGATAGCCTCGTCTGCGGAGGCTATACCCTCTGGGATGGATCACAGAATATTGCTATCACTGCCTGGGGAGATGATGACCAGACAACAATGAAGGATGGATTCGCTGAAGGTGAATTAATGCAGTTTAAGATTTGGGACAGCGAGAGAGGGAAAGAATATTTTGCAAAGGTAGAATTCCAAGCGGGAACACCAACATATTCAACAAACGGAATCTATGTCTTGAACTCGTTGATCGGTATTACAAGTGTTGCTCATAGCATTATTCTTTCGCAAGGATGGAACATGATTTCCAGTTTTGTTGCGCCAAAAGACTCCACACTTGATTCACTCTATGCGAAAGTAAAGTCACGCATCGTCATCATGAAAAATGGCTCTGGTCAGGTCTATTGGCCGAGTTTTACTATCAATACGATTGGAAAATGGAAATCTTATCACGGGTATCAGCTCTATATGAACAGCAAGGATACCGTAACGATCACCGGCGATGAGATCAATCCGCAGCAATATCCGTTGTCGCTGCCGCTGGGGTGGAATATGATCTCATACTTGCGGAACAGTCCAATGCGCAGCGACTCTGCACTATCAACAATTGACGGCAAGGTTGTCATTGCAAAGAATGGAGTAGGTCAGGTCTACTGGCCGGCGTTCAGTATCAACTCAATCGGAAACATGAAATCCGGACAGGGGTACCAGATATATCTCAACAGCGCAGGAACGTTGACCTATCCGATAAACACCGCCGCAGCACCTCCATCTCTCTTGACGAAAACAATATTCGCGGATAACACTTCATCCACCCCTGAACCAACGAAGTATCGTGTGGAATACATTAATACCGGTTCCAATGCAATCCTTATAGCCGAAGGAAGCGGAATAAAGGATGGAGAAGAGATTGGAGTGTGGACGCAGGAGAAGAAGCTGGTGGGCGGGGGAGTGGTAGCGAATGGCAAAGCGTTAGTGACGATCTGGGGTGATGATGAGATAACAGAGGGGGTGAAGGAGGGAGTGGGAGAGGGGGAGACGTTAACACTGAGTGCATGGTCTGGGAAAGAGCGAATGTTGACACTCTCTGCCGTGATGAATGGATTGACGAATGAGACTTTGGAAAAGTCCTTACGGTATAAGACAGACGCAGTCTGGATTGCACGAGTTGAGGAGGCAGTCGAAGCGATACCGACGGAGTTTGCATTGGATCAGAATTTCCCGAATCCCTTCAATCCATCGACGACGATCCAGTATGCATTGCCGCGGGATGCTAGAGTTGTTTTGGAGATTTATGATGTCCTGGGAAGAAAAATCATGACACTCGTCTACACGGAACAGAAAGCTGGTTATTATTCGGTACAATTCCAGAATAGAAGTCTTGTAAGTGGTGTGTACTTCTATACAATAGTTGCCGGGGAATTTAGGTCAACAAAGAAATTTGTATTAATCAAATAAGTGCCAAGCAAAGGTGCTGATGTGCTCGCTCTATGAAAAGTTAAGACGAATGAAAAATCCTGTAAGCCTTTTGCAGTAGGAGCTATACAGTTATAGAGATGGGATAACGACAATCGAGTTGACCGCCCTACAGTTTGATTTTGGGGGGGATCAATTACCATTGTCTCACACATAACTCTCCCCCTCAAAAACAGCAAAGGGCTACCTCACCTCTGAGACAGCCCCTTTCCCGTGCCCGGAACAGGACTTGAACATGCACATCATCACTGTACTATCTTCAGAACCTAGAGCTTTAACTGTTTATTGATGTTTACTGGTAAAGAGTGATTGACGACATTTAGAGATACTCCTTGGCGACAATTAGAATTACCCACCTCGCAGCCTGAAAAGGCAGTATACTATTTGACCACAATCAGGAGTCAGGTCGAATGGTATCAGACAGAAAAGTAAGGAGGCTGCGACAG
>JAZDJN010000010.1:0-84822 GCA_043803945.1 bacterium | reverse complement strand
GGGCACAAGGGAAAAGCACAAAGGGCACAAAAAAAAGAATGACTTAGTGTTCCTTGTGGTTAGAATATTACCACGAAGGGCACAAGGGAAAAGCACAAAGGGCACAAAGAAAGAATGACTTAGTGTTCCTTGTGGTTAGAGTATTACCACAAGGGGCACAAGGGAAAAGCACAAAGGACACAAAAAAAAGAATGACTTAGTGTTCCTTGTGGTGAAAATATTACCACGAAGGGCACAAGGGAAAAGCACAAAGGACACAAAAAGCAAAGAGTTTGAAGCTTTTCGGTGAAGATTTACCGCTAAGCACCCGGAGAACATTGTGCTTTTATAGAAGAAAATAATTAAAATTATATATCTTTATCCTTCGAGTCTCTGTAGCGATCTCGTTGGCTGGGAGAATACGATAGGATATGATTCTCGAATAAGTTTTTGGGAGGAGATGATGATGAAAGATGCATTGCGTGTTTTGCTCGTAGAAGATAGCCAATCGGATGCAGAGCTTACGAAGCGAGAGTTACGATCGGCGGGGATTTCATTTGTTGCCGAATGTGTCGAAACAGAAAAGGATTTTCGTGAGAAACTTCAATCCTTTCGGCCGGATATTATCCTCTCTGATTATTCTCTTCCGACATTAAATGGGATGCAGGCGCTACGGTTACTACAGACGTTAAAGCCCCACCTTCCCTTTATCCTTGTCACGGGATCACTGAATGAAGATACTGCTGTAGAATGTATGAAGGCGGGCGCAGACGATTATATCATTAAAGAGCACATCTCCCGGCTTCCGTTTGCACTAAAATCTGCTCTCGAGAAAGCATCGATGAGACAGAAGAAATTGGAAGCAGAGGTGGCAGTGCGTAAAAGCGAACAAAAATTCAGAGAGCTCTTTGATTCTGCTCCAGTGGGGTATCATGAACTGGATATTCACGGTTGCATGTCCAATGTGAATCGTACAGAGCTGGAGATGCTTGGTTATCTGAGGGAGGAGATGATCGGGAGACCGGTATGGGAGTTCGTACCTGATTCTGATGCATCACGTGAACGGGTGAGAGCGAAGTTAGCGGGAAGCGAGTCACCTTCGAGGAATGTCATCCGGCGGTACACACGGAAGGATGGGACAGAATTGCCGGTTCTGACTGAAGAGCGTTTGATCTATGATGAACATGGTGAAATCTGTGGAATTCGTACCATCATTCAAGACATGAGTGAACAACAACGCACAGAAGCTGAGTTACGGAAATTATCCCGCGTCATTCATCAAAGCCCCACATCAATTATTATTACCGACTCGAAAGGGAATATCGAGTACGTGAATCCGGCATTCGAGAAAGTGACCGAATATACGATCACTGAAGTTTTGGGAAAGAATACACGTATATTGAAATCCGGTAAGAATCCTTCACAATTATACGAACAATTATGGAAAACAATACTCGCCGGTGGAGAGTGGCGTGGTGAGCTTCTAAACAGGAAAAAGAACGGTGAATTGTTCTGGGAGTATGCTCGAATTTCAACCATCAGAAATGAACAGGGAATCATCGAACATCTGGTGGGATTGAAAGAAGATATTACGGAGCATAAGAAACTCGAGAACCAGTTGGGACAGATCCAGAAGATGGATAGTCTTGGGACCCTTGCCGGCGGCATCGCTCACGACTTCAATAATATCCTTGGCATCATTATGGCATACACCCATGTTCTCTCGAAGCTGAGCGGCAACGAGAATCAAAAACTCTTGCGCTCGAGTGTTGAAGGAATTCGAATAGCGACTGATCGAGGGACGGCTCTTGTGAGACAGATCCTCACGTTTGCGCGAAAGAGTGATTCGGCACTCGAGCCGGTGAGTATCAATCTGACGATCAAAGAATTGGCTGGTATGCTTACCGAAACGTTCCCGAAGACGATCATCTTCAGACTTGATCTCGAAAAAACGGTACCCATTGTGATCATGGATCATAATCAATTGCATCAAACGCTGCTTAATCTCTGCGTCAACGCACGCGATGCTATGGAAGGGAACGGAGAATTAACACTCCGGACGCGCCTCCTTTCGCGGCAGAACATAATCACATCCCATCCGGATGCTTCAGCGGAATATTACGTTCAAATCACGATTGCCGATACAGGGGCAGGGATTCCTGAATCGATCAAACACTGTATCTTTGAGCCATTCTTCACGACGAAGGAAAAGGGCAAAGGCACGGGACTTGGACTTTCTGTCGTCTATGGTGCCGTTTTGGCACAGCACGGTTTTATCGATGTGGAAAGTCAGCCCGGACAAGGGGCAACGTTTTACCTCTCCTTCCCCGTGCCAGAAGGGATTATTCAGGAACATTACGATGAGCGGACGCTGGAAAAACTTCCAGGTGGTACTGAAACAGTTCTTCTTGTCGAAGATGAAGAGGTGCTGATGAACGTCCTCAAAATGGTCCTTGAAGACGCCGGCTATAGTGTCATCACAGCACGCGACGGGATCGAAGGATTGCAGAAATTTGAACGCGGGCAGGAGAAGATCGATGCAGTCATTTCAGATATCGGATTGCCCAAATTGAATGGCAGGGCAATGCTGGAAGCGATTGTAAAGCTGAAACCCTCGGTGAAAGGTTTATTGGCAAGTGGATCTCAGGAACCGGACTTAATGAAAGGTATTCTCGCACAGGGAGCAGGAGAGTTTGTTCAAAAACCTTATAATCCTGATGATGTCCTGAGAAAACTTCGGAGAGTTCTCGATGAGGGTAAGAAGATCCAGTAAGAGAGCATATTAAGATCACACATAATAACTCAGCATGATTTGTGGTTTCATTAAGGCATACACAAAATGAAATATAGTACATCTTGAAACCAAACCCCACCTTCACCTCCCCTAAGAGGGGAGGGATTTATCTAACTCCCCCTTTTAGGGGGAGATTAAAGAGGGGGTCAAATAAATGGTTAAATATTTTTTCCATCGCTGAGTTGTTACGATCACACATTGAACAGCGTTGGGGAATTCACACGATTTAATGAGAGAGGAGAGCGATGAAAGAGATATTGCGTGTTTTGATTGTTGAGGATGTTCCTTTGGACGCAGAACTTACAAAACGAGAATTACGAACCGCAGGAATATCTTTTGAAGCCGTATGTGTCGAGACAGAAGAAGATTTCCGGGAGAGACTCCAATCTTTTCACCCTGATATTATTCTCTCTGATTATTTCCTGCCTCTCTTTAACGGTATGGAAGCCCTGCTGATTACCCGTGCAGTGAACCCTCTGATCCCATTTATTGTCGTCACAGGATCGATGAATGAAATAACCGCTGTCGATTGTATGAAGGCAGGGGCAAACGATTATGTCATCAAAGAGCATCTCTCGCGCTTGAGCTTTGCGGTAACCTCCGCATTGGAGTCTGCTGACACACAGAAAAGAAAAATTGAAGCAGAGACAGCATTAAAGGAAAGTGAAGAACGCTTCCGCTCACTCTACGAAAATTCCACAATCGGTCTATACAGAACCACTCCCGATGGGAAAATTATTTTAACCAATCCCACGTTAATTAAGATACTTGGTTATTCATCGTTTGAAGAGCTTGCTTCAAGGAATCTTGAAAAAGAGGGCTTCGAACCTTCCTATGAGCGGAAACAATTTATTGAACAAGTCGAAATCACAGGAGAAGTAAAAGGCCTGGAGTCGGCCTGGACTCGTCGTGATGGATCAATTGTATATATAAGAGAGAGTGCTCGCGCAATCCGCGATCCTAACGGTAACACTCTCTATTATGATGGAAGTGTTGAAGATATCACCGAGCGCAAACGGGCGGAGGAGAAACTGACATATGAACAGAACCTCCTGATGGCACTCATGGATAACATCCCTGACCACATCTACTTCAAAGATATCGACAGCCGCTTTATTAGAATGAGCAAAGCTCTGGCCGATAGATTTGGTATTAGCGAACCTGCACAAGGCATAGGGAAGACGGACTTTGACTTCTTCACGCAGGAACATGCCCGTCTAGCATTCGAGAATGAACGAGAGATCACGAAAACCGGCCGCCCGTTAGTAAATTTGGAAGAAAAGGAAACGTGGCCCGACGGCCATAAGACGTGGGTTTCAACAACTAAGATGCCTCTCCGTGATATCAAAGGTCAAATCATCGGAACTTTTGGCATCTCCAGAGATATCACCGAGCGCAAGCGGATGGAGGATGCGCTACGCGAAAGCGAAACGAATCTGAAAAGAGCGCAGGAAACAGCAAATCTGGGTAGTTGGGTTTACGACCTGTCAGGCAGGTTATCGTGGTCAGACGAGATGTATCGGATTTACGGGGTCTCGCCGGAAACGTTTACCCCGAATGCCGAGTCCTTCATCAACCTTATTCATCCCGATGACCGGTTGGCAATGCAGGAATGGATACGTGCCTGTACTGCAGGAGAAAAGTCCGGCGAATTGGAGTTTCGCACGATTCTTCCCGACGGTACTATCCGTATTATCAGTGGTCGCGGCGTACTGATATGCGATACTGTTGGCAGACCAACTCATATGTCCGGCACCGCTCAAGATATTACCGAGCGAAAGCGAGCGGAGGAAGCGATTCGCAAGGCTGAGCAACAATTTCGATTAGTATGGGAAAATTCCGGGGACGGCATGCGCCTAACGAATGAAGAAGGAAAAGTCCTGCTGGTCAATGAAGCCTTCTGCCGCTTGGTCGGAAAAGGACATTCCGAATTAGAAGGGAAATCCCTTGCTGTCATCTACGGAAAGGAACGTCAAGAGCAGGTAGCCCGTCGTCATAGTGAGCGGTTCACGTCACGAACTGTTGAAACTCATGTTAACCGTGAAATCACTCTCTGGAACGACAGGAAAATGTGGATTGAAGTAACGAACTCATTCTTGGAATTTGAGGGACAACCACCTTTGTTGCTGGGGATATTCCGCGACATTACCGAGCGTAAACGTGCGGAAAGCGAGCGATTTCTCGCTGCTCAACGATGGCAGAGTACCTTTGACGCTATCTCAGACATCGTCTGTGTGATCTCGCACAATCACGAGTTCCTATCGATCAATCAGGCTGGAGTCCGGTCGATAGGACTCTCCCGAGAAGAAATCGTTGGCCGGAAATGCTTTGAGTTAGTTCACGGAACCAAAGGACCCATCGCCCAGTGCCCGTGCAAAGTGACCCTGAGTAGTGGCGAAGGAGGATTCGGCGAGGTTGAGCAGGACGGACGATACTATGCACTCCACGCTTGGCCAATAAGGGATGAATACGATAACGTTAATTCGTTCGTCCATATCATTAAGGACATCACCGAGCGAAAACGGGCGGAAGATGCTCTCCAGCACGAGCGCGGTCTCCTTCGCACATTGATTGATAATCTGCCCGATGCAATCTATGTTAAAGATAGTGCCTGTCGCAAGACTATTGCCAATGCATCAGATGTTCGATGGATGGGGCAGCAATTCGAGGCAGAGGTCCTGAATAAGACTGCTTTTGATTTTTATCCAGAGACCATTGCGGCTGCTTACTATGCTGACGACCAATCGGTTATTCGAACCGGCACACCGGTGCTCAACAAGGAGGAGTTCCTCCTCGACAAAGAGGGTCAAAAACACATTTTCTCCACCTCCAAAATACCATTGCGGGATATGCAAGGTCAGATTATAGGTCTTGTCGGTGTTAGCCGGGAAATTACGGAGCAAAAGCGCACAGAGGATGCATTGCGCGCACTCTCAGTACGCCAGCAAGCTATTCTAACTGCTGTACCAGATATTATTATGGAAGTGGATAACAATAAAATATACACCTGGGCAAATCAAGCAGGTCGTGAATTCTTCGGTAACGATTTGATTGGCAAAGAAGCGAATTTCTACTTTGAAGGTGATCAGAATACTTATGATGTTGTTCAGCCTCTCTTCGGCGGCATTGAAAATGTAATCTACATAGAAAGCTGGCAGCGTCGCAAAGATGGGGAGAAGCGATTACTTGCATGGTGGTGCCGTGTATTGAAAGACGTAAATGGAAATACGATAGGCGTAATTTCTACAGCGCGAGATATTACCGATAGTAAACTGGCAGAGATGGCGCTAAAAGAAAGTGAACAGCGATTCCGTCGCTTGTTTACGGCCTCGCCTGATGCAATTGTGTTAATCGACCCTCATGCTTCCACCAGTAGCTGGCCAATTGTGGATTGCAACGAAATCGCTTGCCAGTTGAATGGATACACGCGTGAGGAACTTATCGGCAAGTCGATCGACATTCTCAACATTTCAGCGGCAACACTTGAAGAACGCGCCGCCTACCTGACACGAGTGAAACACGAAGGTGTGCTGCATCTGGAAACCTTCCACCGCCATCGTGACGGTCATATCTTTCCCATTGAGGTCTCCACATCGATCATCATCTCCGAAGGACGCGAGCTGATATTAGGCATTGATCGTGACATCACCGAGCGGAAACGGGTGGAAGGTGCGTTAGCTGATTCGGAAAAGAAATTCAAGTGGCTTTTTGATTACGCACCTGTAGCGTACCATGTTCTTACGCCGGAAGGCATCATTACGAACGTTAATGTTCGGTGGTGCGAGTCTCTCGGTTATTCCAGGGACGAAGTGCTCGGTAAGCCAATTTTCGATTTGATTCTTGAAGGTGAACGATCAATTTCGAAGGCCCGATGGGAGAGGAAAAAGCTGGACAAAGCGCTTATGACGGGTAGAAACGAGCGCAACTATGTGGCAAAAGATGGCTCGATCAAGACGTTTATGGTCAGCGATTTTGTGACATTGGATGAGCAAAAGAGTGTTTCGTCTGTGCAGACAACGCTTGAAGATATCACCGAGCGCAAGCGAGCGGAGGGAGCTCTGCACGAAAGCGAAGCCAAGCTCGCCGAGGCCATGAAGATCGCCAGGCTCGGCACTTGGGAGTACGATATCTTCCACGATCAGTTTACGTTCAACGATCAGTTCTATGCACTCTTACACACGTCGGCGGAAAGAGAAGGCGGGTACATCATGTCCTCCGCGCACTACGCCCAAAAATTTGTATACCCGGATGACATGGCTGTGGTCGGTGTGGAAACTCAGAAAGCCATGGAAACGACCGACCCAGGCTACTATGCCAGGTTGGATCATCGCACCATTTGCGCAGATGGTGTGGAAGGCTGCTTCACTGTCCATATTCGTATTAAAAAAGATGCACAGGGTCGTACCGTGAAGACGTATGGTGTGAACCAGGATATCACCGAGCGCAAGAAAGCCGAACACGATCTTCGCCTGTCGGAAGAGCGTTTTCGTTCGGTGTGGGATAATTCGGCGGACGGAATGCGACTGACGGATAGGGAAGGTCGGATTACCGACGTCAACGCAGCATTTTGCAGACTGATGAGAATGCCTCGTGAAGAGTTGCTCGGAAAAGTCCTCTCGGTTGCCTACCAAAGGCAAGGACCGGATGATGATCTCAGTTTGTATCATAAGCGCTTTGCCGCGGGAGAGACTATCTCCGATCTTATCGACTCAGTGACACTGTGGAATGGTGAAATCGTCGACCTTCATATTTCCCATTCATTCATCGAAACAGCCGGTCAGGAGAGATTGCTTCTCAGCCTGTTCCGTGATGTCACGGAACGGAATAAGGCAGAGGAACGCTTGGAGGAAGAACGAAATCTCTTGCGCACGATCATCGATGCGATTCCAGACGAGATTACAGTAAAAGACACCGAGAGAAGATTCGTTCTTGTGAACACGGGAACTATAAACGCTCTCAAGCGGGCCTCGGCAGATGAAATCATCGGGAAGAAGGATGAAGATCTGGTTCCCGAGCATCTCGTGAAAGATGCGAGGGAGGAAGAGAACACTGTTCTGGCAGTTGGCGACCATTCCAGGGACAGAGTCGCAACTAAGGTCGATCCTGAGACCGGAGCAATTGAGCGGAGCCTGCTGATTTCAAAGATCCCGCTGAAGGACCACGAAGGCAAGATCATCGGCCTCGTGAGTATCAATCGTGATATCACCAAGCTCATGCAATCAGAAGAAATGCTGGAAAAAGAGCGCACGTTGCTGCTCACCCTCATTGAGAGCATTCCCGATGAAGTGTGCCTGAAAGATCTAAAGCACCGGTTCCTCGTGGCTAACCGTGCGACGATGAATGCCATCGGTGCCAAGTCGATGAACGAACTGTTGGGGAAAACCGATTTTGATTTCACTCGCCCCGAGTTGGCACAAGAACATTTTGCGGAGGAGGATGCAATTCTCGAATCGGGTGAGCCGCTGATTAGTCAAGAGAAAATCCGTCAGGATCCAGCGACGGGCAAGATCGATAGATGTCACTTGTCAACAAAGGTCTCTGTCAAAGATCACACCGGCAAAAAGATCGGTATTTTGATAATCAACCGGGACATCACCGAGCGCAAGAAGGCGGAGGAGGCGCTGCTGGTGAGCGAAGAAAAATACCGCGGCATCTTCGAAAACGTACAGGATGTCTACTATGAAACATCTGTCGATGGTGTGATCATCGAAGTCAGTCCTTCTATCGAGATTTTGTCAAAAGGCCAGTTTCGTCGGGATGACCTGATAGGAAAGTCGATGCTTGATTTCTATGCTGATCCCGGAGAACGACAGGCCCTCTTAGCAATGTTGAAGGAACGAGGTAGTGTTACTGATTATGAAATAACATTGAAGAATCGTGATGGTTCATCGATTCTCTGCTCTATTGCCACAAAGATCTGGTTCGATGCTCAAGGACGTCCCGAAAAACTCCAGGGCAGTCTGCGCGACATCACCGAGCGCAAGTTAGCCGAACTGGCGAGCAAGCGGGCTGAGGAAGAACTACGTGAGAGCGATCTGCGATTTAAAGACCTCTTCGATAGCGCTCCTGTCGGATATCATGAGGTCGATACTGAAGGGCGTATTGTCCGTGTCAATAAGACGGAACGAGAAATGTTGGATTACACAGAAGAAGAGATGGTAGGACAGTATGCCTGGAAATTTGTCGCTGATGAAGAGTCGTTCAAACAACGAGTGCTGGCTAAACTTTCGGGCTCGAGTGATCAAATGATAAATTTAGAAACTGCTTCCCGAAGAAAGGATGGATCGACATTCCCGGTTCTTGTCGAAGATCGTTTTATAAAAGACTCAGATGGCACCATCGAGGGAATAAGAACCATCCTACAAGATATCACCAAGCGAAAAGAGGCAGAGAGAGAGCTTGAACAAAGCAATGCTTTCAATGAGCTTCTGTTAAAAACGATTCCTTTTGGATTGGATATTGTCGATGAGCAAGGAAAGATCATCTTCGCTAACGACACTATGAAAGCATTCGCTGGAACAAATATGACTGGAGAACGTTGCTGGAAGGTGTATAGGGATGATAAGGAGCAATGTCGAGGCTGTCCTCTCCATAAGGGAATAGAATTTGGCAAACCGGAAACGTTAGAGGTTCATGGAGTTCTTGGGGGAAAGACATTTCAGATTACTCATATCGGAATAATATATGAAGGTAAGAATACGATGCTCGAAGTATTTCAGGATGTCACAGAGCAAAAGAGATTGCTGAGCCAAATGAATCAAGTTCAGAAGATGGATAGTATAGGAACTCTGGCGGGGGGGATTGCTCACGATTTTAATAACATCCTCGGTATCATTATGGCCTATACCCATATTCTTTTAAAGCTTCCCGGGAAAGAGCGCTTTGAGCTTCTGCATTCAAGTATCGAAGGAATTCAGAAAGCTACCGATCGTGGAGCAGCGCTGGTCCGGCAAATTCTAACGTTTGCCAGGAAAAGTGAGACGGCACTCGAACCGGTGAGTGTAAATTTAGTCGTGAAAGAACTGGTAGGGATGCTCACTGAGACCTTCCCCAAGACGGTCATCTTCAATCTTAATCTTGAAAAATCGGTACCGATAGTGATGATGGATCATAATCAACTTCATCAAGCGATACTGAATCTCTGTGTCAATGCTCGCGATGCCATGGAGGAGAGCGGCGAATTGACGATCCGCACGGGGCTGCTCCCTCTCGAAAAAATGGTACAGACTCATCCCGACGCTGCTGCGACGCACTATGTGTGCATTGAGGTGAAGGATACCGGAAGCGGGATGGATGAGTCAATTAAAAACCGTATTTTTGAACCGTTCTTTACAACAAAAGAACTTGGGAAGGGGACGGGATTAGGGCTTTCTGTTGTGTATGGAGTCGTGACCGCACATCATGGTTTCATCGACGTCGACAGCAGTCCAGGTCGTGGTACAAGTATCATCCTCTATTTTCCAGTACCCGAAGGGATCATTCAGGATCGAATAGATACAAAAGGAGTATATCAACTCCCGGGTGGTTCAGAGACAATTCTTATCGTTGAAGATGAGGAGGTGCTGGCAAAGATTATTGGCATCGTTCTTAAAGACGCTGGATATACCGTATTGATTGCGCGAGATGGTGTGGAGGGTTTGCAACTATTCGAACGTGAAAAAGACAACATTGACGCTGTGATTTCCGATGTCGGATTGCCCAGAATGAAAGGCACAGCGATGCTGCAAGCTATACTGGAGAAACAATCGACTGCAAAGGTGATCATGGCAAGCGGATATATGGAGCCGGGTTTCAAATCGGAACTTTTCGTGAAAGGAGCGAAAGAGTTTATTCAAAAACCTTACGATCCGGAGGATGTTCTGAAAAAATTACGTGAAGTCCTTGATGAAGGAAAACCGTAACAGTATCAAAAACATTTCACGAAGGAACACCCCGCCTACATACTTCGTATTCCGGCGGGCAGGGAAGTTGCACCACGAAGAACCACGATGTATATTTCTCTTCGTGCCTTCTTCTCAGCCGACCTGTCCGCCGTCTTTTTGGTGGAAGGCTGATCCGCCTATGGCGGAGTGCTCTTCGTGTAACATCTTTATTTTTTGAAAAAGCTGTTTGTCTTACTCAACCCCCTCAATCCCCCTTCTCTATTTTTTAGAGAAGGGGGTATGCCTGCTCGCCGAAGCGGGAGCGTAGGCGAGGGGGATGAGTAAAAACAACTCCTTTGCGTCCGTTGCGTGTTCTGCCTGCCCGCCTCATTAGACTCTCAGGTGGCGAGCGAGAAACAATAAACAGTCTCACGCAAACGCTATTTTCTTCCTTTTGTGTATCTTCGTATAACAAATAATTTCGGAGAGAAGTTGTATGCCAAAAGTACCTATATCCATTTTAATTGTCGATGATGAACCGGCGTTTCTGGAAACGGCGAAGAATTTACTGGAATTGGAAGGATATTTTGTCGCCACCTCCAAGGATGGACTCACCGCAATCAATGAACTCCAGATAGTGCCTTACGACCTGGTATTGCTCGATATCGAAATGCCGCAAATTAGTGGTATTGAAGTTCTGAAATTTATCAAAGATCGATTCCCTGAGCTGCAGGTCATTATGTTAACAGGAGTAGATGACCTGAGTATTGCGGTCAATTGTATGAAGATGGGTGCATTCCATTATGTGACGAAACCTTATCAACCTGCCGAATTGCTTTCGCTGATTGATCGTGCACTGGAGCGAAAAAGGCTACTCGCACATAATATCGGCTTTCGGAATGAGCTGGCAGCGAAAGCGATGCACGCGTTGATTATCGGCCAGGATAAAACATTAATAGAACTCTTGTCTGTTGCCTCCCGCGTGGCTCCAACAGATTCCAGCGTCCTAATACAAGGATCGAGTGGCACAGGGAAAGAGCTGATTGCGAATTTTATTCATGCGAACAGCCTGCGGAAAGAGCACCCATTTCTTGCTCTGAATTGTTCCTCCTTTCCCGATGCGCTTATTGAAAGTGAACTCTTTGGCCATGAGAAAGGTGCCTTTACCGATGCAGTTACATCAAAGCAGGGGTTGATGGAGGTGGCAAATGGAGGTACTGTTTTTCTCGATGAGATAGCGGAGATTCCCAGAGTGCTCCAGCCAAAATTGCTTCGGTTTCTCCAAACGGGTGAATATCGCCGGGTCGGAGGGAACAGGATATTTCGATCCGATGTCAGAATCCTGTCGGCAACGAATAGAGATCTCCATCGCGAGGTTCAAGAAGGACGATTTCGTGAAGACCTATTTTACCGATTGAATGTCTTTACCCTGAAGTTACCTCCGTTACGAGAGCGCAGGAATGACATCCCACAGTTGATTGAACATTTTATTACTGCAAAAAATAAGACAACCACACCTAAACGTATCGATGAGAAGGCATTGGAAATATTGCTGAAGTATAGTTGGCCCGGGAACATACGAGAATTGGAAAATGTCATCGAACGTGCGTCGATTCTTTGTGAAGGGAATGTTATACTGCCCGAAGATTTGGCGCTGCCGTTTGGTATGCCATCGATGTTTGAGGGTAAGGTAGAACTATCGAACACGGTGCCGCGGATTGGCGGTACGCTGAAATTAGATGAGATTCAAAAACTCCATATTGCTGCAGTGTTAGATTCTGTTCGTTGGAATAAACCACTGGCAGCAAAAATATTGGGGATCAGTGTTAAGACTCTTTACTCAAAAATACAGGCATTCCAAATTACCCAACCGGAATGAGATGACCGTCACCTAAACGCGGCTAATCCAAGACGAGGTGCCGGTCATCCGCTTTCCATTTGTGAGATGGCCATCGCCTATTCAAGCTGGGAGGGAGTTCTGCTCCCGACCCTATTTGGTGCCGATCATCTGTGTTTCTGTGCCCTCAACCCCGCCCGACCGAGCTTGTGAGATGACCGTCACCTGAACGAGGCTAATCCTAGACGAGGTGACGGTCATCTGCCTCAATGGAGCTAACCGTTCGCTTCGTAGAGATCCTTATTTTAGCGAACGGTTAGATGCAATTCTGAATGCAACTAATCAATCGGAAGGTGCCAGTCACCTGCCTTCCAAATGTGAGACTTCTTTCCTTCGTGTACCTTCGTGTAACCAATAAAAGCATGCCGCGAAGGTTTCCTTTCACGATTTGTAGATTTGTAATAAAATAACTCTGCATACTCATTGCGGTGGACCAATATTTCCTTCCAGTTTCTTAGATATTATGATGTGATTATACCCAGACTCTTCTGAGATAGCACTGGCACAATCGTTGGAGTATAGCTCGTGTCGATATGATCTCAGGAGAACGTCAATGTGTTATCGAAATATAAGTAAGGTCGTTTGGATTATAGTTACCTCAATGTTCATAATAATTCCTGTTACACTCCATTCGGAAAATACAATTCTGATAAAAAAAGGGAAAGAACCGAATACAATTACCATCGTGCTGCAACACAGTGACCCGGTCGGCGGAGCACTTGTTTATCTGAATGCGCGTAACGGGGTTCGGTTCTCGGAAATGCAAGTTGCCTCTCAATTTAGCAGTTCTGGAGTTGAGGTTCATCACTATCTTAAAGATGATACGACGTTGAACTTTCTCTTTCTAACCCCGGTCTATAATAATTTACCAGCAGGGAATCGGGAAATCGGCAGCGTGACGTTAAAATTTGCAGAACGTGAAATATCGGATTCCTCCGTGATCTTCATCAGCAGATTGGAGTTAGTCGATCAGGTGAAGATGCTGCCGATAACAGCGGCTCCCTATTACCCCTATAATGATTTCATTCTCGCTAATCTTAAGAATACAATTCAGTTAGCTCAAAACTATCCCAATCCCTTCAACCTTTCTACCACGATTTCTTACCGACTGTTGAAGCCAGAGTATGTCTCTATAGCAATCTATGATGTGGCTGGAAGAGTAATCGACCGCCTCTATGAGGGAAACCAACTAACTGGGGAGCATACATTGGCATGGAATGCAATGGATCGGTCTGGATCGGCCCTGCCTTCAGGAATGTATATTATCAGGGTGCAGACCGCATCATCTATGACAGCCCGTAGAATGATCTTGCTAAAATAGCTGCACGGTGCAGTAGAGGAAGAACGGAGCGTCGAAGAAAATATTCTTCGGCGCTTTTTTTTGGGTAATCCGGTCGAAAAGTCCGCCACGGAGACACACCTGCCCGCCAGTTTAGATACTATAGCGGCAGGCGGGGAGGTCACAGAGATTGATAAATGTTGGTTCTATCCTCAATATTTCAAAAAGACTATCTCTGTGCTCTCTGTGACTCAGTGGCAAAGTCACTTTTCGACCAGATTCCTTGGCGCCTTAGTGTCTTTGTGGCAGAGCAAGTATCAGAGAATGCTGGATCTGAATTTATAGAATCTACAATCGCGCATCGTCTGGCCTCGAATTGTCCTTCTGTATTTCCGCATAAATCAATGCTAAATGGAATATCCCGCTGGCATACCACTTGTAGAAATTCAGTCATCATGAGAAATTCAATGTCATCCACCTTTCGAATCTACTGCATTTACTTCGCTTCAATTCTGGCGCTCTCGTTCACGTCAGCCGTTTATGCACAGGATGAACATAAATTATCGCCCACACTTCGCATGCGCTATCAAACATTGTTCGAAACATCGCTGGCAAAGCGAAGTGCAATCAATTCCAACGATACGCTGGAACTCATTCTGCAGTCCGAGAAGATCGATGAGTTGATCAAACAAGGATTCCGGGTTCGATCGAGAATTCATTCCATCGCCACTATCGAAGCGACACTCGAAGAGCTCAAAACTCTTCTTCAATGTGAAGATGTGACTTATGTCCAAGAATCGCACGTCGAGCGCCCAAGTGAATTACCCAATACCTATTTGACAAATGTAAAAGATGCACATCTGGGTATACTTAAAAACCAACCGATTACCGGTGAAGGCGTACTCATTGCGATCTATGATTCAGGAATCGATTGGAGACATCCAGATTTCTCGGCAAATAATGCTGTCACTCAGAGTCGCATATTGTTTCTGTGGGACCAAACAGATCAGCCAGATGTAACACATCATACCCCCGGTGGATACTCTTATGGGGTTCAGTACTCACGAAACGACATTGTCAGTGAACTAAAACAAGAGAGAACCAGCTATGTTCGTGAGCGTGATTTCACTGGCCATGGAACAGCGGTAGCAGGGATTGCAGCGGGAAATGGTTTGCTATCGAAAGGTGAGTTGTGTGGAATTGCACCAAAGTCTGATTTGATCATTATCAAAGGAGGGGATGATTGCTTCAGCGAAGCGAGAATAATTGATGGGATGCTCTATGCAAAAAGAATAGCCGATTCCCTGCGAAAGCCACTCGTTATTAATCTGAGCCTTGGCAGCCGGTACGGTGCTCATAATGGATCGAGGCTGTATGAGCTGGCCATAGATGCAATTGCGGCAAGTCCGGGAGTTGCGGTCGTTGTTGCCGCGGGGAATGATAGGGAAAATCCAATTCACGCTGAGGGTGTTTTGCATTACCAGGGGGATTCAATTTCCATCGGTATGGATATCCCGTCGAGCATCGGATCCTTCGATCAATCAAGCTCATCGGTTGGAATAGAAACCTGGTATTCACCTGATGACAGTGTGCAAATTAGTATTGTTACACCGTCGGGAAAAAGAATTCAGGCAGTGACGCGTGGAAATTATGGATTCAGCCAAACGTCCGATGGTGTGGGTTTTATCGATAATGCTTCCCGTGGAATATCGCCGCTGACTCGATTGTATCTCGCTTCCATTCAGTTGGCAAGCATGGGGCAATCAAAGATTCAGCCCGGCCGATGGAATATCATCGTGAAGAATCTCCGATCGCGTGAATCAGGCCGTTTTCATCTCTGGCTGGTGGACTCAAATTTACGCGGGGGAACTGCCTGGTTTGATGATAAAAACAGCCAGGTAACACGCCGATATCTCGTCAGTTCCCCAGGGAATGCGAAGGAAGCCATTACCGTCGGCTCCATCGATGCGTCTCTTCAACTAGGCCAGGTCAGTTCATTTAGTAGTGAAGGACCAACTCTCGATGAGCGGCAGAAACCAGAAATTTTAGCGGCGGGTGGCGGCGTATTGACCCCTTCGCCGAATGCTGAGTACAATGGTTACATCCTCCGGTTCGGCACAAGTTTCGCGGCGCCACAAATCACAGGGCTTCTTGCTCTTGCATTTCAGCTTCAACCGCAGGCACACAGTGCTGATTTGAAAACACGCCTTATCCAATCGGGGGTTGGGACGCGGCCGTCGGCTGATGGACTCACGTTCCTGCGTTCTCTTACCGGTTCTGCTTATTTCTCGCCCTCCTATTTATCGGCATCAATCTCTGCATTGACGAGTTCAAAAAATGAAATTCAATGGAAAAAGCGTAATTCATATTCGCTTGCTGCTGTGGAAATACTGGCAAAGGATGCGGGCTCCTCCATTGTCAGACGATTGGGAGTGTTTTCTCCCATGGTGTCCTCAATAATCTCGACCGATTCACTCACTCGATTTACAGATAATTTTTCACCTTCGTCTTCGAGAATTGAATATATCATTCGAGAACGTGATTCTTCAGACCGAACACGCGAGTACGGTCTTCTCACCGTTCCCCAGGCTACAACCCCGGTTGAACAGCAATTTATAATTCCAGACTCGCTGGTTCTCGATCAAAACTATCCAAATCCTTTCAACAGCAGCACAACCATTCGATATCATCTTCCCGCTGCCGGGCGTGTTGTTCTCAAGATCTACGATTCCATTGGAAGAGAAGTGGACACCTTTGTGGACGAGCAAAAACCGGCAGGGAATTACAGTAAAGTCTGGGATGCAAAGAACATGGCGAGTGGAATATATTTCGCACGATTACAGTATGGCCAGCGCGTGCTAATACAACGACTCATTCACGTAAAGTAACGGTAAGAATCAATGCCACAGAGAATTATTTTCATTATACACTAAGGGGATACATTATGGCAGCCATCACTCCGAATGCAGATACTCATCATTCTTTTGAAGCCTCAACACAAACTGGATTGTTAAAATCGACCACATCACCTTGGCCGATGATGAACCAGTTTAGTCAACCTGAGGAATCAAAAATGCTGTACGAACACCTGTTCACCTCTTCGCCGGTGATGCAACTGCTCTTTTCGAGGAATGGATTACTTTGCATGGTAAATCCTTCGTTTGAAAAGGCTATGGGTTTGAGTTCTGAACAAGCGAGCGGAAAGGAGTATTTGTTTTTTGTTTCTGCTGAGGATCGCCAACACGTAACCGCGATGGTAAAGCGAAGTGTTCTGACGAGGTCATCGGTTACGATGGAGGTGGCGATCAAAGGATACGAGCGGCCTGCACAACGAGCCGAAGTGATATTAACCCCGGTGATTCGTTCTGAAAGGATTGAGGGTTTTCTTGTCTCCGCTCACAATCGAACCCACACAAAACAGGTCGGTGCGATTATCGCCGAGGCGACAAAAAAATATCAGAATATGTTTGAACAAGCCTTACAGGGAATGTTTCAGAGTACACCGGAAGGGTACTTAATTATGGCGAACCGATCTCTTCTCACGATGCTGGGATATTCTTCCTTCGAGGAACTGGCAGCCATCAATCTTGCCGATATCTATGTTCACCCGGAAGATCGAAAAGATCTTGTGAGAGAATTAACTGAAAAGGGACAATGCACAAATTATGAGCAAAGGCTCAAGAAAAAGAATGGTCAGGAAATTGTTGTTCTCGAGCATTCTCGAGCCATTCGTGACGAAAAGGGGACCATGTTGTATTTTGAAGGGATGCTCGAGGATATCACTATCCGGAAGGCGCTCGAAGAACGTTTACATGAGCATGTGAAAGCACTCAAAGCATCACGCGAAGCATTAGATGCCATCAATAAACAAAAAGATAAATTTGTCTCAATCTTATCTCACGACCTGAGATCTCCGCTTGCGAGCATTATGGGATTCTGTGAGATATTGACAGAGGATCGGAAGACTCTCACTGAGGCAGAGATTACGGAATACCTTGGCTATATTAAAGAATCGACTCAACAACAACTGGGACTGGTATCGAAACTGCTCGATTGGACCCGACTGGAATCCGGGCGAATGCGAGTAGAAATGACCGAGGTTGATCTCTATGATGTGGTGAAGTCGAGCATCTCATCGCTCTTAGGAATTGCCAAACAGAAAAATATTCTCCTTTATTCTAGCCTAAAACCGAGAATGTGTATTAAGGGAGATCGTGCGCTTCTTCTACAGGTATTCAATAACCTCATCGGGAATGCGTTGAAGTTTACACCGGCACAGGGGGTCATTCAGGTTGAATACACCGGGGAAGATGAAGCAACGTGGGTTGTGACGATTAAAGATTCGGGTATCGGTATCCCTGCAACAGATCTGGGTAAACTTTATAAAGTTGAGGAAAAATATACCCGGCGCGGGCTTGCCGGTGAAGAGGGTACCGGGCTTGGTTTATCAGTTGTGCATGAGATTGTCAAGAAACACCATGGATCGATCATTGTTGCGAGTGAAGTTGGTAAAGGAACCGAATTTGCTCTATGGTTTCAAAAAAGTGTCGGCGAGGGAGAATTAAAAATATTGGTTATTGATGATGAGCCTGGTATCCGAGTGCTTCATAGTAAATACATTTCCAGACTTTTTCCAAACGCTACACTGATTCACGCGAATAATGGCAAGGAAGGATTTCTCTATGCGTTGAAGTACCGGCCTAAACTGATTATTACTGATTATGCGATGCCTGAAGTCAACGGATTTGATTTTCTAACACGATTGAAGCAGGAGCAGGCAACAAAGGATATTCCTGTTCTTGTCGTCACGGGGGAGGATTCTGCTTCGAGCCGGGAGGCGCTTATGCTCAGTGGTGCAGTGGATGTACTTGTTAAACCAGTCTCGCCCGATCAATTTGAACGATTCATTAAATCGGAACTTCATTTGGAGTAAGAGAGAACGTGATAGAGTGTCACGTAAAGGTTAAATATTTCTGCTTATCTGACTCATCCCCCTCGCCTACGCTCCCGCTTCCACCTCCGTTCTTCGAACTTCGGTGGACAAGTCGGCGAGCAGGCATACCCCCTTCTCTAAAACTTAGAGAAGGGGGATTAAGGGGGTTGAGTAAGTCTCACAGCGTATTAAAAAGTTACATCATTGTAGCGAGCGTTGCGCTTCTTTGCGAGCATTGTGCGAGAAGAAGCTTCTCGAAAAGGTCCTAGAGCATTGTTAATTCTTCTTATCTGACTCATCCCTTACACCCCCATTCACCGATTGTAGAACCTTCAAGGAAAACACCAGCTCGACTAACTATAGTCAGTAGCACATTCAGAAATCTCTTATTCTATTGGCACCTCCTCACTTTTTTCCTTCTATCGTTTGAGGAATACTGGCACTGATCGTGAAGGTCTTCAGGAAACGGAGATCATCATGAAGACAATTATCGTTAGTATTCTGCTGCTGCTTGCAATCGAGTCTTATGCCCAGAACAGAGCGAGGGCTGATGCACTTGTGACAGTTCAAGTGGTCTCTGGATTTAACACGGTTTTTAGTAGAAGCGATACAGTGAGATCGGCGATGAGAAGTCCAGAAATCAAACCAGATGGAATAGAGGTACAGTCTTCGAGCGCTATGTTGATTGAAATTCATCGTGAAGATAAGGAGATTATCGCGATGACAACACGGTCTACCGAGTTGGTTCATCTCCGCAATACAGAGTCTATTCGACTTATTCGCCTTGTTTGCCTGGGGACATAAATAAATCCGGCAACGATTACACCCGGTCGTTCCGCTTATCTGCCCTTACATCCTACCCAACGTTATAAATCATCTGAGTATTGATTGTATTGATAGTGGCTTCAACGATCACTACATTATGTAGTATGATAATGCTCTGATGGAGATTAGGGTGGAGGGGTATTCGGTTTTATCAATGGAGTGAACAGTGCAACTCCCGTACTATTTTGTTAGGAAACCTCTGGAATTGTTTACAACAATGAAAGAGGTTTTTGTGTTTAAGTAGAAGAAGCGGAATAGCCATGTATTTACATAGATCATTTTGTAACGAACACACAATGCAACTATGAAACATTAGGTGAAATTGCGCCCCACTTATGCACACTTGGAGATGAGCCATGAAAACCAAAAAATCTCTCCGAAGAACGCGTCCCCCCCAATCTAAGTCGAGCGAGGAAACCTTCCACCTTCTGTTCCACCATCACCCCCTCCCTATGTGGGTGTACGATCTCAAGACACTTGCCTTTCTCGATGTGAACGGTGCCGCTATAGACAAATACGGCTACACCCTTGAAGAATTCCTCAAGATGACACTGAAAGACATTCTACCTGCGGAAGATGTTGCACGCTTGCTCGATGATGCTGCAAAGGAAGGGCCAGAGTTGCAGCATTCAGGTGAATGGCGCCTCAAGTTGAAAGACGGTCACATCATTAATGTGGAGTTCACATCTCACTCAGTGGAGCACAAAAAACGCGAGGCAGCATTGGTAATCGCCCAAAATATCACCGAGCGCAAGCTTTCGGAAGAAAAAAATCACCGGCACTCAGTGGAACTGTCTACACTGTTAAAGATTAGTCAGGAGCTTGCTGCCACGCTGAACCTCAGTACCATCCTTCAGACAACCACCGATCGTGTAGCCGAACTGACGGAACTGAAAAGCTCCGCTATTTATCTACTCGAGGGAGAAACGTTGCGTCTGTGGGCGACCACACCTCCGCTACCCCCACACTTCCCCGAAGAATTGCGCAATGCGCCGCTTGCCGACCACCCCCACATTTGCATAGCAATCACCACCGGCTTGCCTGTCTTCCTGCCCGACACTGCAACCGCCGACCTCACTCCGGCGGAACGAGCCGTCACCGAGATACGGGATTTGCGCTCGATACTCTACCTGCCGCTTATTGCCGGAACTAAAGTGCTGGGTACGATCATCGTGTCCACCGCCGAAGAGCCGCGAGTGCTCTCCGAGCCAGAGATCAGCCTGTGCAGCACCCTTGCCAATCTGGCGGCGCTGGCAATCGAGAATGCTCGGCTGTACGAATCCACTCAGCGCTACGCCGCCGATCTGGAACAACGTGTAATCGAACTCAATCAAGCCGAAGAAAAAATCCTTAAAGCCAATCGTGTGTATGCAGTTATCAGTCAGATCAACCAAGCGATTGTTCGAATACGCGATAGAGATAAACTTTTCGAGGAAACTTGCCGAATAGCTATTGAATACGGAAAATTCCAGATGGCATGGCTCGGTTTAGTTGATGAAGGGACAAAATATGTTTACCCCGTAACGTTCGCTGGAGTTGAAGATGGTTATCTCACAAAGATTAGGAAGATTTCCATTAGCGATGTTCCTGAAGGACGCGGACCAACAGGAACAGCAATAAGAGAAGGAAAACATTTTGTATGCGAAGATATTGAAAACGACCAGCGTATGGCACCATGGAAAGATGAAGCATTAAAGCGGGGGTATCGTTCTTCGATTGCATTACCGATAAAACTCTTTGGAAAAGTAATTGGTGCTTTTAGTATTTACGCACATACACCGCATTTCTTCGATCAGGAAGAAATTAAATTGTTGGATGAAGTAACCAACGATATTTCGTTTGCACTTGAAACAATCGAAACGGAAAAGAAACGGCAACAAGCGGTAGAAGCGCTACGTGAAAGCGAAGGGAAGTTTCGGAAGCTCCTGGAAAGTACACCATTACCTCTTTGCTATGTGAACAAAGACGGAGTGATTACTTTCAGAAACGAGCGGTTTATAAAAGTTTTCGGTTATACGAATGATGATGTTCCAACCCTCGCCGAATGGTGGACGAATGCCTATCCCGAAGTACAATACAGGCAATGGGTTGTCCAAAATTGGGAGTCAGCCGTCCAACGCGCTGCGGAAACGGGCACGGATATCGAATCTGAAGAATATCATGTTACCTGTCGGGATGGCAATGTTCGTGAAATCATTATTTCCGGTATCACAATAGATGACAACTTTCTGGCAACGTTCATTGACATCACCGAGCGTAAGCGCGCGGAAGAAACGATTCAAAGAAACGAGGCTGTGCTTAGACTTTTTGTTGAGCATTCACCGGCAGCTATTGCCATGTTTGATAGCGAGATGAAGTATATTGTTGCAAGCCGCCGCTACCTCATCGACTATGACTTAGGCGAACAGGACGTAGTCGGCCGTTCTCATTACGAAATCTTCCCGGAGATTCCCGAACGATGGAAAGAAATCCACAAGCGTTGTCTGGCGGGAGAAACGGAAAGAGCTGATGCAGATCCCTTCCCGCGTATGAGTGGAAAGTTAGACTGGGTTCGCTGGGAAATTCGTCCGTGGTACGAACACAATAATGAAATCAGCGGAATTATTCTCTTCTCAGAAGTCATCACCGAGCGTAGGAAGATAGAGATGGACCGCGACCGTATGTTCAACCTTTCGATCGATATGCTGAGCATTTCTGGTTTTGACGGGTACTTCAAACAGCTCAATCCTGCGTGGGAAAAGACTCTTGGCTGGAAAAATGAAGAACTCAAGTCGAAGCCATACATTGAGTTTGTTCATCCTGATGACCGTGAACCGACTATAAACGCTGCAAGTGGTCTTTCCGAAGGTAAAACAGTCATGACCTTTGATAACCGTTATCTTTGCAAAGATGGCTCTTACAAATGGATATCCTGGAGCTCCTATCCATTGGTTGATGAAAAGCTGATCTTTGCAATGGCACGCGATATCACCGAGCGCAAGCGGGCGGAAGAAGTTTTAGATGAGACCCACAAACAATACCGGCAGGCTCTTATACAAGCTAAAGCAGTTCCCTATATTCGATATTATCATGAAGATTTCTATAATTTTATTGGAGAAGATATCATCAATTACACAGGGTATTCTGTCGAAGAATTCATTCCATCGCTATGGAAGGAACTTCGACAGGAAGTAATAATGTTGGAGGAATGTGCGGGATTAACTATCGAAGAAGCAGGACAATTAGTAAGGGAAGGTAAACGTTCACATTGGCTTGCTGATTATAAGATTAAGACACGAAACGGTGAAATTCGTTGGATAAATGATACCGCGTCTCAGATCAAAGACCAGGAAGGAAAAATTATCGGAAGTCTTGGAGTTCTTCAAGATGTCACCGAACGTAAAAAAGCAGAAGAAGCAATTCGTGAAAGTGAAGAAAAATACCATTCACTGTTCGAGAACATGCTGGAAGGTTTTGCCTATTGCAAAATGTTATTCGAAGACGGACATCCACAAGATTTTGTTTACCTTGATGTCAACCACAAATTTGAAGAACTAACAGGATTAATAAATGTTACCGGAAAAAAAGTTTCAGAAGTAATTCCCGGTATAAAAGAATCTAACCCGGAATTGTTAGAGCTTTACGGTAGAGTTGCTTTAACAGGTAAGCCGGAACGATTTGAAAGTTATTTGCCTACACTCGATATGTGGTTTTCAATCGCTGTATACAGTAATCAAAAAGAATATTTTATCGCTGTGTTTGATGTGATCACCGAGCGCAAGCAGGCTGAGGAAGGACTCAAGCGGCTCAATGCAGAGCTCGAACAGCGCGTGGCCGAGCGGACGAGAGAACTCACACTTGCAATGGAGAATGCGCAGGATGCCGACCGTATAAAGTCGGAGTTTCTTGCTGCTATGTCACACGAATTGCGCACGCCGCTCAACTCCATTATCGGATTCTCCAGTGTCCTTCTCCAGAGAATGGCGGGACCGTTGAACGAAGAGCAATCGAAACAGCTTACGATGGTCAGCGGAAGCGCACACCATTTGCTTGAACTGATTAATGACGTGCTCGACATTTCCAAAATTGAAGCCGGACAACTTCAGATCAGCAAGAAACCGTTTGATCTTCGAATGATATTCTTAACCGTCGTGGAGACGTCGCTGCCCGCCGCTGAAAAAAAAGGTATCTCGCTCAGAATGGAGATTGGATTGGATGTCGGAGTGATCGTCAGCGATCAGCGCCGGGTGGAACAGATTCTCATCAACCTGATCAATAACGCGATCAAGTTCACTGAGCGGGGAGAAATCCATATCACTTGCCGGGGACGTGACGGTTGGATCGAAACGAGCGTGCGCGACACAGGAATCGGCATTCGCGCGGAAAACATAGATAAATTGTTCCAGCCGTTCCAGCAGATGGAAACCGGTCTGACTCGAAGCTACGAAGGGACGGGCTTAGGACTTTCCATCTGCAAAAACTTATTAGAACTTTTGGGTGGGACAATCACCGTGGAAAGCGAGTATGGCATGGGAAGCACCTTTACGTTCACATTGCCCTTAGCAAAGGAGATAAAATGAAGAAAATACTTCTTATCGAAGACAACGAACAAAATCGATATCTTGTCACGTACATTCTGGAAAGCAATGGTTTCAAAGTCGTTTCGGCAGTGGATGGAATGCGGGGAATCGAACTTGCCAGCCAGATCGAACCGGCTCTGATTTTGCTCGATATACAATTGCCCGGCGTGGATGGGTATACCGTTGCCGCGGAGTTACGAAAGAACAGGGCGTTAGACAACGTTCCCATCATAGCCGTAACTTCCTATGCAATGGCCGGGGATCGAGAGCGTGGACTTGCTGAAGGCTGCACCGGCTACATCGAAAAACCGATAAATCCGGAAACGTTCATTACAGATATCAAGAAATATTTGAGGTAGAAACTCGGAAGGAATCCTTTTATTTTGCCTCAAAGAAATCCGAAGACACAAAAATACATCTAGAATTCGCCGGACTTCATGACTTCGTTCTGAAGCTTTTGCTCCAGCTTTCTATGACCACATTCAAATTGCGAGGATAAGGATGATAAACATATTGATTGTTGACGACAATAAGCAAAATCTGTATCTCCTCGCTACCATTTTTGAGAAGAGCGGATTCAACGTTGTGGAAGCTGCCAATGGTGTGGAGGCGTTGGTGTGCGCGCGGGAAAATCCGCCGGATATTATCGTCTCCGACATTCTGATGCCGAAAATGGACGGTTTCGCTCTTTGCCGCGAATGGATGAAGGACGAGCGATTGCGCAAGATTCCGTTTATCTTCTTCACCGCGACTTACACAAGACAAGAAGACGAGGATTTTGCGATGAGCCTTGGAGCAACGAGGTTTATGATAAAGCCGATAGAGCATTCAGAGCTCGTTGCCACCGTGCAAGAAGTCCTTAAGGAGAAAAAGATACCCAGGACACCAGCGATTCCGCCATCGATAGAAGAAGATGCAACATTCTACCAGGTGTATAATGAAGCCTTGATCCGCAAGTTGGAAGACAAAATGCTTCAATCGGAGCAGACGATTATAAAGCTCGATGCAGAACTTGCAAAGCAGAAACGCGCAGAACAAGTATTAGAATCCCAATACGCATTGCTTACCGCTTTGATCAATAGCGCAAGCGATATCATAATCTTCTCCCTGGATATAAATTACTGCTATACCATATTTAATGAAAAGCATCGGGAGGAAATGAAACGAGTATGGAACGCTGATATCAACATCGGAATGAATCTGCTTGATTGCATGCAATTGCCGGAGTTTCGAGCACTGGCAAAACAAAGCATAGATCGTGCGTTACACGGAGAAGCATTTTCGGAAACACAACATCAACCAGATTCCGATATTTATTATGAGTTCAGTTGGAATCCGATCTATCAACATGAAGAAATTGTTGGAGTGACAGTTTTCATACGTGACATCACCGAGCGCAAGCGGGCGGAGGAAAAAATCCTCAAGGCGAGTCGTATCTATGCAGTTATCAGTCAGATTAATCAAGCGATTGTCAGGGTTCGAGACAAAGAGAGACTCTTCCAAGAAGCATGTCGTATTGCAGTCGAGCATGGGAAATTCCAGATGTCGTGGATTGGATTAGTTGATGAAGAAACTAAACTTGTGAACACGTTCACTTTTGCAGGAATTGAGGATGGTTATCTTTCCAAGATCAAAAAGATTTCTGTCTGCGATACGCCCGAAGGACGAGGATCAACAGGTGCCGCAATCCGCGAAGGAAATCATTATGTATGCAATGACATAGAGAATGACCCAAAGATGGCGCCCTGGAAAGATGAAGCACTAAAGCGCGGCTATCGTTCTTCGATTGCATTACCGATAAAATTGTTTGGAAAAGTCATCGGCGCTTTCAGTCTTTACGCACCCACATCGCTTTTCTTTGATCAGGAAGAAATTGAATTGCTGGATGAAGTAATAAACGATATTTCGTTTGCATTAGAAACAATCGAAACGGAAAAAAAACGACAAGAAGCGGTAGAAGCGTTACGTGAGAGCGATGTGCGCTTGAACGAGGCACAACGCATTGGCAAAATGGGTAGTTGGGAATGGGACATGGTTACTCAGGAGAACAGATGGTCCAACAATTATTATAACATTCTTGGATTACAGCCCTTTGAAATTGAACCATCCTTCGAGTATTTCAGAAGTAAAATTCATCCGGAGGATGTTCATATTCTCGACGAAAATCATGCACACCTATTCAAGAATAGAAAATCTTTCAGTCTTGAAGTACGGTTAATTCTAACCGATGGGACGATTAAATGGATTCAAACCAATGTGGTTCCGGTTGTTGAAGACGATAAAATTGTTCAACTGAAAGGTGTAATTATTGACATCACCGAACGCAAGCTCGCCGAACAGGCGAGCAAGCGCGCAGAGGAGGCGCTGCATATATCCGAGGAGAAATTTGCTAAGGCGTTTCGAAGCAGCCCGGATATCATCGTATTGACTTCGCTAGCTGAAGGACGGCTTGTCGAGGTAAACGAAAAATTGTATGAGGCAACTGGCTATACTCAGGATGAAATTATTGGAAAGAGAACAAACGAATTGCAATTCTGGGCTGACCCGGCGGCACGCGACCAGTATATTAACATCCTGATGCGTGACGGACGCGTGCGTAACCTGGAGGTGAAGTTTCGCGTCAAGTCAGGCGAGATCCGGGATACTCTGATATCCGGCGAGATCATCGAACTCCAGGATGGTAAATATATACTTGGCGTTATCCATGACGTAACCGAGCGCAAGCGGGTTGAGGAAGCGCTGAGGAAGAGCGAAGAAAAATATCGGGGCATCTTTGAAAATGTGCAGGATGTGTTCTACGAGGCAGCTATTGATGGAACGATCCTCGAAGTCAGTCCTTCCATTGAGGTCATGTCGAAAGGACAGTATCATAGGAATGATCTCTTTGGAAAGTCGATGTACGATTTTTATTCAAATCCCGGCGAGCGGGAAGCTCTCCTGGCGGTTTTGCAGGAACGCGGCAGAGTTACGGATTTTGAGATCACGCTCAAAAACCGCGATGATTCACAGATCCCATGTTCTATTTCATCGAAGATCCAGTTCGATGCTCAAGGGCATCCGAAAAAAATTATAGGCACTCTGCGCGATATCACTGAGCGAAAAGTGAATGAAAACCAAAAGAAATACCTGGAGGCGCAGCTCCAGCAAGCCCAGAAACTTGAAAGCCTGGGGACACTTGCCAGCGGTATTGCACACGATTTCAACAACATCCTCGGCATCATCATCGGTCATGCGGCATTACTTGAACGACTTCCTGCTGATTGTTCAACCATTCAACAGAATGTCGAAGCCATAAGGAAGGCAGCCATGAGGGGAGCCAATCTGGTGAAACAAATGCTTACCTTCGCGAGAAAGACTGATGTACTCATCGAGTCCGTCACACTCAATAATGTTGTCAACGAGGTTATCAAACTCCTCCACGAAACATTTCCCAGGACGATTACTATTGATCTTCAACTTGAGAACGACTCACCGTTGATTGAAGCGGATGCAACACAAGTCCATCAGGTTTTGCTGAATCTTTGTGTGAACGCGCGCGATGCCATGCCGAGCGGTGGAACGCTCACGATCTCCACACATACCGAATCGGGCGAGGCATTGCGTGACAAATATCCAAGAGCCACCGACCAGGAATACGTTGTTCTCAGCGTGGCTGATTCCGGTACGGGAATAGACGAAGAGACGCAGCGCCGCATCTTTGAGCCATTCTTTACAACAAAAGAGCGCGGCAAGGGAACCGGATTGGGTCTCTCGTTAGTCTTTGGGATCATGGAGAGCCATAACGGATTTGTCTCCGTCAAGAGTGATCTCGGCAAAGGAACGACATTCCAATGTTGCTTTCCCGTGCCATACAAGACACTGGAGCTCACACAGGTGCAAGAACGTACGACTGAGGAAATTCCCGGCGGCAGCGAGACCATCCTCGTGGTCGAAGATGAAGAGTTGCTGAGAGAACTAGTGAAAGTAATTCTCGCATCGGAAGGGTACACGGTGTTGACAGCGGGGGATGGTGAGGAAGGATTGGGCGCATATCAGCGACATCAGAAAGAAATTGCGTTGGTGATCTCCGATCTTGGATTGCCGAAGTTTAGCGGTGATGAACTGTATCGAAAGCTGAAGGCGTTGAATCCCGGTCTTCCTATGATTCTCGCCAGCGGATTTATTGAACCCGGGATGAAGGAACAGATATTGAAAGAAGGGGTGAAAGGATTCATACAGAAACCATATAATCCAAATGTAGTTCTCCGCGCGATACGCAACGTGCTCGACAATGGATAACCAGTAAGCGATTTGGAGCAGATAGAAAGTCGGCGCAACTTCGTCTCGATTATTAAGGGACGTAATGGAATTCACTCAACGAAAGTCATTGTTTATTCGTAACTGCTCAGCGTACTTTTCAGTTGTTTACGTAATAACTATTGGGATGATTGAAAAGCCGTTTTTCGGACTCAACCCCCTTTCTCCCCCTTCTCTAAGAATAGAGAAGGGGGATGGGGGGATGAGTCAGAAGATAACGGTGATTCATCAATTGAATATCTTTCATAAAAAAATCGCAAATAGCATACTGAGTGATTACGTTTATTCCGGTAAAGTGAAACTAACACCTCTCGATCTGCGACACTTCCTCAATGTAGAATTTACATTTTAGAATAATGCTTTAATGCACACACAAAGGTTTTTCCTTTTAAAATCAATTAATAATCAATGTTTTCAACGGCTATTCGTGCTTGGGTGGAGAGATATGCTGGCATCCTACCTGTAGCGGTAATAGAATAAACCAAAGTTTCAGGATCGTCGGAAAAGGGTAATTACTCATGCGTAACGAACTATTAAGAATTCTTGTCATCGAGGATGATCCAGCGTTCCGAGCGGCATTGACTGTCAGAATAAAAAACGTTCTGCCGAATGTAAGGCTCGTCGATTCATTCGAAACTGCTGAAGAGGGAGAAGAGATGCTGCTCAACGGCATTCGGTATGACGCTATCATACTCGATTTCCATCTGCCAGGCATCAATGGTGCGGAATTGGTAGGGAAAATACGGGAATTGGATGCTGATGTAGCAATTCTGTGTATGTCTTCCATCGAAGATTACCGCGTTGTGCAGAATTTCCTAAGGATGGGAGCTGATAATTTTGTGAATAAAATAGAATTGCTGAAAAAATCTGTTCTCGAACGAGAGTTGCAGTTTGTGATGGAGAAGAGCTGCCAACGAAAAAGTGATAAAGAATTGCAGCGCACAGAGATTCAACTTGAAGCGATTGAAACGCTTATTCATACCGTCCATCACGAGATAAATAATCCCCTGGCGATTGTCAACCTCGCTGTTGAAGTTATGGTTCGTCGAGAGGTTGGCAGTGAAGAACGTCAGAAATTATTAGGAATGATTCAACAAGGGGCACATCGTATCGCGGATGTTATAAGAAAACTTAATTATATTCGCCCGGCCTCTCATCAGAATTCGCTACAGGGTCCTATCACGTACTCAGTATTAAATTTGTGAATAGACGATCATAGTATATGAAAGAGATGAATGTGGAGAATAAGAAAACAAAGATACTGGTCATTGACGATGACGTTGACTTTCTGAATCCCTTCGTTGCGATTCTTGAGAAAGAAGGATACAATGTGCAGAGTACGAGCAACGCGATACTGTTTGAGGAGATCGTCAGCGAGTATGACCCAGACCTGCTGATTATTGATAAGCAGATTCCAATCCGAACCGGGACCGATCTTTCTCATTGGATAAAATCCACTCCGGAGCACAAGCATCGGTATATTATTATGATTTCCGGCTGCGATACAACAGACGATAAAATCTTTGGAATAGATTCAGGAGCAGATGATTATATCGTAAAACCATTTTCGTATGAGGAGCTTTTTGCACGGATCAGAGCAGGAATGCGGTTTCTTCACATTCAGAGCGAACTTGCCGAGCAGGTACGAAGGAATGCCCGAATGGAGTTGGCATGCACGGTTGCCGATCGGATAGGGAACCCTCTCGCAGCGGCACGATTTCTCCTACAATCGATGAAAACAAATCCTTTGATTCTGAATGATCCCAAGATAAATGAGACAGTGCAGTCCATCGACCGGGTTGTTCTTGAGGCATTAACGATATTAATTGAAGCCAACAGAGAGCGATGATATCGACCTATGAAAACGATACTTCTTATTGACGACGACGACGATTTACGGTTAGCCACAAAATTACTACTGCAATTAAATAACTACCATGTGGTAGAAGCAGAGAATGGTTACCGTGGTGTAGAATGCGCAAAAAGGAATCAGCCTGATTTGATTATCTGTGATGTTCAAATGCCTGGCATCGATGGCTATACCACGCTTGAACAATTGCATTCAGAGGAATCTACTGCGATTATTCCTTTTATCTTCCTGACAGGAAAACATCAAAAGGAAGATATTCGCAAAGGGATGGTACTGGGTGCAAGCGATTATTTGACGAAACCTTTTACTGAAGAGGAACTGCTCAAAGCAGTCGAAAGCCGTCTCTCACTGAAACAGCAGTATGACGAGTATTCCACGAAGCAGGTGAGAGCATTACGGGCAAATATCAGCCGGGCGCTGCCGCACGAACTACGCACTCCGTTAACAGGTTTACTTGGTTTTGCGCAACTTTTAAAAGACGACGCAGCACACCTCACAATAGAGGAGCTAACTGAATATGGCGATTTTATCTTTAAATCTTCTAATCGCATTAAAGCCACATTAGAAAAGTTCTGGTTATACACTCAATTAGAATTGAGAAAAACCCAGGATCCTCGATCATTAAAACAGTTGCCGAGGAATACTATAGCTTTAATAGAAGCGATAAAGAGTGTTGCCGAGCATAAAATGATGTCAATGCATCGAGAGAATGATCTTATCCTGCAGCTCGAGGAGATCAACGGTCAGATAAGAATAGATGATCTTCAGATATTGATTGAAGAATTACTGGATAATGCTGCAAAATTTTCGAAGTCGGGCCAACCCATCACTCTCTCTACCCATAGTGAAGGAGAGAGTAGAATTTTAAGGATAAAGGATTTGGGTCGAGGGATGTCTAAAGCCCAGATAAATTTCATCGGTGCATTCATGCAATTTGAACGAGAGCACTATGAACAACAAGGTATGGGGCTTGGATTAATTATTGCTCAGCGTATTGCTGAGATCAATGGGGGGAAACTAACAATTATTAGTGAGATCGGAGAGGGTACCGAAATCGTTATTACTTTTCAAAACACATCTCATGGAATTGAACAATAATGATGATGTGTTCGTTTTGCCTTCACCCAGGAATTGGAGGAATTGCATATGTCTGGCTTGACAATTCGAGACGATATAAAAAAACAGGTGAGTGAGATACTGAAACGAGTTGATGTGTTACTCAGAGCTGCTGAAATTGACCAAGCGATCCGTGAAGTCATCCAGGCAAAAGAGCTCGATCCTCATAATTTCTATATTCTTGCATATGAAGAAAGAATTGAGCACCTGCGATCGGAGCATGAGAAACACCTTGCGAATGAACGATCTCGTTTAGCAGTTGTTGAAGCGGCACGACGCCGCGATGAAGAGCTTCGGAAGAAAGCTACATCCCCCGTACCATATTTCCAGAAAGTGCAAGCGACTCTAAAAACTTCATTACCTCCTGTTCCGCCTCAGATCGCATCTGATGGAGGAAGAAAGGTGATAAATTCCACTCCGAGTAAGCAGACTGGATTGAGCATCCCGTCTGTTCCTCCGTTGCCCTCTCAACAAACGAAGCAGATTGAGAAATCTCCGGTTGTCACACCACCCACGGAAACGGAGATTCGAGAGTATCAACAAGTTCTGACGCGCTTGTGGTGCCACGGAAAACCGACACCGCAACAATATGCAATTGTTAAAGAGCTTCAAAGTCAATACCGAATCAGTCAGGACCATCATCGCAAACTAGAGAGTGATATTCGATGTCGGGCATGTCTTGCAGTATTGAAAAGAGTCCTCAACACTACGGAAGTATCGAAGGATCCCTCGATTCTTTCAAAAACACGGAAAGAGTATGAGATCACTGAGGAAGAATATGATCGGATTCAGATGGAGCTTCTGCGTGATGTTCGTTTCCAGAAAAATAAAGCAAAACTAGCCCTCATTGATGATGACGAACAGATACTCAGTATTGTATCTGGTCTCCTCCGCGAGCAAGGCTATGAAGTCAAACCATTTCTAACATCCGACGATGCCTTCAAATATTTGAAAACAGAATCAGCCGATATGATTATTTCTGACATAAATCTTGAAACATCAACAATGGGTGGTTTCAGTTTCTATCAAAAAATTATGGAGCTGGATAAATACCGTTCTGTTCCATTTGTATTCTTAAGTGGTCTGACAGATTCCGTTTTAATTAAAACCGGAAAAGAGCTTGGGGTGGATGATTATATTACGAAACCATTTTCAGAGGAGATGCTCTTAGCCACTGTGCGAGGGAAATTGAAACGGTTTGGTGGGCTTAGGGCCAACGCCTAAAGAGGTGTGGGGAGTAAACACCGTCTGGCGGGTGAAGAGTCAAGTGTTGGAAAATACATACATCGAATGCTCGGCGAGACGCCTTGTGAGAGAGTATGAGAGTATGAGCAGAGAAGAGTGGAAGACGGGGAGAGAGAAAAGTATGGTAGTTTGGGGATTGATTCTCAATTGAGAATATCCTAGCATCTAAATTAATATGGAGTTTTCCGCTACGGGATCAATTCAATGTAGTGTAAGAGAAGGAAGAAAGAGATAGGTATACGGGAGGGAAGCTACGCTCTCTAACTGTCGATATTAATAGGGAGTAGTAGTGCAGTGTGGTGATGATGATCGTTGGGAGAGGGGAGTGGAAAAGTGTTTCCCAGAAACAGATCATCAGTATCATCTCGTCTCGGAAACCTCCCGAGATAATTCTTCAGTACCAATCTTTCGAAGAAAAGAGGCTCACACAATATTCCCGATTTCCCACGAAGTGGAGAAGGTCAATTCGCTAGATACTTGAGAAAGGGTATTCTATAAATAGGGTGAATATCCCTATCTCTCAAAGTATTAGACCCCCAAGAAATCCCGGTCTTCAACAGACCTGTGAAATGTATAAGAAATTCGAAATTTCTTAAGACTCAAGAGTTGCCGCTTGTGGAATGGAGTTCGTCTCTATGAAACGAAGTAATCACTTACCAATCATCTCCCTATCGTGAAACACGTTCGAACCAGCATCCCTCACGCAACAACACACAATGGGATCGTAATCTCCCATTTTCTATTGTTGTCGGGAAAAAGTGATAATGTTTGCCATGTTTATCTTAGATCAATAAGTGTAAGGATAGAGCATAAGTTCTTCAGATATTTTTTTTCGATCGTATCAATGACATTCCCATCCACAACAAAAATTCTCGGACAAGCGTTATGAGAAAGGCCTAATCTGGAAAGAATTGGCCCGTTTTTTCTCTAGCCCCGAGTTGAACCCGCAACTTGAAGTTGGAGCAGAATAAGGCGCTATATGCCGATCCGAAGATCGTACCATGAGATGTTTCACTGCTGTGTGTGCGCATCCCATACTTGCCAATTGCATCCTTGGATAGATTTGATGGGGCTGGCAAGGTGCAATCCTCTCCAGCGTGTTCTTCCTCTTTGCGGAATTATCGTGAAGTGGCTTTTCTATGACTTCCAATTCGAATTGAGTATTCTGAGTTTCAGCAGACCTTTGTAATTGTTTAAAGTAGTCGACTCTATTCAACACCTTATAAGGAGCAGCATGATTAACGTCAACTATTATTTCCCTTCAACGACAATTAAACTTCCCGATTCTCTCCCTTCAGTATATTCGTAGATAATGTCAAGATAGAGTTTATTCCTTAGCCGTTCTTCTGTATGATGTACATTATGATCTTTTCTCCCTTGAGAGTGCTCCAAGCAGGAACAACCGAGGCGGAATGGACGTTAGGTTGGCAATCCTCGCTCGGCAGCGTGGCTGCGACGCGTGCGGGAACCCAGTGTGCTTCAACTGCGTTGCTGCTGACACTAATCGCAGCGGGCTGAAAGGTAGCCTGCTGTGCCGCTGTTGTGGCACGCGACTCTGACTCGACAGAGCATTATCCGTCGATCCAGTTAGTTTAGCAATCAGCCTACTGATGCGGAACCACCGAAATTAGACGAGTGGTTGGCTGGTGGCAGTCCAGATGATACCCTTCATGCGAAGGAGGCAAAGAAGGTAAAGGTCTGGAGATCGAACGCAAAAGGGAAAAATCTAGCCGAAGGGCCTGCCCGGAAGGAAAGGTCAAGGAAGCTAATGCACCGTAATATTTGAAAAGTTGTTTTAAGATTAGTAGATATTTGTATCTGTTCATACCTTATTATTGTTCTTTGAAATAAAGTAGTTGACATTTAATTTTGTGAATCTTATATTTATACTCTTGAAACTACGATAATGCGCCCTAAATGAATGGTAGAATGTGTAAACAGATCGTAAATGTTACCCAATTGTAACCAGGGACACTCAAAACCAAACGTTTTTCAACCTGATGATGTGACGATAAGTATTGGAATAGCTTGATTTTGCACTCTGCGGGAGTAACTCAGTTGGTAGAGTCACAGCCTTCCAAGCTGTTGGTCGCGGGTTCGAGTCCCGTCTCCCGCTCCACGATGAGTCAACTGTTGCTTGCGTAGCTCAGTTGGTAGAGCACTTCCTTGGTAAGGAAGAGGTCACCGGTTCAATCCCGGTCGCAAGCTCGAGAGAAAAATACAATTATGTTGGAGAGATAAGCCGTGAGAGATATCATTACCCTTGAATGCTCATCCTGTAAACGTCGCAACTATAGCACGACGAAGAATAAAAAGAAGCAGACCGGACGTGTCGAGTACAAAAAGTTTTGCCCATGGTGTAACAAGCGTACTCCACACAAGGAGACTAAGTAAATCCTCACCGCCAAGGCTGAGGAACCTACGCGGGGGATCATCGCCCGCCAAAAGGTATTATTCCAATACGTCAGTGGCTCAATTGGTAGAGCAGCGGTCTCCAAAACCGCAGGTTGGGGGTTCGAGTCCCTCCTGACGTGCTGCTCAATAGTAGGCATCAATAACCAACAGGGTGTGAGACCCTAGAGAAGACCATGAAAGAAAAGATAATCAACTTCTTCAATGATGTAGTAAAAGAGATGGGGAAAGTCACGTGGCCGACGCGTGAAGAACTTGCTGAATCGACAAAAGTGGTTATTGTCGTTTCCCTCTTTATTGCGTTTTTTGCATGGGGTGTGGATAGGATCGTCGGTGGAATTCTGCAGGCGGTATTTGAATATCTTGCGTAGTCATCACTAATCAGAGAGTCTCAGTTGAACAAACGCTGGTACGTCGTCCGCACATACTCGGGTCACGAAGCAAAAGTTAAGACCTATCTTGATTCGGAAATCGCTCGGACAAATTTGGTTGAGAAAATTTCCAATGTGTTGATTCCTTCCGAGAAAGTGATCGAAGTAAAAGATGGTAAGAAAAAAGCCAAGGTGAAGAACTTCTTCCCTGGTTACGTTCTCGTGGAAGCGATTCTCGACAGAGAGACAACGCATCTTATCCTCGAAGCTCCTTCGGTTCTCGGATTCGTTCCTGATAAGAATAATCCCTCGCCATTGCATCCTGAAGAGGTGCGTCGGCTTGTTGGCAAGCTTGAAGCGAAGGGTGAGATGGAACTGGTTGAAATTCCATTTCGCATGGGCGATCCCGTGAAGGTGGTCGACGGCCCGTTCAATAATTTCTCCGGCTTTGTTCAAGAAGTCAATGGCGAAAAGATGAAAGTGAAAGTGATGGTGAGTATTTTCGGCCGGAAAACTCCTATCGAATTGGATTTTACACAAGTTGAATTAGAAAAGTAATTATCTCGTTGAGTTAGGTGAAGGATAAAGTGTATGGCAAAAAAAATTACCGGCTTCATCAAGCTTCAGATCCCTGCCGGTCAGGCAAATCCTGCTCCTCCTGTTGGTCCCGCTCTCGGTCAAAAGGGCGTGAACATCATGGAGTTCTGCAAACAGTTCAACGCGAGGACCAAAGATCAGATGGGATTAATTATCCCTGTGGTCATCACAGTCTTCAGCGACAAATCATTCACCTTCATTACCAAGACCCCTCCAGCGGCGACACTGTTGCTGAAGGCAGCAAAGTTGGAAAAAGGTTCCGGTGAACCGAATCGAAATAAAGTGGGGAGGGTAACGAGCAAGCAAGTCCGTGAGATTGCTGAACTCAAAATGCCAGACCTCAATGCCGCGACGATCGAGACCGCGATGAGTATGGTTGCCGGTACTGCGCGCAGCATGGGTATTACCGTTGAAGAGTAAACGACTGTTCCACATTTTATTAGAGTGAGTTGTAAGACTATGAGACAACGAAGCAAACGATACAAAAAGACGGCTGCAATAGTACAGAAAAAAGAGTATACAATTGCTGATGCCGTACAAAAAGTAAAAGAAACCGCAACCGCAAAATTTTCCGAAGCTGTTGATATCGCCGTACGATTGGGTGTTGATCCAAAAAAAGCCGATCAGGCAATTCGCGGGACTGTTTCTTTGCCGCATGGGATAGGCAAAGAAGTAAGAGTTCTGGCGATCGCAAAGCCTCCGAAAGACGAAGAGGCAAAAGCTGCCGGTGCCGATTATGTCGGATTCCAGGAATATCTTGAGAAAATTCAGCATGGTTGGGCGGATGTCGATGTTATCATCGCGACACCTGATGTAATGGGCGAATTGGGAAAGCTCGGAAAAATTCTCGGGCCCCGCGGGTTGATGCCAAATCCAAAAAGCGGAACAGTCACGCCGGAAATCGGCAAAGCCGTGAAAGAAGTAAAAGCAGGAAAGATTGAATTCCGTGTCGACAAAGCGGGAATCGTTCATGCAACGATCGGCAAAGCAAATTTTGAAAAGGAAAAACTGGTCGAAAATATCCAGTCATTCCTGAGTACGGTCGTTCGGATGAAACCGGCAACGGCGAAAGGTACCTATATCAAGAGCATTGCTATCTCGACAACGATGGGCCCTGGTGTTCACATCGATCGGACAGAGGTCGCTGTCCATCAGTAGGACATCGCTCTACAATGAAATTACGCACTCACTGATACATTACACGATGGGAATTCTGATGCCTCTCGAAGAGGGCTTCTCATCAGGATTCACATACCCTAATTAAAAGGATTACAATGAACCGACAAGAAAAAGAGGCGATAGTCGCTGAACTTGTTGAGAAAGTTTTGCAGGCATCTGCCCTGTATTTTGCCGATTTTTCGAAGATGACCGTTGCCCAAGAAACCGAGCTGCGGCGGGAATTCAGAAAGTCTGGCATTGAATACCGGGTTGTGAAGAATACGCTGGCTCGCAAAGCGCTGGAACAGGTTACAGGATATGATCGCGTTTACGAGAAGTTGGTCGGTCCAACAGGAATCGCTTTCGCATTTGAAGATGCGGTTGCCCCTGCACGAGTGATCAAGAAGTTTAACGAGAAAACAGGCAAGTTGACATTAAAAGCCGCTGTCCTCGAAAAACAAGTCTTCGATGGCTCCCAACTCGATCAACTTTCGAAACTACCGACACGCACCGATCTTATGGCCGGGATTGTAGGAACGCTACAAGCACCTGCTTCTGGAATCGTTGGTGCACTCAATGCCGTCATGCGCGATCTTGTCAGCGTCGTCGATCAGATTGCCCAGAAAAAAGCGGCGTGATCATTGAACACAGATTGTTGAAAACATTTATTAAGGAGAATTCTCATGTCAGTCGTACAAGAACTTGTTGAAAAAATTGAAAAGTTAACGCTGCTCGAAGCATCAGAGCTCAAGAAGGCCCTCGAAGAGAAGTTTGGCGTCACTGCAGCATCCCCGATGATGATGGCCGGTGCACTGCCCGCCGCTGCCGCTCCTGCCATAGTTGAAGAGAAGACGGAGTTTAATGTCGAACTGAAGAGCACTGGCGCCCAGAAGATCAACGTAATCAAAGTTGTTCGCGCAGCAACCGGCCTCGGTCTCAAAGAAGCAAAAGATCTCGTTGACGGTGCTCCCAAGGTTGTCAAGGAATCGCTGAACAAAGAGGAAGCTGAGAAGCTGAAAAAGGAACTCGAAGAAGCAGGTGCTACCGTCGAGTTGAAGTAGTTCACGATTGTCTGTTTTCATGATCAATTGCGTTCATGATAAAAAACGGTCAATCCAGACAGCAGTTGTAAGGCAAAGCCGATGGTTCCTCCCTGAAAAAGGGGAAGGATGTCATCGGCTTGAGCCTTCTTTAGAGAGATACCAAGCAGAAGTACCATCGCTTAAGAAACTCTCGCAGGGGATCGGCGAGGATCGAGATTTCACTATTAAGTAAGGAGTGGTTGACTTGAAAAACCAATCCAATGGTTATAATGGAAGGATTTCTTTCGGAAGGATTCCTTCCGTCATCGAAACACCAGATCTGCTCAACATTCAGGTCGATTCGTATAATAAATTTCTTCAAGCAGAAATTACTCCCCATCGAAGGAAAAAACACGGGCTGCAGCAAGTCTTCGAGATGAATTTTCCGATTACCGATGCGCGTGAAAATTTTCTCCTGGAATTTGCCGAGTACTATGTTGAGAAGCCAAAGTACTCCGTCGTGGAATGTCAGGAACGGGGATTAACGTACTCTGTTCCTCTCAAGGCAAAACTCCGCCTCTCTTCAAAGAAAGAGGGAAGCGATGAGTTTACCGATACCATAGAACAGGAAGTATATCTAGGAAACCTTCCGTACATGACATCGCGCGGCACGTTTATCATCAATGGTGCCGAACGAGTTGTGGTAAGCCAGCTGCATCGGTCACCGGGTGTATTTTTTGGAGAATCAGTGCATCCGAATGGCACACTCATGTTTTCCGCTCGCATTATCCCATTCCGCGGTTCGTGGGTGGAGTTCTCCACCGATATCAATAATGTGATGTATGCCTATATCGACCGAAAGAAGAAATTCCCCGTGACCACTTTGCTTCGTGCACTGGGATATTCGTCCGATGATGAAATCCTCGACTTGTTCGATCTGGTGGAAGAGGTCGATGCGCATAAAGCAAATTTAAAAGAGTATGTCGGTCGCACAATCTGCAGTGATGTGTTCGATAAAAAAACCGGTGAAATTTTTATCAATAAAGATGCAAAGCTTGCCGAGGAGCATCTCAAGCAAATCAAGAAATCGGATATTAAAAAGATCCGATTTCTGAAGAAAGAAGCAACCGAAGAGAGTTCGGTCATTGCCAATACAATCCTCCGTGATGCCGCTCGTTCCGAGGAGGACGCGCTCGAAACAATCTATTCACAATTGCGCTCCGGCGAGGCTCCCGATCTCGATACAGCAAAGAATCTTATCGATCGCCTCTTCTTCAATCCAAAACGGTACGATCTGGGCGATGTTGGACGTCACAGGATGAATGCAAAGCTCAACCTTAGCATCAAAGAAGATGTCACAACCCTGACCCGCGATGACATCGTTGCCATTGTGAAGTACCTCATCGAACTGCAGCAGGGTAAACGCTCCATCGACGACATCGATCACCTCGGGAATCGCCGCGTGCGAACTGTCGGTGAACAACTTGGCCAGCAATTTAATGTCGGCCTCTCCCGCATGACCAGAACCATCCGTGAGCGAATGAACCTGCGTGATGCCGAAACAATCACACCGCAGGATCTGGTGAATGCCCGGACGATCACGAGTGTAATCAATGCGTTTTTTGGAACAAACCAATTATCACAGTTCATGGATCAGACGAATCCGCTTGCCGAGATGACGCATAAACGTCGTGTCTCTGCGCTTGGACCGGGCGGGTTGACGCGTGAGCGCGCCGGCTTCGAGGTTCGTGACGTTCATTACACACATTATGGCCGGTTATGCCCCATTGAAACTCCCGAAGGTCCAAACATCGGTCTGATCTCGTCACTCTGTATTCATGCACGCATCAATGATTTTGGATTCATTGAAACGCCATACCGGCGTGTCAAGGGCGGAAAAGTCCTTGAGGAGATCGAGTTCCTGACTGCCGAGAAAGAGGATGAAGTTGTCATCGCACAGGCGAATGCACCGATCGATGACAAGGGTAAGTTCCGTGAAGAGAAAATCAAATCCCGGTTCCAGAGCGATTATCCGCTTTCCGATCCCGATAAAATTCATTTCATGGATGTTGCTCCCAACCAGATTGTGAGTGCCGCCGCAGCGTTAATTCCCTTCCTCGAGCATGATGATGCAAACCGTGCTCTAATGGGATCGAACATGCAACGCCAGGCCGTACCACTCCTCACCCCGGTAGCTCCGATCGTCGGTACCGGTCTCGAGGAAAAACTCGCTCGTGATTCCCGCACGATCATCGTTGCAGAACGGAATGGCGCAGTCGAATCTGTATCCGGCGATAGTATTGTCGTACAATATGATATCGATGAGAATAGTACCGAAGCGATTATCAGCTTCGATGATAAGCGACGTGTTGAATATAAACTGACAAAATTTTTCCGTACGAACCAGGATACATGCATCAACCAAAAACCCGTTGTCAATGCCGGTGATAAGTTCAAACGGGGCGATGTGCTCGTGGATGGGTGCGCAACGGATCAAGGTGAGCTTGCACTGGGTCGGAACGTACTCGTTGCATTTATGCCATGGCGAGGGTACAACTTTGAGGATGCTATCATCGTCAGTGAACGCGTTGTGTCCGAGGATGTTTTTACTTCAATTCATATCGAAGAGTTCGAGCTTCAGGTCCGTGATACGAAACGGGGTGAAGAGGAGCTGACACGGGAAATTCCCAATGTCAGCGAAGAGGCTACGAAAGACCTTGATGAAAATGGAATCATCCGCGTTGGGGCCGAAGTGAATGAAGGAGACATCCTCATTGGCAAGATCACACCAAAAGGGGAAACGGATCCAACACCGGAAGAGAAACTGCTCAAAGCAATCTTCGGAGAGAAAGCCGGCGATGTGAAAGATGCATCCCTGAAAGCTCCTCCAGGAATGAAGGGGATCGTCATTTCAACCAAGCTGTTCAGCCGAAAGAAGAAAGACACCGAGAGCAAAAAAGAGGATAAGAAGAAACTTGAAGGGCTTGAACGTTTACGTCGGAAGGATATTAAAGATCTCCAGGAAAAGCTCGGGAAGAAACTTGATCAACTCCTCATAGGCGAGAAATCGATCGGTATCCGCGATCTCGATGGCAACATGGTGTTCCGGAGCAGTACTGTGCTGAAGGAGGATACCTTTGCCACACTGGAGACAATTGATAAACTCGATTTCAACCAGGACTGGATCGATGATCGCCGGAAGAATAATATGGTGGTCAAGATATTTGAGAACTATCGTCAGAAGCTGAGTGAAATCGAAGAACTCTATCGTCACGAGAAGAACAAGATCCAGCTCGGCGATGAATTGGCGCCCGGGATCGTTCAACTGGCAAAAGTGTATGTTGCAAAGAAGCGCAAGCTCTCCGTGGGAGATAAGATGGCAGGCCGCCATGGTAACAAGGGTGTTGTTTCCACGGTTGTTCCGGTGGAGGATATGCCTTTCCTTCCCGATGGCACATCGGTGGACCTTGTGCTCAATCCTCTTGGTGTTCCGTCCCGTATGAATCTCGGCCAGCTCTTTGAAGTTGCTCTTGGCTGGGCCGGATTCAAATTAGGTGAAAAATACGCCTCACCAATTTTTGATGGAGCAACCTGGGAAGATGTTCAGGCGCAACTACTGAAAGCAGGCCTTAGCGAGACATCAAAGTCGCAATTAATCGATGGCCGGACAGGCGAACCATTCGACCAGGAAGTGTCAATCGGATTTATTTATATGATGAAACTCTCTCACTTAGTGGATGATAAGATTCATGCCCGTTCAATCGGACCATACTCGTTGATTACCCAGCAGCCATTGGGTGGTAAAGCGCAATTTGGCGGGCAACGGTTCGGCGAGATGGAAGTGTGGGCACTTGAGGGCTACGGGGCTGCGAATGTGCTCCAGGAAATACTCACCGTGAAATCCGATGACGTGCTTGGCCGTGCGAAGGTTTACGAAGCGATCGTCAAAGGCGAGAATCTCCCTGAACCGAATGTGCCGGAATCATTCAATGTGCTTGTCCGTGAGTTACAAGGTCTCGGGCTCGAGATAAAAATCGAGTGAGAAAGCGGCTCGTTCGCTTTTCTTTGAATCCTGAAACCACTGGTATGAGCTGTAGAATATTATTTTTAATGTGGAGGTAGGCAATGCCTTTTACAACACACGAAGCAACACCACGAAAAACATTTTCCAAGATCACGATCGGTCTCGCTTCTCCCGATATGATCCTCGCCCGTTCGCATGGAGAGGTCACGAAACCGGAGACGATTAACTATCGTTCCTTCCGGCCGGAGAAGGATGGACTGTTCTGTGAAAAGATCTTTGGCCCTGTGAGAGATTGGGAATGTCATTGTGGAAAGTATAAAAGAATCCGGTATAAAGGGATTACATGTGACCGTTGCGGCGTTGAAGTGACGCAGAAAAGTGTCAGGCGCGAGCGGATGGGACACATTGCGCTCGCGGTTCCCGTTGTCCATATCTGGTACTTCCGTTCCCTCCCGACGAAGATCGGTCATGTGCTTGGACTAACAAGTAAGGAACTGGAAAAGATCATTTATTACGAGTCGTATGTCGTTATCAGTCCAGGTACCACAGGTCTGCAGAAGCAGGATCTGATCACCGAAGATCAGTATCTGGAAATTCTCTCCTCATTGCCCGAGAGCAACTTCGATTTAGAAGATAACGATCCGAAAAAGTTTATTGCGAAGATGGGCGGCGATGCAATTAAGGATCTCCTGCGGAGAGTGAATGTTGAGGAAACTACGACCCGCCTCCGCATCGATGTCAAGACGGAAACATCGGTCCAGAAAAAGAATGAAGCATTGAAAAGGTTACGGATACTCGAGTCATTCCGGAAGAGTGAGGAGAGCACGAAAAATCGCCCCGAGTGGATGGTGCTTGATGTCATTCCAGTGATTCCCCCAGAGCTTCGCCCGCTCGTTCCCTTGGAGGGTGGAAGGTTTGCGACTTCCGACTTGAACGATCTCTATCGCCGGGTTATCATCCGGAATAATCGATTGAAGAGACTTATTGAAATCAAGGCTCCAGAAGTCATTCTTCGGAATGAGAAACGTATGCTTCAGGAAGCGGTCGACTCGTTGCTCGATAACTCGAGACGCGTAAATGCTGTTCGCAGCGACAATAACCGGGCACTCAAGTCGCTCTCCGACATGTTGAAAGGCAAGCAGGGAAGATTCCGTCAAAATCTTCTTGGAAAACGTGTCGATTATTCCGGCCGTTCCGTTATCGTTGTTGGTCCGGAACTCAAACTTCATGAATGCGGATTGCCGAAGGATATGGCTGTCGAGTTGTTCAAACCGCAGATCATAAGAAAACTCATTGAGCGCGGCCTCGTGAAAACCGTCAAGAGTGCTAAAAAGATGGTTGATAAGAAAGGTCCTGAAGTTTGGGATATTCTCGATCATATCATCGATGGTCATCCGGTCATGCTGAATCGTGCCCCGACCTTGCACAGGTTGGGTATCCAGGCATTCCAGCCGGTGCTCGTGGAGGGAAAGGCGATTCGGATTCATCCGATGGTATGCTCGGCGTTCAATGCCGACTTTGACGGTGACCAGATGGCGGTACACGTGCCGTTGTCGTATGAGGCGCAGCTTGAGGCTCGCATTCTGATGCTCTCGAGCCACAATATTCTTTCGCCTGCCAGTGGCGCGCCAATTGTTACTCCTACACAAGATCAGGTTCTTGGCTGTTATTATCTGACCAAGTCAAAAAACAATGATCTTGGCGAAGGCATGATTTTCTCGTCACCTGAAGAGGTTATTATCGCCTACGATCAGGATAAGCTCGCTCTGCATGCGAAGATTAAAGTGCGCATTGACAACAAACTGGTTGAAACTACAACCGGTCGCGTCATCTTCAATCGTATTCTCCCAAGCGACGTTCCCTTCATCAACGAATTGCTCAATAAAAAGAGGCTCGTTCAAATTGTCGCGACAGTGTTCAGACGATGCGGTAACTTGGTAACGGCTCAATTCCTGGATAAATTGAAGACACTCGGATTCCAATATGCTACGCGTGGTGGATTGTCGGTTTCCATTGGCGACGTTATCATCCCCAAAGAGAAATACGAGATGGTTGCCAAGGCTCAAAAGGATGTTGAGAACGTTGAGAGTCAGTACTATCGCGGCTTCATCACCAATGGTGAACGCTATAATAAAGTGATCGATATCTGGACAAGGGCAACAAGCAAAATTGCAGAGAAACTGTTCGACTCGTTACAACACTCCCGTGAAGGATTCAACTCGCTCTACATGATGGTTGATTCTGGCGCGCGTGGTTCGAAGGAACAGGTTCGCCAGCTCGCTGGGATGCGTGGCCTGATGGCGAAACCGCAGAAGAGCCTCTCTGGAGCAACGGGGGAGTTAATTGAGAATCCTATCGTCGCGAATTTCCGTGAAGGACTTTCGATTCTGGAATACTTCATCTCAACTCACGGAGCACGGAAAGGTCTTGCTGACACTGCGTTGAAAACAGCTGATGCTGGTTACCTCACTCGTCGTCTTATTGACGTTGCTCAGGATGGTATTATTTGCGAAGAGGATTGTGGTACGATTCGCGGTGTACCAACATCTGCGCTGAAAGAAGGAGAGGATGTCAAAGAGCCGTTATCCGAACGTATTCTTGGGCGAGTCTCTGTCCATGATGTCACAGATCCGCTCAATGGTACGGTGATCGTGAAGGCAGGAGAGATAATAGACGAGGATAAGGCTCAAAGCATTTCCGAGACGTCTATCGAGATCGTGGAAATTCGATCAGCACTGACATGCGATGCACGCCGTGGGATCTGTGCAAAATGCTATGGACGTGATTTGACCACCGCAAAAATAGTAGAACCTGGCACTGCCGTCGGTGTTATCGCCGCTCAGTCCATTGGTGAACCCGGGACGCAGTTGACCCTCCGAACCTTTCATACCGGCGGTACGGCAAGTTTAATCGCCTCGCAATCACAAATTGCATCGAAGTTCGAAGGCAGTGTCAGATATGATGGCATCAAATTTATTGAAACGGTGGGTGAGGCCGGAAAACACCTCATCGTTTCTGGTCGTAGTGGTGTTATTAATATTATTGATGATGATAATCGTGTCCTGACTAAATATGATGTTCCTTATGGTGCGGTTCTCGCTGTAAAGGATGGAGGCAAGGTTCACAGGAGTGAGATGATTTATGAGTGGGATCCGTACAATGCTGTGATAGTCTCGGAACATCCTGGAACAGTAAAATATGTCGACCTGAAAGAAAATGTCACCTTTCGCGAAGAACCGGATGAGCAAACAGGTCACATTCAGAAGGTGGTCATCGACAGTCGTGAGAAGAGTCTCATCCCTACGCTAACTATTCTCAATGCCAAAGGGCAGAAGGTTGCTTCCTACCCGATGCCTACCCGGGCGCACTTGATTGTTGATGATGGAGAGGAGATTCACGCTGGTGCAGTTCTAGTGAAGATTCCACGTGATATCGGCAAGACCCGTGATATTACCGGAGGTCTGCCACGCGTAACAGAATTGTTTGAAGCACGTCATCCGAACGATCCAGCCATTATCACGGAAATTGACGGCGTCGTTACTATCGGTCAACCGAAGCGCGGAGCACGAGAGGTGTTCGTTCAGAGTCATGATGGAAAGGATCGTCGTACCTATCTCGTTCCTCTCGGAAAGCACATTCTTGTCCAGGACAATGATACAATTAGAGCAGGTGAACGTCTTTCTGCCGGTTCTATTGATCCCCATGACATTCTTCGGATTAAGGGTACAACTTCTGTGCAGGAATACCTCGTGAACGAGATTCAGGAAGTGTATCGTATGCAGGGTGTAAAAATCAACGACAAGCATATCGAGGTTATCGTACGCCAAATGATGCAGAAAGAGCGAATCGTTGATGCTGGCGACACTAAGTATCTCGAGGGTGATAATATTGATAAATCCCGCTTACATGATGATAATCAGAATCTTTCCGGAAAAGTCTGCGTTGTGAGTAAGGGTGACTCCAAGTTGAAAAACGGTGCAATTGTTGCCAAGAAAAATCTCCGTGAAATCAACACCGACTTGAAGAAGAAAACAAAGAAAGTTGCTGAAGCTCGCGATACCATTCCGGCAACTTCTGAACCGATTCTTCTCGGTATTACCCAGGCATCTTTAACTACGGATAGTTTCATCTCAGCTGCCTCCTTCCAGGAAACGACGAAGGTGCTTACGGATGCAGCGATCGAAGGGAAGGTCGATCATCTCCTCGGTTTGAAGGAGAATGTGATCATGGGGCACCTCATTCCTGCAGGCACAGGTCAGAAAAAGTTCAAAGAAATCTTTGTGTCCTCGAGGGAAGCTGTTGCACCGGCACCGGAACCCCTTGAGATCATCGAAGAAGTGGTTGAATTGGTTCAATCTAAGGAGAGGAAACGAAAGTCAAAAATTACTACATAAATATTCTATATGTATTGACATTTTGTTTTGATGTTGTTATATTTATAAACTTTTTTTCTCAGATCTACCAGTCAAATTCGAGGATTACGAGAATTGCCCACAATTAATCAGTTAGTTCGGAATGGCAGAGAGAAGGTTTCCTGGAAGAGTAAATCTCCTGCGCTTCAATCAAATCCTCAAAAAAGAGGGGTTTGTACAAGGGTTTATACCACAACACCGAAAAAGCCGAATTCGGCTCTTCGGAAGGTGGCTCGTGTCAGACTCCAGAATGGTATTGAAGTTACTGCCTACATTCCGGGAGAAGGGCATAATTTACAGGAGCATTCCATTGTTCTGGTACGCGGTGGAAGAGTAAAAGATCTCCCTGGTGTCAGATATCACATTATTCGAGGATCCCTAGATACTCAGGGTGTCCAGGATCGCAAACAAGGTCGTTCTAAATATGGAGCCAAAAAGCCAAAGCAGTAGACAGAAACGCTGATGAGAAAGAAAAGATCAACAAAAAGATTAGCTTCACCCGATCCGATATTCCAGGATATTTTGGTTTCTCGGTTTATTAATTCCCTCTTGAAAAAGGGAAAAAAACACGTTGCCAGAGGTATTCTTTATGGCGCATTCAATATTATTGAAGAGCGCACAAAGACGAAGGCAATTGACGTCTTTAAAAAGGCCGTAAATAATGCCTCGCCTCTCATTGAGGTTCGGGCGCGTAGAGTTGGTGGTGCTACCTATCAAGTTCCCACAGAAGTTCGCCCCGAGCGGCGAACCGCTCTTGCAATCCGCTGGCTAATTAACTACGCCAACGAACGCTCGGATACATCGATGGCTCGAAAACTCGCATCTGAATTGATGTCGGCTGCATCGGGTGAGGGTGGATCAATCAAGAAAAAAGATGATGTCCATCGAATGGCAGAAGCAAATAAAGCTTTTGCACATTTTAAGTGGTAATAAAAAAAACTGTACTTGAATTATTCGTGTTTTTCTAATGTGAGCGAATTTGTTTCCCCTCAGATCCGCTCTTGAAAATGTTATGCCACGTGAATACCCTTTAGATAGAATAAGAAATATCGGCATCATGGCTCACATCGATGCTGGTAAGACCACTACGACAGAACGAATACTGTTCTATACGGGTGTGTTGCATCGGATGGGTGAAGTTCATGATGGCGCTGCAACGATGGATTGGATGGAACAGGAAAAGGAACGCGGCATCACCATCACAAGTGCTGCAACTACCTGTTTTTGGGCAGACCATAGTATCAACATTATCGACACTCCTGGCCATGTTGATTTTACAATTGAAGTCGAACGCTCGCTACGGGTACTTGATGGAGCGGTTGCATTGTTCTGCTCGGTAGGCGGTGTAGAGCCGCAATCGGAAACAGTATGGCGGCAGGCTGATAAATATGGTGTCCCGAGAATTGCGTTTGTCAATAAAATGGATCGTGCGGGTGCTGATTTTCTGAGTGTCATCGATATGATGAAACAACGGCTCAGCACGAATGCTGTACCGATCCACTTGCCGGTTGGCGAGGGAGAAATGTTTGCGGGGATCATCGATTTGATTACGATGAAAGCTCGCATGTATCACGAAGGTACGCAAGGAACATCTTGGGACGACATAGAAATTCCGGAGAAGTTGAAGCCAAAAGCAAATGAGTTTAGAATTAAAATGCTCGAGGCTGTTGCCGACGAAGATGATTCACTCCTCGAGAAATATCTCGAAGGCAAAGAGATCTCGGCGAATGAAATTCGAGCCGTTCTCCGCCGTGCAACATTGAAGGTGAGCATTATCCCTGTTTTGTGCGGTTCTTCATTTAAGAATAAGGGTGTTCAGAATTTGCTCGATGCAGTCATCGATTTTCTTCCATCGCCCATCGATATTAATGGTGGCGAGGTTCATGGCCATCATCCGCACCGAAGTGATGACGTGAAGAGGCTGGTAAAGGATGATGAACATTTTACCGCACTTGCATTCAAAATTATGACTGATCCATTTGTCGGACGGCTTACCTATTTTAGGATTTATGCTGGCACGTTGAAGTCTGGCTCCTACGTTTATAATGTCATTTCTGATAAGAAAGAAAGAATTGCCCGTATCCTCCGCATGCATGCAAACCATCGTGAGGAAGTTGCCGAAGTGTATGCTGGTGATATCGTCGCAGCTATCGGACTGAAAAATACTCGCACAGGTGATACACTTACCAATGAGGATGATCCAATTATTCTTGAACGGATGATTTTTCCCGATCCTGTCATCGATGTGGCAATTGAGCCGAGAACCAAGGCGGACCAGGAAAAGCTTGGTGAGGCGCTACAGAAACTTGCAGAAGAGGATCCGACTTTCCGTGTTTCCTCGAATGAAGAAACCGGTCAAACGATCATCAGTGGTATGGGAGAATTACATCTTGAGATTATTGTTGATCGCATGAAACGAGAGTTTAGGGTCGAAGCGAATGTGGGCAAACCGCAGGTGGCCTACAAGGAGACAATCACACGTAAAGTGGCTGCAGAGGGTAAGTTTATCCGGCAAAGCGGCGGCCGTGGCCAGTATGGTCATGTTGAGATTGAGCTTGAACCGAATGAAAAAGGCAAGGGATTCGAATTTGAAAATGCCATCATAGGCGGTTCCATTCCCCGCGAATATATTAAGCCGGTCGAGGATGGTATCTTTGAAGCGATGCGTAACGGTGTCCTCGCTGGGTATCCGGTGGAAGACGTTAAAGTTAAGCTCTACGATGGCTCATTCCACGCGGTTGATTCCTCGGAAATGGCATTTAAGATAGCTGGCTCGATGGCGTTCAAAGAAGCTGCATCGAAAGCAGGCCCGATCATTCTCGAACCAATTATGGCAGTTGAAGTGGTGTTACCCCCGAGGAGTATTTGGGAGACATTTTAGGGGATTTAAGCTCCCGGCGCGGAAAAATTGAAGGAATGAACACTCGGAAAGATGCGCAGGTCGTAAAGGCTATGGTGCCGCTTTCTGAAATGTTCGGGTATGCAACAACCATGCGGTCAATGACCCAGGGGCGTGCATTATACACGATGCAATTTTCTCATTACGAACAGGCACCCAAATCAGTATCTGATGAGATTATCGAAAAAGTAAAAGGCATTAGCAGAGTATCATCATAGAGAGTGTAATTTTAATCCAGACTTCTGACACAACGAAAGGAGATCATTCCAATGGCAAAGGAAAAATTTGATCGTAGTAAACCGCACGTAAACGTCGGCACTATTGGTCACGTTGACCATGGCAAGACTACATTGACTGCAGCGATCACCATGGTGTTGGCAAAGAAGGGCTTGTCCGCTATTCGAACATTTGATTCGATCGATAATGCCCCAGAGGAAAAGGCTCGTGGTATTACGATTAATACTGCGCACGTCGAATATGCAACAGAGAAGCGGCACTATGCACACGTCGACTGCCCGGGCCACGCAGATTATATTAAGAATATGATCACCGGTGCAGCCCAGATGGACGGAGCGATCCTTGTCGTTGCTGCGACAGATGGTCCTATGCCGCAAACACGTGAGCATATTCTTCTTGCCTATCAAGTGAACGTTCCAAGGGTTGTTGTTTTCTTAAACAAGGTTGATGCTGTTGATGATCCGGAACTGCTCGATCTCGTTGAACTCGAAGTACGGGATCTGCTCAAGAAATACAATTTCCCCGGCGACGAGATTCCCATTATCCGCGGCTCCGCCTTAAAGGCAATGGAAGCAGCGCTTCACCCGGATGTGAAGACTGATGATCCGGCATTTCAATGCATTATGGATCTTATGGGTGCCGTTGATTCCTATATTCCCCTGCCCGCGCGGAGTGTCGATAAACCGTTCCTAATGCCCGTGGAAGATGTCTTCTCTATTACAGGCCGTGGTACTGTCGGTACTGGCCGTGTCGAACGCGGGAAGGCAAAAGTTGGCGATGAAGTTGAAGTTGTCGGTCTCGGATTGCATAAAAAGACAGTGATCACTGGTGCCGAGATGTTCCGGAAGGAACTCGATGAGGTGACCGCAGGTGATAATGCCGGTTTATTGCTGCGCGGTGTAGAAAAAACAGAATTGGAGCGCGGGATGGTTATCTCGAAGCCCGGTTCCATCACGCCGCACAAGAAATTTACCGCTCAAGTGTACGTCTTGAAAAAAGAAGAAGGCGGACGTCATACGCCATTCCTGAATGGCTATCGCCCTCAATTCTATTTCCGCACCACCGACGTAACCGGCGTAGCAACACTCCCCGGTGGCGTTGAGATGGTGATGCCCGGCGACAACCTTGATGCTATCAATATCGAACTCATCTCTGAAATTGCTATGGAGGAGGGACTTCGATTTGCTATCCGCGAAGGCGGACGCACGGTTGGTGCTGGTGTTGTGACAAAGATTCTTGAGTAATAATTAACTGGGTTCTGGCGGAAATGCCAGAACCCATTGTTTTTCATTCGGACTCTTATCAGCTAGGAGTGTTCATTGGCTGGTCAAAAAATACGCATTAAGCTGAAGTCGTACGATCACAATCTGATTGATAAATCAGCAGAGAAGATCATCAAGACAGTGAAATCAACGGGCGCGGTCGTGTCTGGACCAATTCCGTTGCCTACAAAACGGTCGCTCTATGTAGTGAATCGTTCTCCGCACGTCGATAAGAAGTCGCGCGAACAATTCGAAACACGTTCGCATAAAAGACTTATTGATATTCTGAACTCCACTAGCAAAACAGTTGATTCGCTAATGAAGCTGGAGTTACCCGCTGGAGTCGATGTAGAAATAAAAGTCTAGTGATTGACGACTGAACAAATGTACCATGATGTTATAATCCTTGTTCGAACACCACTAGTGAGTCAGCAAGGAAGTGACTCAGGAGTAGAACTGTGAGCAGCATTCTAGGTAAAAAGATTGGCATGACAAGCATCTTTGATGAGAACGGGCAGATGATCCCCTGCACTGTAATCGAAGCCGGTCCATGCTTTGTGACGCAGGTGAAAACCAAAGTTATAGATGGATATGATGCAGTCCAGCTTGGATTCGACGAAATCAAAGAACGGCTTGTGAATAAACCCACAAAAGGACATTTCGCAAAAGCCGCATCAAAACCGATGCGCCTGTTGCGGGAATTTCGAACGACCAATGGAACAAGCTTCCAACTCGGAAACGAAGTGAAAGTCGATATCTTCCATCAGGGCGATATCGTCGACGTTACCGGACGTTCGAAAGGTCGTGGTTTTCAAGGTGTCGTGAAACGGCATCACTTCGGTGGTGTCGGTATGACGACGCACGGACAATCCGATCGAGTACGTGCTCCCGGATCGATCGGTTCGAGTTCGTATCCCTCACGCGTCTTCAAGGGAACACGAATGGGAGGACGGATGGGAAACGACCAGGTGACCGTGAAAAATTTACAGGTTCTCAAGGTTATTCTCGAATCTAATATTCTCATCGTGAAGGGATCCATCCCTGGTGCGATTAATAGTTATGTAGAAATTGTGAAACAACGCTAATCGGGAGTTCTCAGGAAAATCCATGGAATTGGAAGTATATAAAATAGACGGAACAAAGAGCGGTGAAAAGATCACCCTCGCGCCCGAGATCTTTGAGATCACACCGAACGATCATGCGATCTATCAGGCAGTGCGTTCGATTCAGGCGAACAAGCGGCAGGGAACCCACAAAGTCAAAACCCGCAGCGAAGTCCGCGGCGGTGGGAAGAAACCGTACAAACAAAAGAAAACAGGCCGTGCCCGTGCAGGGACAAGTCGTTCACCGTTATGGGTCGGTGGCGGATCGATCTTCGGACCTCGCCCGCATGATTATGTAGTGAAGCTTCCTGCGAAAGTGAGAAGCCTCGCACGTAAATCAGCGTTGAGCTACAAGGCAAAAGACAATTCGATCGTGGTTGTGGAAGATTTTTCCTTCCAAGCTCCGCGATCGAAAGAAATGGCTGCAGTCTTGAAGGCACTCTCGCTGAGTAAGAAAAAAATATTATTCCTTACCAATACGGCGGATGGAATATTGTATAAGTCCGGAAGGAATATTACTGCACTGAATATCCAAGAAGCGGCGAAGGCGTCAACATTCGATATTTTAAATAACCAGGTGCTCCTGATTCAAAAGAGTGCCGTCGAAGTTCTGCAGAAATCGTTGACGAACTAGGTGAAGTGTCATGACAGGAATTCTCAAACGACCGATCGTAACAGAAAAAATTACTGCAATGCAGGATCAACGGCACTATGCTTTTGAAGTTGAAGAGGGTGCCAACAAGATCGAGATTGCAAAGGCAGTTGAAAAGAAATTCAAGGTGACGGTGATCGGTGTTCGAACCATCGTCGTCAAAGGAAAGCGCAAAACGCAGTTGACTCGCCGAGGACGATTTGAAGGGCACACCAATACCTGGAAAAAAGCAATCGTCACGTTGAAAGAAGGCGATAAAATAGATTACTTTGAAAACGTTTGATCTGACGGTACGGCAGGAATTGTATGGCAATTAGAAAATTACGACCAATGACCCCCTCAACGCGATTCTATTCAGTGTCGACGTTTGAGGAAGTGACAAAAAAGACTCCGGAGAAATCGCTTCTGGCGCCCTTAAAGAAATCCGGAGGAAGGAATAACCTTGGCCGGGTGACCTCGCGTCACCGGGGGGGTGGACATAAACGGATGTACCGCCTCGTTGATTTCAAACGCAATCGCTATGGAGTTGAAGCTACAGTCATAGCAATCGAATACGATCCCAACAGGTCGGCACGGATCGCCCTGCTTCAATACATTGACGGCGAGAAACGATATATCGTTTCGCCTGAAGGATTGAAAATCGGACAGAAAGTGATGTCCGGCAAGGGTGCTGAGGTCACTGTGGGAAATTCACTTCCGATCGTAGAGATTCCGGTTGGTACGTTTGTTCACAATGTCGAACTCATCCCACAAAAAGGTGGACAGCTGGGACGGAGTGCCGGTAATTCCCTTCAACTCATGGCGAAGGAAGGGCTATTGGCAACGCTTAAGCTTCCCTCTGGTGAGGTCCGAAAAGTCCCGGTTCTCTGCCATGCGACCATTGGTGTGGTGAGTAACGGTGATCATGAAAATATCAGTCTGGGAAAAGCCGGCCGGTCTCGCTGGCTGGGGATCCGCCCGCAATCACGCGGTATGGCGATGAATCCCGTGGATCATCCGATGGGTGGTGGTGAAGGCCGTTCAAAGAGCGGTGGCGGTGGCCAACATCCGGAATCACCGTGGGGCAAGTATGCAAAAGGATTAAAGACGCGAAAGAGAAAGAATTCTTCGAATAGATTAATTGTCAAGCGACGTAAATAACTAATTGATCAAACGATCACGAGATAAGGCACATGAGTCGTTCGCTTAAAAAAGGTCCCTACATCGATCAAAAGTTGTTGAAAAAAGTTGAAGTTCTCAACAAGTCCAATCAGAAAAAGGTCATTAAGACTTGGGCGCGTTCGTGCACGGTGATCCCAGAATTTGTGGGACATACCTTTGCTGTCCATAATGGCAATAAATTTATTCCTGTCTATGTGCAGGAAGCGATGGTGGGCCATAAGCTTGGTGAATTTGCACCAACGCGGATCTTCCGGGCGCATCCGGGAGTGAAATCAGAAAAATCAACTTCTCCTGCATAATAGAATTGAAGATTAATTCCACCGATCAGCAATGGCGGAATTAAAGGAAAGAGATATGGAAGCACGAGCGATTAATAAATTTATAGGAACATCACCGAGAAAGATGATGCTGGTCGTCGACCTCATTCGTGGTCGCAAAGTTGATGAGGCATTAACTATCCTACACTTTTCTCCAAAACATGCAGCCAAGACGGCAGAGAAAGTCCTTCGGTCTGCCGTGTCGAATATCCAGAATAAAGATGAAGGCGGTCGGCTCGATCTCACCCAGTTGATTGTGAAGACGGCATTTGTCGATGCCGGTGCCTCCATGAAACGAGTGCTTCCCGCACCGATGGGTCGGGCGTTCCGGGTGAGAAAACGTTCCCATCATCTGACAATCGTCGTCGCAAAACGAGCGGAGAAGAAGAAAGCGGTCAAAGCAGCACCATCCGGTGAAGAGAAAAAGAAATCAGTGGAAAAATCTAAACAACAACCACAACAAGAAGTTAAAGAACACTGAACGAGGAGGATCTTTTGGGTCAGAAAACTCATCCAGTCGGATTTCGTCTCGGCGTAACAAAAACCTGGGATTCAAATTGGTTTGACGAGAAAGGGTTTTCCGTAAAACTGCAGGAAGATTTGATGGTGCGGAGTTACATCCGTAGCCGTTTGAAAAAGGCAGGGATATCCCGAATTCAGATTGAGCGGACACCAAAGCGCGCCGTGATCACGATTCATACATCCCGTCCTGGGATTGTGATCGGCAAGAGCGGAAAAGAGATCGCCCAGCTTGAGGAAGAATTGAAGAAAGTCACCTCAAAAGAAGTGAAGATTTTGATTCACGAAATTAAAAGACCAGAACTTGATGCCTTCCTTGTTGCAGACGCTATTGCCGGTCAACTCGAAGGGAGAATTTCCTTCCGCCGTGCAATGAAACAATCGATTACTGCTGCGATGCGGATGGGAGCTGAAGGAATCAGGGTGATGTGTGCTGGCAGGCTCGGCGGGGCAGAAATTGCGCGCAGTGAGCAATACAAAGAGGGCCGCATTCCTCTGCACACCATTCGTGCGGACATCGATTATGCAACATCGACTGCACGTACAATTTATGGTGCCATCGGTGTGAAGGTGTGGATCTGCCGCGGAGAAATTCTTGGACCAGTAGGCCGGTAAGCGAGGAGAGAGTATTCTATGTTAATGCCGAAACGAGTAAAATTTAGAAAAGCACAACGAGGCCGTATGCGGGGAAAAGCAACCCGCGGTGCAACAATTGCCTTTGGGGACTTTGGTTTGAAGGCAATGGAACCCGGTTGGATTACCCAGCGTCAGATCGAATCATGCCGCGTTGCTGTAACGCGTATGATGAAACGCGAAGGAAAAGTGTGGATTCGCATCTTCCCCGATAAACCGGTGTCGAAGAAACCCGCTGAAACTCGTATGGGAAGCGGAAAGGGAACACCGGAGTTCTGGGTCGCTGTCATTAAGCCTGGAAGGATCCTCTTCGAATTGGGAGGCATTTCCAAGACAGTGGCACAGGAAGCATGTACGCTCGCAGCTCATAAGCTGCCGATCAAGACAAAGCTTGTCACACGCCTCGATTACGAAGCGCATTGAAGCGTGTAAGGAGAAATTGAAATCATGAAAGCATTTGAATTACGAGATCTCACTGACTCTGAACTGGTCAAGAGAATTCAAGAAGAAGAAGAAAGCCTGGCGAACCTCCGGTTCCAAAAGGTTCTGAATCAACTCGAGAACCCCATGAAACTGCGCCTGCTCCGCAGGGACATTGCACGGATGCAGACAGTGCTGCGCGCTCGGCAACTGAAAGCGAAGAAGCAGCAATCCACAGAAACGCCGGCAGAATCAGATCAAGCAAAAAAGGTGTAACGGATGACTACGGAACCAACCGCTCAACAACCACAACGACACCGACGAAAAGTTCGTATCGGGAAAGTCGTCAGTCAAAAAATGAATAAGAGTATCGTTGTTGCTCTGGAGCGAAAAGTATCGCATCCACTGTACAAGAAGTATTACCGTGCGACCAGCAAACTCATGGCGCATGATGAGAAGAACGAAGCGTCTATGGGTGACACGGTGAAAGTAATGGAGACTCGGCCGATCAGTAAGCTGAAACGGTGGCGGTTGGTTGAGATAGTTGAAAAAGCAAAATAACGTTGTGAAGAAGAGGAGCTTCCGATGATTCAGGAAGAAACGAATCTGGTCGTTGCAGATAATTCAGGTGCAAAAAAAGTTCGGTGTATTCGCGTCCTTGGCGGGCACGATAAACGATACGCCTCGCTTGGAGATCTTGTTGTGGTTGCTGTGAAGAGCGCCATCCCCGGAGCACCGGTAAAAAAGGGAGATGTCTCTCGCGCCGTTGTCGTGCGAACGAAAAAAGAAGTGGGCCGGAAGGATGGCTCCTATATCCGATTCGATGAAAATGCCGTCGTTCTTCTCAATCCTCAGGGAGAACCACGCGGCACGCGAATCTTCGGACCCGTTGCACGGGAACTCCGTGAGAAGCAGTACATGAAGATCGTTTCATTGGCGCCTGAAGTGCTTTAAGCAAGAAGGATTAGACTATGCACGTACATAAAAATGATATCGTCATTGTGATTGCCGGAAACTCGCGTGGCAAACAGGGTAAAGTGCTCAAGGTGTTTCCCGTCAATAATCGGGTGATCGTCGAGAATGTGAATATGGTGAAACGGCACACCCGTCCATCGCAAAAAAGTCCCCAGGGTGGCATTATGCAGAAGGAAGCTCCAATCAGTGTTTCCAACGTGATGGTGATCTGCCCGAAGTGCAGCAAGGCAACCCGGATTGGTCACGCGCATGTGAAGGATGTCACCACAAGTAAACGGAAAACAGTTCGTATCTGCAAAAATTGTAACGAGATGTTCTAAGGAATTAGTTCATGGCGAAAGAAAAGGAAGTCAAGAAAGCAAAAGGCGGAAAAGTCGAAAAAGGTGGTGCGGAAGCTTCATCGAAAAAACAGGTCGCCGGTGTTCAGGAACGCGGTGTTGCGCCCCGTCTCTTCACACAATATCGCACCGTCATTGTACCGGCCCTGATGAAACGGTTCGAGTATGAGAGTGTCATGCAGGTACCGAAACTCGAAAAGGTTTCGGTGAACATCGGTGTTGGAGACGCAACGCAGGATCCCAAACTGCTCGATGTGGCAGTGAAGGAACTTGAAGCGATCACCGGGCAAAAGGTTGCCATCACAAAATCAAAGAAAGCAATTTCGAATTTTAAATTGCGTGAAGGGTTGGCCATCGGCTGCCGGGTTACACTCCGTCGGGCGAAGATGTACGAGTTTGTAGATCGTCTCATTAATCTTGCCCTGCCGAGAGTGCGTGACTTCCGCGGTGTCTCCGATAAGTCCTTCGACGGACATGGGAATTACACGCTTGGCATCAAAGAACAGATTATCTTTGCGGAAATCGACGTCGATAAAGTAACAAAGATTACGGGAATGGATGTTACGTTTGTAACAACGGCGCTGACAGACCAGGAAGCATATGAGTTATTGAAAGCGCTCGGAATGCCGTTTGTGAGGCGACAGGAAGTCGTTCAAACATCAACAGCAGTTTAACACATTAACGAAAAGGGATTACTTTGGCACGCTTAGCAATGCGAGTGAAGGCGAAGAGAACGCCTAAGTATAAAGTGCGTCAACATAATCGGTGCAACATTTGTGGAAGGCCCCGGGCTTACTACCGCAAGTTCGGAGTCTGCCGGATCTGCCTGCGTAATCTTGCTCTTGACGGAAAGATTCCAGGTGTTCGAAAAGCTAGTTGGTGAGTTGTACGTTCGATCTCATTTATTAGGAGAAGTGAAGTAATGTCGATTACAGATCCCATTGCGGATTTTTTAACTCGTGTTCGAAACGCTGCGAAGGCAAAACACAAACGTGTTGATATTCCGGCGTCAAAACTGAAAAAGGCAATCGCTCAGATTTTGCTCGATCAAAAGTACATAACCAGCATTGCAATGTTGGAGGATGGAAAGCAGGGTATTCTGCGCATTCAATTGAAGTACAACCAGGGGAAGTCGGTGATTACCGGCATGCGGCGCGTGAGCCGGCCCGGACTTCGATTGTATCATCAGTCGGAAGAGCTGCCCCGTGTACTTGGCGGTCTCGGTGTTGCCATTATTTCCACATCCAAAGGTGTCATGACCGGCGTTCAGGCGCGAAAGCTCCATGTCGGTGGCGAAGTGCTCGCCTACGTGTGGTAATTCATTGATTTGATTCTAGGAGACAAGAACGTGTCACGAATTGGTCGAAAGCCCATTCAGATTCTGAAGGGCATTAATATTTCAGCAAAGGATGGATCGCTGGTGGTTAAAGGTCCAAAAGGCGAGCTCTCCGCACAGTTGCATCCCAATATCTCGGTTGAAGTGAAGGAAAGTGAAATGCAGGTCCTTCGCCACTCCGATGAGAAAAAATTCCGTGCTCTCCATGGCCTCTGGCGCGCATTGATTCAAAACATGGTAATTGGAGTGTCGCAGGGATATTCCCGGAAACTCGAAATCGTCGGCGTTGGATACCGTGCGGAAATGAAGGGGTCTAAGTTGCACCTCCAGATTGGGTACTCCCACCCGATTCTCTTCGGCGCACCCGAAGGAATAAAATTGGAAACACCAACACAAACGAGCATTCTCATATCAGGGATCGACAAACAACTGATCGGTCTTGTTGCAGCGAAAATCCGTTCCTTCCGTCCGCCCGAACCGTACAAAGGCAAAGGCATCAAGTACGAAGGTGAGTACATCCGTCGGAAAGCCGGTAAAGCAGCAGCAACGGGAGCAAAGTAACGCGTGACGTACGTGAAAAACCATTCGCGGTGAAGTAAGGAAAGTAATCTATGATACAGAAAAATACGATCGGTCGCTGGAAGAAGAAAAAAGTTAGTATCCGGAAGAAAATTTCCGGTACACCGGAACGTCCACGATTAACAATTTATCGCAGTGCGAAGCACATTTATGCCCAGCTCATTGATGACACGGTGGGGAAAACACTCGTCTCCACATCGAGCCGGACAAAGGAACTTCAGGAAGAACTGAAATCCACAAAATCCAAGATCGAGCGATGCAAGGTCATCGGCAAGGCAGCGGGAAAACTCGCGCTTGAGAAGAACATCACGCAGGCGGTCTACGATCGGAATGGATATCTGTATCACGGTCGGGTCAAGGCAGTTGCCGATGGCGCCCGTGAAGCCGGTTTGAAATTCTAATAACTTTCACTTAAACGTCGAAGAGTTCAATGTCTAAGATTAAAGCAGGAGAGCTGGAGCTCAAGGAACGATTGGTTCACATCAACCGCGTCGCTAAAGTGGTGAAGGGTGGCCGTCGGTTCAGTTTCAATGCGATTGTTGTCGTCGGAGACGGTAACGGTCACGTCGGAATCGGCCTTGGAAAAGCAAACGAAGTTGCCGATGCCATCGCCAAAGGTGTCGACGATGCAAAAAAGAATGTCGTTAAAGTCCCGGTGCTTCGGGGAACGATTCCCCATGAAGTGATCGGGAAATTCGGAGCTGGTCGAGTCCTTCTCAAACCCGCGTCGCCCGGCACCGGGTTGATCGCTGGCGGCGGAGTGCGAGCCGTTCTTGAATCGGCCGGTGTGAAAGACGTTCTAACGAAACAGATGGGATCTTCCAATCCACACAACGTGGTGAAGGCGACCATGAAAGCATTAACGATGCTTACTGATCCGCACATGATGGCAGAACGCCGCGGTATAACACTTTCGGAATTGTTCCAGCAACAATAATGAGTTGAAGCATGACAGAGATAAAGAAAATAAAGATCACACAGATACGCAGCATCATCGATGAACTAGAGAATGCCAAACGGACCATCAAAGCATTGGGACTTGGCAGGCCACACTACTTCGTGGTGAAGAATGATTCGCCGCAAATTCGCGGAATGATTAATGCTGTTCGTCATCTGGTTCGTGTCGAAGAATTAAAATAAGTTCAATTGATTTCCGGTCGTCAACAAACCGGACGTAGGGGATTTCTAGAATGGGAAAAGATATTTTAAGTAATCTCACCCCCGCAAAAGGGTCGAGAAGAAAAGTGAAAAGAATCGGACGCGGACAGGGTTCGGGTCACGGTGGAACAGCAACCAAGGGTCATAAGGGAGCCAAATCCCGATCTGGTCATAAGTTTAAACTCTGGTTCGAAGGCGGGCAGATGCCGCTTTCACGGCGTGTGCCGAAGTTTGGCTTCAAGAGCAGAAACGCAGTCGACGTGCAGGTTGTCAATGTTGAGAATCTTGAAACGCGAGCCGCGGCAAAGAAGTTTGAAGACGGAATCGTCAACCCCGATGTGATGTATAAAGTCGGTTTGATCACGAAAAAACATGAACCGGTCAAGGTACTGGGTACTGGAGAGTTGAACACGAAGTTGGAAGTGACCGCTCATGCATTCAGCAAGTCGGCTGTCACCAAGATTGAAGCAGCCGGTGGGAAAGTCACCGTACTCACAAAAGAGCAAGCGAAGAAATGAGTAAATTAACTGAGACCTTTGGAAATATCATTAGAATTCAGGAACTGCGTGAACGGTTGCTCTTTACTGCGGCTATCCTGATCGTCTGTCGTATCGGTGCCCATATCACACTTCCGGGTGTGGATGGAGCAATCGTTGCGTTAACATCAAAGAGGCTCGAAGGCGGTCTCTTTGGACTCTACGATACATTCGTCGGTGGTGCCCTTGCCAATGCTGCCATCTTTGCACTTGGCATTATGCCCTACATCAGTTCCTCAATCGTCATCCAGTTGCTGGGCGCTGTTTTCCCATACTTCCAGAAACTTCAGAAGGAAGGCGAGGATGGTCGGAAAAAAATTACTCAATACACCCGTTATGGAACGGTGCTGATAGCAGCATTGCAGGCGATTGGTGTTGCAATCAGTTTGCAGGATGTCACAGCAGAAGTCGGCGGCTCAGTCGTTCCGATCGTACCTCACGCTGGAGCACTCTACTATGCAAGCACCATCATCGTGCTGACTGCTGGTACGATGTTCATGATGTGGCTGGGTGAACAAATTACGGAACGAGGGATCGGAAACGGAATCTCACTTATCATCTTCATCGGCATCATCGCACGATTCCCGGCGGCACTCTTTGATGAGATTCAATTGGTCATGAGCGGTAAGAACCTCATTATTGAGATGGTAGTTTGGGTGGTTCTTGGATTTATCGTGGCAGGTGTGATTCTCGTTACTCAGGGAACGCGGCGTATTCCGGTGCAATATGCAAAGAGAGTGATCGGTCGAAAAGTGTATGGTGGTGTCACCCAGTACATTCCGCTGCGTGTCAACACAGCCGGTGTTATGCCGCTTATTTTTGCCCAGGCAATCATGTTTATTCCCGGTATTGTCATCGGCTTGTTCCCAGAATCTGAATTCTTCGTCAACCTGGCTGGATGGTTTCATTATGATTCATGGACCTATTCGATCCTCTATGCGTTGATGATTATCTTCTTCACCTATTTCTATACGGCGATCGCCTTCAATCCAAAAGACGTTGCTGATAATATGAAGAAGCAGGGTGGATTCATTCCCGGTATCCGTCCAGGCAGTCACACATCAGACTTTATTGATAACATTTTGACAAAAATTACGTTGCCCGGATCGGTCTTCCTGGCAATCATAGCAATTCTCCCGACCGTCATGATCCATATCGGTAATGTGTCGGGGAATTTTGCACAGTTCTTTGGCGGAACCAGCTTATTAATTGCAGTTGGCGTCGTGCTCGATACTCTTCAGCAGGTCGAATCGCATCTCCTGATGCGACATTATGACGGCTTTATGAAGAGCGGTAAGATGAAAGGTCGCAGGAGCTAATACTCTCCGGTTCTCGATGATTCGGATCAAGACGAAACGCGAAATTGAGCTGATGAGAGTCAGCAGTAAGATTGTTGCTGAAGTGCTCAAACTCATAGGAGCGTATGCTAAACCGGGTGTCACAACCCTCGAACTTGATCGGATCGCGGAAGAGTATATTCGGTCTTGCGGAGCAGAGCCTGCATTCAAAGGGTATGGACGTTCACAGGATAATCTTTATCCGGCGACTCTCTGCACATCGGTTGACGATGTTGTTGTTCATGGAATCCCTTCGAAGCGTGAATTGAAGGAGGGAGAAATACTCTCGATCGATGTGGGTGTGAAGAAAGAGGGATGGTATGGCGATGGAGCGCATTCTTTTCAAATCGGAGAAGTCTCCAGCGAGAAAAAGAAACTCCTGAAGGCAACCGAAGAATCGCTTTACCTTGGCATCGATCAGGCTGTCGCAGGGAATCGGATTCACGATATCTCCTCTGCGATCCAGACCCACATCGAGAGCCACGGCTTTTCGGTTGTTCGGGATCTCGTTGGACACGGTGTCGGCGTCGAGTTACACGAGGAACCCGCTGTCCCGAATTATGGCAGGTCGGGCACAGGAGGTAAGCTGCAGGAGGGGATGACATTGGCCATTGAGCCCATGGTTAACTATGGGACGTGGAAAGTAAAGATTGATTCCGATGGCTGGACGGTAAGGACCACGGATGGTCAGCCATCAGCTCATTTTGAGCACACGATAGCAATCGTCAACGGCAAAGCAGAAATCCTAACTGAGTAGTGCACGAGCACTGAATGGCGAAACAAGGTCCGATAAAAGTTGATGGAGTCATAACGGAAACGCTGCCCAACGCAACGTTTCGCGTGAAGCTTGATAATGGTCACGAGATCCTGGCGCATATCTCAGGCAAGATGAGAATGCATTTCATCAAGATCCTTGTTGGCGATAAGGTGACTGTAGAGATGTCGCCGTACGATTTATCAAAGGGACGAATCACATACCGGTACAAGTGAGTTGGTGCAATAACGAGAGTGAGAGGTGAGTAATGAAAGTTCGATCGTCAGTGAAAAAGATTTGTGATAAATGTAAAATCATCCGTCGCAAGGGCGTGGTTCAGGTGATCTGTAAGAATCCGAAGCATAAGCAGCGGCAAGGATAATAACGTAAACCTAGGAGAAGAGAGTACGTGGCTCGTATAGCTGGAGTTGATCTTCCAAAAAACAAACGCTCGGATATCGGGTTGACCTATATCTTCGGGATCGGCCGATCGACAGCGCTTGAAATACTCGCAAAAGCTGGAGTGAATCCGGCAAAACGGATTGGTGAATTGACGGATGAAGAGGTATCCAATATCCGCTCAGTCATCCAGGCCGACTACAAGGTCGAAGGTGCGATGCGCAGTGAAACCCAGATGAACCTGAAGCGATTGATGGACATCGGCTGCTATCGCGGCTTACGCCATCGTAAAGGGCTTCCGGTTCGAGGGCAGCGCACCCGGACGAACTCCCGTACACGCAAGGGCAAGAGAAAGACCGTTGCCGGTAAGAAGAAGGCAATCGAGAAGAAGTAATACTTATTTATTCAACCCGAAGGATCACCTTCGGAAGGAGAACAGTACTTGGCAAAGCAATCATCTGCTCCCGTAACGAAAAAGAAGAAGAAAGTCCATGTCGACGCGAACGGAAAAGCGTTCGTCAAAGCGACCTTTAACAATGTTCAGGTAACCTTGACGGATACCTACGGCAATGTGATCTCATGGTCTTCCGCGGGACGTAATGGCTTCAAAGGTTCACGGAAAAACACGCCGTTCGCCGCTCAGGTTTCTGCAGAGGCAGCGGCCAAAGAGGCGTACGATCTTGGGCTTCGCCGCGTAGAAGTATTCATTAAAGGACCGGGAGCCGGACGCGAAGCAGCGGTTCGATCATTGCAAACATCAGGATTGGAGATTTCTGTCATTCGCGATATTACTCCGATTCCTCACAACGGCTGCCGTCCGCCGAAACGACGAAGAGTGTAAGAGCAATTGCCGATTGCCGATTGACGTCGAAGAATCGGGCAAGAAGTCCGTCGGTCGCAGGCAATCGGAAATAGAAAATTCAATAGGAGAACTATGGCAAGATACATTGATGCCAACTGCAGATTGTGCAGACGAGAGAAGCAGAAGCTGTTCCTGAAAGGAACGAAGTGCTATTCAGAAAAATGTCCGTTGGAAAAACGGAACTATCCTCCGGGACAGCATGGGCAGAGCCGGCGCCAGAAGATATCTGAGTACGGCGTACAGCTTCGCGAGAAACAAAAGGTGAAACGACAGTATGGCATTGTGGAAACACAATTCCACAATTACTTCGAACGCGCGATCAAACAAGCCGGCAGAACGGGTGAAAACCTGGTCAAGCTGCTCGAGCGGCGCCTCGATAATGTCGTTTATCGGTTAGGCCTTGCGCCCTCACGCAAATCTGCCCGGCAGTTGGTTATACACCGACATTTTTTTGTCAACAACAAGATTGTCGACATTCCGTCGTTTCTACTCAGCCCCGGCGACCTCATTCAGGTTCGGGATAAGAGTAAGAAGCTTGAACTGATTCACTCCTCCATGAAGAGAGTGAAGGATACAGCAATGCATTCCTGGTTGAGCCTGGATAAAGCGACGCTCTGCGGTACGTTCCTGATTATTCCGGAACGGGCTGATGTGCCGTTGAATGCCAACGAGCAGTTGATCGTTGAGTTGTATTCGAAGTAATTGTTTTCCTAGACAGTTTATTTTCAATCACCTACTTCGGGCTCGATGCGAAGCATACTCCTGAGGTTCTAGCCCCGGAAAGAAAAAGGGGAAAACATCTATGAGCAATACATTAGTACAAATGCCTGAAAAGATCGAACTGGATGAATCAACCTATACGAACACCTCCGGCCGGTTTATTCTTCAACCGCTCGAGAAGGGATTCGGCGTCACCTTAGGCAACTCCTTCCGTCGTGTACTCCTGTCCTCACTCCATGGAACCGCGATTACTGCGATCCGTGTGGAGGGAATTCAACATGAATTTTCCACCATCAAGGGAGTTGTAGAGGATGTCGCGGATCTCATTCTAAATTTGAAACAGGTCAGGATCCGGCCGATCAACAAAAAGGCAACCAAGGTTGTGGTGCCCTTAAAGGGACCCGGTAAGTTTGTTGCAAGGGATCTCCAGAGCGCATCGGCGGAAATTGAAGTTCTTAACCCGGAGCTTCACCTGGCGACGCTGAACAAGGATGCGAACATCGAAATCGAATTCCGGCTCGGCAGGGGAAAAGGATATATGTCTGCCGATGAAAACAAAACGAGCGACCAGCCGCTGGGAACGATTTCGATCGACTCGATCTTCACGCCGATCCGCAACGTGCATTATTTTATCGAACCGACACGCGTAGGCGGCCAGACCGATTTCGAGAAATTAACCATCGAAATTGAGACCGACGGCTCGATTCTTCCGCAGGAAGCGTTGACACACGCCGGTAAGATTCTGCGCGATCACATCCAGCTTTTCATCAATTTCGATATGGAGCCGGAAGCGGAGAAAGTTGAAAGCGAACAGGAAGCGGAGTCTGCGCGGATCCGGAAGGTACTCAAAACACCGGTCGATGAACTCGAACTCTCTGTGCGCTCGCATAATTGCCTCCGGTCGGCAAACATCAAAACCCTCGCCGATCTCGTTCGACGGGATGAAGGCGAGTTGTTGAAATTCCGGAACTTCGGCCGTAAATCACTTGCCGAACTGACGGAAATTGTTGATCAATTTGGTTTGACATTCGGTATGGATGTCGAAAAGTATTTGAATGATGGTAACGAATAGGGATTGAAAAGGATTAAAGTATGCGTCATTACCGAGCAGGACGAAAACTCAAACGAACGCACAGTCATCGTAAAGCGACACTCTCTGCACTCAGTGTGGCGGTGATCCGCCATAAGAAGATTCACACGACAACCGCCAAGGCGAAAGAAGCGCGGATGGTGGTGGAGAAACTGATCACCCGTGCAAAACGGGCAGTGAAAAAAGAATCCGAAGGGAAACCGAAGGATATCCATGCGCGCCGGGAGGTCTTTGCGTTTCTTCGTGCTCGCGATGCCGTGTCGATGCTGTTCGATGAAATTGCCCCGAAGGTAGCAGAACGTGCCGGCGGGTACACACGGGTCGTGAAGCTGGGCCAGCGGCTCGGCGATGGCGCCCAGGTGGCAGTTCTTGAATTGGTTGATTTTAATACCGGACAAGAGAAAGCGGCATCGAAAACAGCAGCAAAGTCAGCAAAAACAGCAAAGAAGACACCGAAGAAACAGAAGTCGAAATCCGTTGAAGCAGAGAAAAAGGAGCATGCGGCTCCCGCGACGGAACCAGCCGCAAGCGAGTCTCCGGCATCTGAAACGCAGGAAACCGAACCGAAGAAGGAAACTGAGTAATTCATCGTGCTATTGAGGTCGAAGTGAAGGATTAGAATTGTTTCCCAGACGAGAGGTCGAATCATATGCTAAAAATAAATTCTGCTGAATTTCTGCAGGGCGTAGCAGATTTACGCCAGCTTCCCAAAAACGAACTCCGTGAAGTACTCTTTATTGGTCGCTCGAATGTTGGCAAATCCTCATTGCTCAACAAGGTGTGCAACCGGAAGAGCCTTGCACGTTCCAGTTCCACTCCCGGAAAAACACGCGAGATCAACTACTATATCATCAACAATGGGTTTTACTTTGTTGATTTGCCGGGCTATGGTTATGCCAAGGTTCCTGAACAGATGCGTGCCGGATGGAAAAAGCTGATTGAGGATTTTCTCAAACGGGGGGGGCCGATCGCCCTTGCGATGCAGCTCATCGATTCACGGCAGGAGCCGACTCCGCTCGATTTAATGATGATGGATTGGCTGGAGTACTACGAAATTCCTTACCTCCTGGTCCTCACCAAGGCCGACAAGCTTCCGCAGAGCAAGCTGATGAAGCAGATGGAGGGATACAAGGAACGGTTCAATAGCCAGATTTGCAATGGATGCTGCCACGGCATCGTCCCGTTCTCCATTATGACCGGCGAAGGACGGAATGATCTCCTCAAATTGATTGAGGCGCATCTCGTTAAACCCCGGACGGAAAAAAAAGAAGCGGTGTGAATGTGAGGTAAGATGTAAGAAGTGAGACGTTAGAGAGTAAAAGTCCCGGCGAGAGTCGGGACTTTTTTTTGGAATCGATCAAAAGAGGTAGCGGAAAGACAGGAAATAGTAGACCCCTTTTTGCGATATTCTATCGTTGGGTGGGAAAACTCTAAATGGGATAAAACCGGTCCCTGTAGACATCAAGAGTGTATTTCATTTCAATCGCAGTTAAAATTTACTCTTCCCAACCCTTGCGTTTATCGTAAAAAAAAAGGTATACTTGCACCGTAAGGCTTAAACCCATCCATCAATCACCGTAGACCTTCGGGAGGTCTCGCATGAAGAAGCTGCCGATTCTCGGTTCCATGATCATTCTCTTTGCGTGTTGTCTTTACGCTCAGGTAACAATCAAAGAAAAGATCTCGATTCAGTCGAACACACAATCCTCACAATCTCTCACACCATCTACAATCACCAGTACCTGGGATATCCCGCCTTCGACCGGATATACATACTTTCGTTTTACGATGGGAGGTCGTGTTACGCTGCGTCCCACATTTTATAGCTGGTCTTGTTTGACGCCGAACATAAGAATTACTGCACTCCCGATCGGCAATGTAGTCTTCCAGGGTAATGTACTGGAAGGGGGCTTCTTTGGTAAAGAACATGAAGCAGGCTCATTTCTGCCGGGCGACAATCTTTCCTTGAGCGTCGAGTTCTTAAGTGAAAATGGAAACTATATCAACAGTGAATCGGAAGCGTCGGGTACTTACGGCACACTCGGTCTGAAATCGGAATGGGGGTATTATAGTGTACGGTTTAGAGAATCATCCAACAAGTTCAGCTTCTCGCTTCGGCTTTACTCCGATATAAGCACAGCAGTGGATCTCCGCTCGGATGCTGGCCCACCGAAACAGGAACGCCCCTTTGTTGCGCCGCTCAGTGGAGCACTCGTTGCCCGATATCTTCCCAATAGCTACAGTGGCGATAGACTGTTGTTTCGCTCGAAGAATGACTCGCTGCTCATGGATGCAGCGCTGCAGAACTTCCCGGTGAACCTGGGGGAAATCGTACCAGGAGACACATTTCGGCTGCCCATGATATCCGGTGCACCCAGCCTTCTTGGGCAGCAGACCTATCCGCGTTATGAGTGGGACTCACGGTGGTTGATGTGGTATATAGAGTATGAAGATTGGATTGACGCCGATTTTCTGGACGCAGCGGTGTATGCCTGGATTGCACCGCCCGCCTATACGGTCCGGTTCGAAAAGAACGAGGTTACGTATGGAGATACGATTCGAATGTTTATCGATCCTGTGAGCGGTACGGAGGATGCAGAAGAGCCGATGGATATCAGAATCATCGAAGGTCGCGGTATTGCTGTGATTCAGGATACGCTCGGGAATAGTTATGGCACAGATCTTTGGGGGAGGCCGTTCCGGCAGGTAAGGAACGAGCTCAGGCTTGTTGTTGCATCCGGGGGCGGATCGCTTGACAGCACGGCACGGATTATTGTTCAAATCGTTGATGATTGGGATTGGAATAAAACGGGAAGAGGTGTATTGGTGAAGGGGAACAAGGAGAATGAAATTCTTCTTGGTGAGACGAAGTATTACTATACAGTATTAAGAGGTGATAAGTTAGAGATAGAAGAGACATCTAATCCTATTTTACCTGCCGAAGGCATTTCATCTGAAGGAGTGTGGAGTAACAGTGCCGTACAGAAAGTAGAAGGAGATGAAAAACTCGGGGTGTATTGGGAGAAAAAAAAGCCAGAGGGAGCAGGCTTGCCTAATGGCTTGATAAGGCTTGTTGGACGATATTGGGAGAAAGATAAAACTTTCAGGGTGAAGCTGACAGCAATTTATCAAAACTTGACAACGAGCATATCAATTAAGGTCACGAAGCCAACCAGGTTACTCACGCCAGGGCAAAATCCAACATATCAATTGTCAAGAGATGTATTCAATAATGAGATAGACATCGATTCAATTTGTATTTCGTATGGTGGAAAATATGGTGTACCACCGCACTTTATAAAGGGACAGATGGAGCAGGAAGCAGATCATCACGGTAACCGATTCAATCCATCTTATCGATATGAACCATATACTGTTCAATTTTGGCCCGGTGTTATTGCTATGGTGACAAATCCGTTTTTTGTTAGAGAAAGCCCCGTAAATGATCCTCCCATACCACAACATCAAAATGTTCGTACGATAGAGTATCCATATCCAAATAAAACAGTCTGGGATATGGTCTACGATCATTCACAATTAGTGAATGATATTAACGATGAATCTCACCGATTATATGGAATACGTAATACCGATGGCTCTATGAACTTTTCTCCTTATAGTACTTTGACAAATAAATATAGAGAGTATCTCAATGAGTTCCTCGAAACGTATAATTCATCTATAGCCATTTCTAAAGCGAATGAAAGAATTGTTGTGTTTCTACGGGATAAATGGAAGGGTGGCTTGAAAAATGTCAAAGCTCAAACGCGCATAGCTAGTTCATATGGATTGCTTCAGATGCTCTATACTACAGCTTTGGCACGCAGGTATCCAAGTGATCGACAACATCTCCCTGAAGAGCTAAATGTTACGACTGCAATTATGGAGCTTTCATTAAAATATCAGAAGTCCCTATTGGAAAGATATTTAGGCTACGCTCTTGAAGAAACCGGTGATTGGCCTGCAGGTTTTGAAACAAGCTTTAGATTTATCGTTTATTATAAATGGAATCCAAATGAGTGGTATCGAAATGGAGTAATGAGAAAAGTGTTACATTATCTACCACAAAACCAATAATGAGGTTCTTATGAATAAATCAACAACTATGCTTTTTCTCATTATTTTCCCTGTGCTTGCGATTGCACAAATGAATCCAGGTGTGTTACAAAATGATTATGAGAGAATAAACAGAGCCATTAATTCAATTTATGGCGATGAAAAATATAGAGTGACAGATCTGATTAACGTAGATAGTGCAATTGGAAGAAACCGGGTCTCTCAATACTCTATTGAAAATCCCTTTGGAACTTTGAATCATTGTTATCTTTTTACAGCAGAGGCGAAACCTCAGGAGAATGATGGCTATCCACGGGGATTTTTTGGAATCTTTAAGGATAATCAAATCATTTGGCATCTTGATACATTGATCAACAGCTTCGATGTTGCAACAGCAGGTTATGTTACTGTTTCAGATATCAATCGAGATGGTAAGGTAGAGCTTGTCTGCTATTGGGAAGAAGGGATACGAGGGGGAAATAGATATATTTGGATTGCTGGATGGGATGGCCAGGTAGGACAACTGCTCAATTCCTTTGACTCAGAAGGGCATTCAGAGATAGCATCATTTAGCGACGATTTAGAAATAGTCGACAAGGATGGAGACGGTATAAAAGAAATACAAGGACGGTTGCAAGAAAATTTATATTCGGACAGCACGGTAGCAGTTACATATTGTTGGAATGGTCAATTGTATTCTAGATGTGTACCACCGCAAATTACCGCACTGCCAAAAAACAAAGTAATTGTTACAATCAGATCAAAAGTGTCGAAGTATGAAGATTCTTTTCAATTTTCCTATAGACTAATTAACTCTTCCGAGAGTATACAGAGAATTGAGAATTTTGTGCTCGTAAGAGGAACGAATAATATATTCAATGTGACAGGGAGGGATAAGTGGGAATTTATTTTATCGGAGAAGAAGCCATTGTTGATTTGGGAAGATCTGGATGGGGAAAACCTGATGGCACAATCAGATGTTGACTCTAGTTTTTCATTCACAACAAATGCCTTACCAGGTATTCAATTATTCTTTGTACAAGGTAACAATGGTCCAATTAGTACAAAAGATATTTATGATAATTCTGTGAAGGGGAAAACTATCGGCCCCGTAGATCCATCTAGTCAATTTATACCGATTAACTGGATTGATACTCTCATTACTTATAAACACCAGGCTATTGAGCTTGATTGGATTCTAAACAAGGGAATCACGACAAGCCTCGATCAAAAACTCGAGAATGCCAGACAACAACTACAGAAGGGGAATACAAAGACAGCAAGAAATATTCTCGAAGCATTTGTGAATGAGGTCGAAGCTCTGAACAAACAAGAAAACCAGATCACCTCTGAAGCATACGCCCTGTTGAAATACAACGCCGAGTATCTTATCTCAAAACTGTAGGGAGGAATATCGTATGCGAAATTTTATCATCGGATTGTTCCTCATAATGCAATTTGCTTACAGCCAGCAGCCTGTCGTTCAAGGCGGCTCCGCTCCCAAACGAATATTAACGAAAGAATTCTTTGATCAATGGCAACAGCAGAGACGATGCCCGAGAACTGAAATCGAGATGACCCGGGAAGGAACTGAAAAACTGTCTGAAGGTAATACCAAACCAGCAGAAAATGTAAAAGCTGTCGTCCATACGGTTCCATTTGGATCATCGGACAACACCATAGAGTTAACGGTTGTCAATGAAACCAGGGATGCAATGTCAAACATCGAAGTACGAATGACGGAACACCCGGAATGGGTGAAATGCTCTTCGATATCTCAAACACTTGCTTTGCTCAAACCGCATCAAGAATTATCGGTTTCAGTAATATTCGCTGTCGATAAGTCGGCAGCGGTAGCGAGTGAAACGAAACTGAAATTCACCATCACAACAAACGAAGGGAGTCAATGGGAGAAAGAGATTGCAATTAAAGTCTCGCCGCCGGAGACATTTGAGTTGTTCCAGAACTATCCGAATCCGTTCAACCCGTCAACGACCATTGCGTATCAGTTGTCGAAAGAAGCACACATCAATCTGAGAATCTTCAACATGCTTGGTCAGCAGGTAACAACGCTGGTGGATGCGGAGAGGCTGGCGGGATATTTCAAGGAGACGTTCGATGCTTCGCACTATGCAAGCGGGGCGTATGTGTATGTTCTCACAACAACTGAGAACTCCGGCTCCAAACAAATTGCCCGCAAGGCGATGATGCTGGTGAAATGACTGAATTTTTTATTGTGTGAATTTGTGGAGGGGAAAATGGTAGATGGTCTCAGCGAAAGCCGGGATCGATTTCGTTTTACCTGCAATCGAAAATTAATTATTCCATCTCTTGCGTTTATCGTAAAAAAAAAAGGTATACTTGCACCGTAACGTTTAACCCATCCACTCATCACCGTAGACCTTCGGGAGGTCTCGCATGAAGAACATCTACTTGATTCTCTTTCTAGTAACGCTTTCCATTTTAACGTTCCTATCCCAGCTTACTACCCAGGTGAAGATTCGCGAAAAGGTTATCCTGAGCCCGAAGCCTCAGGCAGCCGCGGCTATCATGACCACCACGACTACCAACGTTCTCACTGTGCGTTTGGAATTCTCGGCTGGCACACCTATAGGCTTTTGGGCATTTTGCGATTGTAGCGGAGCATATACAGAAGTTGGATCTGGAGATACGTATCGTGTTTATGAGGTGTCATACACCTCTAACGGAGATTATGAGTTACGTATTTTCCACTACGGCTGGCCAACCTCGGCGGTTGTCAATGTCAAAGTAATTGCTCCGGGCAGTTCCGACCATGATACAACGGTTACTATTCCTCCATACTATGGTTGGGGTAGTCCTCCTATGTCGATCGTGCGACTGGATGGATATACATTGCCGTCTATCTATCGGGTCGGGCTGGATATTGGAAGGACGACTATTTCACCTTCGGGAGAAAATTCCTTTTCGGTATATCCTGCCGTGGGATGTTCGGGTATTCCATTCGATGTGGCACATGACCCCGTCACGTTGACGATTATCGATGGACGAGAGTACGGACAATTCTATTCCGATACCGGATCTCCTCTTGGCTATACAGTATCGAAATTATTGGGTGATATCAGTGGAGTAAAATTTATTGCGGTGGATAGTATAGGCGCCGGTTCGAGTGCTACGGTTGTTGTTTCTGCTGAGATTAACAGTCTGGTTGCGATAAATCAATTTCAAATTGTACCGCCGGTGTTTCCAAAGCCTAAACTCAAACTCACCATGGAACCAATGTTGATAGTGCATGGAGAGAGCGAACAGATCATGGCTCAAGCGTATCTTGACGGTGATCCTGTTGCACTGCCACCGGGTGAGAAGTATAGATTTGAGGTGATTCAGGGCGGCGACCTGGTGGGGTTATACTCTGCCACACACCAGGGAGGGGGAAACGTACTTGAAAATATTGAGCCATCGATCGAGGGAAGTGCAAGAGTTCTATTAGAAGCAACGGGCAGGGAGCCAATGGGAGGCGGGGAAGAGGTCACGATCTGTGTCAGCTCATCGAGTGCAGAAATCCTTCCAGACACGATGAGCGTCTCTATCGTCCCCAATACTTTGGCAATCACCGTGGATCCAGGCAAGATAACATTCGGTGAGCGATCACTTCTTGATGTGAAGCAAAGGTTACCGGGAGGTGAAATTGTTCCAGTTCCGCAAGATTGCATGATTATGTTTGCTATAGCGAAAAATTATGACGCCGGTCATTTGACTGCAATGGATGGTTCTTCAACGGGAGATAGGATCACGGGTTTTTCACCACAGGTCTGGTTTCAGGCAGAGGAAGAGATACCGATGCCCGATAGTGTCGAAGTGTGTATTTACATTGCGGTAGTGAAGGGTGACGGTTCAGGGGAGCAAGAAATTGAGTATGGGATTGCGAGGGTAACAGTAATAAAGAAGGTGGAATGTGCTCGAATAGATTTTGAGCGATCCAGACTCTCCCCCGGTGATACAACGAGGTTATCGTTCAAAAAACTAAAGGATGGCGGGACGTTAGAGGAATATGCAGCCGATCAACTGTTCAATGTATGGCTGATAACGAATAGCGAGTATGGCAAGCTACGGGGAAATGGTATGGCAGGGATGACAGAGGGGACGGAGTTGTACTCTGTCACACAACCGGTATATTTTATAGCCGCCGACACACTCAGTGTGGATTCGATAAGCGTAGGGATTGTGGTTGAGGCGATAGCGGGAGGCGGTGAAGCAGGGATAGCCGTGAAACATCAGACAGGAGGAAAAGGCTTATCGAAGCAAGCAGCACAAAGCAGCTCGCGTGCCATGCGCCTTGCCCAAGCTATCCAGCAGCGTCTGCTGATGAATGACTGCCCCGTGCCGAGCGGCAGTGTGGTGATACAAAACAATAAATTTGATTCTTTATCTGTTCGTTGGAATCCTCAAGAAATACAAACGAGTGAATCCTCCACACTTAGTGTTTCTGCATATCAAAAGAAGAAAACTATAACACCCAGTAAAATTGAAACATTCGCCATTGGAATATTACCCGACGACCAGGAATATGGAAACCTGACCAACGGTGATGGAGGAAGTGGAAAGACATTCTCGGGCGTTCCATTTCAAAATATTAGTGCGGGAAAAATAAAATTTGTTGCCGATGGAACTGTCCCTCCGCTATGGCCTGTGGGTATAGGCGTAATGGTTTCAGGAGGGGAAAACATTTTAGCGCAAGGAGCCGTTCTAGTGAACAATCCGAATAGCCTGGCAAAATATTTTCGACAAACAGACACATCTTGGAATATTGATACGCTAGGATATTCCAAGGGCACTACTATTGGTTCTAAAGGGTGTGCATTGACTTGTGTGGCAATGGTGTTGAATGCACTTGGATTTAACACAAATCCCAGAGAATTGAATATCATTTTTAAAGCTCCTGAAAATAAATGTTTTGATTATGCTGCTCTTCTTTGGTGGCGTATGAAAGATTATTTTAGAAAATCAAGTAGGGGCATCGTGATTGTACCGAATACATTAGATGGCTATACAAAAAATACGCCATCTACGTCACACTCAAAATTAGACCAAGCATTGATAAAAGGGCCAGTCATAGTATCAGTATGGAATGAAAAATCCGATCGTAGCCATTGGGTTATCGTAACTTCAAAAACCACAAGCGGAGAATATAGAATTATAGATCCTTCATATACAGAAAGTAGCACATTAAGTCAGTATCGAAATATATTTTATTCTTATGTACAAATTATTACAAAAGGAAATTGAAAAAATAGAGGTGAACAATGCGAAACATCATCCTGCTGTTTGTTCAAATTACTATTCTCTTATCTTGTGCAACAGCTCAGAATCAAGTACTTATGGGTGCCACCACCTCTACGTCAGTTAGTTTTGTATTTACTGATTCTATTGGAAACAGGTGTGGAGCAGACCCGCGAGGCGAGCCCGATTCAACCAAATGGAAACGTTATGACGAGATTCCTAATGCCTCATATGCTTCTTTTCAAAGTTATGGAAGTGTAGATCCAGCCGTTGAGCCAGATTATTGGATGGAGTTTGCATACTACTTCTATTCACTTGAGAATGAAGGAAAGTTCTTGATTCATTTATATGGTGCTAAGAGAGATACTTTTCATCTTTGCATCGGTGTATACACCGATTTCTCAGAGAGAGCTATAGATTACGAGCTAAATACAATTCCGATAGAAAAAGACAGCACTATCACCTTCGAATTTATTTTCCACAGCGATCCGAATGCACCAAATAGTTTTAGGAAACTCGTCTCGGCAAGAAGTCTCATCCAGGATGTTGCCGTTATGCGAAAAATGAATTGGATATATACTCAGTCCATCGCTGATAAATATATCAATCTCTTCACGGACTTAGGTCAACAAATCCAATCTCAAGATTACATCGCTGCACGATCAAGCCTGACCAGTGCTCTTACTGAACTCCGGAGCGACAGTGTCACAAACATCTCCGGGAAGGCTTTTGAGTTGTTGAAGAAAGATGTCGAACAGCTTATTATCGAGCTACCGAAAGATATGGTGCCAAGCATCAATTCTTTGAATCCTTTATATTGGCTTTCGAACAATGGAGCGTTTACTCTTACTGTCAATGGAAAGAACTTTTCGAGTCGCTCCACGATCATATGGAACCAATCGGCACGGACAACAATATGCATTTCCGATAGTGTCTTGCAGGCCACCATCCTTGCCGCTGATGTTGCTGTTGCAGGAACGGCTCAAGTTGCCGTTGTCACCGGCAGCGATACATCCAATATTCTCACCTTCCCGATACTTCAACTTAAGGTAAGCGTTCTGCTAGATACCCTCATCGCCGCCAAACATCGCTGCGCTGCCAATGGCCCGCTGGGTGACAAGAACTTTGTGAATGAACTGGATAACGGATTGGAGAATGCAAAAAAACACCTCGTCCGGAACGACTCGGTGAATTGTGCCAAAGAACTGACACAGGTGAAAGAGAAACTGCTGACAGAGTATAAGAAGACCCCCGCCAATCCGAAACGCTTTCTCACAAAAGAGGGATATGACATTTTGATACCCGTTATAGACTATGTACTACGACAACTACCCTCTGCAAACAAGGTGAAGTAGAACTCAGCTCAGAGAATGATGATAGTCAAGGGAGAAAACGACATGCCTAAAACACTTTTGCTCTTGCTTCTGCTGGCAACCGTCACCACCGCACAGCAGATCTATACCATCCCCTTTGCCTCGAAAGGGAATACTATCGAGTTAACAATCAGCAACTCCTCTTCCGAAGCACTCACAGCGATATCGATCGAGGTGGTCGATGTGCCAGCCTGGGTAAGCTATACACAACAGAAACAAGTTTTAGCGCTGCTAAAAGGAAAGCAGGAGCTGCCCGTCACGTTCAGTTTCTCTCTGGACAACTCAGCGCCGGTGGGGAGCGACACAAAGCTGAAGTTTGTCATCACCTCGAAAGATGGCAACCGATGGGAGAAGGAGATTGCGATAAAGGTCTCGCCGCCGGAGACGTTTGAGCTGTTCCAGAACTATCCGAATCCGTTCAACCCGTCAACGACCATTGCGTATCAGTTGCCGAAAGAAGCACACATCAATCTGAGAATCTTCAACATGCTTGGTCAGCAGGTAACAACGCTGGTGGATGCGGAGAAGGCGGCAGGGTATTTCAAGGAGACGTTCGATGCCTCGCGCTATGCCAGTGGGGCGTACATCTATGTGCTCACAACAACCGAGAACTCCGGTACTAAACAAATCGCCCGCAAAGCAATGATGCTAGTGAAATGACTGCGTCTTATGCAGTCATCCTGACATTTCTTAAGTCGGGATCTGTTTATTCTCAACCACGAATAAGCAAACCCCTCCACGAATCTCCGGGAAGGGGTTGTTTAGTTAATGAAGTTATGGACTACGAAGCGGCTTTGCCAGCTTTTTCAATCACTCGCTTCCGTGTGTAAGCAATCAATCCGCCGGCTTCCACAATTGCCTGCCGGGCTTTCGGCAGCGGCTCGATGTGGAAGGTCTTACCGGATGTCTTATTGATTACTTCAGTCTCCGTCACGTCAAGTTCATCCCCTTCATTCGCTTCGATACCGGGGCACGAGACTGTCCGGAGCCCGAGGTTGATGCCGTTCTGTAAAAAGATCCGCGCGAAGTTCGGAGCGACAATAATCAGCTCATACCCTTTCAGAGCAGAGACTGCCTGCTCGCGTGAAGATCCGCAGCCGAAATTCTTTCCGGCAACGATTACACTGCCAGGCGGAATTTGTTTAGCTTTCAGCTTCTCGTTCAATTCTTTGATGTCGACAAATGCGAATTGTGGAGTTTCCGTCGGAAGCACTGTAGCCATATACCGGCCGGGATAAATGATATCGGTGGAGATATCAGCGCCAAGTTTATAGACGACCTTTGCCATACTCTTACTTTCCTCCTTTCATCTTCGTTGGATCTGTAATAACTCCTGTAATCGCCGATGCCGCTGCAACAGCAGGAGAGCAGAGGTACACTTCGGAATTCGGATTACCCATGCGGCCTTTGAAGTTTCTATTGGTGGTGGAGAGAGCAACCTCGCCGTCACCCAAAGCACCCTCATGAACTCCAAGACACGGTCCGCAGCCGGGATTCATTACCACGGCACCGGCTTTCATAAACTCGCCGATATACCCTTTTGCCAGGGCTTTATTATAAATACGGCCTGATGCCGGGAAGACAAGCATGCGCGTTCCTTTTGCAACTTTTTTTCCCCTCAATATTTTCGCAGCTATTTCAAGGTCATCCAGTCGGCCATTCGTGCAGGATCCGATAACGATCTGGTTGATCTTTGTATCGACAACTTCCTTGATCGGCTTCACATTGTCCACTGTATGAGGGCATGCAATCTGAGGCGTGAGTTTTGAAACATCAATGGTTATCACCTGTTCATAGCCGGCATCTTTATCAGGTTTAACCAATGTCAGCTTTGCTTTCACGCCTGCTTCCTTCTTGAGATACCGTACTGTCTCTTCATCAGCGGGCACGATGCCGGAGGTGGCTCCTGCTTCAACCGTCATATTACAGATGACGAGACGACCGGATGTCGACATTTTCTTGATGGCGGGGCCGTGGAATTCGATGACTTTAAAATTCGCTCCTTCCGCCGTGAGCGTACCGACGAGGTGGAGGATCAAATCTTTGGGCCCGACAAATTTTTTAAACGTTCCTTTGACAACAACTTTAATGGTTGCCGGCACTTCGACATTCATCACGCTGCCAAGCGCCCAGACACTTGCCATTTCGGTTGCTCCAATACCAAACGCGAATGCACCAAGAGCACCATGGCTTGTTGTATGTGAATCGGTTCCGACCACGACAAAGCCCGGCCTCACATATCCATTCTCCGGAAGGATCTGATGACAGATGCCGCCAACATCGCCGCGAATGTCATGAAACTTCGCGATGCCCTGTGCACCGACATAGTCTCGAATCTTTTTTTGATTCGATGCAGTTTTCGGTGATTCGGCCGGGACACGATGATCAAAAATGATACTGATTCTTGAAGTGTCCCAAATTACTGCAGGCAGATCCGTACCTTTATAAATCTCGTCAAATTGGCTGATCACGAGTGCGGCATTTTCATGTGACATTGCGAGATCGACTTTCAGCTCGACAACATCGCCTGCTTTCACCGATGGCAAGCCTGATGCACGAGCAAGAATTTTCTCAACAACAGTCATTCCCATTGGAATCTCCTTTCGTTAAATGATTTTTGCTTCCTTAAACTTCGTAATTTCTTCTTCCGAATATCCCAGTCCTGTCAATACTTCTTTGGTGTGCTGACTGAGCTTGGGGGGCGGTGCCTCCACAACACCGGGTGTCTTGGAAAATTTTGCAGTCATATTGAAAAGCTCGAGATCCCCGATACCATCGACAGTCACTTTACCGAAGGCATGCCGGTGTTTCACCTGCTCTTGTGTGACTGCAGCGTTAAGGGAGAGGATAGCGCCGGCTGGCACATCTTTCGTATTCAGTTCGTCGACCCAAATTGCTGTCTCTTTCTGGGTGAGGGTTGCTTCGAGGAGCGGTGTCAGTTCTTTCCGGTTCTTTTTCCTCGTGTCGCGTTCCTGGAAGCGCGGATCGGTTTTCAATTCCGGAACACCGAGCACATCGGCGACAGATTCCCACTGATCCTGCTTATTCGCTGCGATGTTGATGAATCCATCCTTCGTCCTGAAGACACCCGAAGGAGCTGCCGTAAAGTTATCGTTCCCCATCAGCACCGGCTGCTGGCCGCCAATCATCAGATTTGCGACGACCCAGCCCATCAGCGGCATGATGGAATCGAGGAGTGCGACATCGATAAACTGCCCCTCTCCGGTTTTCTGCCGATAGTAGAGAGCGCCCATAATGGCAAATGCGGCATTTAATCCGCCAACCGTATCGCACACCGGGAAACCGGCTCGCAGCGGACTTAATCGCTCATCGCCGTTGATTGCCATCTCTCCGCTTAATCCTTGAATAATTTGATCGTAGGCAGGTTTGAGTGCATCCGGACCTGTTTGGCCAAATCCTGAAATTGCACAATAGATGATCTTTGGATTGATCTCGCTAAGAACTTTATAGGAGAGACCAAGGCGAGTCATGACATCAGGCCGGAAATTTTCAACCACGACATCTGCTGTCTTCACGAGTTTCTTGAAAATTTCTTTCCCCTCCGGGGCTTTAAGATTCAAGGTGAGAGATTTCTTGTTTGCATTCTGTGCAAGAAAACTGGTCCCCATCAGCATCTGATTGTACTTCGGTACGCAGCCAAGTTTCCTGGCAAGATCGCCGTCGGTGGGATTTTCGATCTTGATAACCTCTGCTCCGGCCAGCGCCAGATGCAACGTTGCAAATGGACCCGACAACACATTGGTCAGGTCAAGAACACGAATACCTTCTAAGAGCTTCATATGATACCTATGGTCAATTAAAAATTAAAAGCTAAAAATGAAAAATTTTATAGCTCAGCATACATTGGAGTTGACACTGAGACAAAGAGAACGCAGAGCATAATAGTGAAATTAGTCTTTAGAAATTTCTTCTCTGTGTGCTCAGTGCCTCTGTGGCTCAATAGATAAGAAAAAACATTAGTACCCTAATCCGCCTGTTTTATGGACAAGGCCCGGCATATCACGCTGAAAAAATGCACCAAGGTCTTGCGCGGTCAGGATCAGCTTTGAAAGATCGATATCTCTTCTCCTGCCTGTTCGATGAAGAGCGTTGACGAAATCCTCAGTGCAGACATTACCAGCGGCTACTTTCGTGAATGGACATCCTCCTAATCCCGCCAGAGAAGTTTCAAAGTACTTCACACCAATATCCATCGCAGCGTAGCAGTTCGCCATTCCTAATCCATAGGTGTTATGGAAATGGCAGGTCGCTTCGATCGCGGGATCGAGGGAAAAGATTGCAGCAAATAATTTCGTGACTTGCTCCGGATGGGCGTGACCTGCGGAGTCGGCAAGGCTGATATTCTTCAATCCCACATCGAGATAATTTCTGATGATGCCAAGTACTCGTTCGTGAGGAATGGCACCCTCGAATCCGCAGCCAAAAGCCGATTGGACAGAAACCTGTACTCGCTTGCCGGCAGAGAGTGCCGCCTTTGCCGCTGTAATAATCCGTTGCGTTGCTTCTGCAGTCGACATGCCGGTATTTTTCTGGCTGTGGGTTTCACTCGCCGAAACACCCATGCAATACATCTCAACGCCGCATGCTTCGCCGCGTTCGAGTCCTTTTTCATTCAGCACAAGGCCTGAGAGAGTGACCCGTTCCGGTTTGCGCCCTTGCTGTGTGAAGTATTTGAAGAGCTCGTCAGTGTCCGCCATCTGCGGCATCTTCGTCGGGTGAACGAACGATCCGAGCTGGAGAATATCAACTCCTGCCGATATCAGAGCATCCGCCCATTTGATTTTTTGTTCGGTTGGTACGGTCTGCTTTTCCATCTGCAAACCATCGCGCAGGCCAACTTCATGAATAATGATGTTGTTCATAGGTTGTCAGTGAGAGCTATACGTTGGAGGATGACTAATAAGAAAATATAACGCTAACCCGAAGGCGTCTCCGTCTGCTCAATAGGATCAGTCATACCGGGCAGGTCGCCGAGGGAAAGAGCGAAACTAATATGCTTGGCGAGCCAACCACTGCCTGCGCTGCCGCTTTGGCAGACAGGCGCCATGCAGTCTGGCGGGGACGCCTTCGCACCAGAAAATACTTTATGGTCAGCCTCATCTTCAATTCTCGTACTCTTACAGTTTCTGAGTTACTTCCACTGCCATTTCTGTCGTGGAGTTCGATCCGCCCATGTCATACGTTCGAACTATTCCTTCTTTGATTACCTCGGCCACTGCTTTTTCGAGTGCTACACCTTTGTCAGTCTCCCCCAGCCAATCTAACATCATCTTGGCCGCAAGGATGGTGGCGAGAGGATTGCACTTGTTCATGCCGTAATATTTCGGAGCTGAACCATGGGTCGGTTCGAACACCGCAAGCTTCTCTCCAATGTTCCCGGAACATCCGAATCCAAGACCGCCGACCATCTGTGCACAGAGGTCGGAAATAATATCTCCGTACAAATTCGGTGCCACGAGCACATCGTAGTTGAAAGGATTCTTCAGCAGCCACATGGTCATTGCGTCAATGTTGGCATCGTCCATTTTGATTTCGGGATACTCCTTGGCGACTTCTTTTGCCGCTTCAAGAAAGAGCCCGTCGGTAGCACGAACGACATTTGCCTTATGCACGACTGTCACCTTCTTACGACTGAACTTGCGTGCGAACTCAAATGCAGAGCGGACGATCCGGAGTGATCCTGCTTTTGTGTTTATCTTGCATGAGATAGCGAACTGATCGGGAGCCACCTTGGCGAAATGGGCAAAAGGTTTGGCGAGCCTGGTCAATGTATCGATGAGTTCCTGAGGGACCGGGGCAAACTCGACTCCGGCATAGAGATCTTCTGTATTCTCGCGGAACACAACAAGGTCAATTCCTTCCTTGAAGTTCAGAGGATTGCCCGGATATGCTTTGCATGGCCGGAGACAATTATAGAGATCGAAGAGCTGCCGCATTCGGACGATTGGTGAGCGATAGGTGAGCCCCTTCGATTGCAGCTCCGGGATCAACTCAGATTGAGCAGCTTTCACGGGTTTCGATGTGATCGCTCCAAAGAGTGCTGCATCGACATTCTTCAACAAATCGATTGTTCGCTGCGGGAAAGCGTCGCCCTCCTTGCACCAGAAATCCCAGCCGATATCGCCGTGGGTGTATTCAGCATCTAATCCGATTTTATCCAATACAATCTTTGTCGCGGCGAGTACCTCGATGCCGATTCCGTCGCCGGGTAACCATGCAATTTTATATTTTGCCATATGAACTCCTCAAGAATGTAAGAATAATAGAAGATACAGGGAATGGGTGATTCACCATCCCAACCAAGTGTACAAAAAAAAGTCTAAAAACCGATAAAATGGGATCCCTTTAGTATTGGGTAAAAGGCAATGCCTATGCCAGAGTTCTCCTTTGGAATTGCATTATCGCCATTGAATTCATACGGTATTTATTGACTTTATTTGCCGATTTCAAATTTTTGGAGAGAGTGAGGTTGAAGTTTCCTATCCATGCAAAGAGCTTTTCGATTCTTTCTCCAGAATGAAGAAATTGGGAGAATATTTTTCTTGACAAATGGAGGTCGATATTGTAATTTAAGACAAAGATATCTGGAAATGAGATGAGTATCCTTTTTAGCAGACAATGTGAATATGCGCTTCAAGCAGTGTCCTATCTTGCCCTGAAACCAGAAGGGCAGATGACCTCAATCAAAGAGATGACTGAGAAACTTGGGATCCCGTATCATTTTCTCGGAAAAATTTTACAGGACCTTGCACGTAAGGGTTTACTCTCATCCTTAAAAGGTCCCACTGGGGGATTTGCACTTGGAATGGCGGCGAAAGATATAACACTCTTTCACATCGTTGAGGCTATTGATGGTATAGATTTTTCTACTAAGTGCGTGGTGGGTTTTCCTGACTGTGGAGGAAAGAATCCATGCGCTGTCCACGAACATTGGGGAGCGATTCGTGAATCAATTTATAAAATGCTTGTGAATAAGAATATCGCAGAAGTTGCTCAGGAGATGCGCAAACCTGAGTATCGTTCATTACGATGATTTTTTTTACACTATATTCATTTTTATTGCGATTCTGGCAACCGGATTCTTCTTGAAGAAAGCATTCTGCAGCTGGCTTTGTCCGGTGGGCACCTTGAGCGAGTCGCTCTGGATGTTCGGTCAAAAACTCTTCAAGAAAAACCTCATTGTCAACCGGTGGCTTGATTACCCGTTGCGATCGCTGAAATATCTCCTGTTGTTCTTTTTCACATTCTCGATCTGGCCAATGGATCTCCCGAGTTTAGCAGCATTCCTTTATAGTCCATACAATAAAATGGCAGATGTCAAGATGTATCTGTTCTTTGCCGAAATCAGTTCATTTGCATTATGGACGATACTCATTCTTATCTTGCTGTCGGTCGTCATTAAAAATTTCTGGTGTCGGTATCTTTGTCCCTATGGTGCATTACTTGGAGTGTTCAGTTTCTTCAGCCCCTTAAAGATCACACGACGGAAAGAGACATGCACGGATTGTCAATTGTGTACGAAGATGTGTCCGACAAATATTAAAATCCATGCAGTCAACCGAGTGTGGAGTGATGAGTGCACGGCGTGTTACAGTTGCATAGAAGTCTGCCTGGTGAAAAACACACTGGAGCTTCGGACAAAACAGGGTGAGAAACCGGTTCCTTCTTGGATTTTCGGCTTACTAACAGCCGGTGTATTCATTGCTATTACCGGGCTTGCAATGCTCACTGGCCATTGGAGAAACAGCATCTCAGGTGAAGAATATTTACGCCGCTTCTCCAATATCGATTCGCCGTTATATCAACACCAACGGGGCCAGGTTCAGGAGTATGGACCGAACGATTAATGAGGTGGTATCACTCGGTAAGAGAATGCGCATTTATCTATCACCACAAATAAGAGAATGACATTCTTTTTCCAATGAGTGAGCGGATGCTTTCAGAGCAGGAGCAGATTGAACTTGGAGAGGCGTTTGAACGAGCAGCTAATGATGAAATCGGAAAAGAGGTGCTTGAACGATATCATCAGTTAGCCTGATTGACGACATTTAGAGATACTCCTTGGCGACAATTAGAATTACCCACCTCGCAGCCTGAAAAGGCAGTATACTATTTGACCACAATCAGGAGTCAGGTCGAATGGTATCAGACAGAAAAGTAAGGAGGCTGCGACAG
>JAZDJN010000009.1:0-14389 GCA_043803945.1 bacterium | reverse complement strand
GTTCACCAAGGACATAAAGGAAAAACTGTTGAATTAATTTAAATTTCCATTACTCCTTTTTCTTTTTATTCTTCGCATCCTTAGTGTCCTTTGTGGTTGGACTTTTCGTCCAAGTTTCTAGAGAGCCGGTCGAAAAGTCCGCCACGGAGACACAGAGTTCACTGAGATCAATAAATGTTTATTATATCCTCAATATTTCAAAAAGACTATCTCTGTGCTCTCTGTGACTCAGTGGCAAAGTCACTTTTCGGCCAGGTCTCTAGAACGGGATTACTTTAATCGGGCCAAAATTGATTTTGGGTGCCGAGAAAGCTCCACCGCCGCCAAATGTATAATTTGTCATTACGATAATATCCAGTTCACGACCTGGAATCGGAAGCTGAACGGGTGTGTTTGTCACCAGATCGCCCCATCCGCGCCGATCCCAAAACACCAATCCGGCTGCGGTTGTCATCGTTTCAATCAGCTTCTCATATTTTAACCACTTCATAATTTCATCCGTAGCCTCGGTTCCGGTTAACGCTTTCAGTCCACCTCGCGTTACTCTCGTCTTATTAATCAAAGTGACTGCCCCTGCTTTATCATTGGCCCTTAATTTACCTTCCGCAATTAGCAGATCGATCTCGGGGATGATAAACACGGGCATTGGGCCAAGATATTGAGGCCTGAAGTAGCTATACCGTTTATGATAGTACCGTGAGTGGTGGTAAGTGCCACGATCTGGCGGAAAAGGAGAAGCAGTTGCTACGCCAAAATCGGTACCGTCCTTTGTGTTATCACCGGGAAGATGAATTCGCTTATCGGCTGATTTAATAAGGAACTCAGACCGTGAGGTAAGAGGTGTGTTCAGCCACGCCTGATAGCCGCCCGATGTATCCGTGATGCCAATGAGTTTATAATCTGTTCGCGTCCAGGAAGGATCGCTTCCATAATATTTCCCATATTCCCAGAATAAGATGTTGTCTCCAACAGGAGCGAAATCGGTCGTGATTCCATTTTGAGCATCTGCAATGACTGTAGCCCAATCCACCGCAGCACGTTCCGCAACGGTACGCGCCACACAAGCTCTGTATCGAGCTTTATAAGAATAGCAAATCTTCTTGAGGTCGGTGTTGGTAATGGTGAGGCCATTGCAAACGGTAGAAGAATTGGGAATGGTAAATGTTGTTGCACAAATCTTTATGCACTCATCCAGATCCGCCAATGCAGCCTTTAAAAGTTCAGTGTACGGCTTTAGTGGAAGCTTGGTAGCCTGCGTGATGGTTCCTTCCAGTATGTACCCCTGGTCATAATTCATTGCGAGCCATCCGTAGGCAATACCTCGTGCAAAATATGCCCAGGCAAGCGTCCGTGTGGTCTGGTTTACATTATTCACATCCACGATTTTTGTACCAGCCTTGATAATCTCAATGCCATCGTGAGCTTGTGCGATACCACGGTAGGTTCCCTGCCAGGGGGAATAGAAATCACCACTATATCCAAACCCCGGGCCATTAGGAAAAGCTACCCGCGGCTCGGATGAACATTCTTGCATACCCCAATTGCCGTACGAAGAAGTATGCACGTCTGCCATGGTACTGAGGGTTATGTTCTGGAAGAATTGTGCTTGAGATCCGTTAAAAACAAGTCGATAGGAACCCATGATGTACCCTTCGAGGTCGGAAGGACTCGCGAGCGCTTTATCCTTATCCGGTGAATTGGGATTCGACACATTGAGATCCATGCACCCCCAAAATAAACCCAAGAGAAAAATTATAATGATTTGAGTAAGTAAAAAGAATTTTCGCATAATGCCTCCAGAGGATTAAAATTCGATCTCGAGAACACCGTTGAATTGTCGGTAATTAGGATAGCCATGACCATCGAATCGTTGAGTAACACTGCCGACTTCCGGGTCGTAGCTTTTGTAATTCGTGACAGTGAGAAGATTTCTTCCAATGACTCCCACTGTGATCCTGCTTACCCAATCGCCAAAATAGGGTGCTAATTCAGATCGGTCAAACGCATACCGAATCGAGAGCTCACGTACTTTCATGTAGGAACCGTCTTCCACAAACGGACTGGCTACACTATTTGTTGCATAGAGGACACTATAGTATTGATTCGGTTTCTTTGTTTCATTGGATTTTCCGATCTGATCGTTATCGGCGCTGGCAAAATTCCGATAGGCCCATTGGCGCGTCGTATTATAGATCTTTCCTCCGATTTGTGCGTCAAAAAGCAGATAGGCGGTGAAGTTCCCCCAGCGGAATGTCGAGGAGAACGCAGCGCTGAAATCGGGAACGGTATTACCGAGGTACACCAAATCGCCCATATTAGAATCCGGATCTTGAACCTTTACTGGCATGCCCCACTGGTAAACAAGATTTCCGGTTTTTGCCCAGTACATATATTTCCCGGTTTTAACGGTATCTCGGCCGCCCCACAGCTTCTTTGCAAACCCGTCTTGCCAGGAATTCCCTTTTCCAACAAACACCAACCATCCGTCATCATTAACCTGGAATTGGTCAGCATACGCTTTTGCCGGTCCGGGCAGGTCATCTACACTCGTGGCAAATTTCATTCCGTAGAACGATCCCAGGATTTCTCCTGTACGATAGTAGAATGGATTTGTGGTTTGCACTCCACCGGTACGCATAGCGGGTCGGTTAAACTCTACGATCTTTTGCGTAAATTTATCAATGTTGAATTGAACAGACAAACTTGTGTTACCCGATTGTAACAGAAATGCTTTAACGCTGGCTTCTAACGAAGTTGACTTTAAGGTACCCGCATTGTTCCATTGCGATCCATAGCCTTGATAGGCCACCAACGGAACGCTGAGGATCATGTTCTCTGTTTTTGTCGTTGCGTAGGTGAGGTCCAGCAGTACCTTATTGGAAACGCTAATTTCCATGCCGACTTCCTGCTCAGTAGAGTTTTCAGGTTTGAGCAGTTTATTGCCAAGCGCACCTCTCGAAACGGCGCCGCCACTGGCGCTCCATGTTTCATATTGCCATGAAAATCCGGGGCGTGCACCGGCAGTTCCGATCGAGTAGCGAAGTTTGAATTCATTGATATCCTCCGCCCATGGCCACCATGGTTCCTGTGAGAGACGATAGGCGAGACTGGCACGATAGTACCAATGTCGACGGTCTTCGGCGCCAAAGAGAGAGCTTCCATCATTGCGGAGTACAAAATCCGTGATATACTTGCCTTGATAGTCGACACCAATAATTCCAAAATACCCATCTGCGTTCACCTTGTCGGTATAGGAGCCGACATTCTTACTCTCCTGCGTCAAGTTCAGCGTCGACAAATTGCCAACGGCAAACTTTGCGCCGCTTCCGGATTCCTCTCTATACTTGGTGGTCTCAAATAAGTATCGAGCTTTTGCGCGAACTGAAAAATCGCCAAACATATTATCAAACGAAGCAGTAAAATTTCCATTCATCGCTTCATTACCGCTGTCAAAGGTCGACATCGATCCTGTACTAACGCCTATAGGATTGACAGTCTTGTATCCTTTTCGTGTGTAAGACATGTTAAAGAAATCGCTCCGGTCATAACTCATATTCGCTTCGATGTCGAAGTAATCCATCGGACGATACCGAAGTGTTAAGTTTCCTAACGTCCTTTTTGTTTTATCTTCGTTCACAAGATTGTTTATCATGTACAATGGATTGGCTTCATTCATCTGCGGCTCAGGCTGGACGATGTAAGGATCGCCATCAGGATTTGGTGAACGCAGATCGACATCCGGCGGCATGAATGTGAGCGTAAAGAGTGGATTGCTGGCAATATTTGCTCTTTTCGACGACATATGCAATCCACTAAAACTCAGATCAACTCCCTTGATGAAGGTATGATCAATATTGAGTCGGAATGATTGCGATCCAAACCCCCAATGATTTTCAATAATGCCAGATTCCCGCCGGTTTGTTACAGAAACAAAGAAGTTTGTATTGAGCGCACGATGGGAGATCGAAAGGAGATTTTCGTAGTAATCTCCAGGGTTGAAGAATTCATCGATCTGGTCGTATTGTTTACCGGCATAAGGTTTATCCTTAAAGGTTGGATTAAATACAAGTCCTCTCCACGTTGTATCAGCAACACGCCCTGCCCGGCTTATATGGGCTCCCAGATAATTTACCCATGGGCTGTCTGGCCTGCTGGGATCGTATAAATAATTATGTTGGGTCGATAAGGGTAATTTATGCTCAAGTTGGTTAAATCCATATTCATTTCGGAAATTGATACGGGTTGAACCGCTTGGCAGCGAACTACCACGATTGGTGGAAATCTGAATAACACCATTCTGTGCACGTGATCCGTACAGCGAAGATCCTGCTGCACCTTTCACAACCTCAATGTTCTCGATATTCGTTGCATCAAGGTTCACCGTGCCATTCTCAATGATAACGCCATCGACGATGTACAATGGTGTGGTACCAATGTTAATACTCTTTGCTCCGCGAATTTGAACGTTTGATCCTGTACCAGGTTGTCCACTTCCTTTGACAATGTGAACACCGGCAACTTTTCCACGTATGGCCTGTTCCGCTGTGGTTGCGGGGACATGTTCGAGTGCGGTTTTGTTGATCCGGTCGACACTGAATGCAAGTTTCTCCTTGAATGTTCCTCCGACAACACCAGTGACAATAACTTCCTGCATACCAAGTGGATCTTCAATGAGAATAAAGTCCTTCGTTGTCGTACCAGCCTTGACTACAAATTTTTCAAGCTTCTCACGATAGCCGATATAGCGGACACTCAGAACGACTTCCTCGTCGGTGAATTTGTCACCGGGGATGACAAAGCTGTAGGCACCGTTAACATCGGTGACACCACCTGCCGCGAGCTCTTTAATAAAGACATTAGCTCCGGGGATGCCTTCACCGGTCTTGTTATCGGTAACCTTTCCTTGAATGGTTGCGCCTTGTTGTGCGAAGAGAATTACTGGTAAGAAAATAGAAAGGACAATCAAGGGCGTGATGAAACGCCGTAACGATTGTTTCATATCTCCTCCTTCTTGATGAGCCCTTGCTCATTGACCGTGAATTATGGTGGGGTCAATGGCAAGCGTGCTGATTGATATGAGTTAATCGAGTTTGTCTAGAACAGAAAAAACTTTGTAGAAAGACCCAAGGAACTATGGGGGATGACGGAATTGGTCCATAAAAGGATTTACCCTCACTTTGCTGATATTGGTTAGTGATTCGTGAATTATGAATTTAGATTACTAATCAACAAGTTCACTACGACAGGTCACAGGTAAAAACTACAACGAACAATAAGGAATTCTAAAAAGAATGTCAAGAATGGCAATTGTTTTTCTTTAGGATCGGTCGATTTTGGGATCTGACCCGGCGGAGGGGGAGAATTCACTAAAGAAAAATCATTTCATCGATAAGACGCAATAACTCAGCGATGAATTGCCACTGTGTTCTCAATGTCTCGGTGGCTTCTGTTGTTCCTCTCCGCTCCTCGGTATTGGCTGCAAGGAGAGCAGCGTCTTCTTTGTTACCCGCGAACTCTGACTCAAAGCTGAGTTCTCCTTGGTGAGCGTAAATGGGTGCAGCGGTTGAGTAAATGAAGCATCGAGTGTTTCTATCAAGCTGTCGGTACCCGCTACACTGAACTTCAGGGGAATAACAAGCGCTGTGTCGGGGAATGAATACCAGCTCAGGGTGATCGTTCTTTCTGTCCGGCTTGAGGCCAGTGGGCAGAAGAGAGTTTTGATTGTTCCCTTTTTTACTGTATAAGAGATCGAGGTTGTGAAAGGACGATAGAGGAATCTAGGTTTCAGTAAAATCGTTACACTGGTGGTTGAATCACTGCTCTCCATTTCTATCTCCCGTTTTACCTGAATCCAGGGAACAGCAGGCGCAGGCAGAGTTGTGCTGATCGTGGCTTCGAGCCCGCGCTGGAGAACCGTGTCGATGCCGTTGCCGGTGATCCGTGTTCCTTGGATGTACTCTGCGCTCTTCAGCGTAAAACCAACCGTTGATGAATCCACATTCCATTGCTGAGCAGCCCAGATCCGTTGTTTCCACTCATTCGAAAACGTGGGCTGTATCGCGAGAACAATGACAGTGAGGATGAAAAATATTCCCGCAAGTAATAGTCCACTCTTCCTGTGAAATGTTTTAAGCCAGAAGAAATCGACGCGGGAATCGTACCGGATGGCAGCAAATCCCAGAAGAAAGGGAAATGCCCAGACTGAAAAGAAGAGGATATACAAGAAGGTCAGGAGCAGGTTATAAAAATGATTCATGCTACCGGTGATAGTGACCATCCGTGCTATAAAATCAAATGGCTCAAAGAACAGCAGCCGGAACATGAAATGCGGTGAAAGAATCCAGAAGAATAACTTCACCGCAGGCTGCCGCACCAGCATTGCAAGTGAGAGCAATCCAATTGCCATTGCCGGGTAGAGTGCGAGCTTAACCGAACCGAACACCGTGAGAAGAAAGAAAATGTAAAGGAAGATCAGTGCACGCAGAAAGTAGGAATATCCATCCTGCCTCATGTGCAGTTTGGGAGCGAGCTGTAGGCTGAACCAAATCCCAATGAGCGCACCAAAACCGCCGAGAATAAAATAATCGGTCGGATGAAGAAGCCAGGGATAACGATCTCCTTTGAGAAGGCCGACAATATTTTCCGAAAACCACACTGCGGTTTGAATGATGAGCATAAGAAGAAAAAGCTTCAGTCCCGGAATTTTCCGATGGTCGGCAGGAGGATTGTTTTTGTAGTGCTGTCGGGCTCGGAAAAGTGCAACGAACGAGATGAGAAGAGCCGAAACAATAAAGAGTGAAATAAGCCAGAGCGGAAAAAATATTGGTGTAGTACCGAGTTGAACGAGGTAGTAGGTATCATGTTGTTGTTCAGGAACTCCTCCATCGAACCGTTCTAATAGCCGATACAGCAAGTCGCCGGTACGCTGCAATCCCCCCGGTTTGAAATTCTCAAACGAATCGAGCGGAGTATGAATCGGGTCGCTAACTGACGTAGTGAAATCAATTGCGGGGATACCATGACTCAGGAAAGGTTCATGATCTGAACCGACGCCGCCACCGGGCAGACTGCTCATCAGGGCGAAGAAATGCGTTGGGTAATAGAGTCCATGATGTCCGGTCTTCTCGAATTCTTCATAGGCAGCTCGCACAAGCCACTCTGGGGAACTGAATTTTTCAGAGTCGACGTGCGGCATAAGCCATTCGGAACCGTTTGCCATATCGACTTGCAGCATGAGCACGACATCATTGAGCTGCCCGAAATGATCGACGAAAAATTTAGATCCCACAAGGCCCTGCTCTTCTCCGCCGAAGAGAGCGAATACGATAGTCGACTCATTCTGCCGTTGTGAAAGAATTCTCGCCAATTCAATGATGACCGCACATCCTGAGCCGTCGTCATTCGCACCAGCATTGTCCGGACTGTCTGAATCGGCATGCGCGCCGAGTATGATCATCCGGTCCGATTTTCCCTTGAGGATACCGACAGCAACACCGCTCGATGTGTTGCGGGGTGCAGAGTTCATGATACCGGGAATCTCTTTAATCGGCATGATGTATGTTTCTTGCAAACCAAACTGCCGGTACTTTGTCAGGGCAAATTCCATCGCCTGCCGCTCACCAGGAGATCCCATGGTTCTGGGGCCAATATCGACAGCAATGGTTCTAAGATAGGAGAGTGCACTATCCTGTCTGAACGGAGTCTGTGACATCGCAGTTGATCCGGCAAGAAGAAGAGCAATGAGAAGGATGTTCAGTGTATGTCGCATGGAGTTCAACCTCCGATCAAGTGGAATGTGTTTTCCTGGAGAATTTTCATAGTGAGTTCTGTCATGCCGGGCGAAGATGGTGTTCAAAAAATGACGTAATGCGTTCTTCATACTCGCTGCCGCCGACATTGAGCAAATCGGTATGATTGCCTTTGGGAATAAGTATAAGTTCTTTGGGCTCGTTTGCATTCTCAAAGAGCGCCTGGGAATATTCAGCTCTAATACGGGAATCGTCGGTTCCGTGGATGAAGAGAATGGGTTTATGTACTTCCTTCACGGCCTGTAGGGGCGTGACCAGTCGTGCTTTGAACTTTGCCATCCGCTGTGATCGTATCATAGCGAGATTGCGAAGGAAGTGCCAGGGGAGTTTGATGATACGCTTCTGATAATCGACAGTGATCGTCCGTAAATCGGTGAAGCCTGCCTCAGCGATAATGGCTTCAATGCGGGTATCGAGGGCCGCTGCCTGAAGGGCAATTGCAGCGCCCATTGAGGTTCCGAACACACCGATCTTTCCGGCTTGAAAATCTTTTCTCCCGGTGAGAAAATCAATAACGGTGGAGAGATCATGCTTCTCATAAAATCCAAAGGTGCAATAGCTTCCCCCGCTTTTTCCGTGACGGCGTGAATCGTACAAGAATACATGAAAGCCCATATCGTAGAAGAGTTTTGCATACGGCACTCCCCCAATCTTGCAATCGCCAATCCCATGGAGATAGATAACCGTGCCTCCCTTTCCACGAGGATTCCGCACGAGCCAACCATCGAGAATAATTCCATCCTTCGTCGTGATAGTGATGTCCTCCTGTGGGAGCCCGGCATCATTCGGTTCCAGTAACCGGGTGAAGGTGCTGTACCATTGTCGTGTTCTCAGCCGGGGCTGCAGCATAAGAAGAGGGCCCAGGATGATTACCATAATAGATACTGAGAGAAGAAACAGAAAAGCGAGCAGAATGATGGAGAGGATCAACGGCATGAGGACTCTTGCATTCCTGTCACGATGAGGGTTTCCGGTAACCAACCATCAGCAATATACTCATGGGTACAATGGCATGCAAGGTTCGACAGTTCCCGGAGATCGTCCAGGATTCTCTTTTGATGTGATAGGAATTCGTTGTACTTTTACCGGACCAGTGAACAGCATGGATTTGCCTGATGAATTCCTCTCTACGGATTGCCCTTGTACATGATTGGCTCACCGGTATGCGCGGCGGTGAAAAGGTACTGGAAGTGCTCTGTGAACTTTATCCACAAGCAACGCTCTTCACCCTGCTCCATAACAAAGGATCCGTTTCATCGACGATCGAATCCCATGAGCTTCGAACTTCATTTATCGATCGACTTCCTTTGAAGACGACCAGGTATCGGCATTATCTTCCATTGTTCCCCCTCGCCATCGAGTCGTTCGATTTCCACGATTACGATCTTATTCTTTCAACGAGCCATTGTGTTGCAAAGGGAGCACTTCCTGCAACGAATGCTCTCCACATCTGTTACTGTCACACGCCGATGCGATATGTCTGGGAACTCTATGATGAATACTTCGGTCCGGGGCGAGCGGGATTTATTATGCGAACAGCGATGGCAGTCGTTGCACCGAAGCTGCGTGCATGGGATGTTAACACCTGCAACCGCGTACATTATTTTCTTGCCAACTCAAGAAATGTTGCCAACCGGATTCAGTACTATTATCATCGTTCTGCTGATATTCTCTGCGCTCCCGTCGATATGGAAAAGTTCCAGCTTTCGAAACAGGATGATGGTTACTTCCTGATCGTCAGTGCACTGGTACCCTACAAACGAATCGACCTTGCGATTGAAGCATTTCGTTTCAGGCCAGAGCGGCTCATCATCGTTGGCCGGGGGCCTGAGAGTGAAAAGCTGCAGGCGATGGCGCCGAAGAACGTCGAATTCCTCGGTTGGCAATCCGATGAAGAGCTCGTCAGATTATATTCACGCTGTCACGCACTTCTCTTTCCCGGAGTGGAGGACTTCGGCATTGTTCCGCTTGAGGCAATGGCATGCGGAAAACCGATTATTGCTTTGGGCGAGGGGGGAGCGCTTGAGACTGTTGTCGGCGAGGGAGATCATCCGACAGGAGTTTTCTTCCGGGAGCAAACGGTACAGGCTTTGCTTGCCGCGATGGAACAACTCCAGTCACGATCATTTAATCCATCAGCAATCCGTTCTCATGCCGCGCTCTTTAATCGTGACTCCTTCAAGAAAAAAATCGCTGATTACATTGAGGAGAAAATTGCTCTCCACTTTGACGTCTGAGCGGCTGCAGATCCTCTTTCCAGAACGGAGCGAATGCAGAGATGGTGCTCTGTATCTCTTCAAGTGCTTAAAATTCATAGATTTACACCGAGAAAGTTTTTGACTTTAGGGGCTCTTTTCTTTATATTTTCAAGCCATTTTTGAGAAGGAAAGCCATTACGGGCTTCTTTTTAGATGCAGTGGGGTGAGATACGAAGGTGCTATGGCAGACGAGCGACAACATCATAAGTCAAAAAAAATACGTTACGATCTTCTCCTTGTTCCAAGTGGAGATGCCGGTGAATCTCGTCGAATTCGTTTCTCTCTCTGGCAGGTTATAGCACTGCTCTCAGGGTCTATTATAGTTGTTGTTGGTGTTGTGCTTCTGATCCTCATCTATACACCACTTGGCGGCCTTGTGCCCATTTCCAATCCGGAACTTGAAAACCGCTACGGTAAACAAATTGTCGGCTTAAGTGAGCGGATGACAGGAATGGCAGAGCAGATGGTCGTCCTGAGTGAGTATAATACGCGTTTACGGAGAGCGCTCGGTGAGAAACCGACAGGAAAAGACTCTCTCCGTAACCTCTCATCACGTTCCTCCACTCTCGATGATGCATCGAACCGGAGCGAAAATGGACAGAAGCGTGAGGGGCAGAGTAAAACAGTCAATCCTTCACAGAGGCAATCCGGCACCACGGAACAACTCAGAAATGATCCCAGAGTGACTGCCTTTCCGGTGATAATGCCGACAGAAGGATATATTTCGAGAAGATTCGATCCCGCACGCAACCATTTTGGCCTTGATATAGCGGGGAAAACAGGAACGCTGGTGCAGGCTGCCGCTGATGGTAATATCGTGTTTGCCGGCTGGACAAGCGATGATGGCTATAAGGTGATTATCTCGCATGCAGGAGGATATCTCACCTTTTATAAACACAACCAGTTTTTATTACGGACACCGGGTGCATTCGTCAGGCGGGGTGAGGCAATTGCTCACCTCGGCAATACGGGCGAAACAAGCGCTGGTCCGCACCTGCACTTTGAAATTTGGAAAGATGGTTCTCCGGTGAATCCATCGCAGTACATGTTAAACTACAATTTTTAGAGGTGCTCCTGTGAAAACCGATCCGGTTAAAGAGTTGAATCTTATCGGCGCTGGTACAGTTGTCGAAGGAAAGATCAAGAGCCAGGGAAGTGTGCGCATCGACGGAAAACTTGTGGGAGATGTTACCGCGAGTGAAAATCTTGCTGTTGGACTTACCGGAGAGATTGAAGGTAATACCACGGCCAAGAATGTCACGGTCGGTGGGAAAGTCCATGGTGCCATTACTGCCTCTGAAAAACTTGTCTTTGAGGGTAAGGCGGTGGTGAAAGGGGATATCCGGGCAGCCACACTCGTCATCGATGAGGGGTGTAAGTTCGATGGCAAAGTGAACATGTCCGAGAAGTCAACGCCGTATTCACAGGATTCCCGGCATTAATATTATCTTAAGTGCTTCGCAGCGATTGGAGTGGTGCGATGTCTTCCGAATCCAATAAGTCTGAGCAGGATCGCAAGCCTGAGCTGTTGCCGGGGTTCGGACAAGTGTATCGTGACTTTGGCCCATATTTGACTATGGGATTTCAGCTTGCTGCAGCTATTATGTTGTTCTTTCTTCTTGGCTGGTGGCTGGATGGGATCTGGAATTCATCGCCGCTCTGTAAACTCCTTGGGATCTTCCTTGGGGCAATCGGCGGGATGATCAAGTTTTTTAAAACTGCTGCGTACTTAGAGAAATCGAGTCATAAAGAGTAACAGTGAAGTTCGATCGATCGTTTATCGTGTTAATGACGTTGGTGTTATTTCTCCCTGCCTGTCTGGGAGCGGTTTTTTTTGAGGCAATCGGGAACCGCACACTTGCAGTCAGTGTTTTTGCCAGCGGGCTTTCGATGCTGGTGAACCAGTTTTTAAGCTATATTGCGATCGAGTGGGGTTTTCCAATGTCGCATACAAAGTTCCTGAAAATTATCCTTATCGGTTCGGTGGTTCGGTTAGCGCTCTTGATCTCAATTGTTATTGTCCTGATAAAAATTCTGCAATTTGATCCACTCTCGTTCATGTTGTCGTTGCTCGTGTTTTACGCGTTGAATCTGGTGCTTGAGATTTACTATCTGCAGAAAAAAGTAGCATTAAAGGTATAACTCAGTATGATGTGGAATTCTGATCCTACAATGGTGCTCGATACCCTGAAACACGCAAGTCGGGCTGCGGCTGATACTGTACAGGCGGCTGCGCTCTCTGCGGGTGGACATGGAGAAAAATTCGAGTTCAGCCACTTGCTCGATCACATGAAGAACTCTCAGGAGCTTGAACTTCCCTGGGGGCACATCGAGCTTCCGCATTTCGCTCCACTCCACATCGGCGGTCTCTCTATCGATCTCTCTATCTCTAAGCATGTCTTCTTTCTCCTGTTCTCAGCACTGCTGGTGATTCTGCTGACGACCTATACAGCGAGAAAAAACCGGAAGGCTGCAGTCCCAACTGGAATTGGAAATCTTGTTGAAGTCTTCATCGTCTTTATCCGTGATGAAATTGCATTACCTAATATGGGGCCGGGTGGCATGAAGTATCTATCGTACCTCCTCACCACTTTCTTTTTCATTCTCATTCTGAATTTGCTCGGACTCATTCCTTTCGGTGTAACAGCCACCTCAAATGTTTCCGTAACGGCCGGCCTTGCCTTCATTGCATTTCTCATGATTCAATTTTCTGCAATCCGGGCACAGGGAATAAAGCACTATCTGGCTCACTTGACCGGGGGTGTTCCCGTTCTCTTGTGGCCGATTATGATTCCCATAGAAATTCTCGGATTGTTTACCAAGCCATTTGCACTCTGTATCCGTTTGTTCGCGAATATGACTGGCGGGCATATTGTCATTCTTTCTTTGATCGGGATGATCTTCCTGTTCCGATCACCGGTCATCGCCCCAATTCCGATTCTCTTTGTCCTCGGAATTAATATGCTCGAGCTCTTTGTGGCATTCCTGCAGGCGTATGTCTTCACGATGCTCACCTCGTTATTTATGGGACTGGGGATGCAAGCGGAGCATGCTCACGAAGAAACGGAACATGCACACTGATCGTAGTTAATTAACATGAAACTCATTTATTCTCGTAACACGTAGGAGGAATTACAATGGAAGGTTCATTAGCAATTGCTTTAGGATATCTTGCGGCGGGATTCGGTGCAGGCCTCGTGGTGCTCGGCGCATCATTCGGTATAGGTAAGCTTGCGGCTGCAGCTATGGATGCCAGCGGACGTCAACCCGAAGTGGCAGGCCAGGTACGAACATCCATGCTGATTGCGGCAACACTCATTGAAGGTGCAACATTTTTTGCCCTTGCAGTCTGTATAATTCTCGCAGTCAAGTAAGTAAGGGCCCCGACGATATGTTTGATATTAATCCGGGATTGATGATCTGGACAATTGTCACGTTTGTCCTCCTTGCACTGGTGTTAGGGAAATATGCGTGGAAGCCGTTGCTGAAAAGCCTTCAGGATCGTGAAGACGGAATTCGTTCCGCCCTGAGTCAGGCCGAAAAGGCGCGTGCAGAAGCGGCACAGCTTCTCAAGCAGAATGAGCAAAACCTTGCCCGTGCAGAGGAGGAATTTCAAAAAATTATTCGGGAAGGAAAGTCCCTCGCTGAGAAATTAAAAGAGGAGATTGTGCAAAAAGCACATCATCAGGCTCAGCGTGAACTGCTGGCGGCAAAGGATGAACTTCAGCGCGACATCGATGCGGCGAAACTGCAGCTTCGAAATGAAGTAGCTGATCTGGCAATCCGGGCCGCGGGGAAAATTCTCGATGAAACCCTCGATACCGAGAGGCATAAAAAAATTATTGACAAAGCCCTGAATCAATTACCAAAGAACTAGAAGCTTGGACAAAAAGTCCAACCACGAAGATGTTACACGAAGAGCACGAAGAAGGAACGAAGGACACAAAGTATAAAATGAAATTAAATTGATTCGAAATTTTATCATTTTTACAGTTCTTCCTTCGTGTTTCTTGGTGGTTAAATTATTTCCTATACTTTTCAACCGGGTCTCTAGAGAACTGGCCGAAAAGTTAAGAACATAATCAAACCACAAAGTTCACAAAGGACATAAAGGAAAAACTGTTGAATTAATTTAAATTTCCATTACTCCTTTTTCTTTTTATTCTTCGCATCCTTAGTGTCCTTTGGTACGCCACGAGGCGTGCGTAGCAACAACATAACAAAATACCTATATGGATGAAAGAACCATACGGCGAAATTTGTCGTTCAAGTCGAAGCCACCGTGAGGTAAGACGTGGGAACACGTCGTACTAAGTTCACGGC
>JAZDJN010000008.1:0-2893 GCA_043803945.1 bacterium | reverse complement strand
AAAACCCCTCTCAAGGCATTGGCCAGCATGGAGAAGAAATTGATCTTCCCGAGCAAGGGCGACGCCCCAAGATATCCCTTGGATAAGCCGGAGGAAGGTTGCTATCATCTCGTTAGGTTCATTCGAAGCGACTGCCGGTTGAACATCTTCGGCGAAACGTTTCCCGCTCCACCGGAGACACAATACGAATACGTTGTGGCTACTGTCGATGTCAAAGATCAAAAGTTAAAGCTCTTCCTGGATACAGTCCAGGTCGAAGAGTACAAGTATCAATTGCGATGACCGGTGATGAGATCACGGCATCGCAATATCAGACAGTTTCAGAGTTGCGATTGAACGATGTCGTGACCATTATTTCTATGAACGATGTCCTGAACGTTATCAATTACGTAATAGCATTGTTCAGGCTCATGATTGTGGATCGGTTGCTTAGACCCAACTGGAACCTCTGAAATTTGAATCGACAAATTTTGGGTTGAGGAGTTTTTGGGGCTTATTAGCATCCACGAGGTAAGAATAGGAAGTTTTCCAGTATTGGTCAAGTTGTTTCGGTTAAAGACTTCCATGCTTTCCTCCTCTTTGGTTATAGTGGATGCCATCTCTAACATCGCGGGTAAGATGTTGGCAAAGGAGCGTAGCGGATTTGCCAATCCTTCTTCACCCGCCTGTTATAGAACACATATTTCTTATCTTGGAGGCCATACTCTCTTTGCATACATCCAGGTTGACACGTCTTGTGAAGAAACATCCGCTCCATGCTCGGCGAAGTATTCTTCCCATTCATCTTGAAAGGGTTGATCCTCAGGCTGTCTTTCTATCAGCTTGGAAGCCCAGTATTTTGCCTTTGCTTCGGTAATAACCTGCAATTTCAGATTATGTTTAAGTTCCAATGTTTTCGCACCGCCCCAAACAGATCTGAAAACTCTATCTTATCTTTCAACCAACAGGTCTATCCCCAGTTCTATGGCGCTTTTCTCAAGTTCTTTATTCAGGCTAATCTTTAAGAAGGCAGACTTCCCAGCAAACGCCAAAAAATCCCAATCGGAATCGGGCCTGACATTAAGATCATTTGCGCGAGAGCCTAGCCACCATACTTCATTTATCTCAGAGTACTTTTTGCAGAGTTCTCTGATGAAAAAGTCTATGGAGTTAGTTAGAGTCCCCAATGTTGCGTTGCCTCTCTTAACGGATGAACGATCAATTTATAACGCCCCGGATGAGGAGCGCGCCTTAGCGTGTCTGCTCAATCCGGTTGATGGGCCAAGTGGCCGCACTTCGCCACACTTATTTAAGGCGGGCGGTCCTAATCCGGGGCTATGGGCGGCCGATTGGCGGCCCATCGGCGCTGCGGATCAGCGGCTGGCGTACACGCGAGCTTGCTCGCGGGGACGGCTGCCCGCTGCAGCCGCTTGATGGACTGGCGCGAAGCGCCAGGACAAAAGCGGATGGCAATCAGCAGCGCCGATGGCTCGGCGCGCAGCGTCCGAGCCATCGCCCGGTTTCACCGGCGCGGGGCTGTATCCGCGTCCGCGTGGAAACCGTTGTTAGGTGGCTATTCTTCGTAATCATCCAACGTAGATAGCCTTTCTAAAGTACGGTGCAACTTCTCTTCAAACTCAGCCATGCCGCGAGGTGTGAATTCATAGACAATACATCGAATGTGCCGCAGATCAAAAGGAACGTCCTCTAAAGATTGGGTAATCAGCACAACCTTCTTTCCCAAAGTGTGTGCGATCCCGATTTCATAAAAGACGTTTGGATTTCGATTGGTGCAATCGGCAATAACGAGACGACAGGCCCGAATGGCATTCCAAATATCTTCCATAACCGACTCGGTTGTGAAGATGTCATCAGCGCGACCAACCGTCATCCCCATTTGTTTGACAAGGACGCATACGTGATCCTCGTAAACGGGCAAGAGGTTCTTTGCAAAAGGCATCAACACAAAAACATCAACCACAAGCGATGTTTGGGATTGACGGTTTCTGAATATCGGATTGACAATAATCGATTCATGCGTTTTTTGAGAGAGTTCTACTAAATCGAGGCCTAGTGCAGCTTGAACAACTTGGATTTGATCAGTGGGGCGAATTGAGATTTGGTCATCCATAAAGCGTCTAAAAAATGCAATTCCAAAGGAATCGTCGGGTTTATTGGCGTCCGTTTCGATAAGACCTGCGTTTTCAAGACCGGTTAGAATTGCAGCAATTCCGTATCGCGCCATCACTGCGGCGTTTGCCCCCATCTTCTCCAATTGTAGGTGAGCACATAAGTCACCCATCGTGTTAACTCGCTGTTCGCGAATGAGCCAGAGGATATATGGAGCGCTCAAATGTCCGGGACGAACCTTAGGCTCATTATCTGTGCGTTTGTTCCGCATTTCATCTACCTATCTGGACTTTGCGTCTGCCTCCTAACGAAAAGGCTGACTTGCCGCGTGTTTACGCGGTCAAGTCCAGCCGCTTGTTAGCCCCTATTATGCTGCTTTGTGTTTTGCAATGAGCTCGCGTATTGCCGGTACAATTTCTGTTGGGACCTCCATGACTGTCTGCCCCAAAGCTTCGAATGCTGCCTCATCCTCAGCAACAGCTTCTTCTTCAGACTGCGATTCATAATGGGCTAACACCCTTTTCACACGTTCAGCATCCCATCCCGGTGGGAATCCACTTTCTTTCATTTTTTCTTTCTCCTTCTGCGGCGGCGATATGCGATTAATGGTTTGCCTCGTAGTTCATACGCTGTGATTACAAAAGCACTACCTGGCTCTGGATCAGGAACATAAATTACTCTAAGATAACGTCCGTCTGTTGTCTTTCCAACTGCAACTCGTGATCCCTCTCGACCCGGTCGATCTCTTCCCGGGTTAGAAAGAACTTCTTCCACCTCTATTTCC
>JAZDJN010000007.1:0-39050 GCA_043803945.1 bacterium | reverse complement strand
CTCCACGCGGCGTCGCTGCGTCACCCTTTCGGACATTGCGCAATATTCCTCACTGCTGCCTCCCGTAGGAGTCTGGACCGTGTCTCAGTTCCAGTGTGGCTGATCATCCTCTCAGACCAGCTACCCATCGAAGGCTTGGTGAGCCGTTACCTCACCAACTACCTAATGGGACGCAGGCCCATCTTTAGACACCCTTTTGGGGCTTTGGCAATAATACCATGCGATATCATTGCATCATCGGGCATTAGCCCCGATTTCTCGGAGTTATTCCCGTTCTAAAGGCAGGTTGCCTACGTGTTACTCACCCTTGCGCCGGTTTACTCAAGATATTGCTACCTCTTTCTCCCAAGACTTGCATGTGTTAGGCACGCCGCCAGCGTTCGTCCTGAGCCAGGATCAAACTCTCCGTTGTATTTTTTCCCCAACTTCAAGTTTGACCAATGGCAACTAAAGAATCGCTATAATCGATTCAATTGCCAAGGTACAAAACCCTGTTCAATTGACTCGAGGCTATGCACACTTTCCAAAGAACAATGCAACCCCAAAACTAATCGATTTATCGATAAAAATGCCCATTTTACTGGGCATTCAGGTTGCTTAAAATCAAATAATTTCAATTTTTTAAATCACCCATTTCATTATGGGGTTATAAATATACATTCTGTTATTTCAAAAGTCAACATGTTTTTTAAATATTTTTCTTATCATATCAAATTCAGCCTCATCTCTATCGCTTCGAATAGAACCAACACTAAAGGGTATGTCTATTGAATTCAATTTGACCATTCACAATAATTCGATTACTTTGAGTAATCAACTTCCTGAAAGGAAAAGACAATGGCTTTCCTACCCTTTGTATTCATAGGCTTCGTGCTGTTACTTGTGATCTGGGCGATTGCAAAATATAACGGGCTTATCACTCTGAAAAATCAAGTCGAAAATGGCTGGAAACAAATAGATGTTCAACTCAAACGACGCCATGACCTCATTCCAAACCTGGTGAACATCGTCAAAGGTCAAATGGAATTCGAGCAGGATACACTTGAGAAAGTTATTCAGGCAAGAAACGCAGCTGCCTCCGCTAAAGGTGTAGCCGACTCCGCCGAAAAGGAAAATGTCCTGACGGGTGCACTCTCAAAACTCTTCGCGCTGGTCGAGAACTACCCCACGCTACGATCAAACGAAAATGTTCTCCAATTACAGGAGGAGTTAACGAGCACTGAAAATAAAATTACCTTCGCCCGCCAATTTTACAACGATATCGCTATGAGATTCAACATCGCACAGGAAGTCTTCCCCGTGAATACTATTGCATCGATGTTTAATTTCAAACGATCTGAACTGTTTGAGATCCACGCCGCTGCAGAACGGGAGACTCCCATGATCGATCTTTCGTTAAGAAAAAAATAGTTCCATGGCGACTACACTCCCCCGCAACATTTACGAACAACAGAGCCATAATAAAGGCATGACGCTTGTTGTGATGGCAGGATTTATTTTCTTCCTGACCTTCATCGGATTGGGATTTGACTTCTTTTATCTCGAATCTCTCACTGAAGAAATGTTCTTTCCAATTGGGACCTTTATCGCTCTTGCCTTTGGATTTGGATCCTCCTTCTGGGGTCTTCAATCCGGTGCCGCGGCTGTGCTGAGTTCCAGTGGTGCTCAGCCAGCCAACCCGGCGAATCCCGATCATCGTCAACTCATCAATACCGTTGAAGAAATGTCAATCGCCGCAGGAATGGTGATGCCAAATGTATTCGTGATCCCCGACCCGGATCCGAACGCCTTTGCCACTGGTAAAGATCCGCACCACAGCTCTATTGCCGTTACCCAGGGTTTGCTGACAAAACTCAATCGAGAAGAATTGCAGGGAGTTGTTGCCCATGAGATGAGCCACATCAGAAATTACGACATCCGTCTGATGACAATTGTCGCCGCATTAATGGGAGCTATTCTCCTGCTGTCCGATTGGGCCCGCCGGGCAATGTGGTATGGCGGCGGATCAAGGCGCCGGAAAAGTTCCGGAGGCGGCAGTCCGCTGATGCTGATTCTACTCGTATTCTGGATTATTGGAATTATTCTTGCGCCATTGATCAGCCAGTTAATGGCAATGGCGATTTCAAGGAAACGCGAATACCTTGCTGATGCTTCCGGTGCAGAATTAACTCGGAATCCTCTCGGCCTTGCACGGGCATTGAGAAAAATTGAAGATGCAGCGGAGCCAACCGCGGCGATTAAACGTGGTGCAGCTCATCTTTGCATTGCAGATCCTCTGGGTAAAAAGATTAATCTCAAGGAGGGTTTTTTTGCAGAACTCTTTGGAACACATCCACCCACTGGAAAACGAATCCTTGCTCTCCAGGCAATGGCGTATCAGTACGAACGGTCGTCTACTTCTGCCTGAGAATTTCTCTCCGTACTTGTTTTTCCAATCGCAGATGTTCCTCAGCTGAAATATTAAATTTTTCTCTCAATTGATCGAGTTGTTCGGAGTCTTCTGGTGTAACGGAACCATCTTTCCATCCGTCAATGACCGCTTGCAGATAAATTTCGAGTTGAGCTTCCTGTTGGAGACTCTCGTGTTCATCTTTATTGATGTTCAAGGCTTCGCGCAGCACTGCGATGAGAGCGTTCTCTTCTTTTGATAACTCACCATCTGTCCATGCATGACGAAGAACCTTCACATAGGCTTGAGAAGCAAGGTTCGATTTCTGCTGAGCGACAAGTTTTGCCTGTTCTGCTTTCCCTTGTTCTGCTTCGGCTTTCCTTCGTTCTTCTTCAGCTTTTTTCCGAGCCTCTTCCGCCTTTTTCTTTGCCTCTTCAGCTTTCGCCCGTTCTTCTTCTTCCTTCCGTTTTCGCTCCTGATCCTCAGCCTTTCGACGAGCTTCTTCCATGGCTTTCTTCTTCGCCAGGAGTTCAGCCTGCCGTTGTGCTTCTTCAAGAGCTTTCTTCCGCTCGTTTTCCTCTTTTAATCGGATGGCTTCTTCGGCCTTTTTCTTGGCTTCTTCTTCCGCTTTTCTTATGGACTCTTCTTCGGCTTTTCTCCGTGCCTCTTCTTCAGCGAGACGCTTTGCTTCCTCCTGAGTTCTTCGCTTGGCTACTTCCTCTGCCTTTTTCTGTAACTCCTCCTCAATGCGGCGTGCCTCGTCTTCTGCCTTCCGTTTTGCATCAAGCTCAGTCTGGAGCCGTTGTTCTTCTTCCTTGGCAGCCGTGTCCGTTGCGGGAGCTTCTGGCTTCTTTTTGCTCTCGAGGATTTTCTTTTTTAATTCCTCAACTCTACGACGTTGTTCTTCAATATCACTCATAATGGTCTGGCAATGTACAGAGGTTTTCCCAAAGCTCGATATCAAGATAAGAGAATCTTTTGGGAGGGTGGTTCTCTCTTCAATTTTTTGTGTATTTCAGAGCAAATATATCTTTTTCTCATCCGAATGTCAACCTGCCCCAATGAACAAATTTTACTTTGAATTTACCTTATCTGTCCATACATTTCGACACAATTTTAATTCTCCCATCATTTTAAGAAAGGAATTCTATATGGAACAGCTCCCCCCCGAAAAACCCACTGCTTCCTTTAGCGATATCGTCATCAATGTACTCACCTCTCCTCAGGATGCCTTCGAAGGAATCAAAGGCACCGCTTCCCGCGTTGGCCTTTGGTTTATTCCACTCCTTCTTCTTATCATCCTTGCGGGAGTCTCATTCAGTGTGATGATGACGAATGAGACGTTAAAAGAACAATTTATGGAAGCACAAAAACAAGCAGTCCAGGCATCAGTGGAATCCGGCCGTATGACACAAGCGCAAGCCGATCAGCAGGCGGAAGGTATGGCACAAATGGGCGGCATCTTTCTCGCCATCGGCCTTGTTGGCATCGTGATTACCTTATCGTTAATCTTCTTTGGTGCGGCTCTTTTCTTATGGCTGATGGGAAAATTTGTATTAAAAGCACCTGATGGGTACAGCAAGTACCTAGAACTTTACGGCCTCTCAACATGGATCGGCGTCCTTGGCATCATCGTGAATGTGCTCATGATGATCGGATTGAATACCATCTATGCCAGTCCCAGTGCTGCACTTGCCGTGTATGCAAACTACAATCCACTTGATTTAACCCATCGCCTCCTATCGACATTAAATATTTTCTCAATCTGGCAGATGGTGATTGTTGGAATAGGACTCGCGAAGCTTTCGAACAAATCAATAACATTTGGAGTAGCAGCTTCCTGTATTCTCTGGCTCCTTTGGGTCGCTGGATCACAGGCATTGGGTTTTGCGCGATAATGGGAACGGTTATTGAATGGGAAATTAATGAATATTAATTTTCCGCATATTGTCTTCTACTCTGGTACTTTATAAAATTCAATAACAGCGAAATGGGATTTTTCCCTTTAAGCGATTCAATCAATCACAACTCACAGAAGGAGAAATTCATATGAAAAAGGTTCTCGTCGTTCTCATAGCGCTCTTTACATTCGGAGCGATTCAAAGCACATCAATTGCTCAGGAGAAAAAAGAAATAAAGAAAGAAGCTGTAAAGGAAACAGCGAAAGAGAAAAAAGGTGCAACGAAGGAAAAAAAGGAAGTGAAAGAAGCTAAAAAGGCAGTTCAAGAAGTAAAAAAGGAAGCGAAAAAGGAGGAGCTAAAGAAAAAATAAGCTGCGCTTTCTTGCATGGTTTGCCTTCGACACACGGTTCTGAGTATGCAGAACCGTATATGTTATCAGAGCGCTCACTTGAATACTGCAAAGTTCTACAAACACTGTTTGGCTCAATGTGTGGCAATCCGTGAGCACATCACAAAAAATACGTTATCACAAAGGAGAAGGAAATGAAACAATTTTTCATCATCGCACTGCTGATCTGCATTGTTGTTGGCGCTCAGGTAACTTTTGCGCAGAAGAAAGTTGTACAAAAACCAGCGACGACTGAAAAGAAAGACGTTGGTTGTGCTTCTTGCACAGACAGCAAGGGTTGTGCTGTAACAGAAAAAGAAGCCGGCTGTCCCGATTGCAAAGAGGGTAAAAAGTGTGAAAAGCATCAGAAAGCTGAAGCGACAAAGGCCGAATGCACGAAATGCAAAGATGGTAAAAAGTGCGAAAAATGTCTTGCAGATGCTTCTAACTCAAAAGATGGAAAGAAAGGAATGAAAGCAGAAAAGAAAACTGAAAAGAAAGCCGAAAAGAAAAAAGAAAAATAAGCCATTTTTTCACTTCGAATATTCACATGAAGCGAGGATCATACCCCTCGCTTTTTTATTAACCATACATACCTTCCGTTGATATTTCCCTCTGTTGTTTGTATACTTACACCAACGATTAGACACTATGAGAATCCTGCACGTCCTTTCACAGTTCGAAGTTACCGGAGCGGAGACATATGCCACAACGCTTGCCGAACAGCAATTGCAGCGGGGGCATACCGTCTTCATCACCTCCGACAACCTGACGCTACCGACACAGGCCACCTATATACAGTTACCAATCGGAAAGAGAGCATACAGATCCCGATGGAACAATTACCGATCGCTTCGACACCTTATCCATACACACAGGATTGATTTGATCCATGCGCATTCCCGTGCCGCAAGTTGGGTTTCTTTCTATGCCTCCAAGAAGACACGGACACCCTTCATCTCGACCATCCACGGGCGGCAACATCTCCACCTCTCAAGCAAAACGCTGAACATTTACGGAAAGTCCATTATCGCCGTGTGCGAGAGTGTTCGTGACCATCTGGTGAACGATCTCGGATTTCCGGAGAACATCATCCGGGTGATACCCAATGGTATCGCCTTCCATACTCTTGGAGAAGCCAACTACCCAGATAGGAGAGTGCAACTCTTCGGATGCGAGGAGAAAAAACCTCTCATCCTCTTCATTGGGAGACTGACAGGTCCAAAGGGAGAAGTCGTCCGATTTCTCCTTTCCGAAGTCATGCCGGCATTATTGGAGCAAACTGATGCGGTGTTCGGCATCATCGGCGGAATGATCATACCGGATGACATTGCTCACTCAATTCAGACTGCAAAACATCGTCTGCAGGAAAAGATTATCGTCAAAGGATTCCAGCGAGATCTGCCATCGTACATCGCTTCAGCAGACATCATAATCGGATCCGGCCGTGTGGTACCGGAATCGATAATGCTGTACAAATCTGTTGTGGCATTCGGCGAAACCAATTATTTGGGACCAGTCACTCCGCAGAATTTTCAGGAAGTTGCCTCGACGAATTTCGGGGACATCGGCCGGCAGTGTTCCACCGAGCCTCAACGCGTGATTAGTGATCTGGCATCATTGCTCGATACACCTCCGACAATGGAACAGGCCAAGAAATTAAGGGATCATGCTCTTCAACGGTTTGATATACGAATCATCTCATCGAACATTGAAGTATGCTATCGCCATGAGTTTGCTCGGATCCATTCACCTCGATCCATTCCAGTGCTCATGTACCACCGGATTATTTCTGATACCGAAGAACGACCTTCTCATGGCACCTGGATAACAGCACAACAATTCGAACATCAGTTGAATGATCTTCGAAAGCGAAATTATTCGACCATCACGTTCCGGAATTATTCTGCTTTCCTCCAAGGGCAATTTTCATTGCCGCTAAAACCTCTCATCATAACATTTGACGATGGCTTTCTTGACAACTATACCACCGCTCTGCCACTGCTGAAAAAATTCAATTCGACTGCGGTTATTTTTGTGGTGACCGGCGCTGCACAACGACGTAACATCTGGGACCCTGAAGAACCCCAACTCCCCCTCCTCTCTTCTGAACAACTCCGCGATCTGGCATCGAATGGCATCGAAATCGGTTCTCATACTGTCTCACACTCCAATCTCACATACGTTGATAGGAAGACACTCCAGGAAGAGATTACCCAATCAAAAAATCAATTGGAACAGACACTGGGAACGGAAGTACTGTCGTTTGCGTATCCCTACGGAGCAGTGAATACATCAATCAAACAGAGTGTGGAAGAGGCGGGATATGCGTTTGCTGCGGCGGCGGATTCGGGGCCTATAACATTCTATGATGACTTCTTCGAAATACGCCGGACCCAAATATTTCCATGGACAACGCACCTGGGTTTTTGGAAAAAAACTAATCCATGGTACACTCGATATAAGTCTCTAAAATCCTGAGCTCCTTCTTTTCGTTCCATCATTCCCAAAGGAGAGTAACCGTTCGTTTGCTCATCTCCGATCAAACGCGGATTGGTAGAATGACTACTGAAGCTCCCTTATGGTATAGATTACGCTGAATGGCAAACGATGTAAAGCTGTGAAGCAACCGGGTAAAGAATGTTTCTTCAGCAAAGACCATTTGAGAAGTGAGTTTCAATTCTAATTTAGTCCGATTGAAATAGAACCTCTTGGAATCGGCTCTTAAAGACGCAATTAGTTTAAAGTTTCAATTCTAATTTAGTCCGATTGAAATAGAACGCATTTCTGATAAGGATGAGCTCCAGCGACGTTTTAAAGAGGTTTCAATTCTAATTTAGTCCGATTGAAATAGAACGCTGGGAGTATTTACCCATCTGAAAGTTGGGAAAAAGGTTTCAATTCTAATTTAGTCCGATTGAAATAGAACGACGGTCATCTCAGCATTCACATCCAGCGCATTTGCTCCCAAGTTTCAATTCTAATTTAGTCCGATTGAAATAGAACGGAACTATACATGATCCAAACGTATTGGGCAAAGATGTAGTTTCAATTCTAATTTAGTCCGATTGAAATAGAACTGAATATATCAGGGCGATGCACGAGCTCGAATTCCAGAGTTTCAATTCTAATTTAGTCCGATTGAAATAGAACTCTAAAGTTTGTAGAGAAGTTCTGAAAGAAATAGTAAAAAGGTTTCAATTCTAATTTAGTCCGATTGAAATAGAACTTTTTAAGACAAGGGAAGGCAGTATTAATTCTGGAAAGAAGTTTCAATTCTAATTTAGTCCGATTGAAATAGAACAGTATTTCAACCCAGTTTTCCAGATACCTCACCGCAATGCGTTTCAATTCTAATTTAGTCCGATTGAAATAGAACGAGCTACTACGGTTCTACCGAGAAGCTGGACCCGCAAGTCAAGTTTCAATTCTAATTTAGTCCGATTGAAATAGAACTTATCCTCTATGACCCTACGGAAGATATGGGGAGTACGTCGAGTTTCAATTCTAATTTAGTCCGATTGAAATAGAACCTCCCAACATCAACATCACAGTCTCGATGAATGGTGAAGAGTTTCAATTCTAATTTAGTCCGATTGAAATAGAACGAACGGCTTCTCGAGGAAATAGAAAAGGCGATAAAAAAAAGTTTCAATTCTAATTTAGTCCGATTGAAATAGAACTCGCGATGAACGAGGGGTGGAGACAAAAGAATAACAAAGTTTCAATTCTAATTTAGTCCGATTGAAATAGAACCACTCTACAATCAAGATCTATCCTCTCTGCTTTAATTCAGTTTCAATTCTAATTTAGTCCGATTGAAATAGAACCGACGCGATTACTGCCGATGCTCAGACTGGACAGGCTATATTTAGTTTCAATTCTAATTTAGTCCGATTGAAATAGAACTAAAATATCTCATTCTCATTCAGGAGAAGGGTCTGACCTCAAAGGTTTCAATTCTAATTTAGTCCGATTGAAATAGAACGCGCGATAATCAATGCAACTGCTGAATATGCCATATGTGTTTCAATTCTAATTTAGTCCGATTGAAATAGAACAGACATTGTTTGAGTTCTTGCTCTATGAGTTAATGCAACTGTTTCAATTCTAATTTAGTCCGATTGAAATAGAACATTCTTATAACTGCCTATGTAATTGCATTCCTTGTTTTTGTTTCAATTCTAATTTAGTCCGATTGAAATAGAACGCTAAAAATCCACCATTCATCTCACCTTTTATTAGGAGAGTTTCAATTCTAATTTAGTCCGATTGAAATAGAACCCCTCTCGGGAGCTGAAGATGTATTCAGCTCCATCAAAAGGCAAAGTTTCAATTCTAATTTAGTCCGATTGAAATAGAACCAACCATCAAAAAAACCTTTGCAGCTCAACAAGTTACAAGTGCCGAATTAAGGGGTAGCATAGTTCTTTAAATTTTCCATTGCTATGTAAGCATTTTCCACGGTTTTGTCAAGTACAACTCTCTCTGCCACAACAGATTGCAGAGTTCTAAAGGGGTGAGTACTTGAAGTGTCTCGGATAATCCTCAAATGGTCAGGATTCTCCAAGGGCCTCTACAATAATCAACCTGGGTATTCCTGCACCCTTATGCAAGATAATACTCTTTATCACGAGTGAGCATTCCCTCGCCCACGATATCCACCTTTTCTTTGCACGAAGCGCAAAGCATATAGTACCGTATGCTATCTCCTGTCTCAACATACCGTGCAAGCTTTTTCTGCAATCGCTTGCGCTCGGCATCAGTCAGGTTGCATTCGAATACGCTGTACTGCACCCGTGTGCCAAAATCCTCAAGGATCTTAGCCACTTTTGTCCGGCGCCTGTCGCTCACGATGTCATAGGCAACAACGTAGAACATAAATATTATCCCTCCTGCTTGAAGATGAAAAAGGGTTCCTTCTGCCTGTGTCACGCTTGGCTGAAGGAACCCTTCTGCTTCAGCCACCGCGGCGGAAAGGAACATACGCCGGTCGTTCGCTGAGAATAACCTTCCCCAGCAAACGCACTTGCGCTTCGATACAGCGGCGAATGCTCATGGAGCGTCCGGAGTCGGTATGCATCGTGGTTTGCTGCATGGTCTCTTCGAACACGCGCAGCACCTTGCGGCGCGCTTCGTCTGTGAGAAGAAACGGCACGTTCGAGGTTTTGCTTTCATAAAAATCGTGAGCACGGAGCATTTTATTGTTCACCATATAGATGGCTGCGGATTCTACCACACAGCGATATTCCTCTACAAGATCGCTCACGAGCGCGGGATGATTGTGTTTATCGCGATGCAGAATCCCCCAAAATGGATTTAATCCATATGCTTGAACAAGTGAATACACATTATAAAACAAGAGTGTATAGAAAAAGCTGAGCAGGCTGTTCATCCTGTCTTGCGGGGGCTGGCGCGTGCGCTTTGTAAAATGAAAATCGGAGTTCAGTAACATGCTGCTGAATGAATCGAAGTACCGTGCGGCAGCGGCTCCCTCATAGCCGAGCACCTGATCGAGTTTCGTTGCATCGAGCAGCTTGCTCTGGTGCGATCGAAGAGCCTTTATCGCTTCGGTCAGCACAATACGATGCGACTTTCGATGCTGACGCTGTAAAAGATCGATGGAGTTTTCAATCTTACCCCGCACAATTGCTTTTGCCGTTACGAGAACAAACTCGTTATCTAACACACGCAGCGCTTGCATCCGCTGTAATAACGAATGGTCCTCCGTTGTCGCTTCAATCCGACCGTAATACTCTCCGATATTCGAAAGCAGCGTAATGGGAATCTCCCGTATTAAGCAGAAGCGCATGGCAGCAGGGGTGATCATGCAAGCGCCAAAGATGAAGATTTGCTCCACCTTAATTGCCTGCACATCCAGCACTTCCTTTTCCCCGCTCTGAACGATCAGCCGTTCGCTCTCGCGCCGCAAGGTGGAGCCTTGTTCCTGTATATAGAGCGTGCGGAGAAAAGGAGAGTACGCTTGTGCACCTTCACGCGTTTGCCGTGCCGTGGAGCCTCCCTCCTCCGCCGGTGTCGCGGGCTCAACCGGCACAACACCCGATTTTTGCATTTCCTTTTCAATAATCTCCCTTGCCGATTGTACGAGTTTTAACATTGTATCCTGATCGGCTGTAGAAGGCTTTTTAGAGGGAAGAACAAGACTTTTAACGAAGAGATAGCCTAAGTATCTGAAGCCTTCATCGAATGAGGTGATGCGCGTTTTCTCGGCATGCAGTTTCAGCTTCAATGTCGCAAGAATGTCCTCAGTCAGCTCCAAAGCGTGTTCCGCCTGCGGTTGTGTTTTGCAAAGAATGACAAAGTCGTCGGCAAACCGGATGAGCTTGTTCCCTTTCGCTTCCAGCATGTCGTCAAACTGATCGAGGTACAGATTTGCGAGCAGTGGAGAAATCACCGCGCCCTGCGGTAAACCTTGTATTCGTTTAGTGCGAACACCCTCAATCAGCGCATCCGACTCTATCCATAGTTTGATCAGATGCACCACGTCGGGATCAGGGATCACCTGTGCACAACGCTTCAACAGCACGGTATGATCGACAGTATCGAAGAACTGCTCAATATCGGCATCAACGACATAACGGTACCCTTCCTCGCGTAGTGCGTCTATCTGGTCTGCCGCATCAAGCCGCGAGATGCCTTTGCGAAAGGCAAAGCTTGCATCGGAAAACAATGGATCAATGAGGGGATTGAGCACAAGCAGCGCCGATGCCTGCACAATACGGTCTGTTACCGTTGGAATGGAGAGGATCCGCACGCCGCCGCTTAGTTTTGGTTTGGAGAATGTCAGCAGTGGTTGGGGCACATAGTTCTTTTCTTCCAACAGATCGTGCAATGCCTGCAATCGTTCATGAACGCTCGATCTGAAGTCAAGAATAGAAACGCCGTCAACGCCGGCAGCGCCATCGTTATCCTCGACCTTGTGCCAACCATCGGTGAGATTGTCGAGAGAGGCAATGCGGGAGTAAAGCATGATCGTGTGTGTCGTAGTTTTATTCATAGATGTTTTCACTGTAAATCGAGACGCTTATCCGACTGAATCGTTCAGGCGGGGTGTCTCGACCATTTTCAGTGCTGGTCGACTCAGCGAGTCGACCTACAAGTTCATTTGATTAGGCGACTCGACTTATAATAGACCCGGTTTACAATATGTCCATTTCCATTGTTCCCATTCTTTCACCAATCCCGCTTTTACCGGATTGAGTAAGACATACCATATCGTTTTCTCCAGCTCTTCTTCATCTCGAATAACATGGTCATAGCTTTCGTGTTGCCAAAAAGCTCCACTACGATGAAGGACACGATTAACCCGCAAGGCGGTGTACTTCTTGAGAGATTCAAGAATTTGAGTGACTATGTAGGTCGAGACGCCGTCTCGACCATCTTTAGTACTGGTCGACTCAGCGAGTCGACCTACAAGCTCAAAGACCAAATGCACGTGGTTGGGCATAATACAATAGGCCAGCAGATCGTACTCTTTCCCGTCGCGGTGACAAATCGCTTCCGTAACAACGATTGCAGCTTCGGTTTGTTTAAGCCACATCGGCCCACTTGAGGTTCCATCCAAGAGCGTATCGAATCGTTCGAAGTATGCCCAACGGACTTGGGTAAGCTGCTTCTGTTGTTCACCTGCATCCTTTACCTCCTTTGCTTTTCGCTCCCATTGTTCTCGCTCTTGCCGAAGTTCTTCGATAACTTCGACCGGCAGCGATCCTGTCAAGCGAAACACAACATGGAATATTCCATGCTCCGGCTGGTAATGTGGTAAGTGGCGACGGTAATATGTTTTTGGTTCATTCATCATTGTAGGACGGGACGCCAGTCCCGTCAGGTAAAGTATCATGATCCATTCGGGTCGGGTCAGCTTGCCCGTCCGATAGGCGGGCGACCCGACCTACTTTAGAAGTACGGGCGAAACTGTACAAACTTGAAGACCGTTGTTTTCGAGCCATCGGGATTATTTGTTACTATCCGCTCTGTGGTGGACGCTACACAAGGAATGCCAAGCGCTTCCATCTTTTTAAGAAATTGGTAACTGAACGTATACTCTCCCATCAAGTGTATGGCATTGGCTGCATCGGTTTTCGCCGTCTTGAGTCGCTCCGTGCATTTTGTGAGGTAGTCATCCACAACCGCATTGATTGCTTCGAGCGAGGCGCCCGGATCTAATTGCGGAAAAGGCATGTCTTCTACTGCACCGAACTGCTGCTCCGCCGCTTCGCGCTGTTCTGCAGACCATTTATCAAGAGGATGGTTAGAGAGGTTGAGAAGCATGGGGAATTATCCTTTCCAAATATCAGTTTGTTCTTTTTGTGAATTGGGCATGTCGGTGCATCCTGCCACCCTGTTCTTTGAGAGCCTCGAAACCCCATTGAATCCGTTTGGCAAACGTATCGCTGACACGCTGCCACGAGAATAATGCCAGGAGTGTTACGATAGCTCCAATAGTTGCCTCGATTATAACAACACCTGCCGTCATCTCTCTGAGTATTGAGGAAAACTGGCGCACCGTTAAAAATATAACAGCCACCGTCAACAAAGGGATGTTCACTGTTGACGAGCGAGCAATCCGAATCCTGCTCCGCAAATACTGAAAGTATAGGGTCGTGGGACTGTCTTTCAACTTAACGAGAAGTTTAAATGCCGTCTGCTTATCGTCATGCACATATTTCCTTCGTATCTTTAAGCTCCAATTGCGGAACATTCGATCCGAGACCTCGTCAATGAATACTCCCAGTGGATACACCACAAGCAGAGAAAGCATTACAACAAACAGTTGCGAAGGAAGCGTAAGAACCGGAATCCATTGATAGCCGTATATTGCAAAAATTACGCACACAATCCACAAAGCGGTTTGAATTCCGATGACAAGATGCTCAATTACAATTGCTGTGGTATTCATGGTGCGATCCTTGAGTAATGTGGCGCTTAACTATTGCAACTAGAACCTTTTTTTTGCTGAAATAGTGGTTAGAGAGACAGAGGAACACAGAGGCTATTCTCTTACGATGTCCTTCAGCAGAGAATCATCGAGGCCGGGAATGAATCCTTTATGGAGGTAAGTCCAGTATTCGTACTCATTCTTTTCACGATTCAGATGATATACCTTGACTTGAACCCAATTATCCAGAATAGCGCCAACGGCTGCACCGAAAGCGATTGGAGCCATAAGAAAAAGGTGTACTTCTGTTACACCCTCATTGGTCATTTTCGACTTTAGCATTAAAATGTCTGTCATCAAAAGTGAGATGTTTTCCTTTGTGACCCCATTCGGTTTGTGATACGATACAATTTCCATCTTTCCAATATTGTTTTCAAGCCATTGTTTTGCTTGCTCTGTAATATCCATTCCGCTCAACGATAAGACTAATGCCATTGGTTTGGCAGTGAGTGTCCTCTCAGTTTCTTGCAGTTTCTTTTTATACCGCCGGGCGCGAGTGAAGAGCAGCCATGCACCTACGAAGAAGGGTATTGCGGAGATGATTTGAATGATATTTGCGATGTTGCCAATATTCTGCCACCAGTCCATGCGAAACTCCTTGTATTTGAATGTTCCTATCAGGATGTCGGGCATTCGACTACGGCACCAGATCCATTCTCCCATACCCGCTCGAAGTTTTAGCGCCAATGCCAAGTTCTTTCAGCGCCGGTTTGAGGATATCAAACGATGCCTCCAACCATTGCTCACCCCCTTTTGACGCAGCGAGCGCGAGGAGGTATGTTCCCGTTACCGAAAGGAATGGGATAGGTTTTGGATCGTCCCAGTCAGCGGGTGGTATGTTTGCTTCCATATAGTAGTCTTGATGATGCACGGTCATTACATCTGGGTGCAGAGGCCGTCCAGCAAAACCCGAATCAGGTTTGTACAGCCCATCGAAGAAAACAACACAGCCCTCCTGAGTGGTAGTACCAAAGACTATCTTATAATTCTCACTTTCTTGCTTCCAATCTGCGCCGCAATAATGTCTCGCAAAATTGGCCGCTAAGCCTTTCAACGCGCTGCCGGGTATGTATGGCACACCATAGGTGCGGTGTAATGTTACGGCTGTTTCTAAAATGCTTTCGTTGCCTATTCCGATAACTATCCGTCCTGAAACAGTTGCTTCGCGAGACTGGGCAGCGTAGCCAGCGCATTTGTAGTCAGCGAGCATTGTTTGCCATCGGTTGAAGAATAGCCCATAAAAGTTTGGAATAGATATCGTAGCAACTTCTGCAATAAAATCATTACGCACTTTTCCTTTCTCTTGGTTGGAAATGAATTTGTCAAGCCAGAGGCCAGTATGTGGTTCAATGCACTGGTTTACCTTAATAGTCTCGAGTTGCTCTCTACGCGTGCTCATAGTCTTGCCTCTCAAAGTTAATCTTCCGGTTCGTTGGTCGCTTCGCTTGCATCAACATCCAACACGGATTGAGCGAACCGTTTGTACCACACAAGGGCAGACATTGCTTTGCTTGTCAAAAACCTGTACTCGCTTAGTCCCGCTGTGCGGCTTTGATAACAGAGTATAGTTCCATCGCTGGTTTCACCCATAATTACTTTGGCTAGGTGATCAAGCAAATCTTTATGAGGCTGTTTGCCGCGTGCCTCAACAAAAGCCAGCGCTTGGGCAAGTCCTGCAGACCGAATGAGAACAGGCAATGTGTGTGCCATGGAACCATACTGCTTGCGTTTACTTTCATCCGGCGACTTCTCAGGCCACTGTGTATCAATCACTTTCACTTGCTTAAATATATTAGCGGCATATTTTTGGTCTCGTGTTTGCATAATTGTCTATCCTTTCGCGATGAACGAACTCATGCCTGCAATTGGAGACGGCAAAGTCCTCGGCCGACCGTTGCTTTGCCGCCCAATTGAACAACAGGTTGTATTGAACCTCGTACCACGGTGAATACGTTGTCGTGCGTCATTCCCGAATTCGGGATTGGCGTTGCGACAACTAAGCCATATAGAATTGTCTCCGTTGGCAGAGCTTCTTCGTACCACAAACCACCCTTCTGCACTGTTTTAACATCGTCTTGTAGCTTTATCCGTGCCGTGATCTCGGTGGCAGTGTCAAGCAGGAAACTCAACACGTCATCGGATACGATGCAGAAGCGTTCTCCGACCATTCGCTGCCAATCTATGTCCGTGAAAACATACAGGGCGATTAGTTGAGCCCATATGTTGGCTTGTGGATTTTCTGATGGCACCAGGTCGAGGTCTTCAAGCACTACTTTTTGCGCCGAGTCAACCTGCAATACAAGTTTACACAGAACTTGTTGGGTGTTCAAAGCGTACGATTGAACTACGTAGCAATCCTGCTCATTAACTGACGGTACGTTCAAGCTGGGGGGAATATTGGAAACACCTGCATCTTTGGCATCGCGGAGGAAACGTCTGAGCAGGTAAGGAGAAGTTACCCAGGCAAAAGTTCCTGCGAGGCTCCGAATAGGTAGCAGCAAAAGCCTCTGGTCGGTAAACTGTGCTGAGCCTGCATGCTCGTCCGCCTTGTTGGTGTCAGGGCCGTAGACCTTCTCTTTGTTTGAATCTATGCAAAGATCTCGCAACGTTCCCTTGAGCGAAGAACCAGGCAAGTATGGAATTCCCGTCGCCTTCTCGCGTGCAATCGGCAGATCGATAACACCGATGCCCTGGCCAGTTCCTGCGTGCAAGGGCGAGAGAGTGTGTGTGAAAAGCAATCGTGCGTTCATAAGTCGTTCTCCTTTTTTCTCAACATATCCATGAATGCTTCTAGCACATCAAGTTCGTCATCATCTTTCTTAAGCTTTACTGCCAACTGTTTCAATGGCTCGATCTTTAACGCTTCTGTCTTGATCAAGTTTGATTGCACGGATGGGTCGATACGATCTCCAGTTAGGCGTAGTCCCTCTGGTGGAACACGCGGTGATTGGAGAAGAACAGCTAATCCAACCGCTTTATTGTTTCCACATGCAAGAGGACGAAGAATCAGGGGGCTTGCAAGACGTTCCCGGTATTTTGGAGTTGTCCCTTCTAAGTACTTCCCGCCTTTTAGAGTTGTTTCAATAGGATCATGCACAGGGCTGTAGGGTGGCTCTTCGTTACCATCTTTGAAGTGAAAGATGATTGGCAGGCCGAATACGGCTCGCGGGAACTTCTCCACACTCAATAGTATGGGATCCTCTGGGCGATTACGCTGTCCCGTTATTCGTCTAATTTGTTCTGGCTCGGGCCACTTGCTCCTACCGAATCGTCGCCCGCTCCTGCTCTGGCGAAAATCCTTTAGTTCTTTTATTAGGTGTTCCCAAGCCTCATCTACTGAATCAAAAGGAACGCGGTTCTCTTTCTGCTTTCTGGATACGATGACAAAGGATAGATTCTTGCTTAAATGAGGGACGTCTCTATGCCAATTTTCCAACGGAACATGTTTTTTCAGATCCTCTGTAATCCTCTCTTGAAGTTTGACAATCTTTGCAGACAGTGTACCTTGCTTCAATGCCCCGAATCCCCTTCGAGTACGCGCACCGATTCCACCAAAAGTATCCCATGCCCAAAGTGCCGCTTCAATTTCGGAATTTTCTTCAATTGGGTAAGAAATCATTAATGTAAACTTAATGCCTGCTGAAACAGCTTGATTTGTTTCCTGTAAAGGAAAAGCGGCATAAAGCAGACTCGAGTTTCTCCAGCCACCATTGGTTTCAAAAGGGTGAATAGGGCTACCTTTTTCTGTAACTTTAATTCCTACCTGAACCTTCGATGGCGATGGCTTATCCTCCCCGGAAGCGCCACCCCACAGTACCGCTTCTCTCTTTTTCATTTCCTCTAAGTTACCGCCAAATTGTCCGCCGCGGGTTGAGCGCCACCAAAAGCGTAAATGCCCACGGATAGTTTTACCATTGATGGCTGTGATGTCGTCGTTCTTTCCTGCTTCAACGCCTCCGCCATACAGAGGTGTGATGAGTTCGTACTTCCGTTCTTGCTTGATAATCACATTGCCGTCCGAATCTTTGGAAAGATCCAGCATAAATTCACCTTTTGGCGCAACGATTGCGCCATCTATTTTTGGAAGTGTTCGCATTGTCCCTCACCTCTTTCTATTTCATTAAAACTTCATTTCGTGAAGTATCCCGTCCCACACGCCGACGACTGCCAGCCCAAAGCCATCGCATCGGTCTTGGTCTTCATCACTGACACACTGCATCCAGGTCTTCTCAACCCAAGTCTTGATGTCAGTCTCCTTGCCTTGTAGTTTAAGAAAATACACCGATCCAGCAGGCGCGAGTCGGCGAGTCGGCTTAGGTTTTCTTATTTCAAAGTCCCATCCAGAGACAACTTGCGCACGCCCCGTCGCTATTGACTGCAATGTGACTGTCACGTTATGTTGAGGTGTGAGCAGCCAAGTTGGTCTTGAACCTTGCATGAAGCAAGCAGGTGTCAGCAGCACAACACGACAAGTTTTGTCGATTGCAACTTTTTCTTGAATTTTCCCCAAGCATTCGTCTGGTAATTGTTTCTTGCTTTCCCGCCAGGCAACTATCCGCCGTTCGCCACCAAGTGGTGCTAGTCCGCTTCTGATCTGCCGCGCCAGTTGATGGTCTTCAACGTTTATGGCTAATCCAAGTCGTTGAGCGTGGTTAAGGCCTTTCCCTGTGCTATGCGTGAATTCAAGCCCTCGAGTTTGAAAAAGCTGACCTTCAAGCGATGTCCAACTGTTCGGATCAATTGCCACGTGCGTGCGAGTATCTTCGACCGCGCCGTTATGCCCTAATTCTTTTACGTCAATAGTGACCGTCAGCTTCTCCGGTTCAAGCAACCACTTTTTGAAGCGATCCCAACGCCAAAAACGCGGAGCATCACCAAAAGGCTTGTTTGGATCGAAGTCAACCAAACCAAGTGGGACGAGCTCGTCGTTTTCGTGGGGCTCTTGCTTGAGATTTGTCGCGCCATTGTGAATATTAAGCGGCACAAGTCTTTTGACCTCCGCTTTACTCTTGTCGCTCGTGTCCTCCAACAGTAACGCATCCGATGGTGCTGGCATAAACCAGTTTTCAATTTCGCCCTGTTTATTCAAATCAACCAACAACGCACCGCGTACAGCAATTTTTTTAACCTCTTGTATCAATTTTTCGTTCGGGTCTCCCACGCTATCAATAAAGCTGCCGTTTGTAAGTCCGGCACGTGTGCGAACGCCGCCCGTCGTGGTCGAAGGAAAGGGAAAAGGCAACGTCGTCGCGCTCGCACCCATGCCGAACGGTTTTCCGTCTCGGGCTATGAGAGGGTCGCGTGGTTCAATTATCCAAACTTTATTCGTCGTCATTTCTTGGCTCCTTCCGAGTGGTCATCGATGCTTTCTTTCTTGGTCATGATCCCATTGTCCGCGGCGAACTTCTCAGCGTCTATTCCCGCTTGCTCAAAGGCTTCCTTAAACTCGCGTGCTACGATAATCTCGTTTGAAAGTTCTTCAAGCGATAGCGCGGGAGAGTCTATCAGGCCATGCAGATATTTATACACATCATCGGCGATGGTTTTCTTCTCCCCATGCTTCGGCTTTTTGCGTTTCAAGATGCGTTTTGCCTCAGCGCGCTGTGCATCCAGCAGAATATCTTTCTGCTCATTCGTTGCACCGTTCGAGAGTTTGAGTCGCAAAGCCAAATCGTGCAGCTCATAGGCTGCTCCATCCGGCAATTCATCTTTCAAAAACAGGAAAACAAAACGATTCAAGCGATAATCCAGCGCTCCTTCGCTTTTGCCCTTATCCCAAGAGCCTTTTACCGTCCGGTCTGCACCGCCTCGCTTGCTCAAGATAATTGCAAGGGCATTCTTCTCCGGTGCCTGTTTGTTTGGAACTTCTTTCTTGGCAACCTTTTCTGCCTCACGCGCCAATCGAAGAGTTTCCTGCAAAGGATCCAAGTGATGACCTACAGCAATGCCAACGGAGAGTGTTGGTGTCTTGCGATCTTCATCTTTGAAATCCCTCAATACGTCTTGAAATTCATCGGCCAAAACACGCGCACATTGTAGAGCCGTGTGCAAAGGCAACAAGGCCAGGACATCATCACCCCCCGAATAAATGCAAGAGCCTTCGTGTCCTCTCTCAACAATCTCTTTGACTTTGCCTGCAAACTTGCTGAGAGCCTGTGAGAGTTTTTGATGTTCTTGATAACCCTTCTTTGCTTGCTCGTCAATTGCTGCCCCCATGCGGTCGCCATCAGCGTGCAAGATGGCGTAGTAAGGATGCGGATATTTTTCCTCGCCGAAAGCCTTCGTTAAAAAAGACTTTAAAGCCTTTTCTGCTTCTTTTCGTGTATTCTCATCGAGGAAAAACTCGCATAGTCTTTCTTTGAAAAGCAAATGTCCGTCATAAAGCAACGAACCGTCATTATTACAAAAGAATCTGTGCGTCTTGAGCGTGGCGCCCTGGGGTACATGACCAAGATATGCCTTGATTTCTGAATCTCCGATGCCGAGGATTCTTTTGAGCTCATTCAAGTATTCTTCGACTACACCTTTGTCTTTAAGCCGGTTCAGTAATGGCAATGCCGCAACGTGAGAGGTGCTGAAAAAGCTGTCTACGCCTTGAGCATTCTTGATTGGCTTGCCGTGTCGTTTAAGCAAGCCGACACCGCACAATCTTTCTTTCCCTCGAACGCCATACTTGTGGCCGTCGGTAAGCTGGTTGTCGTCAAGTCGGTCAAAGACGGATTCATCAATCACCGATTCGCGTAGACCGTCAATTGAAGATTTGGGAACATTAAGCCCCCAAGTAACTTGCTTAAAATTGCGTGTGGCTTTGCGCGCGGCAAGTAGGGCTTCTGTCTTTTTTCGCACGAGTTCATAACTGGTTCCATCAAGAGGTTGTGCTGCCCAGTAGAACTCTATTAAGTCAAAAATTTGTACGTTCGCGTTTGTCCGGTGGATGACTAACCCCTTTAGTTCTTTGAAGGCGTCATCTTTGATCACTCCCAACCGCATCGACATGACGCTGTAGATATCATCGCAGAACCTTGAGATGTTACTTGTTTCGATCTGCGCGAGGAGTTTGTTAACCACACTGAAATCACTGTCAGGTTGTAAATCTTTCTCAAGATGGGGGGGTGAAGGGAAGATAAGCACACCCTTGTCATCTCGTATTTTCTTCGCCGCGGCCTTTGAGATTTCGCTCAAAAGCCATGAGCCGAACCATAGATCTCGTGTTCTTCGCGCACTGGCAATAAAGTCTTGAACAGGACCTATGCTTAGAGTAAGTAAGTATTTCATCTGTAAATAATTCCTTTCATATCTCGTGTTTCATGATCATCGTTCTAAACCACCACCGCATAGCGCCGCGTATGGAAGGAGGACGTAACTCCGGTTTATCTGGATCAGCACCTCCAAGGAACATCGGCGTGATGACTTCGCACTTGAACGTCACTTTTTTTGTGTCCATACACAAAGTCCTTTCATCTTGCTTTTTAAACTGGACGAATCAGCGATTCGCCCTACATACAACGGATCGGTGATACGTCCTACACCACTTCCATCATCCCAAATCCCATACTCCCCTTCTCCCCCAATCCGCTTTCGTATGCTAATCGGATCAATCCAGGGTTTCCTTCAATAGTCAGTGGACACATAAATCCCCGCACGCGGGTTTCTTCCGGAAGTCCCTGTTTAATAGTCGTCAGTGTCGTGATACGCTTGCCTGCCGCCTGTTTCCGTTCAATATATCTCTGGTCCAGCGTGCACGTGAATTCCGTATCATCCGGTTCCTCACCGTAGAGTGAAATGTATTTGTTGATGATATTAGAGCGCAGTAATTCGCCGAGCCTTCCGTCGTCCGGCAGGAGATAGTGTGGCTGCAGCTTGCCGTTATGTTCCTTCATCGTTGAAACAGTGACCGGAGAAAGAAGCTTGAATTTCATCCCCCGCTGCCACTGCGGATCGGAAACCGAAGCAACAGAATGGATAGCAAATCGGTTGACTTTATTCCCGATATAAAACTCCCGACTCTCAAACATGCCTATCACGAGATGCTGCAACGATTTTTCCACCGGCATGCTGATGTACCAATGCATCGCACTACCATTGATGAAAATTTCCTGCCCTGCAATTCGCGAATGCTCGATAAAGAGTTGAGAGAAACAGAAATGCTTAAAACGACGAAGCGTGCCTTCCAACAGGTAACCCTCTTCGTGCAAGAATCTTTCATACGAAGGTGATGAAATCTCTATCCAACGGTAGATCGCCGACGAGAGGTAATAGGCATAGTTAAGCGGAATTGTGCATGCGGTTTGTAACGGTTTTAAGGCAAGTAAAAGGCGCATCGGTGCACCTCCCGAAAGGTGGTGAGACTCGATGACACAAAACTTACTAATGCCAATATAGATGCTTTGAAATCAAGATTCAAGTATCAAGGATGCGCAAAGTCCTACCATCCATTGTCAATATCAATCAACACCCTTACTCTCTCTCACACCCTGATCGGCAGGACAACGACCGACGCTCCTTTGTGATACAGACTTCTCTGGATGGCAAATGCCGTGAAGCTATGCAGAAGACGTGTAAAGAAAGTCTCCTCCGCGAACACTAATTGCGAGGTGAAAAAGACCGAATTGGGATATTTTCTCAGCACCTGATCGGCAAGCTTGGAAATTTCCTCTATGACATCAACTCCAAGAGAATGGAACGCATCGGTGTTATATCCCTGATGACGCATATAGCGGGTGTACTTTTTTAAATCCTCCTCCACCTGATGCTCAAGGTTGGCAATTTCCTTTGTCCCTTTGAATGTACCTGCATCAAGGGCTCCCACCTCAACAAAGACATAATTTTCAAATGTCTTTCCAAATGTCCGCAGACTTGTGAAGAGAGTGTGGAGTCCATACCCATTATAGCCATTCACGAGCAATACCGCTGTTTTTGCCTTTGTGTTCATGGGAGGCGGTTGAATGGCGATTGATGATTTCGAATCAAGTTCCTCCTGAAGCATCGTTTCCAAATCTTTCAACCGGCTCAGCAATTGCTGGGTCTTGGAATATTTCCTGCGGACCATGATGACAAAGGCGATAAACGAGCCCGTGAAGAGAACCGTCATCCAACCACCCTCATTAAATTTAAGGATGACCACGGAAATAAAGATGACCACTGTCAAGCATAAACCAAAGCCATTCACGACCAATTTCTTTTCCCAGTTGGGTTGCTCTTGCCGCACAAGCCACCAGTGACGTACCATACCCAATTGAGAGAGCATAAAGGTGAGAAACACATTGATACTGTACATCACCACGAGGAATGTGACGGAGGCATTTGTGACAAGCATCATCACAATGGCGCTGAGGCCCATAACGAGAATACCGTTCTTCGTCACAAGGCGATCGCTTAGTAAAAAGAATTTTCGCGGCAGCCAGCGGTCGAGAGCCATGTTCGACATCACCCGGGGACCATCCAGGAAGCCGGTTTGTGCCGCGACGAAAAGGAGGGCGGCTTCAGAGAAGAGGATCACAATTACAAATGTCGAAGCTACCGAGGGATTCCAATTTTCTGACATTCGTTCAAACAACACAGCATTAAGTGTTTTCTCTGTGCCGGGTGCGACTTTATATAACAGATACGCAAGGAAGAGCCCGACCACAGTCACCGACAACGATGCCGCCATGTAGAGCATGGTCCGTTTGCCGGTGGCAACCCGGGGTTCTCGTAGAATTGCCATCCCATTGCTGACAGCCTCAATGCCCGTATACGTACCAGCTCCCATGCTATATGCCCGTAACATCAAAAACAGGACACCCCAGCCGCCGAGTTGCGTCATCGATTGAGTCAGGTCAGTGGTTACTCGATGAGTAACAGCCGGTAAATCAAGCGCGTGTGAAACAAGGGCATAGAGAATCGCGAACGCATGCGTTGCTACAAACAAGATAAAGATCGGAACGAGTACGGAAACAGATTCTTTGACCCCCCGGAGATTTAGAACAATCAGGAGGCAGACTCCCAGCACTGAGCCAATGAGTTTATATTGCTGATACCCTGCCGGAAGAAAACTCAACAGGGCATCGACACCGGACGCTACCGAGACAGTAATTGTGAGAACATAGTCGATAATGAGGGCTGCTCCTGAAACCATCCCTGCATAAGGGCTTAGCAACTTACTGGCGACGACGTATCCACCGCCTCCGGAAGGAAAGAGCTCAATAATTTCGACATAGCTTCGGCTGATGACAAAAATCGTAATTGCAGATGCGATGGCGATAAAAATACTGAGATTCTCATGGCCGACCAGAACTTTATAAGCCTCTTCGGGTCCATACGACGAGGAGGAGAGTCCATCAGCGCCTAAGCCAACCCAGGCGAAGAATGCAATCAGCGAGAGTTTGTGAAAGACATGCGGATCAAGGGGATTACGGGCACGCCCAAGCAATGCAGATTTTACGCGTCCTTTAAGATTAGAATCCGTTTCCAAAAACATTCCTTTCAAATTGTTTATGCATTATCCTAACGCTTCTCGCAAGGAGTGCAATTGATCGGGATTCCCGATGACAACAAGGGTATCACCTGCCTCGAGGATCAAATCTTTTGAAGGATTAAAATGGAAGATCTCCTGTTTCTTCAAGGAAACAAGAATTACTTCGTGTTGGCTCCATGGTTCACATTGGCCAATGGATTTTCCCAGCACTTTAGATCGCTGCCCCACCTTGACATCTTCAACGCGAAGCGCAGAGTCGTCCCGAAGCATCGTGTCGAGAAAACTCGTCGTCTCCGGCCGCACCAGTTCGGATACCATCCTCAATCCGCCAATATAGCTTGCAGAGACTGCTGCATCGGCCCCGCTGCGCAAGAACTTTTCCCGGGAGGCAATATCCTGGACCTTTGCAATAATCCGAAGCTTGGGATTTAAACCGCGTGCGCTGATGACGACAAAAAGATTATCCATATCGGTCGGCATCGCCGTAATTAATCCGGCAGCACGATCAACACCGGCAGCCAAAAGAATCGGGTCTTGGGTGGCATCACCTTCAACAACGAGATGATCTTCTTCGAGCAGTTTGTGTACTTTATGAGAATCCTTCTCGATGACAACACATTTCCGTTTTGTTCGAATCATCTCCTCGAGCACATAATGCCCACCGCCACCATAGCCGCAGAGAATGTAATGACCCGAGAGTTTGCCGATTAGCTTATTCATTCTTCTCCTCCTGAGGAATCCACTCATTTCACCTTCAACGATAAAGGATGTTACCTCGGTAATGCCATAAAGAATAATTCCCATTCCTCCCAGAATGAGAAAAATGGTAAATGCCCTGCCGGCGTTGCTCAACTGGTGTGTTTCTCCATAACCAACGGTTGCCAGCGTGATGACGGTCATGTAAAGAGCATCAAACCATGGCCACCCTTCGATGAGACGATACCCTACCAATCCCGTCAGGAAGATCATCACCAGGAGGCCCATAATCTGAAGAAGTTTTTTTGGAGTCTTCATTGAAGCTCTTTTCCTTGGTCTAAAAAACGGGTTCAATATACAATATGCAGCATCAAACCTCAAATGTTAATCCGGAGACCTTCGAAAACAGTAAAATCTCGTCTCTTTATAAAATTGGGGAGAAAGAAAAAAGTCCGACACATCTGCCGGACTCTTTATCGCTACCGTGTTTGGAAATCCCTGCTTGCCCTCCCGCGGCAAGCAGCAGGCTGGTGTTTATGACATCCAGATCTTTGTATCTTCAGCGTAAAGCTATTTCAGCTTTGGCGCGAATGAAGCTCCAATTGAAACGCTTGTCAATCCATCAAATTTCGGACCTGAACCTAGAAGTGTCGGTACGCCAACCATGTGCCGCACCTCGATAAATCCAGAAAATGAATCCTTGAAACGGACATCCAATCCTAGTTTTGCTTCAGGGGCAAGTGCCATGTTGATTCGACTGGAATATGTCCAGAGAGGAAGGACCATACCAAGTCCGGCATACGGTGCAATATCTCCTTCAGCAAAATAATAAATCAAACCCGATCCCACAAATCCAAGTGCTGTTTGCACCTGCAACCGGCTGTCATAACCATTGTCGATGGCATCGAGATTAGGAAACCTCGTCGAGCCAGACAGACTCCGGCTGGAATTGAATTCGTAATCTGGTACAGATTCAATTTTTCTGAAACGAAGCATTACACCGCCAGAGAGGTAGATGCTGGGATTCATTAGGCGGTTCGGTATATATTGTATAGTCACCATGGGTCCCGATCGCGATTCATCGCCGAAGGAAAAGCTGCCATAGCCGACGACGGGCCGGATTAGACTTTTAGAATATCTGCCCATAGAATGTGCTGATTGGAATTGATCTTTCGGAAAGGGATCAAGATTAGTGCTCTCGGTCTGTCCAAACAATAACGTGGAGACCATGAGCGTCACAAGAAAGAGTAAAAAGATTCGCATGGTAGTCTCTCTTCCTATGTCGTAAGAGGTGATCAATGGTACTATTCACCTGAAGTATAGCAAGCCGGTATACGAATAGCAAATTTTCATTGATTGCCTCTGGAACAAGGGCCAATTACAACATATTCAGCAACGATTTAACTGACACTAATAACATACAACGAATCCATGCTGCAGGAAGGTTTATTTGCATCCTGCCATCGGCAATCAGTATTCCGTTTTCTCGTCTCACGTTTCAGGTCGGGAGCGGAACTCCTCGCCAGAGGCGAGTCTATCGACCTCCCAGCTTCAAGGTTTATCTGCATCCTGCTATCTGCAATCTGCATGTTCTCCTCCAATTACTCTTTTCCGGATTCGAACTTTCTCCACTCCTCAGCAAATCGCGAAAGCTTTTTATCGGCAAGCTCATAGAGTGTTCCAGACTCGAAGGTCCCATCCGCTCTTTGTTTTCCCGCTTTCACTCCCGTGAGAATTTCAATCCCTTCCTCAACAGTTGTGACGGCATAAATGTGGAATTTTTTCTTTTTAACCGCTTCAACGACATCATCCCTCAGCATAAGATCGCCAACATTTTGAGCCGGAATCATCACCCCCTGTGTACCGGTCAATGAGCGGATGCGGCAGACATCAAAAAATCCCTCGACCTTTTCGTTAACTCCACCTATCGGCTGAATCTCACCGTTTTGATTAACCGATCCTGTTACTGCAATATCCTGACGAAGCGGACATTCGCTCAGACTGGAGAGGATGGCGTACATCTCAGTGGATGAAGCACTATCGCCATCAATGCCACTGTACGATTGCTCAAATGTGATACTCGCGCTCATGATGAGCGGTTTGGTTTGTGCAAATTTACTGCGGAGGTAACCGCTGAGAATTGCCACACCCTTGTTGTGGATCGGGCCGCTTATCTCCGCCTCTCGTTCAATGTTGATAACGCCTGCTCGGCCGAGCGAGGTCTTTGCCGTAATGCGCGACGGCCGGCCGAATGAATGCTCCGGCATGTCGTACACGGCAAGTCCATTCACCTGGCCGACGACTGATCCTTGTGTATCGATAAAAATAATTCCATCGTGTATCATTTCCTGAATTTTATCTTCCACAAGCCGCACACGATAGATGCGTTCTTCGATAGCTTTCCTGACATGGCGCTTCGAGACAATTTTTGCTTTATCCTTTTGCGCCCAGTAATTTGCTTCCCGAATAACATCAGCGATCATGTTGAAGCGTGTCGATATTTTTTTCTGACGCCCGGAAAGCCGTACGCCAAATTCAATGAGTGCCGACATGGCCTGTGGATCGAAATGACGGAGTATCTCATCTTCCACCACCATTTTAATAAAACGGAGATAGTGCTGAACAGCCTCGTTGTCCCGCGGCATTTCATAATCAAAGTCGGCCCGGATTTTAAATATTTTCTTAAAGTCTTCGTCACGGGAATAGAGTAACGAATAAATCTCGCCATCACCGATCATGATCACTTTGACATTCAACTCGATGGCTTCGGGTTTCATTCCTGTTGGTGAAAATCCGAACATCGGTTCGAGTGTATGGATTTCGACTTTACTCGTCCTCAGGGTTCGCTTCAAATCCTGCCAGACACCGGGTTCAAGAAGCGTATCCAGTGCATTCAGCACAAGATAGCCTCCATCGGCCTGGAGCAGCCCGCCGGCTTTGATCTGCATGTAGTCTGTCTTCCACACACCGCCCTTTTCGAGCACTCGCTCAACCGTCCCGAAAATATTTTTGTATTTTGGATTTGTCTCCAGCACAATCGGGATGTGTTCCGTCCTGGAGTTATCCACAAGCAGGTTCACCTGGAATTCAAAGAAATCATCCTCCTCCGGTTCCTCCTGTTCATTTTGCTGATGGGTGTGCTGCTGCGGTTTCCGAAAGCGGTCGAGGTTCTCCCGCACATGGGCAGAGACATCATTCAGATAGCAATGGACTTTTTTATCATCGTAGGTTGTCTTCAGAACTTGTATGGCATCGTTGACAACAGGCATGACAAATCGTTCGTCCAGCTCCTGGAGAGAGTCCTGAACCTTACGTTCGATATTTTTCAATTCGCGAAAGACACTCGACATTTGTTTTTCGAGAACAGCTTGAGATTCCTTGAAAGTATCGAACTGATCTTTGGTTAACTCTCCTTTTTGCACCAATGCTTCCAGTTCATCGAATGTCGAAGTTTTTTCACCAACCACCGGCATGATATCGGGGCGAGTTAAGTTTCCCACCTGGACCTGAACAAGTTCAAACCCACGCTCCTTCACACGTTTTTCAAACTCCTGCAGTACACTTTTTTGACGATCCTGAAAATGAGCGAGTATCGCTTTCCGCGCACTCTGGAATCGCTGTCCTTCATAGATTGCAGGGATATCTTTTAAGAGATCTCGGACAAAGTTCGCCATGTCATCTTTCAACGCTTTTCCCTGTCCAGCGGGAAGCGAAATGGACATCGGTTGATCGGGATGCTCGAAATTATATACATAGCAATGATCCTTGAGCTCGGCATGCCCTTGCTCGAACTCATGAAGCAATCGTTTAATTGTCGTCGTTCTTCCGGTTCCGGATATCCCGGTAACAAAGATATTGTATCCGAAGTGTTTCATCGCGAGTCCGACTTGGAGTGCACGTAACGCACGCTCCTGCCCGATAATATCACGGCTTGCTTCAACCTCTTCACTCGATTTGATCTTCAAAGAGGAAGCAGTGCAGTTCCAGCGAAGTTTTTCGATCGGTAAGGATTTATGGTTGGCTGCAGGTTTTAGTGAAATCCCGGAGGCTGATGATTTTTTCTTTTTCATAGCGTATCGACGGTTGAAGGAATTGTTGTCATTGTTGAGCGATGATACTGAAAAGATGAAGGAGTTGCAACTCTAGTGCCGTTTCCACTAAATGATCTTGTGCTTACTCGTGAAACCCATTGTGGAAACGAGCACTAGTGCTCGCTCCCAGTTTGAAGGTCGTTTTCAATACACAGGATTTCTTTTGGGGAGCGTCACTAGCTCAATTGCACCTAATACATACTGGTCAGAAAATAATAGAGAAAGAGAATATTGAGATACCAATAGATACCCTGCATTACCACAGGGTGATTCTTTTTCAGGTACTGCCATCCGGTCGCTAGAAACGCCATGAGCAAAGTGAGGGCAACCCAGGCGAGGATCGACTCCCAGATATTCAGCTTCCAACCCCACCAAAACGACATAGAACATTGACCGTTGATCACCCAACCATAGAGTATGACCAGGTGAGCAATATAGACAACGAACGATTCGACACCGAGAAGAATTAACCACATCGGCATCCAGATGTCATGGCGATCTCTGTGTGTAACATAACTTTCAAAGAACCACAGACTCGTCAACAACAGGAAGAGTCCCCCCAATCGCATCCAGAAATAATTAGGGCTGGTGTACCAAAAGTTATAGGCGGGGTAACTGTTCACCGGCAGAGCATCGACAAGGTAACCGCCGCCAATGAGAATAATACCAACAATCAACAATTGCTGGAGAAACCGGTGCTCAGTACCTTCTTGGGCTTTTCTCAGGAACAGCCAGGCAACAATAACTCCTGCCAGCAAAAATGCCGCGCTGGGGAAGAGAGGAAAAAACGCCCCCTGGTGCCCGCTCACCGCTCCGACCAAAAAACGCGGCAGCAGTAACTCAATTTCTTTCGTCCAGACCAGCGGTGTTGCATAAACGATAAGTAGGAGCAGCATAAAAAGGCTGTGTATGAACCAAGTTTCTTTTTTTAAAAAGAGAAGGATTATTCGAAGCCCAAGCAAGGTGATACCAATACATTGCAGGATATCAAAAGCGAAGAGTACGTCGAATTGTTGAGGAGTACCATGCAAGATGGTTTTTGCGAGCGAGAGGTAAGGAATATGAATAGCGTATCCGAGGAAGAAAATAAACAAAGCACGCCACAGACGCCGGAAAAACATGGGTGTAACAGAAGTGAGAGCTTCGAGTCGTCGTTGTGTGCCAATCGCAAAAGAAAAACCGGCCCCAAACAGGAATCCAGGTCCTATAAGACCATGGAGAAGTTCGTGGAGAGTAAACAGCGGACCCCGCTGCGCGTCCAGTGTGAGGAGGGCGCGCAGCACATGTCCTTCAAGCATCAGGAGAACGATAAGGCCTCGATAGAGATCGAGGAATCTGTATCGTTGCGGCTTGGTCACACAGCGCCCACAACCGCGTTTATGGCCACGACACTGACAATATCCTCAACACTGCATCCCCGGGAAAGATCGAAGGATGGTTTTTTTAATCCCTGAACCACAGGACCGATCGCTTCAGCTCCACCCATCCTTTGTGCAAGTTTATAACCGATATTGCCGGCATTCAAGTCAGGAAACACCAGTACGTTTGCTTTGCCGGCAACCGGGCTTCCAGGAGATTTCCGTTCACCAATTGACGGGACAATCGCTGCATCGAGCTGCATCTCGCCGTCGACGGAGAGTGTTGGCCTTTTCTGTTTGATGATCGCTGTCGCTCTCTGTACCTTTTCAACCAAAGGATGCTCAGCACTTCCCTTTGTCGAGAAGGATAGCATAGCAACCCTTGGTTCTTCACCAATTAACTTCCGATGATTCTCTGCTGATGCAATAGCAATATCTGCCAGTTGGACATCGGTCGGATCAGGCACGACCGCACAATCTGCAAATGTATATACCTTGGAGGGAAAGACCATGAGGAAAAAACTGGAAACGATACTGATCCCCTCGGCAACCCCAATTACTTGAATTCCAGCCCGCAGTACATCCGCAGTGGTAGAAATTGAACCAGCAACACTGCCATCGGCCAGGCCTTTGCGAACCATCATGGCTCCGAAGAACATCGGTTTCCGCATGATCTGATCGGCCTCTTCCGGTTTCATGCCTTTCGATTTTCTAAGCTCATAGTAGGTATTGATGAAATCATCCAGCATCGGCGATTGGGAGGGATCGACAACGTTTACGTTATTAAGGTTGACACCGAGCTGCTGTGCTTTTGCCCGAATCTCCTGCTCATTGCCGATCAGTGAAATGACCGCCAATTGTTCATCTGTGCAAATTCTTGCCGCAGCGATTGCCCGTTCATCCATAGCATCCGGTAGAACAATGTGCTTCTTCAACCGCCGGCTCTTTTCTTTAATTGAATCGATTATTGTTGCCATAGGTATGTTCCCCTTGATTGGTCAAAAGTATAAAGGTATCGGTCTTGGCGGAGTATAACTCACATTCACCCTCACAATATTTTCCAGACCCGATGGAGAGTATTCCAAGCCAATTCAAATATACCAAGCGTTCAACGCCCAGTCAATTATTTTTTCGAATTGAGTATACTGACTATTTGACAAACGAACCAGCGGATAAGGAGAAAATCCCAACAAAATACCAAGTATTAAAAGGTTTTAATGGCCACTCCTTTCGTTGACAGCCTGTCATAATTTCACTATATTCGGTCACAAAAAAATGAGGATGCAGGCAAAACAGTGCTAAATGTCTATCTAGAGACCTATGGCTGTCAGATGAATCTTGCAGATAGTGAGGTTGTGTTGAGCATTCTCAGCCAGGCAGGATTTGGCAAAACTGATAATCTCGCACGAGCGGATGTTGTCTTGGTTAATACTTGTGCAGTACGTGAGAATGCCGAAGTGCGGGTGTATGGGCGTTTGGGAGATTTTAAATATTACAAACACCAGAATCCCGGAATGGTGATTGGCGTCCTCGGCTGTATGGCGGAACGCCTTCGGAAAGACCTTATGCAATCCGAGAGCCATGTCGATCTTGTTGTGGGCCCCGACGAATACCGAAGGCTCCCTGAACTTATCGAAAATGCCATGACAGGTGAAAAAGGCATTGCCGTCCGCCTCTCTCGTGTTGAGAATTATGACGATATCCTTCCCCTGCGCACCGATGGGATTGCAGCCTGGATCTCTGTGATGCGCGGGTGCGATAAGTTTTGTTCATTTTGTGTTGTCCCATTTACTCGCGGAAGGGAACGAAGCCGAAGTTATTCGAGCATCCTCAAAGAAGTTGAACAATTGTCAGCACGGGGATTTAAAGAAGTTTCACTCCTTGGGCAGAATGTGAACTCGTATCACGATGGCCAGCACGATTTTGCCGACCTGTTGCGCATTGTTGCCGCTGTCGATCATTCAATGCGAATCCGATTCACTACATCGCACCCGCAGGATATGTCGGAAAAACTCATCAAGACCATCGCGGAGAACAGCAACATCTGCAACTACATCCACCTCCCCATGCAATCTGGCTCCGATCGCATTCTGCACTTGATGAACCGGAATTATGATCGACAGCATTATCTCACGCTTGTCCGGAACATCAAAACTCTGATTCCGGGAGTGAGCCTCTCAACCGATATCATTGCAGGATTCCCGACTGAATCTGCAGAGGATCATCAGTGGACTCTCGATGTCATGCGAGAAGTCCAATTCGACGGTGCATACACGTTCAAATATTCTCCTCGTGAAAATACCAAGGCATGGCACATGGAGAATGACATCCCTGAGGAAATAAAAAACCAGCGACTAAATGAAATTATCGAACTTCAGCGGGAGATTTCATTAATCAAGAATCAGGAACTCATCGGCCAGATCGTTGAAGTACTTGTCGAAGGTGAGAGTAAAAAGTCGAGCGAAGAATTCAGCGGCCGTACCGATACCGACAGAATGGTTGTCTTCGCCAAGGAACAAACAACACCGGGAGAGTATGTCAATATTCAGATTTCCCGAGCCAACTCTGCGACGCTGTTTGGAACAATCGTCTCTCACGCGCAACAGGACGAACAGAAGCTCGTCGCAAACGGTTAATCACTTTTATCCGATTTCACACAGGTCATCTACCTATGAAAACATTTCGATCTCTCGTTCTTCTTCAGTGCTTCCTTCTGACAGCATGTTTCTTTGCCGCTCCGGCGCAAACAACAAGTGCCGGTCAACCGGACATTCAAAAGAGATTGGAGTTGATTGAAAAAGGCCAGGGTGAAGCTGTAAAAGCTGAACTTCCAACACTGCTCACAAATTTTCAGAACCATCCCGGGATCATGTATCTGCAAGCGCTGCTAACAACCGATGGTGTTGAAGCTGTCAAAATATATCAGAGCATTGTGGATAATTTTCCTGGGAGCGAGTGGACCGATGATGCTTTATTCAAACTCTATCAATACTACTACTCGATTGGCCTGTATAAAACTGCCGATCAGAAGCTGGAGCAGCTCCGACGTAACTTTCCGTATTCCTCATATGCCTCCGACCAGCAGGTAGCAGAAGAGCCTAAAGAAACACCAAAACAAAACGCCAAAGAGCCAAAAAAAGTTGAAGAACCTGCCAGGGAAACGAAGAAACCTGCCGTACAGCCAGCAGCCAAGAATGCCAAAGGAAAAAAGCCGCTGACACCATCATCTAAAACAGCAAAAGAGACACAGAAACCTGCCAAGACGGAGAGCTTTTCAACCTCATTTACAGTGCAGGCAGGAACGTTTTCAGTTTTTCAAAATGCCGAGGAACTCAAGGCACGGTTCGAAAAAGAAAAATATTCAACGACCATTTTCACGTTGATGAACAATGGCCGGAAGTTTTATAAAGTCTGGGTAGGTGAATTCCGGACACAGGATGAAGCGAAGAAATTCAGCGAACAGTTCAAAAAGAAATTCAAGATTAATGCAATTGTTGTTTCCCGCTAGCAGAGTACTGAACGATGGACCGCAAACAATTCCAGCACGAACATACCATTATCGGGCAATCACCTGAAATCCAGGAGATTATTGCTATCGTACAGCAGGTTGCGCCGACAAATATTACCGTGCTGATTAGTGGAGAGAGCGGCGTCGGTAAAGAAGTCTTTGCCCAGGCATTGCATGCGGCCAGTAAACGTGCGAAGAATCAACTCGTCTCTGTCAACTGCGGTGCAATTCCCGAAGGCTTGATAGAAAGCGAATTATTCGGCCATGAACGGGGATCGTTTACCAGCGCTTCAGAGACCCGAAAAGGGTATTTTGAAATTGCCGCTGGCGGAACCATCTTCCTTGATGAAATTGGTGAGATGCCTCTCGCCACGCAGGTAAAATTATTACGGGTACTCGAAAATGGTGAGTATAAGCGAGTCGGTTCTTCTACAACACGAACCGCCGATGTCCGGGTTATCGCCGCAACCAATAAAGATTTACAGTACGAGACTCAACAGAAACGTTTTCGCCCCGATTTGTTTTTCCGGCTGCGCACTGTAAACATTGTTATTCCACCGTTGCGAAATCGGAAAGAAGACATTCCGCTGCTCATCGACCATATCGTTCACGAGTACAGTGCTAAGAATGCAGTTCAATTCGAAGGTTTCACCGATGATGCGACCGAAATCCTGATGTCGTACCATTGGCCGGGCAACGTGCGTGAATTACGCAATGTGGTGGAGAGCATGCTTGTGCTTCACAATGGCAAACGGGTCAATGGAGAGGATATCCGAAGACAACTGAAAGATCGATACGCTCCCGCGAACGATCGCAACCTTCCTATGGTAGTCAATAAAAGCGTTGAACAGGCCGAGCGTGAGCTGATCTATCGTGCGCTCATCGACCTGAAGAGCGAAATCCTCGAACTCAGGCAAGCTCTGAGTCAAAAGGTAATTCTCCCGGAGCATTTCAATATTCATGACTTTGACCAGATCAAAGGGAACGGATCGCACACACTTGCCGAGATGGAACGCCGGCTGATCACGACTTCACTCGACCGGAACAAGGGAAACCGCCGGCTTGCAGCACGGGAGTTAAATATCAGCGAACGCACGTTGTATCGAAAAATAAAAGAGTACGGATTGGATTGAATGAACCTGCAAGGCCTCACAACACAACGAGCAGTGCTCACCCTCCAGAGAGAGCGTTGGGTGTTTCTTTTATTGTGCGGGTTCGTCTCCTTGGTTTGCTGGGTTGGCCTGAGCGGGTGTGCTTATTCGTTCACCGGTGCATCCGTTCCTCCACATTTGAAATCGATAGCCATCCCGCAACTGGAGGATCGAAGTGGATTTGGCGACCCGACGCTGCGTGAGCTTTTTTCACGGCAGCTTGCTCAACGATTCATCAGCGACAACACATTGCAGCCAGCGGAACGCAATTCGGCAGACGCCGTGCTGGAGGGTGTCATTACCGCGGTAAATGATGCGCCACTTGTTATCGAAGGCAGTCAGCAGGTCCGAAAACGACGGATTTCAATAACGGTCCATATGACGATGCAGGATGTAAAACTCCGAAAAAAAATGTGGGAAAAAGATTTTTCCCAATGGGGAGACTACACGTCCGGTGGCGGTTTAACCCAGCGCAATGGAGGTTTGAACGAAGCGATAAAAAAATTATCAGAGGATATTCTTAACGAAACAGTAGCAGGATGGTAAACAACATCATGACACTTGCAGCAATGCTTTTCCGTCAAGAGATCTTTCAGAACGCTCAGGTTACTGACGCTGTTCTCTATCTCTATTTCTTTTCCCTCCTTATCCTTTTCTCATTCGGTGCACATGGATTTGTCATGGTGTATCACTACTTGAAGCAGAAAGAGAGCACCCCCGGCACTCCACCCATGACAGAGGAACCGGTCGTCACGATTCAATTGCCGATGTTCAATGAATTCTATGTCATTGATCGTCTGATTGAATCTGTCTGCGCCATCCAGTATCCGAAAGAGAAGTTGGAAATTCAGGTACTCGATGATTCGACCGATGAATCTGTAGGAGTGGCGGCAGCGGCAGTCGAAAAATACCGGCAACTCGGTATCGACATTAAGCACATTCACAGGACCAATCGGTCTGGATTCAAAGCAGGGGCATTGAAGAACGGTCTTGAGACGGCGCGTGGAGAGTTCATCGCAATTTTTGATGCCGACTTTGTCCCCCGTCCGGATTTTCTGATGAAGACACTGCCGTACTTCTTTCAGGACAGCAAGATTGGCTTGGTTCAGACACGATGGGAGCATTTGAACAGTGATTACTCTCTTCTGACCCGCACACAGGCAATGGCCCTCGATGGACACTTCGTCATTGAGCAGGATGTGCGCAACAAAGCTGGATTCTTTATCAACTTCAATGGAACGGGAGGAATCTGGCGCAAAGAAACGATCCTCGATGCGGGCAACTGGCAATCCGATACACTCACGGAAGATCTCGATTTGAGTTACCGGGCACAGCTTCGCGGGTGGAAATTCAAGTACCTTTGCGATTTTACCTCCCCCGCAGAGTTACCCGCAGAGGTCAATGCTTTAAAGTCTCAGCAATTCCGATGGACCAAAGGAGCGATCGAGACTGCCCGTAAAATGCTTCCAGCGGTATGGCGATCAGATATTCCTCTCCGCATCAAGATACACTCAACATTCCATCTAACGAACAATATTGTATTTCCCTTTATTCTCTTAGCGGGCATTCTGAATGTCCCCCTCATTTATATCAAACAGGCAGGAGGCCATGAGGCATATTTCGCGATGATGTCGATCTTCGTCATAGCATTCATCGGATCGTTTCTCTTTTATCTCTTCTCCCAAAAAGCTGTTTACCCTGACTGGCGGCGAAAGCTGTTGCTTTTCCCATTGTTTATGGCGGGGAGCATGGGATTCGCAGTGAATAATTCCAAGGCTGTTCTTGAAGGACTTCTCAAGAAAAAAAGCGAATTTGTCCGGACACCGAAATATCGGATTGAAGGAAAGAACGATTCCTGGAAAATGAAAAAATATATGCCTTTAAAACTGAATTGGGTAGTCGGCGTTGAAATTCTTCTTGCTTTTTATTGCTTCTTCGGCGTAATTTCTTCATTATATTACCTGGAAATTGCGGCGTTGCCTTTTCACCTGTTATACTTTTTAGGATTTACGTTCGTCTCTGCGCTTTCTGTCAAGCATGCCTTTCATGCACGCAGACTCCAACAACAATAATGAGTTAAGGAATGGCTGATCTCCTGCAGGATCACATCAGGAAGTTAGAGAAGCGACTCACTGAGGAACCGAAATCACCACTCTTTGCCCGTCTCGCCGACTACTATCTCCAGGCCGGGCGTTATGATGACGCACTACGTCTTTGCGACGACGGAATATCCCATCACCCCTTCTATTCAACAGCACATCTCATCAAAGGGAAAGTGCTCCTCAGTTTGAATATGAAGGCTGAGGCAAGAAGAGAATTCGAAGTCGTCTTTGATCTTCTGCCTGCAAGCCAGAGTGCACGAAAGTACATCAGGGAGCTTGAAGCTTCTCTCGAAACCTCATTCACCAGTGCGGAAATCGCCGAAGCTCCCAGCGAAGAGACCGAGATTGCCGTCGATGCACCATTCTATACCCAACCGACCATTGTCGAAGAGCCTCAGTATCAAGAGCCAAGCCCAGAGCCTGAGATCATTCCCACGGTTGAACTTCCAGCAGCCGAGATTCCTTTGTATGAACCGGAGCCCGAGTATCAAGCTGAGGTGACAATTGAATCTGAACCTGCCTATCAGGCGGAAGTCACACTGGAACCAGAGCCAGGGTATCAACCGGAAGCATCAATTGAACCCGAACCAACGTATCAATCCGAAGTCACGCTGGAGCCTGAACCTGAACAACCGGTCGCTCAATCGTACGATGCCTTTGAAGCACCTCAATCCACCACACCACTGTATGATGAGACTGACCCCTTAGCGGCTCTCCGTGGTGGAGCGGCGGAAGAGCCATCTTATCCATCATCAACCGAGCCCGCTCTCGCTGAAGAATCCCCGGCAACTCCTGAATCATCGGATTTTATGGATGCCTTCAGTCAGTTGCAGCAATTCGGATCGGAAACGCAGCAGGAAGCAGTCGTCGAGCAGCCAGCCGATGATGATAATCCATTTGCTGCATTCGGGCTTGAGACGGAACCAGCTTTAGTACAGGAGCGGCCCGCCGAGGAAACATTTGAGGATTTTGCGGCACGCATTCGGCTCGACATGTTCGGGACGGAAAATACAATTCCGCTTGACCAATATATTACTGTACCGCAACAATCTGCTCCCCCATCAAACCAAATTGAAGATCTTGCCGCGAAACTGAAGACACCCACCAGGCTTACACCAGTAATCGACTTTTCGCAGAAGTCAACCCCGACCGTGAGTGAGGCAGATACCGGATCTGATACGGGATTTGTAACTCCAACGTTGGCAGAAATTTACGCTAAACAGGGGTGGTATGATGATGCGATAAAAGCATATAGGACTCTTTGTAATTCCAAACCCGCCGAGCGTGAGAAGTACGAAAAACGAATTGCTGAACTGGAGGCTTTAAAAAGCACAAAAGGTTAGTAACTTGTTGTTTGGTACTATTGTACCAAGTTCTCTCATCGTTTCTTCCTCAACAATTGATTTATGTCTTTCCTGAAGTACTATCGTACAATTAGCATTTTTTTTGTTTGCGCAAACGCTGGACACACCAAACGATAGTAGTAAACGCCACTTGATAACTCTCCCGTTACAAACTCCACTTTATAGACACCAGGTAGCTGTTCCTTATTGATAAGTGTCATAACCTTTCGACCGAGAACATCAAACACTTCTAATAGGGCTCTCGATGGTTGTGGAAGACTGAAGCTGATCACCGTAGATGGATTGAATGGATTGGGATAGTTTTGCTCCAGCGCAAACTCCGTCGGTATTGCTCCAACTACCTCTTCATTGTTTGCAATCCAGACACCATCTTTCTTATAGGCTAGTGATTTCTTCTCAGTCTCCCTTGTCAATCCATTTTGGAGAGTGCTAATTATCAACGTTCGCTCTTTGCCTGACCAAAGTGTGAGTGTTAACGCCTCCCCCTCAACCGCTCCCTCCTTCACCTCCTCTGTCATCTCATCATCTCCCCAGATTGCTACCACTGCTTTCCCTGCTCTCACAATTCCACTCCCCACCAATCTCTTCTCCTGTGTCCACACTCCTATTTCTTCTCCATCCTTCAGGCCTCCTCCCCCGACAAGCAATATTGCGCTTGAGCCTGTGGCAGATTTCTCAAGTCGATAC
>JAZDJN010000006.1:0-6569 GCA_043803945.1 bacterium | reverse complement strand
CGGCAATAAGATAGCTATTACAGTTATTATCATTTCCTCGCCAAGCATAAGCATACAGATTATTTAGCATCTTCATTTTACTTCTCTATCCCCCCAGTAATTATGTGAAATCCCTTAGTAAATCATACCCGAGTTGCTCAGGTTTATCAAAATGCGGCTTTTGCGGCTGAAACTCGGCTCACTCACGGGATAATAGAACGGATTCATGTTTCAAGCATTATCTTAATTCATGCGTTCCTTGAAGGCAACAAAAAGATGAAATGTGACGTCGCTAGCTGGCTGAGTGTTGGAGGAATCGGTAACTCCTCTCTCGTGTCAGAACCTTGACAACTCTCAGGTTAGATGACAGAATGCAGTAACCCGCAATGGAGGGACCAAGATGAGCAAACAAGAGGAATCTTGGCTTTATGAATTCGTCCGTAAAGCCATCGAACAATCCTTCAAGGTTCAGGGATACGAAATGGACTTTGAAATTACAGGGCATCCAAGAGGAAAGTTCATCCCTGAAAAATTCCTGAGCTCTGAGATGCTATTAAAACATAGGCGAGACCGGCTTCCAACTCCAGATATAATGGGGCCGGTATGGAGAAGTACGAGACAAGATAAAAAGAAACTGGTTATAGTCGAAGTTAAAAAGAAACCGAATTACAGAGACATATTTCAGACTAAAGGATATGATGAGTTATACAATTCCGATTTCACTTACTTGATAAGTCAGCATTTTCTTTATATGAGTTCTCCGAAGGTGTTGGATTTTATTAAAGAAAGTCCAGAATTACTAAGGACTAGAAAAGGCACTGATGTTTATGTAATGACTTTGTACAGAAACTCGGCTGGGGAAATTCATCTGGGTCAGCTGGGTACTGAGGCAGGAATATTACCTACTGCAATATTATAGTAAATAACTTATTGCTGGCTTTTTGTTCAATTTCCGGTTCAATGATTGCCCATATTGTCAAGAAACAAATATTGGTATATTATGTCATTTGAAATACTTGGTCGCAATAAGCAACTGGAGTGGAATGCAATGAGTTTATCAAATGACATAGCCAATATCATAAATACATATACGTTAACTCTTGTACTACTGTCAGAGTACGTTAAAGACATTGGGGGCGTACCCGTTAGGGGGTCGAGGGTGCAGTCCAATGTGCCAAAGGAGATGCAGTCTGAGTTTGACCGACTGCTGCAGGACTGGAAGGAGCATTGTAGTATATCCGTAGAACCAGAGAAGTCTCTGACTTTTCGGGTTGTCAAATGGGGGGTCCGTTTCGAAACAAAAGGTGATTATTCAAAGGAATGCATAGAATTGTTCCGCTCCAAATTGAAGGAGATCACATTAGGCATTTGGGCCGCGTTCTACTATCCCCAATTCTTATATGACATGGCACTGGTGCAGGCCATAACAGTCTTCGAGGCCTTTCTGGAAGCTTTTCTTATCGCTGTATTTAGTCATAGGCCGAACATCCTGAAATCAGGAAATACCCTCACCTATGAAGAGATACTATCTTTCTCGTCAATGCAAACACTGATCGCAGAATTGGCTACTGTTAGAGCAAAGAGGGTCCTAGATGACGGTATTGACAAAGCAGCCAGCGAATTAAAGAGGACGTTGTCCGTAGATATCAATCGTGTCATTGGATTCGAACAGGTTCGAGAGGCTTGCTATCGTCGTAACGTCATTGTGCATAATCAAGGAATCGCCGATAGGAAGTACTGTGAGAGGATTCCCGGCACCAGAACAGGCGTAAAGCTGTCCACGACTGTTGAGTATCTGGAAGCTGTTCTCTCTGCAATAGGCGGTTTCATCGATGACTTTGACCGACTGTTTTCTGCCAAGCTGAAATATGGTAGAGACGAATCGGTCAATAGGCTTCTGCATCCTGAGTTAATCGTGAGAATGGAATCAGTAGACTGAGTTCCTACAACTGTCAGGCAAGTTACAAAGTGAATCAAGAGCAGGGCGTAGCTTAACAATTTGACGAATTGTGACTTGAAGAATTACTAGCTTCTCATAGGCGTAATTTATCCTCGGTAATTGACCTTATTGCGTCCACGTCAAATAATGTCCTTTCCCGGTATCAGCTACTCTTTTCTTTCAAACGACTGCACTTGTCGCTATTATGTGTTATACTATGGCAGCGAAGCAAACACCTGTTCCTAAGAAAAATTCGGGAGGGAAGCGCTTGAAAGATAAAGATAGTCTCGCCCGGGCAGTTCGTCTCAGTAAAATACAACACTTTCTCCACAGTAATCCGTCAGGTCTCACGAGCAAAGAGTTAGCTGATCTTTGTGGAGTTTGTATGCGAACGATTCAAAGAGATATTCAATCTCTGGACGCTGACCTTAAGATACCCCTGACGCAGAACGGAGACCGGTATGGAATTACCGAAGGTTACATTCTACCGCCGGTTTCCTTCTCACTTTATGAGGCAATGGTAATATTCCTGGCATGCCGTCTAGCGCTCCGTCAGACCGATGAGAACAACCCACACATCGAAAAAGCTATTACCAAGATTTCCTCGGTATTGCCTTCAGCCCTTGCCATACAGTTGAAAGAGAGCGCCAGTTCTATTGGCGATAAAAAAGAAGACCTAGAGTTCGTACGTAACTTCGAGAAGATTGCAATCGCATGGACAACATAGCGCCAGGTGAGAATGAAGTACCAGTCTCTTGAAAGTGATGGTATCAAGGAATGGCTTCTGGAACCTTATTTCGTTGATATGACAGGTATTGGCTTCTCTGTCTACATCATCGGGCATGGTGTGAGGGAAGGAAAGGAAGGCATTATCACCTTCAAGCTTGAGCGTATGAAAGATTTGGAGGTCTTGGACGAACGATTCGAGATTCCGCCTGACGTAAAAATTGAGAAATTATTAGCATCAAGCTGGGGTATTTTCACCGGAGAAGCTATCAGCATTGTACTGAAATTCTCACCACACGCGACACGCCGCGTAAAGGAATCGGTGTGGCATATTTCACAGTCGATTGCGGATATTCCGGATGGCGGGTGCTTAGTCACGATGCAGGTAAACAGCACACTGGAAATGACACCTTGGATACGCAGTTGGGGTCCGGACGTGGAGGTGGTCGAGCCACAGGGACTTAGAGACGAATTCCGTGGATGGGCAACACGGCAATATGAATTGTATCATTAAGGAGATTTTACATGGACACTGATGTCCTGTTGCGATTGTGGGGCAAAACTGCAAAAGACAACAATGACCCAAACGACTTTCACCCCGCTGTGTTCCATATGCTCGATGTTGGGAATGTCGCACGAGAACTTTTGGGTGAAAATACTTCGCCGCGTTGGCGAAATGCTCTAGCTCGCGCTTTGAACGTTGATCCGCAAACGGTTGCCCAATTAGTGCCGTACTTTGTCGCACTTCACGACATCGGCAAGATTTCAACGGCGTTTCAGAGTTTAAACAAAGCGCAGGCGGCACGTTTGAAACAAGAAGGATTCTCATTCATCACGTCTGATGTGTTGCACCCGATAATCAGCCAAATCTTCGTGGCGGATTTGTTATCCCATTTTACGGGGGTAACAGCCAGTACCTTATCTGACGCGGTAAACGAAGCGATGGGGGGTCATCATGGACGGTTTCTTGGTACTGACGATGTGAAGAAGGCACGACGCGACTTGAAAGACGAACCTGCGGACTGGCAAATGCTTAGGCAGGCCGCCGACTCAATGTTGCGAAAAGAGTTGCTGCGGCACGATTTGACGAAGTTACCGCAGCCCAGAAATGTCTCCATTGCGACCATGGCGATTACTGGTTTTGCTATCCTGTGTGACTGGCTCGGCTCAGATGGACGCTATTTTCTGCCCACGCCAGGCATGGATTTTGATGAGTATCTGAAAGAAAGTCGCAAGCGCGCAGAACATGCTGTACGCGATTCGGGGATGCTTGCGCTGGCTACCAGTGACGCGCCCTTTGATGTGGGGTCACTTCTTGACGATCTGAAAGAATTGCGTCCTCTGCAGCGAGCGATCGATGATATTCCCGACGATCTCCTGCAATCGACGTCACTGACTATCATCGAAGCACCTACCGGCGAGGGCAAGACTGAAGCCGCACTTGCGCTGGCGCACCGTATCGCCAGGTTCAACGGCATAGACGAAATGTATTACGCTCTACCGACTATGGCAACAAGCAATCAGATGTTCGGCAGATTGCAGGAGCATCTGCAGAAACGTCTCGGTCTGGCCACGTCTATCAAACTGGTGCATGGTCAAGCGTTCTTGGTGGAAGACGAACTGCGTGCCGAGACACCCGCTGCACAGATTCAGCCGCTCGAAAATGGAGATATGGTGGACCAATCCGAAGCAAATGAAGCGGTAACGTGGTTCAACTCCAAGAAACGCGCCTTACTTGCGCCTTTCGGCGTGGGCACCATTGACCAAGCCGAGCTTGCCGCGCTGAACGTCAAACACGTCGCATTGCGGATGATGGGGTTGGTCGGCAAGGTCGTTATTGTGGACGAGGTTCACGCCTACGATACGTATATGACCACGATCATCGAACGATTATTGCGCTGGCTGGCGACGATGAACACATCCGTGATTCTGCTATCGGCGACGTTACCGAAAGTGCGGCGCAAGCAATTGGCACAGGCGTTTGGTGTCAGTCTGAAGTTGAGCGATGAGCAATCGAACACATATCCAAGTTTGCTCGTGTTGAGTGCGAAGGGAATTCACCATGCCAGCCCCCGAGTGTGGCAACCGAATCGCACGATTGAATTGTACGAATTGCACTGGGGCGATGACGATGTGCAAGCCAAAGCAGGCTGGATCCTGAACGCCGTTACGAATGGTGGTTGCGTGTGTTGGATCACAAACACAGTGAAACGTGCCCAACGCATTTTCGCCGCACTATTGAAAGTCAAGCCTCCGTGCGTTGAGTTGGAGTTGCTCCACTCGCAATTCCCACTCGATGAAAGGCAGAGGCGTGAAGCAGAACTAACGGGAAAATATGGACCTAGAAAAGATGAGTCGGTTGACAAGCGTCCCGCGCGCGGTATTGTCATTGGCACACAAGTGCTGGAGCAGAGTCTCGACCTCGACTTTGACGTTATGGTATCTGACCTCGCGCCGGTTGACTTGCTCTTGCAACGCGCAGGAAGATTGCATCGCCATGACCGCGAGCGTCCCGCCATGCATAACGTGCCGCGCTTGTATGTAAATTTTGAAGTTACGTCCGATGGTATCTTAAAACGCGGCACTGACCGTACGATTTACGCCGAGTTCATTATACACCAAACACAGCAGATACTCGCAGGACGAACACAGATTCAGCTGCCGCATGATTATCGCATGTTGATTGAAGCAGTGTATTCCGATCAGCCGCCGGCAGAGGATAGCCCTCTGTATGAGGCATGGGAGGAACTACAAGCCAAGCAGTCGATTGCCATTGGCGAGGCGAAACAACGCTTGCTTCCCGCGCCACATCCACGCGATTCGTTTGCGAAGAATGCGGCAACAAGGATCACCTTCGAGGAAGACGAAAATCGCGCTGACTGGATTGTGGCGCAGACGCGCCTGGGCGGAGAAACCTTGAACGTGATTCCCATTGAGCGCGATGGTGATTTTGCCTACGTTGACGGGAAAAATATCAGAATCAGTGTCAACGAAGAAGCCTTATTGGATACACAACGAAAGTTGTTAAAGCGCAATTTGCGGATCAGTCACCACGGTGCCATTCAAGCGATTCAGGAGGATGTAGAAAGAAATATCACACAACTGTTCAAAGAATCCAAATTGCTCAAGGGCTATTATCCGCTGTGGCTGTACGGCGGCAAAGGGGAACTCGAACTCGAAGATGACAAATTTCAAGTTACTCTTGATCCTCAATTGGGACTGATGATTGAAAAGGAGGGCAAACTGAATGACGATGTCGAATGAAAACTCACTATCATTCAATTTATGGAGCGAGCCGTGGATTGCGTTGGAACGCGACGGCATAGTGACACGGCATAGCATTCACGACGCGTTGCTAAATGCTCACAATTACTTTGCGATCTACGATCCATCGCCGTTGGTTGTGGTGGGCATTCACCGTCTGCTCACAGCGATTTTGCAAGACGCGCTGAATCCGCAAGAGAACCATGATCTGGAGCAGTTGTGGAAAGACGGAAAGTTTCCTGCTGACAACATCGAACGTTTTGGAAAACAATACGCTGATCGGTTTGACTTGTTCTCGGAAGACAAGCCGTTTCTTCAAAGCGCTGACTTGTCGTTGTTCCCTAAGACCAAGGATGAACAAAAAGAGAAAACCACTGTTGCGCGTTTGTTTCCGGAAACGCCGTCTGGAACGCTCATTGCCCACTACCGTCATGGAACGGAAGATGAGCGAGTCTTTTCGCCCGCAACAATGGCAGCGGGTATGGTGTCAATTCCGCCTTTCGCTACTTCAGGCGGTCCAGGTTTGATGCCTTCAATCAACGGCGTTCCGCCGATCTACGTTCTGCCTGGCGGCAAGACGCTGTTTGAAAGTCTCACTGCATCGTTAATCAGCGCAACGGTTTTGGCGGACGACTATGCCACGACCAAAGATGATTTGGCA
>JAZDJN010000005.1:0-17439 GCA_043803945.1 bacterium | reverse complement strand
CCAGCACCTTGATGAATAAGCCGTTATTGATTTGGTCTTCCGTTGTGCGAGGCACTGCTTAAAGAATTTACCACCACTAGATAGGCCCCAAGTGATTCTTTTACTTTCAAAAAAAGTGCTGGCGGACATGACACATAACGTCTGAGTGCTTGCGCCGTTGAGTGACGCCACTATAAAAGCTCAATTCCGTGGCGGCACGAAATGGAGCGAGCTCAATTGACATACCGCCATGTAGATTCCTATTCGACATAACCAGATGAGCGAGCGTCGCAAGCACGATTGTTAGGCGGCGTGTGGCATATAGTTATGTCTCTAGATTGAAATTTATTATAGCCAATAACATTTATTTGATAAATGTTGGTTTAAATGATTGAGGAGCTGACCAGACTATCGTCCCACTCGCATCCATCAATTCAAACCTCACTTCATCCTGACGCACTTCTATCTGAGAATGCATTACCGAATCATTTATACGTTTATTTACAACCTTTGAAGGATTATAACAAGATAGATTAGCTCGGATCCTCCCTCTATCATCCACTAATTGGAAAGCCTTAGCCCTGATTATTGTTGCCGGTTTATCATCGACCTGAGCAAAGGCTACCTTATCTAAAAGCAACCAACTCATGAAGGCTCCACCTAGGAAACTTGAAAGCATAACAAGAATCAGCATGAACATATAATCTTTGCGGCGCATAAGGTTATCTCCTCCTAATGTAAGAATATGATGGATAACTACTTCTCATTGAATAGCATGGTACATCTTATCAACTTACAAAAGCCACATGCCGCCTAACGTTTAGGCAAACCGCCGTTGCGAGCCGCCACTATGACTAATTCATTCCGTGGCGGCGAGCAATGGAGCGAGCACAATTTATCAAGCCCTGTTTGGTTCGTTTAAGACTTTACAGCAAGCGAGCGTCGGTTTGCCGATTGTTAGCCGCAGCCGCTCGTGAGATACAATTGAAAAATCAGGTATGAACTCCTATCGTCGAGCTAGCGGGATTACCAGTTATCTCGACACGAGCATACTTCAAGAAGCTATAATCAATTATGAAAGGAATAAGGATGATTAAACAGAAAGATATAATAACTGTTGCAACTGGCCCGATGATTTCGAGCCAAGATAAGACTATTGGGGACCAAGAATTATAGAATGAAACGAACACCGCTATGATAAATAGTAATGGGATGTAGTAGTACCAAATCCTTTTATCATAACCAGCCACACGAAGAGTCGCACCACACGAATGGCAATTAAGATACCCTTTGTACTTCTGGAAAATGGTAACTCCTTGAAGAGAATAGAGATCACGGAATACAGTCGTGGCTGTATTATTACAAGCTGGACATATCATAGTTATTCCTTTCAGAAAATTATTACGAGCGGTTGCGGCTAACGTTTAGGCAAACCGCCGTTGCGAGCCGCCACTATCGAACAGACTCAATGGCTGTGGCGGCGAGCAATGGAGCGAGCACTTTACATTTAGCCACTCTTGTACTTCCCCCGCCTATACAGCGTGCGAGCGCCGGTTTGCCGTTTGTTAGGCGCAGCGCTTCGTGCTTATTTGAGCAGAATCATCGTTGTCGTCTTCACCGTCGAGCCAGCGACAAGGTTGCAGAAGTAGACACCGCTTGGACACAGTGAAGCATCCCAGTTGAGGCTGTATGAACCGGCCAGAAGATGTCTAGACAGCACCAAGGCAATCTTGCGACCCATAAGATCATGGATTCTGATCGAAACCTCAGATGCCACGTTGATGCGAAAAGAGATCATTGTGGTAGCATTGAACGGATTCGGATAATTCTGCAAGAGTTGAGCACCGGTGGGCATATCCGATTGAGCCTTGGCAATGGAAGTTACGAGACCGAACTGTCTGCTGTTGATGACAGCGCCGACGAGCCAAAAATGTACGGTCTCCTGGTCCAGCCTGACGAAACCCACGCTGTCCGCGACGTGGTAAATGGCTCTTATGTGCCCCGGAGATCGATAACTGACGTGTTTGAACCTCATTTGAAAGCGCAGTTGGTCGAAACACATCCAGAGGCCCTGATCCATAACAACAACCATTGTGGAATCGGGACCGTTTGGATAAACAGCCAATGTGTCTCCTGGCTTCTTCGAGAAATCGCAGATGAGCCTATCAGCCGAGGATATCCACTGGTAAACCTTGGATCCTTCTTTGCGATAATTACCTGCTGCCATCGAGCCGGCGATCACCGCGTACTTGAGCCCATTCGCCATGATTGCCTCACTAATGACCCGCGACTCTTCGACGCCCGGCGGTCCCTGGACTTCGGAGAATTGCCAGCGATCACCTACTTGTAGAGGGAATTCCATTTGAGCGTACTGGGAAAACAGTGGCACGGTCAGAACGGCGGAGGTGAAGACGATCCTAGCGAACATGGTGGAAGAATTCATGACGCCCTCAAATGTCCAGTGACGAAGCGTTGCGCCTAACGTTTAGGCAACACGCCGTTGCGAGCCGCCACAATCGAATGACCGGTAAGCTGTGGCGGCGAGCAATGGAGCGAGCACTTAACATTTAGCCAATCCTAGCCTCTCCCATGCCTATCCAGCGTGCGAGCGCCGTGTTGCCGTTTGTTAGGCGCAGTTGGCTTGTGCTACCACAGTGTTCCTTCAACAGAGAGTTGCGCAGCGATGAAGGACTTCTGATCATTCAGATTTCCGACGACATATATGCCGATTCCGAAGCTAGACGAAGTCCGCCAATATAGTCGTCCCTCCAATGGGATTCCCGCGGTAGAAAAGCGTATCTCCGCGTACGTGGTTGAAAACAATCCAGTCTTTGCTATGAACCCGCCTCGGCGAACTCCTCTGACAGTACTAATACCTGCAGATAAGGAAGCCATCCCGTATGATGCTTTGGTCATGATGCCATAAAGGACGCCGATGTCAGAGACTGATTCCCAGGGGGTGGAATCTCCCAACAATTCTATTTCTTTATTGTAAATATAGCGAAGAGTGAGGAGGCTACTCTCAAGTTCATAGGAAAGGCTTGTTCCGAGCGAGACACCAGTTGACCCGCCACCCATACCGATGTTCATCCAAATGGGGCAGTCCTCCGCAGCAGCACTTGATGATTGTTGTGCTTCCAGGCTGGATTGGCCGAGCAGTAAGCTCATTGCAACCACGAGATAGTGTGTCGAGCGAACAAGACGAAGGGTTTTCATAGGAAACGCTCCACAAGCCAATTGCGCATAACGTACAGGCAAACCGCCGTGCCGACCGGCCACGTAAGAATGATTCATTTCTCGTGGCCGGACGGCATGGAGCGAGCACAATTGATATACCGTTGTTTAGATTCCTATTCGACATAACCAAACGAGCGAGCGTCGCAAGCACGATTGTTAGGCGCCGCCGCATTCCTAGAAATCATGAAGAAAAGTCAACTCATTTGAGATCTTCGTCGTGCCGTCTTCCTTGATGGTTCACCGCTAAGGACTACAACCACTGAGTTGTCTGATAAACCGGACTGAGCAAGTAACTGATTCCAATCCTTCTCTGATCGAAATCGGTTGGTCTCATATACGACATAGATGAAACGATTCCATTCCTTAGACACATAGCCTCGAGTGTCTGCGAGGATTTGGTCGGCAAGGACGGGAATCGACTTCTTGGAATCGAGATACTTGTACTCTATGAGTGTCCTAATAGAGGGGATGCCAGTATCAGGCTCGAAATTCTTGATCTGTTTTGTTAGCGAGGGCTTGTGTTTCAAATCGGGGAACAATGGCTTCAAAATGCCCTCTATCCTCAGGTGAACATCCTTTTCTGAACTCGGAGCACACCCAAAAAGAGTTTTGTCGGCAATCGTATAATGGATGTCTCGTAATATGTTCAGAACGTCTTTCGAAACGATGGTATCCTTGTCATCTGGAAAAAATGATTCGATTGAATGTAGGTATTGACGCAACTTCGAAAGGTGGACTGGGTATGGTTCTTCGGTGAATTCATCCTGCTCGTCCTTGGAGAAGCCTTCTTTGGAATTCTTGATCTTTCTGAAATCTGACAAGAGCATCTGATGTAGCTTGTGAAGACCAAGAGATTCAACAAGAGAGAGAGTCATTAAGAAAGCGGTTTCAATGGACCAAGCCGGATCAGAAGGGTGGCCTAAAAAGACCGCTTCTTCAAAGGCATTTTGAGCTTCGGCAATGGATTTTCGAATCTTTCCTAGAGCAAGTTGATTGTCCATAGTGTTTTGTGTTCAGCCATATGGTTAGAAAAATGTCGATTGTGAGTTGCGGTGGCGCCTAACGTTCAGGCAAACCGCCGTTGCGAACCGCCGCATACGAAAAATCCATTCCTTGCGGCGGCGAGCAATGGAGCGAGCTCTTTATAGCGAGCCAATCTTAGGTTTACTCTTGCTTCTACAGAGAGCGAGCGTCGGTTTGCCGATTGTTAGGCGGCGTTTGCCAGGAAAACTCCTTTAGGATTACGTTAATTAGGTACTATATTGAGTTTGCTCTCGGTTTCATTCTTGAAGTAATCCACTTGTCTGCAAGGAAGAAATGCCAGATAAGAGTAGCAAACAAGGAACTGATAATTCCAATTGCTATCCCAATTAACCTGTCTCGCCAGGAATTGTCCTCAGCTTTCTTCTGGGCTTCGAAGATAATCGCATCTACGATCTCTTGTTTTGCTTTGACAATGGGCTCGAGATCCTGATTGGCCTTATTAAGCTTCTTGATCTGCTCATCCTGGGCGATGATAATAGTCTTCTGTTGTTGCAAGTATTCGGAAAGATCTTCGAGCGTTCCCCCAATGTCCTCGATTTTTTTTACCTTCATCTTTAACGCATCATCAGGACTTTCTTTTCCTTTGAAAATCCAATTTCCGATGAGAAAAAAAATGACAACAATGATAGTAATAAATAGTGTTGAGAATGGAGTAATAATCCTGATTCGTTGATACTCTCTCTGATATTGATAGTAAGGCACAATTGAAACATTTCGATCCATATGTCATTCCATTATGATGGCAAATGCCGCCTAACGTTCGAGTAAGCACGCCGCCCCGCCATCGATGTTCTATAATTGACGGCGGGGTGGAGCGAGCACAACTTATTGCGCGTGCGTTGGCTCGTGCGAGAGCCTTGCCAATGTGCGAGCGGCGTGCTTAGTTTTGTTAGCCGTTCGTGCGGCACAAAAGCTGAAAACAATAATTCCTTTGATGATGTTTCACATTCTTCCTCGGAGGCTACGGACTTGACAACGAAAAAGTCAATGGAAATCCCTTGACTTTCTTGTCGGACAAGGATTGATGATACGAAGGCAAAGTACTTAGCTTCTTGATATCAGGAAGGACAGCCATGGTTGGCCCGAACAAGCGTTGGCCCAAAGAAAGAAGCGAAACTGAAAATCTTAGAGGTCTACCTCGGGCATCGCTTATGAGATCGTTCGTATAGCCATCGCTCGTAAACGCTGGAAACTCTTTGACAGATCCTGGCTCCAGCGTTACCTTCTCATTTTGTTGTGATCCTTTTCTGCGTATGCCACTCATTTGTTTCAATGGAGTTCCACCCTGTGGTACAAACGCAGTCTCGATTTGGTCAAACTCCAATGTCTGTTCTCCAGTGTTCTTTAGACTTACCTTGACCCTGTAAGCCAATTGACTCTTCGCGGGATACAAAAAGTTGATATCACTCTCTTGGAATACTTCCCCTTCAATTGATATCATGAAAGGTTGATTGGCTTGCTTTTTCTGTTGACTACACGCAAAGTAGGTGCAAAGTAGCACGATAAGGACGCTCGGTGCGAATACCAATTTCATAATGTCTCCTTGAAGATAAGTGTGCCTGCTATGCTTTTCTATTCTCACGCTATTATTGTCAAATCGCTGTAACAGCCTTGGAACCATCATCCGACGAGAGTAGACCCTTCTTTTTCTTCAGATTGTGGGAGCCAATCGCGGTTGTCCTCAGTCAAGGTTGCTCACTTTTTAGTTCGAAATCTCCATGGTGGGCCTTTACCCTTTCGTTGATATTCCAAATCCTCTTCGAGAACTTCGCCTGTGAACCCATCTATGAAAAGTGTCATATAGTTGCTACCTACATACGGGAGTTTCCAGATCGGATGCCTTTCTTCGCCAACTAAGCCGTCCGGCTCAAGCCAGACTCCTTGGCAAGTATTTGCAAAGATGAGATTGTTCTGATCAGCGATTGATACTGCCTGACGGGTGCCAATAATGAGCGGTTTTGTCGATGCTCTTACTAGGAACGCGCAAAGATCGGGGTGTGATATCGAGGTGACCACACCTCCTCTAGCCCCGGCACTGTCAATGTTTACCCATATCCCTCGACCTTCTTGAAAACCTGCAAACAAGAAACCCCATTCGGTGATCGCTACGTTGTCCAATGCGTTTGGCAGCTTGGTCGCGATTGTCTTCATCGGAATACCCATTGCCAGTCCCTTGGTGTGCATCAGCTGGTCTGCAAAATCTTTTGCCTGCCGATATGCGTGCAATCTATCTATGCCAACATCCAACTTATCGAAATCAATATGCCTTGGCTTTGTCCAGTACTCGACGTCTTTGTCATTGCTTAGAGCAAAGCGAAAGTGTGATCCGGCCTCTGATCCCGAATGATAGATCTCCACGTAAACTTCGCGAGGAATGAAAACGGGGCCGGTGGGAAAAGAGTCTGACATCACAACGCGTTCTTCGTTGGCTCTCCAGTAGCCTCCAGAGTGCTTTAAGTGGAAGTAGCTACCGTAGCGATCTGCCGGAAAACCTGGAATTAGCTCTTGTACCTTCGGATTCACAAAGTAGAAGTCAATCTGCGAAACTACAAGTTCCTCGCTTCGCAAGTTCATAATGTGGAATATCGGGATGAACATGTTGCAGCTATAGAAAGGGCCTTGGAATGTCCTTAGGGACTTCATTTCCAAGAAACCGTCGTTTTGGATTGCATCTGCGTTCATGTTCGAGGATTTGAGAGGCTCAAGAATTGCCTCGCGCAGATCATTATAGAACGCAAGAAATACCCCTATGACACTCAGGACAGCAAATGCCGTGACAAATGGCTGCCATGTATGATGAGAACAGAACGGCCAGAGTTCGTTCACGGAAAGTTTGCATCTCCCTCTTTTCGTCCTCCCTAAGCATTGCATGAAACTTAGCACCTCCAGGGTTGATTGACAATTCTTGGCTCGCATGCGGCGAGCTACTGTTTAGCACTTTGCTAAATGCGTTCCCCAAATCTGGAGCTGACCAAATCGTGCCGCATGGCGGCTAACGTTCAAGGCAAACCGCCGTTGTGAGCCGCCGCATATGAAAGACTCATCCCTTGCGGCGGCGAGCAATGGAGCGAGCACTTTACATCTAGCCAACCATCGTTTCAACTTCGCCTATCCAGTGTGCGAGCGCCGGTTTGCCGTTTGTTATGCGCCGCCAATGGCAGACAAAAAATATTTCAACGCATCAGGCCAAAGCAACACACCATTTACAGAGCCAACTGGCCCCCACGGCCAACCTTTCGTATCCAATCCACCACGAAGATAGAGAAACTCAATTACGGGATCGTTGAGATACCCGGATACTGTGAATCCTTTCTTGATAACATTAGGAGAAACCTTCGAATCGATCCGTAGTTCCTCAAGGCGAACACAAATAGGAGTCCAATCGGAGTAGGTGTATCCCCAGATGTCTCGAATCCTATAAAGGTGAGCGTGAGACTTGTCCCCTGGTTTCAGGTCGATGATAACAGCACGATAAAATGTTTCTTCGTCGGTGAAGCCAAGGGAGTGCACAAGCTCAAGTTCGGTCATGTGCCACTCAAAAGGTGGTCTTGTGCTACTGTTGATCTTGCTGCGAACGAACTTAGCGATCGGTCCTGCTGCACCTGCCAAAGATATTTCTTTGGGACTGGAGAAAGATTCAAGTTCGTTGGATTGCTTGTCGATGGTATAGATAAAGAATGGCATGGCTTGTTTATCCTAGTCTGTTCTGAAAACGATGATTCTTATTCCATTTTGCTTGGTACTCTTGATCAACCTTGAACACTTTGAGATCGGCTCTGTGTTCTTGGTCAACCCAGAATATCTTACAGGTAGACTGATATTCTGCACTAACGTAGAACCAGAGCACATCACCTTTGGCATTGTACTCTTGGTCAACGATGTGATATAGAAGGTCGGCAGAATATTCTTGGCTTGTTGCATAGACCTTTACGTCGGCTTTGTGCTCCTGATCGACAACGAAAATTTTTGCCATAGATTTCTCCTAGTTTAAGTGAATTGATCGCCATTGGTGGCGCATAACGTACAGGCAAAATGCCGTTGCAGCGCAAACTGACTTCTTTCTTAGTATTGTAGCTCACCTTCTGCGCTGCAATGGAGCGAGCACAATGCTTTAGGGAGGTTGTATAAAAGAGCGAGCGTCATTTTGCCGTATTGTTATGCGAGGTGGGCGAGGGGTACACGTTCCGTTGTTGACCTCCGATCAACCTCGTCGTCTCTTCTTACCTCCTATAATAGAACAAGAATGTAGAGCGAGTCAGACACAGCTTCACCGTGGATGCAGCAAAAAAATGGGAACTAAAAGAGACTTTTTGGTGTTGAACAAAGTGTCTTCTGTTCGTGAGTGACCTACAAGCAAGACACTCAGACGAGTAACGAAATCTCTCCACAATACCTGTCCTTATCAGTTCAATATATTCTCAATTCACGAATGTCTCAAATGAGACGGTCACTCACTACCATTCGACACTTTGTTCATTCCAGGCAACTCTATCGATTCCCACTTTTTTTGATGAATACTCGCTCGCCGTGGTGCAAAGCACCACGACGTTCTTGTTCTGCTGTCTTCAACCAACGTGCACGCCCCGAGCCCATCGCGCATAACTATTGCAATATCGAATTGCGTGTTTGTAACACAATGTGGTTCATGGGCGAATAAAAAGTGTGATTATGTCCGTTTCTTCTGCATGACCTGTTCAATCGGGCTCTTGATCGCCTCAATTCTTCTCTTACTCACATGTGTGTAGATCTCTGTCGTCCGTACACTACTGTGCCCAAGAAGCTCCTGTATGAATCGAATATCTGTTCCCTGTTCCAATAAATGAGTTGCAAAAGCGTGCCGCAGAGAATGAATCGAAACTCGCTTGCAAATACCCGCTTTCTCCTTTGCATTTTCAAATACCTTCTCCGCACTTCGCCGAGAATATGGTTTGCCCTCTCTCCGTCCCTCAAATAACCACTGCTTGGGTCTGTATGCTTTCCAATACTCTCGCAATCCCTGTAACACAACATCAGCAAGAATTGTATATCGATCCTTCTTTTTCTTGCCCCCGTGGATGTGAATCATCTTTCGATCACTGTCAATATCCTCAGGCCTTAACTGCACTAACTCTCGAACCCGCAATCCCGCCGAATAGACAAGCATCATCATCGCACGATGTTTAATGTTTCCCAATGACTCAAATAACGATTTCACCTCTTCTTCTGAAAGAACTACCGGAAGTTTATATTCCTTACGGGGGCGCTTGAGGTCGGTCAAAACCAGTGGCCGTTTATACATCTCGACATAGAGAAATCGAAACGCGTTGATCATCTGGGTGATCGTTCCAGATGAGAGCTTCTTGAAGTCAACTTGATAGACCAAAAATTTACGTATATCTTCACCGGTTAAATCACGAGGATGCTTTGGCGCGACGAAAGCGGCGAGCGATCGAATGCAGCATTTATACGCTTTGATGGTCTCAGGACTGTAGTTTCTCAGTCTCATCTCCTGCCCCAAAACATCAAACAGTTTTTTCGGTTTCTCAGCCACGGAACGCTCTCGCGAAAAAGTTGTCTTGAATATCTTTGAGAATGAATTCACACTTGCGGAGCTCAATGGTAAGGATGCACTGTGTGGTTTGTTGAGAAGAGGCAGGTTGAACGATTGCGCGTCTACAGCTCCGATTTGACTCGATGGTCTCATATCGGCCTGTCCTGTTTGACAGTGTGAGAACTCGATCTCTGGTTGGATAGTCCCTGAGCTTTAATTCCGCAACCATTCGATCGAGTAATGGCTTATATCGCACAACCTCTCTGGAGATTTGCATCCCATTACCTGAGTAGCTCTAAGATATGCCCCCCCGCAATCCCGGCGCACGAAGGCATTGCAAATGTAGAAACCTCTTGCGCAAAAAGCAACTGGTACGAGAAAAAAACAACTTATTGATTGGCTAAGTTACTGAATGCTGCAACATCATTGAATATACTATTCACCCGCCTGCGCAGTTCGTGCTTCCGCCTACACTTCGTTTCAGGACAGGCCGGCAGGCAGGCAATTCACCATTCCAAATTTATTCCCAGCCACTCCTCCAAAGCTCCGAACACCTGTTCCTGCTGTTCGCGCGGGAGAGTCCTGATTCTGGTAGAATGTGCACCACCTTTCTTTACAATCTTCAAAGCATTGGTCATGCCCGAAAGCTCTACAGCAGTAGCTCCCCACAAATCAGTCTCTCCATAGATGTAGATGATATTGCTCCCATAGTCGCGAAGCCAGGAATAAACATTATACATCGTCACCGGATTGAATTTTAACTCGACATTCCTCGGCGCAAGAATACTGTTCGTTGGGTTTTTCATCGCTGTGAGGTATTGCTTGAAATCGGAAATGTCATACCCGTAATACCCGATTTCGGTGTATGCCTGATATTGGAATGGCTCGAACGTTTTAATGCCGCGATCGGTGTAGTAAAATAATGTGCCGATCTTATCGAAATAATTCATCATCGAGTCAGCAGGAGCATCGGGCGGCGGAATCTGATCGGCAGAATGGCCAGACTGCCAGAAACTGCATGCATATTCAAGAATACCATACTCGTACGCCAGCGTCCTTCCAATAGAAAAGGTGAGATTTCTCTTCTTCGCCAACGTGTCAATCATCGGCAGCATCTCGGGCTCCCGCTTCAACATCGCAATCTGATACTTTTTAATCTTCTCTCGCACTTCTTCGGTCCCAACAGCCCGCAGGAACTTGATCAAACGGGGATCTTCCTGAGAGACATTGACCGGCGCCACGTAGGCAACACTCACATCGACATCCTTTGGATAATAGTAACGGAAAAATAAAGTCGTCTGCCCCCCTTTGCTTGTGCCGCTGCTTATCCATTTTCCTCTGTAGAGGCTCTTCAATAACTGAACGATATGATGATGATCGTCGGCTGCCTGTTTTGTGGTGAGATACTGCCAGTGCAATGTATCCGGACTCGATTTTCCAAAGTACCGATGCTCCACGATAATCTGATTGCATTTGAGTATTGAGGTCAACTCCTTCGGCATGCTTCCACTCCGTGCAGAGTATCCTTCGGTCTCAAACAAAACGGGTTTATCGAAATCAGCGTGTGAAAGATAGACCGATTGAAGAAAAGTCTTTCCCGATGGATTGGCATGATCGAGCGGCTGCCGAATGCGAAGCTCGTACCCCGATTTGAAAAGCGGATCGACTCGTGCAGGTTGTACTTCCGCCACATCGGGCAAGGCCTTCAGGCGGACCAACAACTGGTCTTCCTGGGCATAAGCCGCAAACCAGATTAAACTGAGAAGAGCAGCTAAAATATTTTTCATGGCGGTCTCCTGAGAAAGGTATGAACGATTATTGATCATGAGGATTGCAATGGTGATGTTGATAGAATGTAGAGAGAGCCAACACGAAAAGCAATGGAAGAGGATATGTCTTAATTCCTTTATACATATGGAAAAGAAACACTGTCCAAAATTCCCACCTGCCATAATTTCGGTTCTATTCCTTTTTCGTAATTTCTCATCATAGTTCACCCAAAGGATAATTTGTTTTCCATTTGTATATAACGGGGTAAGATAATGAGCGGATTTGTTGATGAGTGATGTTCTTCTGCGGGAACATTTTGAGGCTTACTCAACCCCCTCAATCCCCCTTCTCTAAGTTGTAGAGAAGTGGGTGTGGGGATGAGTCAGAGCAAGAAGTAACTCAACCCGAGGCCGTCTAAAAAGAAAAAATAACGATAGCCCGAAGGCGTCTCGCCGAAAGAATTGGCGAAATTAAAATCCTCGGCGGGGACGCATTCGCACTAGAAATTACTTTTTGGACAATCCCGATATGGGGGGTTCGCTGGAGTTGGAGTTCTCAATGAGATTTATTTGCAGCTTCTCTAAAATCCCCCTCCAGCCTCGCTCCCGCTTCGGCCTTTGTTCTTCGAACTTCGGCGGACAGGTCGGTGGAGCGGGCCGGCCCCCTTTTGGAAAGGGGGAGAAAGAAATGAATCAGTAATTGGATTACTAAGCAGTTACGAGAAATCAAAGAAGTGATTAAGCATGTTGTTCAGATCAAGGAACGAGGTGACTGGTGCGATTATATTTTCTGATTGCATTTCGCAACTTAGAGGGGTAAGTTTCACTTACAAACATGCCGAAATCAAAGAACATATCGAAACAGCCCGAAGAGAAGAAATTGACGGCAGAAGGGGAAAACATCAGGCCGGCAAGGAAACTCACTTCCATCATTATCCGTGGTGCGAGAGTCCATAACCTTAAAAATGTGAGTCTGGAGCTGCCCCGCAATAAGCTTATCGTGGTTACCGGTGTGAGCGGTTCGGGCAAATCAAGCCTCGCGTTCGATACGATCTATGCCGAGGGGCAGCGGCGATACGTTGAGAGCCTCTCTTCCTATGCCCGCCAGTTTCTTGAACGAATGGATAAGCCCGATGTCGATTTCATCCAGGGCATCAGCCCGTCCATAGCTATCGAACAGAAAACCTCTACTCGCAATCCCCGCTCCACCGTTGCTACCAGTACTGAGATTTATGACTATCTCCGGCTGCTCTTCGGCAGGATAGGGCACACCTATTGCACATCCTGTGGCGAACTCGTCAAGCGCGATACAGTTTCCACTGTCGTTGACCGGCTGCATCAGGAACCGGATGGAACAAAACTCTATGTGATGTTCCCACTGCACGACCATCCAGGCCGTTCGCTCAAGGAGGAGTTTGATGTTCTTAAGAAACGAGGATTTTTCCGGATTGTCGTCAAAGGCAAACTGATCGATTTGAACGAACAGGAATTCAAGGCGAAGAGCAAGAAAGGAATTTTTGTCCTCGTCGACAGGATCATCCTCCGAAAAGGTGAAAAAGAAAGTGAATCGCGTCTTGCAGATTCTATCGAGGCAGCCTTTGTCGAAGGCGACGGCTACTGCTATCTCTATTTCATGGAGACGCTGCATCTCCTCCATTTCACACAGCATTATGAATGCCGGAACGATGGCCTGCGATATGAGGATCCCGATCCGCGCCTCTTTTCCTTCAACAATCCGGTTGGTGCTTGCCCCAAGTGCCAGGGATTCGGCCGTTCAATGGGTATCGATATGGATCTCGTTGTTCCCGATCCAAAGAAAACACTCCGGCAGGGTGCTATCCATCCATGGACAACTCCAAAGTGGCGTAAATATGCGTTGGAAATGCTCGACGTTGCTTTTTCCGCAGGGCTGCCCGTGAATGTACCGTTCAGCCAACTCTCGGAAAAACACCGCGAAATCATTATGAAAGGCCACGGCAAGTTCGACGGCCTGTTCAAGTTTTTCAAATTCATCGAGAGCAAATCGTATAAAATTCATTACCGTGTGTTGCTCTCGCGCTATCGGGGATACACGACCTGCGATTTGTGCAGCGGTGCCAGGCTTCGCAGCGATGCCCTGAACATTCGTGTTGCCGGAAAAACCATTCACGATATTGTCCGCATGACAATCGATGAGGCCTATCAATTTTTCCTCTCGCTTGAATTGAGCCCCTTCGAAATGGATATTGCCCGCCGAATTCTGGATGAACTACGCCGCAGACTGAAATTCCTCTATGATGTCGGCATCGGATATATTTCGCTGGAACGGCTGAGCATGACACTCTCCGGCGGCGAGTCGCAGCGTATCAATCTTGCCACAGCACTCGGTTCGACACTCGTCGGGTCGCTCTACGTGCTCGATGAACCAAGCATCGGCCTGCATCCACGCGACAACAACAAGCTCATTGCTATTCTTCAATCGTTGCGGGATGTCGGCAATACTGTCATCGTCGTCGAGCATGATGAAGATATGATGCGCGCGGCTGATGTTCTGGTGGATATGGGGCCGCGGGCCGGTGAATACGGAGGTGAAGTTGTATTCGTCGGGCCAACGGAGGCATTGCTCTCGAACACGCAATCGCTGACAGCGCACTATCTCAACGGGCAGTCAGTCATTCCATTGCCGCTGCAGCGCCGGAAGGATGGCGAACGCTCACTGTACGTCAAAGGTGCATCACAGCATAATTTAAAACATATCGATGTTCGAATTCCGTTGAACATGTTTGTGTGTATCACGGGTGTCAGTGGATCGGGAAAAAGTACGCTCGTCCACGAAATCCTTTTTGCGGGGCTTCAGAAGCAGAAGGGAGGATTTGAAGGAAGCGTCGGCAAGGTGGAATCGATACAGGGAGGAGAGCACATCCATGGGATTGAATTGGTCGATCAATCTCCCATCGGCCGCACCCCTCGCTCCAATCCGGCCACCTACATAAAAGTGTTTGATCTAATCCGCGATCTCCTGGCAGGAACTCAGGCCGCCAAGATTCGCGGTTTCAAGCCGGGGCATTTTTCTTTCAATGTCCCTGGCGGCAGATGCGACCTCTGCGAAGGGGATGGTGTGCAGAAGATTGAAATGCAATTTCTTGCAGACCTCCATCTTACATGCGAATCATGTAAAGGAAAACGCTTTAAGCAAGAGGTGCTGGAAATTCGCTGCCATGGAAAGAATGTGGATGATATTCTGCGCATGACTGTCACCGAGGCGATCGTTTTCTTCTCTGACATTCCTCATGCAAAAAGAGTGGTCCATAAACTCAAAGTGCTCAATGATGTGGGCCTGGGATACCTCCGACTTGGGCAGCCCGCCACCACACTCTCCGGGGGCGAAGCACAGCGTATTAAATTGGCGAATCATCTTCAGGCATCAGAGGCAGAGGGGAAGACACTCTTTATTTTCGATGAACCGACAACCGGGCTGCACTTTGACGATATTGCCAAACTTTTAAATTGCTTCCACGCTCTTGTTGAAGCAGGACACTCACTCATTGTCATCGAGCACAATATGGATGTTGTGAAGTGCGCCGATTTCATCATCGACCTGGGCCCGGAGGCCGGCGCTGCAGGCGGGCAAGTTGTGGCCACAGGGACTCCGGAACAAATTGCATCTGTACCACAATCGCACACGGGCAAATATTTAAAAAAATATCTGGTAACTCACTAACTTATGTTACGCATGGAACTGAGTAAGATCAGAAAAAGAGAAAGATTTGCCGCCCTGCCCGCCGCAAGCGGCGCACAGGCGGGCAAGAACGCCCTGCCTGCAGCAGGCAGGCAAAACACCAAGATTTAAGTGTGATAGATGTTCAGATCCTTATGAAAACAATCAAATAATAAAATTCTTCCCGCCAGACCGCATGGCGGGCTGGGGCGCACTTGCCCGCCTGCCCAAGCGGATACTCTAAGTCGGGCAGGGCGGCCAGATTTTCTTTCAAAGAGTCTTATTTTTTGTTTTTGCGTAATGTGAGCCACTAAGTTGGTTTCTGTGCATGATCGTCTTGAGAAGTCGAAGGAGGAGGCAATGCAGAAAATACTGATCATTGATGATGATCGAACAACGAGGCTGGTTATCCAGAAGACTCTTGAGAAGTTAGGCTATCAGGTGATTCTTGCCGAACATGGAGCCGAGGGCCTGGCACTTGCACGTGCTGAACTTCCGCATCTGATCATCTGCGATGTTACAATGCCGGTTATGGATGGATTTGAAACCTTCCAGGAGTTCCGAAACGATCCGCAGCTCTCTCCGATCCCGTTTGTTTTTCTGACGGCGGACCCGAATCCGGAACACCTTATCGATAAAATGAAACTGAGTGAAGAAGACTATATTCCAAAACCATTTTCACTTTCGAAACTCTTGTCGGTGTTGAATGTAAAATTGAAGAAGTAGAAAGTATTAAGTATGAAGAAACTGATATTACGCATTAATAAAGATTTGAGAACAGTGATAGGAAAAGAGTAACCGCTCTGCCCGCCCGCCGGCGGGCAAGAACACCAAAACACCAAGATGTTTATGAATTGTTCTCAGATCCTTTTTAACATATAAATAACTTTGGCGCCCTTGGCGCACTTGGCGGTTCAGATCTTTAAGCACAGGATTTCAATTTTTACTCAGCGTAACGTGAGTAAGTAAGAAGAGATGAGAGAAGTGAGATGATAGAGAGGTAAACGGTAAATGGTAGACGGAAGATGAAAGATGAGGACCGACACAGAGAATGAAAAGAGAAAATTATTTAGGAGATTAGCTTAATGAAAAAAGGAATATGTGTTTTTCTTCTATCGTTGATTGTGAGCCAGCTTTTTTCGGCTGACACGAAGCGGGAGAAATTCGGGTTCGGTGTTATTCTGGGCTCGCCTTCCGGATTCACAATGAAGTATTGGGACTCGGATAGAACTGCAGTTCAGGGCGCCATTGGCAGCAGCGGGCATGGCGTTGTTGCAGTTGCCGATTACCTCTATCATACTGAAACATTTCGGAATAAGGATTGGCGATTTTATTACGGACCGGGCGCTTTTATGGGCGAACTTTTGGGTGGACCGGAAATTGAGAATCAAAAAGTGGGGCTTGGCATCCGTGGTGTGTTTGGAGCAAATTACATGATTCCCGGTCATCCATTTGAACTATCAATCGAGCTTGGCCCGGCATTGATGGTTATTCCGAAAATAGGCATGGGAGTCGGTCTCGGAGTGTCGTTCAGGTTTTATCCGGAATGACCTTGAATTTCTAATGCCCGCGTATTTACTCAGCGTAATATTCACAGCTTCAGGATCAAGTCCATCTCTTGCAAACGCCGTATGACTTGATTAATGAATTGTAATTCGAATGAGTAGTAAATTGAGGCAGTCCAAAAAGAAAAAAACCTAGGGCGTCACGAACCACTTCGTGACGCAAAATGCGGAAAATATTCAGATTTCATGTGTCACGGTGTGCCCGCCTGCCCCTTTAGATCAAATATGTCGGGCAGGGACCGTGACACCCTTGGCGTACTTTTTAGTCACCCACAAATAGAAAAGAAGGCACTCAAGGGACTGCTGAACTTGCTGAGTGCATTCACGCCAAAAATATAAAGAAGTCCGTCTTCTTGCAAAGATCATTCCTAAAAACCCGGTTGAAAAGTATAGAAAATAATTTAACCACTAAGTTCACGAAGGAAGATCTATAAAAGTGAAAAAATTTCAAATTAATTACATTGTATACTTTGTGTTCTTTGGTACGCCACGAGGCGTGCGTAGCAACAACATAACAAAATACCTATATGGATGAAAGAACCATACGGCGAAATTTGTCGTTCAAGTCGAAGCCACCGTGAGGTAAGACGTGGGAACACGTCGTACTAAGTTCACGGC
>JAZDJN010000004.1:0-47102 GCA_043803945.1 bacterium | reverse complement strand
GAGCGTTAGATAGTCCTGTGAATTCAGTTTTTCATTTGCGTGCGTAGACTTATCTTTGGCATCGCTCCAAAGCCGTGCGCACTCCAATCCCCCTTTCTCTTTTGATTTATTGAATGCCTCTCGTGCGTCGTCTACAGCTCTTTCCACTTCTTCGGAAACATTCTTGATATAAGAAAGATTAGTTTCAATTCTCCCGCGTGCATTATCAGCCAAGTTCCTGAGTGACGATTGAACACTTGTTCGATGGGGGTCGAAATTGTGTTCCAGTTCTGCAAGGTAGAAGTACATTGGTTTTTCTGCTATGGCTTTGTGCAGACACAACCATCGCACCAGATTATAGTCTTTTAGGGCCCAGTTCCCACCCCACTTACTAAAAGTATTGAAGCATATTTGATTTACCACCTCATCGCTCAACATTGATGAGTATTGTGCGAAATCGTAAAGAGCATCGGAATAGTCTGGAGATAGAGCTATTGCGTTATGCAGGGATTGTACCGCATGAATAAAATCCTCATCACACGCATAAATGTGCCCAATAAGTCTGTGTGAGTAACTCTTGTAATCGATCTCTTTCTTAGGAGCGTGTGGAAGACTTTTCTCTAGCTGAATTTTTGCTTTATCAAATCTGTTCATCTGAAGGTAGGTTTCAGCCAGCCCAATGTAAATTCTGTAATCTAGACGATATTCATTAAATGCTTTGAGGAAGAACTCTTCCGACTCCTCTAAGACACCTCTTCGCCTGAGTTCTTCGGCGTGAAGGCGCCATTCGTTCGCCTTGGTCTCGCTAGGCGTTCTTAATGTTTGATCAATGCTTCGGAGTACCTCGGTTTGCTGTTGGAGTTGCCAACGTACCTCTCCAAAACCCCACTCTAGCACTGAAGCTATTTCTGAAAAACCAGAGGCAACAGTTCCTCGGAGTGCCCTGAGACCATCTTCGATGGTCTGGTCCAATCCCTTAGTGGCTTTTATGTTTCGACAGGCTCCGCAAGTGTAAAGATATCCGTCGATGTGCCTGCCGCAAGTCCAACATCTTGGCATTTTTTAAACTTACCTCCTTTCAGGGGCAGCAATTTCACATAACGATTTAGGCAAAACGCCGTTGCGGCCCGCCACTCAGAACTGACTCCTTGTTTGTGGCGGGACGCAATGGAGTGAGTTCTTTACATTTAGCCAACCTTCGAATCTCCTTTGCCTATCCAGTGTGCGAGCGCCGGTTTGCCGTTTGATATGTGCAGCGGCGGTAAGCTAATCATAGAACTTACACACTCGTTCAAGGTCGCATATGTGGCACCGGGGTTTGTTCTTCGAGCAGATGTTAGCTTCGCCTACTTGACCAAGACAGACGAAGACGGTATCGACGTATCGAATAGGAGTATCCAGTCGCTCGGAAATATCTTTGCAGATCTTGATCGCTTTCTCATAGTGATGTACTGATTCACCAGCAACAAGATGAGTGCGATGCAATACGCGCATTATCATGCGGTCTGGCTTGACAACTGGAAAGGCGTAGTCTATCAGAAAATGATTGACTGTTGCTGGGCCTAAGTACGCAAACCGGCTCCTGAGATCTTCTCGCAAGTCGTCAAGTCGAGCATCGGAAAGTGGATAATCAGGATTGAAGGACAGTAGGTAGCTTCTGAAGCTGGAAAACTCCTTTCTCAGCTTGATGAATTGCCTGGCATTGTAGACAATCTTTTCAACCTTGTTGCGGTTGGCGATCATCTTCGGATCGTGGAGAATCCGAGCAATATCCTTGCGCGTGTATGCGGCGGCTTTTCTGTAGGAGTTGAAGTAACGATGAATAATATGTCTTCTCTTGGTGACGGTGGGTGCGATAAATCCAGAGTAAAAGACAATCATCGTCATGTGGAAAAAGAAGTCATCGTCGGAGGCAGTGCGGAAACAGCGCAACATGCGCTTAAAATTCCTTGCCGCATGAATTCTTGAATGTCGAGTGAAGCCAGGGACACAGTTTCCGATGAGAGTAGATTCTGTTTTTTCGAATACGCTGACTGCTTGCTGGAATTTATTGCTCATTGGATTCTCCGGAATATTGTCTGCCAACTCACCGCCGTTGCACATACATTAACGGTAATGGCGCACAATGTAAAAACGAATTGCGGATATCCCACTAAATTATTGGTGAAAAACGCATAGCGTATTTACAGCTTATAGCACAAAAACCTCCTTCATCGCATTCGCGAATCCAGAGGTCTGTCGTTCAATATAATTATTCGTTTTCAGGAGTTGCACGGTTTACTCCTTCGGAAGTACACTTAATCCTTCCCCACGGAATGCCCCAGCACGGTAATTAAGGTATGACTGTTGGCAAGAAGGTATAGATGTTTGAAAATATAAACAATAGCAAGAATGTGCAATAGGCGAAAATGGGCTAAATTTGCCTCAGGTAATCACCTGAAAATGGCATGGAAAACACCTGAGATGCCACTCTACTTTGCCCTTGAGAGAGATAAAAATAGCGGCAACCACAATAAAACGTGTGGTATATCGCTTTTTAAATTAGGCACTTAGCTCAGTTGGTTAGAGCAGCAGACCCATCTTCTGCGGGTCGTAGATTCGAGCCCTACGGGGCCCATTAAAAGCTTCGTAAAGACGGGGCTTTTGATAATCCCCTCCAACTGTCCCGTATCACAATAACGGAATTGTATCAGACTCCGCTCACTGTATTTCCAAGTCGAAGAGACGAGTCGTTATGAACTTATTCCTCAAATTTCAATCTCTCGCTTGACTTCCCTTATTCGTTAGCGTATACTGACAATCCGGAAAGGAGCGAGGCCATGAAAGCTACACGGAAAGAACTCCGAGCTGTCAAGCGACTCCTCTCTAATGAGGAGAGAAAGACAAGGCTCAATCTTCAATGTGATGTTACGATCGAGCGGGCCGCCACTCTTTCTCTTCGACTCTCAGACATTCACGATAGACAACTCCAAATTGCAAAAATAGAGGAGGATCTCACCTGAAGAAAGCACAATGGAGCCCGGAACGGATTCTCTCTCTTCGGGAGGAACTTGAACTAACTCAAATAGAATTCGCCGAACGGGTCGGAGTTCGTCAAGCGACCATCTCCAATTGGGAGACAGGGAAGAAGGCTCCATCCCCGATGGGAGAACGACGACTGGAAGACATTCGAGATGGGAAGGCTTAACATGTGGCTGATGACTCAATCCGGATTCTATTAACTGTGTGTGAAAATAATGGTCAATCCGGAATATGCAATTCTGATATGTAATGACGCTGTGAGCATCGTGAGAATATACTGAATGAGGAGTATCACCTAAACGAGAAATATTTTTATGGTAGTGGTATTTGTAGATTTCGGCAGATTTTCTTTGCGAGAAAGTCGTTGATTTCGCGATGGCGTGGGAGGGTGGATACTTTTTGGTTTAGTTGGTTCACGTATATGGAATGGTTACTTCCTTCACGCATCAACTTACAATCATTAAGGATGAGATGCTTGATGAGATCACGCCGTTTCATGCTGCTGAGAGGGATACTTGTTCCCGGATAACCTTCTTCCCCTTTATAGACTTTTCAGCCAGCCTCCGGTTAGCGTCAAGCACCATTTCAATCGCCTCTTTGATATTGGACCGAACCTCTTCTAATGTAGCACCTTGTGTATTCGCGCCTGGGAGTTCTTCGACAAATCCTATATATCCTTCCGGCACTTTCTGAAAAACCATATTGAATTTGACTTTCATGCGTGATTTCCTTTAAATAGTTCTACATCAAGTTAGCAAGAAACCAACGGAAAGGCAAGGAGCGTCACACCGGAGCCTTTTAACCTCATCTCACGGTTCTCATCTCTCATCTCTAAGAATCTTTTTCAATAGAATCTTCTCTCTCAAATTCTTATGTTTGTATAAAGGTAATGTAATGGAAAAAGAAAATATGCTCTCGCGAATTACTATCGTACCCGGATTGTGTGGTGGTCGTCCAACCATTCGTGGTATGAGAATTACTGTATCAAATGTTTTAGAACTTCTTGCAGGTGGGATGTCAGAACAAGAAATTCTTCAGGACTTTTCATATCTGGAGCAAGCCGACATTCAGGCCTGCTTACTCTTCGCATCGCGACTCTCGGCCTACACTCATGAGTCACTACCGCTGGCTTCATGATGAAATGGTTAATTGACGCTCAGTTACCACAAAAGCTATGTACTTGGTTTGCATCGATTGGAGAGGAGGCTTCCCATGTAAGGGATTTTGGGTGAGAGCTCAACCTTAGCGATGAATTCCTTTGGGATTTGGCAAAGCGTGAAGGTTACACTCTCGTGACGAAGGACAGAGATTATTTTGAACGCTTTCTTATATTTTGAGTTCCACCACAAGTGCGGTTAACCAGGTTGGCAATTGCTCCAATGATCAACTCCACAAAATTATCTCTTCTTCAAAAGACATCTGGATTCAGGCACTGCGAAAGGCCCATCCCTGCGTTGTTATCACCCAAACCGGATTCCAAATATTTTAGGAGGTTATACAAAGTTCGAACGCTAGACTATCCGAATTTCAAGAACATGATCGGGTATGGGATATCATGCATGAACTTCAAGAGAAAAGACTTTCCAAGGTATAAGATCAGACGACCATCTATAAGACGATGAAGCCCGGTAAATCCCATTCGGGTTTTTTATTTTTTTACTTCTTCACGTCGAGAGCGAGAGCCTCTCTCATGGCAATCCCCAAGCGATTACCTCTCTATAGAGCCGATTCTGTTTAGAGGTATGTTGAAAAGCCGATTTCTCATTCACCTGTAGCAGAAGCCGCTGAAACACATCCCCAGACAGAAGCCATTTTGACGCCTTTATATTGTCCTTGACAAAAGGACAATTCCCTTATATATTATCCTTTGGAGAAGGACAAATGAGAGAAATAATACATCAGAAAATAGTAGATTCGTTGGCATCGCCAATACCTACATTTACTCGCCGCGATGTCTATGTGCCGAAACTTCGTGGAAAGGCGATTGCAGTTATTGGTATGCGTCGCACAGGTAAATCTACATTTTTATGGCAATTACTCAGCGATCGATTGGCGAAAGGGGCAAGCCGCGAAAGTCTGCTCTATTTTGGTTTTGAAGATGAACGGCTCACTGGTATGAAGGCGGCTGATCTCCAGTTTCTAGTCGAAGAGTTCTATCGTCTGTATCCTGGGTTGAGGGATAAAGGACACACAGTATTCTTTCTTGATGAAATACAGGTCGTCTCTGGTTGGGAGAGTTTTGTGCGTCGACTGCTTGAAACGGAAAAAGTTGAGTTATTTCTGTCAGGTTCATCCGCACGTCTTCTCTCGCGTGAAGTTGCGACAAGCATGCGCGGACGAGCGATGGAGGCTCTTGTCCATCCATTTAGTTTTAAAGAATATCTTCGTCATCTCAGCAGGGAACCTGAAAAAGACCCGAATCGTCTCCCGAAAGCAAAACGGTCATTACTGGAAAAAGACTTGCGTGGGTATCTCTCAACTGGCGGTTTTCCTGAAAGTGTGGGTGTTGAACCCCGCGACCGTTTCGATCTTCTCAGAGGATATGTCGATACGGCTCTACTGCGTGATGTGATCGAGCGACATGGAGTGTCCCACCCAATCGCACTGCGCTGGATGGTCCATCATCTATTGACGAATGCTGCAGGTTCGTTTAGTGTCAACAAGTTCTATAATGATTTGCGATCACAGGGAATACCGATAGCAAAAGATACACTGCACGAATATCTTGCATATCTGGAAGATGCATTTCTCATTCGTACAGTTTCGATATCTTCAGGATCCGAAAGGCGGCGGATGGTAAATCCTAGAAAAGTATATCCGATAGACATGGGACTCATAACTCTTTTCGATCCCAGTGGAAAGCTCAACATAGGACACGCGTTGGAAACCTGTATTATGTTGGAATTGGAGCGTCGCGGTGCAGAAATATCATATGTGAAGAACGCATCAGGTACCGAGGTTGATTTTCTAGCACTCTACCGAGATGGACGTCGTGAATTACTTCAAGTATGCTCTGAAATGGATACACCGGATGTGCAGAGACGCGAGATTCAAGGTTTGATTGAAGCACTTACTGAAAATAAAACTACTACTGCACACTTGATTGTGCTTGAGACAGAACGTCCACCAGATGTTCCGAAATCAATCAAATGGCATCCTGCAAGCGAATGGTTGTTGTCCGAATCATCAAAGACATAATTATCGCCGATTAGTGTAAGATGCTATTTGGAAAAAGTCTCACCGGTGAGACAAAAGAATTGGCTTGACAACATGACCCCACGTTTGTATCTTAAAGCTGAACCATACGCGTGCTTGTTGCTCCCATCAACAAGCATTCCCTCGAAAAAGGAGTAACAGCAATTAGATGATGATTGCTGTTACTCCTTCGTCTTTTTAGAACATCTCTTTTACCATCTATTCTTTAATCTTTATTTATAGGTACAAATCATGTTTTATTATTTTGGTTTTCCATAGTTTTCAACATGGTAAGTACTAATGAGAGCTGGTTGTCAGTCAGTGTTGCCAAAGCGGTTAGGATTGGTTGAAGCTTCTTATCCTTGTAGAGACTCAATATGACAGCCCTGAGTGTTAATCCATCCTCAGTTGAAGAAAGGCGTCTCCATTCATCGCTCAGCTCAGATGTTCTTCCAAATAAAACGTAGTCGGCTGACACCTCCAGGGCTTTGCACATCCTGGCGAGATTGTCGATAGTGAGGTGTGTTTCACCGCGTTCGGCCATTGATATAGTTCCCTTGCTGAGTCCAGTTATTTTGGAAACTGCAGCTTGGCTCCAGGTTTTTAATTCTCTAACATGTTTTAGGCGTTGTCCAGTAGTAGACATCGTTCCTCCTGCCTTGTCTTGACAATTGACAAGTAAATGATTAATGTTATTGTGAACAATCTAGTTATTGTAAGTTAGCCTCAACAAAGTAAGGATCTGTGTCATGGGTGAAATAGTAAAAAGCAAAAAGGCAGTTGTCAAAAAGCCGACACCCAAATTGATTGATGGAAAAGAGATCAAGCACATTCGAATTGACCTAGATATTAACCAGGTGTATCTTGCTGAACGAATGGGAATCACTCCTGCGACATTGTCTCGAATTGAAAACAACCATCACAAAATGAGTCGTCCATATTACAAGTTGTTTAAATACGTTCTCAAGGAGATCATCGCAGAAAAAAAGATAAAATATTCCTTGAAGTTTAAAGAAGTTTAATATACTCCCCTCAGGTGTTTTTCCTTCCGTTTTCAGGTGTTTACCCTATTGACTTTGTGGAAATAAGTGTAATTGTTTATGACAATATATCAAATAGTATTGATATTGTCAAGTATAATATATCACTGGAAACCGTTATATTTATATGGTTTAATAGATATCGTAAAATAATTTCAATATACGTGTTCAATATATTGACTTATTAATTTTCATTGTATACCTTGCTAAATATTCACACACATTAATTACCGGTAATGTGAACGCGGCCAATTAGGAGCTTGCGAAACTGAAAACTTCCCAGAAAGGGGAAAAGATTGTATGAGTCGATATATCTCTCAAATAGTGGATCAAAGCATAGCAGAGATGGAGGGATTAGTGGGGATAGTGGAGAAGATGAGTCGGGGAGAACCAGTTACAGAAGAAGAAAGGAAAAGTTGTTCAATTCTATCAGATAAGATTTGCGATGTAGTGGCAAGTGCATGTGTTACAGCAATTGAGGCTCAGAAAAAAGAGATTCAGATTCTTGATGATATTTCGGCCATGTTTCACAAAAAGGTAATGGTAAATTAAGGAGCAACTGTATGGGACAGGTTCCGGAACTAACTTATTCTGAGATAAAATCTTGGAAGCAATGTCGATTCAAACATCACCTATCGTATGTAGAGAGATTGACGTCTCGAGAGCCTAAGAGCTTTTTTAGGCTGGGGAATGCAGTCCACATGTTCATCGACATGATGTATCACGAAGTTGGGAAGACTATCGATTTCAAGACATTGATGGGTCGTGTGGATGAATGGTCGGACACCTTGAAGAAGGAGCCAAATCAATTCGAGAGTGAGGATGAGGCGAAGATTGAATTGGCTACAATCAAGGGTATGCTCACGGCGTATCACGATCACTATTTCGTCAACGAGAAATTTGAAGGGATAGTAACGGAACAAGAAATCAGTGTGGAGTTTGAGGGTTACCTACTCAGGGCTAAAGTTGATGCGATCGTTCTCCTTGGTGATAAGTATTGGACGATGGAACATAAAACGGCGAGTTCGTTCTCAGATGCGGACCGCCGTTTGTTGTTTATCGACGAACAGACAACTCATTACTGCATGATAGCACAATTGCGCTATAAGAAGGTGTTTGAGGGTGGCATTCGAAACATTTTAAAGAAGCCTACCATAAAGCAGACGAAGAAAGAAACTGTAGACGAGTATTGCATTCGACTTGTGGAAGATTATCGATCGAGGCCCGAACACTATCTTCAAAGGATTATTGTCGATCGAACACAGGGCGAGATTGCAGTTCATCAGAATTTGTTACGTGGGATTATCGGTGAAATGTTATCAGGGCAATCTATATTCAAGAGTCCGGCGATGATGACGTGCGGTATGTGTGAGTTTTTCGATTTCTGCACAGAGCGGAATGAAGAAGTCCGGAAAGGGATACTGGATTCGAAGTTTAGACAAAAAGGCTCGAAGCACACGGAGTTAACAAAGTAGTTTTTTTTGTATTAACCGTTCAATAAACTAAACATATCGGAGTACAGTTCAATGATTAGCGATCAGGAGAAGTCAAACGTCAGGAATCCAGATTTAATGACGTTAAAACAAGCGGCAGATTATTTGGGGATGAGTTCAGCGTGGATGTATCAGAAAAAGTACTCAGTTCCGCACAGAAAGATAGGAGGGATATTCTTTTTCTCAAAGTCAGCGTTAGACAAGTGGTTGGCTGGTGGCTCTCCTGATGAAGCCCTTCATTCAGAGGAAACAAAGAAGGTAAGGTCGTGGAGATCGAATGCCAAAGTGAAGGAGGGTGTGCGTGAGGCTGGCCGCAAGTCGTTATCAAAGAAGATAATGAAAGCCGGGATTCGGAGTGCGGCTGTTTGAGTGGTAGATGTAAGTACCTGTTTATTCATAATAGGACGAAGCTACCTATGAACGAACAGGCACAAGTGTATTAGGGAGACGTGAGATGATAGACGGAAAATAATTGGAAGCGGTGTAAGTGCCATCAAGAGTCACGAAGACTGAAAAAAGTGTAGGAGGGTTAAGTAATTGAATCCTAATCAATTAACACTTGCGAATACTCGAATAAGATTGATTTTACTCTCACATTAGCATACATTTCCAATGAATTGCTGAACAGAGGAGAGTGAAACCGGCAATAATTGAACCCGTGGGGCGTGAGGACAGCATACGTCAAACGGGTTTTTTATTGAAATCAATATGGTGAACATACAATCCCAATCTTCTATTATCCCAAAAGTTGGTCAAACCGCCATTGTCCGAAACCGCCCTGCAATTGTTCGCGATGTTTCCGTAGCGCGAACGGTTGATCAAGAGGTTGTGCATGGAGTTTTGGTGGAATACATCGATGGCTATTCCCAGCCTTCTGAAGATTTTGTCATATGGGAGCGAGAAGTGCGTGCTGAGTTGCTCTCTAGTGCGAAAATCCCCGATCTGCTTGCCATTAGTACTGTAGACCAGCCAGAAGCATTTCGAGCATTTGTAAATTCCTATCGTTGGAGCGCAGTTAACCGAATTGAGCACCTATCTGCCGATACCAAGTCACAAAAAATTGTATCTCCGTGGTTGAGTGCAATTCAGGTCGAGGACTATCAGCTCTATCCGGTCTTGAAGGCACTCTCAATGCCGCGGATTACTCTACTACTTGCGGATGATGTGGGGCTTGGAAAGACAATTGAGGCGGGCCTCATACTCAACGAACTTGTGGCTCGTGGCAAACTACGCCGGATTTTGATTGTGTGTCCTGCACCTCTGCAGGTACAGTGGCGAGATGAGATGTCGGAGAAGTTCTCACTGCAATTCACGATCGTAAACAGAGATTCAACTCAAGACTTGCAGAAGGAGTATGGAGTCGATAGCAATCCATGGTCGTTCTACCCCCGGGTCATTACTTCAATCGATTACTTGCGTCAGCGAGACGTTCTCGAATCTTTCGAGAGTGCATCACGGTTATTCGTTCAATCTTCTTCTGCTCTTTCACCGTGGGAGATGTTGATCATTGACGAAGCCCACAATATCGCTCCGAAACACTTTGGTGAAGATACCGAGCGGTTGAAAATGATCCGGCAGATCATCCCTCATTTCGAGCACAGATTGTTCCTGACAGCCACTCCTCATAATGGCTATACAGAGTCTCTCACGGGGCTGCTTGAAACATTGAATCCTCTCGTGTTTGAACAAAAGACTGAGTTAGATAAGTCAGACTTTCAATTCATTGAGCAATATTCTGTTCGTCGTTTGAAATCGGAGTTTCAAGTTGAAGGCGGAATCCAGCGGTTTAGTAAACGTTCGATCCATCGAATCAATGAGAAGCAAAAACTACTGACCAATGAGAAGAGTCTCTTTGACGCCTTGAGGAAATACCGAGAAAAGGCAAGGCAGATAGCTGAAGCTGAGTCAGGTTCAAAAAGGTTCATTATAGAGTTCCTAATCACTCTCTTGACGAAACGTCTGCTTTCAAGCCACTATGCTTTTGCGATGACGTGGTGGAATCATTTTGCTGGCATGGAAGAAATCGAAATCGAGCAGAAAGAGGTCGACTATGCCATTAAGAGAGCTGAGTCAGAGGTTACGGATGATTCAGAGCGTGATCTGCGCGAGGAAGAGGCGGCTAAGAAGATTGGCACATGGTTTTCTCGGCACGCTGGAAAGCTAACAAGTGAGATTGAGCAGATTAACCGAATATTAGAAACACTTGGATGGGGCAAGGAAGAAGTTGGGAATGAACTTACGGCACAAGGGCTTTCAACCTTAGCCGATTCAAAGTGGGAGAGTATAGTCGCATGGATAAAGACGAGGCTCCAAGACGGTAAGAAGCTATGTGATGACGAGAGAGTAATCATATTTACAGAGTACAAACACACATTGGACTATTTGGTAAAGCGGTTTGAAGCCATTGGATACAAAGCGCCGGTCCTCCAGACACTGGTCGGCGGATCGAAGGAGTTTGAGCGCGAGCAAGTAAAGGCTCATTTCAATGACGGCGCAAGTCCTCTGCGAATTTTGCTGGTTACTGACGTCGCCTCAGAAGGTATCAACCTGCAAAACAATTGTCGCTTTGTAATACATTATGAGATTCCTTGGAATCCGATGCGACTCGAACAGAGAAATGGACGCGTCGATCGTTTTGGACAGTCCAGAGATGTGATGGTGTTTCACTACGTTACCGATGACGAGGAAGATTTCAAGTTCCTGGAGCGAGTTGTGATGAAGGTTGAGCAGATCCGCGAAGACCTTGGTAAGGTGAGTGAACTACTAGATAGAAACATCACGCGCTATTTTTTGGGAGGGAAAGAGGAACGCGAGGAAGCGCAACAATCACTGGAGGGGCTCTCATCAGCCACACACGAGAAGGGGTTGATGCTCACTCCAGACAAGGGAGGAAAGGATCAATACGAGATTGCGCTGCAGTTGCTCCGGTCTTCAGAAATCGAGCTCGACCTTCGACCGGAATCGGTGGCGAGTCTCCTTCGACAAGCATTCGCTGTGGAAGGGGGCGAGCTGGCGCCGCATGCGCTTGAGGAGGGGGTGTACGAGATACGACGTCAGCCAGCCCGTTGGCGCTCGACGATAGAAAACACATTAGAAATAAAGACATGACGGTTGGTCGGATCGTTGCCTCGGCTGGTTTTCAATCCGGACTATTTTCGGCGACTGGAAGGTGATCGCCTACAATACGTTGTGAAACCGGACACGAGACTTATCCGGATCGGTCATCCGCTGATGCGAAAAGCGCTCAACCTCTTCAAAAAGTCTCTTTGGGAAATGTCGCAAAAGGATGCTGGACGCACTGTGGTTAACCGCATTTCTCTTGGCGCAACTGACTTGCCCTCAGGTCTTCATGAGATTGCAGTTCTTTTCACTTTGGTGGAATGTTACAATCAATTGAGGGAATCAGTCCATCAACAAGTTGTCGCGTTTCCGGTGCTTGTAGAAGGAAACAAGCTGACCCCGGTTTTACCTGAAATTTGGGCTAGAGTTGAAAATGCAACGATGCTACCATTGGAAGCAAATGCCCTGCAGGAGTGGCTGCCCCGAATCAAGAAGCAATGGACATTGATAACGGAACACTTTACTGCCGAGATGACCGGACAGCGTAAGAGTATTCAAAAGGAACTCGAATCTCAGCTTGGGAGGCTTCGGAAATCTGAAGAAACAAGGATTAGGAAATCGTATCAACAGCGCCTGGAAGAACTAAAGCATAGAACCGAAGCCGACTATGTATTGAAACATCGAAATCAGTTGATTAAAGAACGTATGGAGTTGCAGCAAGCAACGCTTTTTGCATACACAGAGCGAGAACGGGCTGAACGAATTCGTGAGATTGAAGCAAATCTTGAGAGCTTGATAGGCACCAAGGTTGAATATCTTCAATCGGTATTGAATCAGGAGATGGAGAGGACACTCAACGTCGTAATACCGAAGCGTTTTGCGATCGGATATTTGGATGTGCAGCCGCTAGGCGTAGAAGTGCTATTGAACAAGAATCTGCTCAAGAAATAACATCGTATGCCAAACGAAAATAGTCATTCCTGGTGGCTCGATCTCCGGCACGGCGGAATGCTGATTGCGCCAGTGTTGCTTGAAGAAGTCTTCCCGATGGGGTTTGTCCAACCATCGGAATGGAAAGTGCGTCTTCTCCGTGAACGATTCGCCAAGTTTGCTTCCTGGTGGGACGGCGAAGAACGAAGTGAGTCTCAACTTAAGCCCACGCATGAGTGGATCGAATATGTGTTCGAGCATTTTCTTGATTTGAGCAGCGGTAAGTGGCTAAAGGGATCGCAAATACCAGACGAGTTTACAGCGACGACTATTCTACGGGAGAAGATACGGCCTCACCGCTTGTATTTCAAAGAGAAGAATAGCCCGACTCCCCTCTTTGCGGTCTTTGTCGATGGTGCACCGCGGTTGGGTATTGGTAGAAGCCGCAAGAACTATGGTAGAATGCTCCAATACTTGCGGGCGCGTTCGATCAAGCTCGGAATATTCACTAACGGTGTGCAGCTACGTCTGTGTTATGCGGGTCTAGATCATGAAAGTTGGGTTGAATGGGATGTAGCGAATTGGTTTGAGAAAGGGGAATTCATTCCTCAACTCTATGGACTCTTCACACTTCTTGGCCCCTCAGGAATTGATGCGAGAGATGATCACGAAATTCCGCTGCTGCATGCAATTGAAAGCTCACGTTCAAGACAAGGAGAACTCTCTTCTGTTTTAGGTGAGCAAATTCGTCAAGCAATCGAACTGCTCGTTGATGAGTTTAACAAGACTAGAGAAAAAGATCCCTCCTTCATCGATCCGATTCGGAAATCCCCCGATGGCTCGGTGATAAGTGAAGAAGTCGTACTTGCTGCTATCTTCCAAGCATCTGTTCGTATCATCATGCGAATGGTTGTTGTACTGTTCGCCGAGGCGCGTGATTTACTTCCTCGCAGTCACGAACGCTACAATGCTCATTACGGAATTGAAGGACTATTCGAAAATCTTCGTCGGGCTCGTTCGTCGGAATCTTCATCATTTCTTGATGATACGACAAGCGAATGGTTACGACTCCTTGGGCTTTTCAGGTTAATATATTTCGGTTCTCCACATCAAGATATTCAGATTCCTCGTTATGGGGGAGAGCTGTTTGCACCGGGACGGGTTGATAGCCATGAACCGATTGAACGTGCGCTTGCACTCTATGAAGATATCCGGCTTGAAGTTAGAAACGGCACACTGCTTGCTATCCTCGAGAAATTAAAATATGGCAAACTCAAGATAAAGAAAGGCCGTTCATCGACATTTGTCCGTGGACCTGTGAACTTCGGTGAATTGCGCACCGAATACATTGGAATGATCTATGAAGGAATTTTGGACTATGGACTACGTTCAGCTTCCGAAACAATGGTGCTTATCAATGCTGGCATGGAGCCGATTCTTCCACTCTCTGTTCTTGAGACGCTTACAGACGCGCAGGTAAAGGAGCTGTTTGAGAAACTAAAAGAAAAAGATAAGTCAGAAGATGAGGAAATTGAACAGGTTGACACTGTTGATTCTGACCAGCCTGAACTTGGAGATGATGTATCAGAAGATGAAGTTGAGCCGGAAGAAGAGATTCAATCAGTAACAATAGAGACTAGCGATGAGCTGATTCGCGCACAGAAATGGGCGGAGCGCGCTGTTGTGGCGATCGGATGGATAAAAAGACCAAAGCGTCAAATCGATCAATATGATTTTCAGAATAAACTGCGTCAAAAAGCGCGATCGCTTGTAAAGCGAGTCTATATTCCAGGTGAGTACTATCTTAGCCTCTGGGGAGGAACACGGAAAGGCACAGGGACATTCTATACACGGCCACAATTAGCCGTGCCAACTGTTCAAAGGACATTAGAGCCCCTCGTTTATGAAACTGACGAACAAGGCAATAAGATTCCAAAACTGCCTGAAGTTATTCTCTCGCTTAAGGTTTGTGATTCATCATGTGGTTCAGCATCATTCCTTGTTGCGGCAACGCATTATCTCACAGAGGGCTTGTATCAATCTCTTGCATATCATGCTGCCCTTACAGACCCAAATGACTATAAACGCAAAACACTTCCTCTTGGTTTGAAAGTCGATTCGCCAACAGCCGACTTTATGATTCCATGTTCACCGGAAGAGGATGCTTTTGAAGAAAAGGTCAAAGCAAGGTTACGTCGCTCGGTGGTCGAGCATTGTATTTATGGTGTTGACCTCAACCCTATGGCAATAGAGCTTGCCCGATTAAGCCTCTGGATTGAGACGATGGATAAAGATCTGCCATTCGAATTTATTGACCACAAAATAAAAACTGGCAACAGTTTAGTAGGTACATGGCTCGATACATTTCAGGAATATCCCCTCGCTGCGTGGCTACGGGAAGGTGGAGATAAGTCACATCCAACGAGTGTGCATTTTAAAGAAGGTGCATGGACAAAGGCGATCAAGGAGAAGTTCCAAAATCAGATTAAATCGGAAATGGTAAGCGTCATTCGGTCTCGTTCCGGCCAGGAACAATTCTCTTTCATGGGAGAAAAGATAGAACCGCGTGGTATTCATAAGGAATTGTTGGAAGCGTTCAATTCTCTTCACGATCAAGCCGCAACTTTCCTTGGATTAGAACAGAAAGAGAAAATCTATACAGAACAAATTGTGCGCAATCCGCATTATTTACGGCTTAAAGATGCCATGGATTTATGGTGTTCTCTCTGGTTCTGGCCTGCGGATAAACTTGATGATGCACCGACTCCCCGAGTTTTCTATACACCTTCTGAATCGACGCTTTCTATCTCTCGACGGATAGCACAGCAGCAGCGTTTCTTCCACTGGGAACTTGAGTTCCCCGATGTCTTCAATATAGGCCGTAACGGCTTTGATGCTATGCTCGGTAATCCGCCCTGGGAGATTAGTAAACCAAATTCAAAAGAGTTCTTTTCGCGGATTGATCCGATGTATCGAAGCTATGGTAAACAAGAAGCGTTAGCGCAACAGAAACGTTTCTTTTCTGCTAACACATTGTTGGAATACGATTGGCTTATATATTATTCAAGATTTAAGTGGTTGAGTAACTTCGTCAAAAACGCGTTTGCACCATTTGGTGATCCGAGTGAGTACGAAGATAATGAAATCATCCTTGCACGAGGAAAAGAGAATATTGGATTGCATTCTATTTGGAGATTGAAGAGGAAAGCGCATATAGGCTTTGCTGCACCAACACATCCCTTTCGATACCAAGGTAGTGCAGACCTGAATCTCTATAAGTTGTTTTTGGAAGAATCATACACGTTATCGAAAGACAGAGGTCACATCGGCATTATAGTCCCTTCCGGTGTATATAGCGATAAAGGCTCGAAACACTTGCGGTCACTATTCATTGATCAATCTAAATGGGAGTGGCTCTATTCCTTCGAGAATAAAGAAGCAATATTTGACATCCACAGGTCGTATAAATTCAATCCAATGATCATCATAAAGGGATCCGAGACAACAACTATTAAAACAGCATTCATGAGGCATAATGTGCAGGATTGGGAGACTGCTGAGGGAGTGCTTGATTATTCGATAGAATCGATCAAAAAGCTTAGTCCATTTAATTTGTCTCTTCTCGAAATTACACATCGTCGCGATGCTGAAATCATAGAAAAGATTTATAGCAACTCTGTTTTACTCGGAGATAAAAGTCCTGATGGTTGGGGCTTAGAGTATGCTACCGAGTTCCATATGACCAGCGATTCAAAATATTTCTATAGTCGATTGAAATTATTGGAAAAAGGCTACAAACAGGATTTTTATGGAAGATTGATCGGTCCGGACGGTGATGTAATGCTGCCATTATATCAAGGAGTAATGATCTGGCAGTTTGATTTTAGTGCAGCCGGTTATATAAGTGGTGCTGGAAACCGCGCCAAGTGGCGCGACATTGGTTGGGAGAATAAGACAATTGAAGCCCAGTTTTATATAAGTGGAAAGGATAAATATTTTGGTCAGCATACTCGATTAGTAATTAGAGCAATACAAAACGCCACAAATGAGCGAACATTGATTGCGACAATAATACCAGATTTTCCCTGTGGGAATTCGCTTGCAATATTATTTGAAGGATCGATACAACGGAATCTTATTCTTGCTGGTATTCTTAATTCATTTCCGATTGATCTTATCCTCCGTAAGAGAATGAGTCAAAACAATGTTAATTCATATCTAATCGAGGAACTACCGGTTCCAAAACCGAAGATGGAGTCAAGTATTCAGGAATATATTTGTGAATTGTCAGCGTCGCTCATCCTTGCAAATAAAATATATTCGCCCTTCTGGGTCGAATTGGACGATGGAAAGAAAAATATTCAATATAAAAAGTGGTCAATTAGTAATAGTGAAAGACTGAGAAAGAGATCAATAATAGATGCATTAGTTGCAGAGATATATGGATTGCAATTAGAAGATTTAGAGTGGCTTGTCAGAGATGATAAATCGGAACTGAAGGGTTTTTGGCGTGTCGATCAAAATAACCCAAAAGAACTCCGCCACACCACACTCGCATTGCAAGCATTTAAGAGACTCAAAGAAGTTGGTATAGAGGAGTTTTTAAAAGAAGACTGGCAGTTACCACTAAATGTACAAAAAGCGCTCGGTCCCCGGTTCTACGATTGGCAAATGCAAGGTACACCAGAAGATAGCTGGGCGGAATGTGAGTATCACGCGAGGCAGATATTGGGTGAGGAGGGGTATAACCAGTTTATGAAAGAGCTGGAGGAGGGGAAGCAAGAGACTGGAATTGTAAAAGAACCGACCGCAAAATATTCATCGAAAAAGGTAAAGGACAAGGATCAGTTAACATTGATATAAACTCAGGGAAGTAAATGGACAGACTCACTTACGATTTTCAAAATGACTACCGAGGGAAGAATATCTATTACCCTGCAGTGTTCAGCCTCATTGATCCTTCAGTCAAAATCCATAACGAAGCATGTGAAAACCCATTGAGCAGTGCCGCATCGTGTCTGAACGTCTTAGGCGCGATGGCTCAGAAGCCGGAAGATTTGTTAGTCTATTTAAATTCATTTGGTTTGAAGATCCAACAGCTTCTATTATTCCCAACCGGTGCGAATGTGGGGGAAGAGATTTACAGCGATACCGGCTATGTTATTTTCGAATGGATTGGACCCAGGAAATCTCCTATCAATGAAACTGGTGGAGGACGCGGTCTTAACAGAACAAGTGTAGATGCATATATTCTTGCCGTAATCGATGGGAAGGTGACACAGATGCTTGTTGAATGGAAGTTCACTGAAGGGAAATCGAGGCCTCTCGCGATGGAACGGTTTTCCGGTCTGCGAGGAATCGAACGATTGAGACGATACTCTCAGGTACTCACCGGGATGCGCAACTCAGAGTCATTCCCATTCGATTTTGACGATGAAAAAGGAATCGGTTTATACGATTTCTCGGTCGATCATCTGTATCAATTATTGCGGATGACATTGCTCGCGAAAACAACTACACCTCTGATGCTTGGAGAAATTAAAGTTGAAGATTACAGGATCGTGCACCTCACTCACTCGAAGAATGATGAGATCAATATTCTACATGAGAAATACTTGAGCCATAGTCCAGGCCTTAGAAAATTCTCAGGTATGGATCTGCACGAAGCGTGGAAGAAAATGCTTAGTGCTTACGAGAAAGATAAATTCATCGGAGGTCACTGGGATGATGCAATTAAGGATATTCCGGACGTTGCGCTGAGAACCTACCTGTCAACGCGATATTGAACTGAGTTACGGCGAGAACAATAGCCACTAACATAGAGTAACGATTATGGAAGTATTGAATCCTGTTTCCTTTGCAGATGAGGTCAACAAGAAATTCCTCAACTATCAACTCACAGCATTTCCTCTCTCTGATTCTGACATGTTCGAGCAGGCGCAGGCATTGATGACGGATAGAAGCAGTGCACGTCCACTCATCAAAGGACCGTATGTATCATCAAGCCGTTCGTTCAAACTCGGCAGGAATTTAAACGATTTAGCTGCTCAGAATATCGTGCATGCTGCCTTGCCCGGATTATCAGAGTTCCCCCAGCTTTTCATGCATCAAGATCGTTCCTTGGAGGAAATACTCAAAGGGAAACACTGCCTCATCTCCACCGGGACAGGATCAGGCAAAACAGAATCGTTTCTATATCCAATTCTCGATCACTGTTTGAAATTACGTGACAAGGGAGAATCTGACGGTGTGGTAGCAATTCTAATATATCCAATGAATGCTCTCGCGATCGACCAGCGCAACCGTCTTCGTGGGATGCTTGCCGGATCGGGGATCAGCTTTGGACTTTATATTGGGACGACAGCGGAATCACGCGGCGATCTGGCGGATGTCCATAGAATGGATCTGGGCGAAGGAAAAGAGAAATTCAACGAGTTGATGAAGAAAAAAGGGGGTAAAACGCAGATATCTCCTTCCGAAGAGCGATTGACAGAAAAGGAAATCTCGGAAAAACCGCCTCGGCTCCTCCTTACCAACGTCAAGCAGTTAGAACTCTTAATGACGCGGTCAAAGGATGTGAAGATTTTCGTTGATGCTCCGCTGAAGTATATCGTGGTTGACGAAGCACATACCTATTCAGGTGTCTCAGGTGCCGAGGTTTCGTGTCTCGTTCGAAGATTGCGTACCCTCTGCGGCAAGACAGCGGATGAGGTGACATGTATCGGCACATCGGCGACAATTATCGATCCGATCGATGGCGAGAAAGCGGGCCGATCTTTTGCCGCTCGTTTTTTTGGTGTTGATAGCGCCAAGGTGGCTTTGGTGCAGGAGGAGTATGAAACCGAGGAATTTCCATCGGACCGTTATGTACCAGCTTCCCCTCAAGAGAGCACCCTCACATTGCTCGATAGAATACTGAAAGACTTGGAAAAAGATGATTTCCCAGCGCTGCAAATCGATTACAAGGCTTTGACTGGAAGAGAGATTGTTCTGAACGGAGAGCCGCGCAGATCGCTCTTCGAACAGCTCAAGGTGAATGAATATGTCTATTCCGTGTTTCATCATTTAACACAAGCACAGGAATTAGCCGAGGCGACAAACAAAATTCTTATTCAATTGAAGCGAATAAATGTTGTCCCCACTGAGCAGGACAAAGGGGAGCTGCTTTGTTACCTGGCCTTAGGAGCTGCTGCACAGAAAAACGACAGCCCGCTTCTGAGACCGAAGATTCATTATTTTGTAAAAGGTTTAGAGGGCGCGGTTGTGGCTTTTGAGAAACCCATGCCGGGTGTAGAAAACCTTCCGAAGTTATTCCTTTCAAAAGAGTCCGCATTCGACAAAGTGACTGCGCTGGAAAAAGCCCTTCTACCTGTCTACGTGTGCAAAACCTGTGGTCAACATTACTTTGAAGGACACTACCAAAACATCCATTTTAATGGTGAGGTAATTGCAGGAGGGCAGGCCGAAGGGGAAAATGTGATTTGGATCCCAGCAGATGATGTAAGCGGTGACAGGGTGATCTTGACGAATCGCTTCGTTGTGGAACTTGATGATGACGAGGCATCAGGACGACTAGATACGAAGCGGGCAGAACTGAATTTTTGCACATATTGTGGAACTCTCCAGCGGGAGGTGGAAGAGCAATGCAGTAATCCAAAATGTAAGCAGACCAATCGGCTCATCAAGCTATGGATTGTGAAGACCGATGAGGATGGAAGATTGAGTTCGTGTGCTTCATGCGGAGCTCTGGGGAAATCGGGTGGAAGAAAAATTGAACCGATCAGGCCATTACGTGCTACCACAGTCGCTGATGTACACATTCTTGCGCAAAACATGATCAATGCATCGACTCCGGAGAACCAGAAATTAATCGTGTTTGCAGACAATAGACAGGATGCTGCGTTCCAGGCGGGTTGGATGCAAGACCACGCGCGACGATATAGGTTCCGTCACCTTGTTTACGAACTTCTGTCAGCACAGACGAATCCTATATCGATCGGTGATGTCCAAAACAATTTGTTTCTAAAATTGAAGGAAGACAAGGCGCTAGCACGCGTTCTGGCTCCTGAAGTTTATGAGTTTTATTCTGATGAAGCCTTTGGAACTGAATTTGAGAAGCAACTAAAGTACTACCTACGGATTCAGATTCTGCGGGAGCTTGCAACAAGCTTTGCCCAGCGGGAAAGTTTGGAGACGTGGGGATTAATGAAAGTAGTATATGAGGGGATAAGTGTACAAACGGGATGGATACAAGAGTGGTCTGTTAAGACCAAGATCGCAGCGAAAGAGCTTGTAGAAGGAGTATCAATCCTGCTTGACATCTACCGTCGCAACAGATATCTCAGCGATAAAAATGCACCTGTATATAGCCGAGCATGGCGCGAAGGAGATACCGAGATTCAACAGGGCTACCTTGCGCTGATGATGGGTTCAAACAACCAACCTTTACCGCCGCAAGGAGTCTCAGAAAATCCAGAGACTCCCAAGAGCCGATACAAGATCTATTTTCGATCATCAACGGGACGTTCTTTGATTGAACGACTTGCTGCCAAATGGGGTGTGTCCGATGCACTTAAAGATGAGTTTTTGAAATCACTGTGGCAATTCCTCACTGTTGATACAAAACTTCTGACTCAAGTGACGCTGGCCGGTTCTTCTGGTAATGCCTTGGCCACCGGTTCTCCGGTTTACCAGGTAGACACGTCCAAACTTGGCTTGCTTGTGCAATGGGAAAGGTATCAGTGCAACCGATGTCAACGCAACCATGCGCGTACTACACCGAGACAGAAATGCACTGCATACAACTGTGGAGGAGAACTACGGTTCAAAGAACCAAGAACCAATGATTATAATGTATCGCTGCTGAAGAGCCCTTTCTCGATGGTCATGCCACAGGAGCATAGCGCACAAGTACCGGCGAAAAACCGTGAGAAGATAGAGGACGAGTTTAAGAAGATGAGGGGGCGATATAACTGTTTAGTGGCAACACCCACATTGGAACTTGGGGTGGATATCGGCTCACTCGACATGGTACTGATGAGAAATGTGCCTCCACGATCGTCGAACTATTGGCAACGTGCCGGCAGAGCTGGACGGCGCCATCGTATAGCCGTAATCTACACATACTGTCGAAGAAGCGACCATGATAATTACTTTTATCTCTATCCTGATAAGCTCCTGTCAGGAACGATCACAACGCCAAAATTCAATTTGCATAATGAGGTGATGCTGCGAAAGCACGTGCATTCTGCGGTGATTTCTGAACTGTTGCGATTCACGATAAATGGGACGGCATCCGGTCTATCCCAGACGGATGTGGACGAAATAGTAGAAGGATACAGCAAGGTGTTTCCTACTTTCATAAGGGAGTATTTGTTCGATGAGAATCAGCGGTATCGCATTGATCCCTATGATGTAAAATTGCTAACGACCCTGATTTCGAAACACTATTCGTTGCTTCTTGAAGGGTCCAAGAGGGCGTTCACACAATACTGGCCAAAAGAGGATGGATGGCAATTTGATGATTCGGCGATGGCTTCAATGGTCGTCGAAATGCCAAAGCAACTTCAATTGACGATTGATCTACTACACCAGCGAATGATGTGGGCAGTGGACACGCAGCGTAAGTTGAATGAAATAAAGAATCGTGGATTGTTGAATCAAGAAGATGAACGCATTCTCGCTCGCTGTACTGCATACTTGAAAGAACTGAACGAAACAAACCGGGACAATTACACCTTAACCGCGCTCGCGAACGAAGGTTTCCTGCCGGGTTACGGCCTCTACGATACTGGCATCAAGGCATTTGCTCATCACTCCTTTTTGGGGTACGGTCGTGGAAAAGCCGTTTTTGAATTATCGCGTGCACCTGTACTGGCGCTCCGGGAATATATCCCTGGTAACATGATCTATGCGAATGGAGGTAGATTCAGAGTTGTGCTTTATCGATTCCCGCTGGCTAAAGACCAACTCAATCTTAGATCGTTCATCGTTGATCTTGAGAAAAACCATATAGCTATTCCAGGCGGAGATGGGGCGGGTGTTTATGCCGGCAATGAAGTGTTCGAGGTGTCGGCGATACCGATAAGCGATTCCGATATACATTTGATTTCTCGGATTAGCGACGAAGAGGTAAACCGCTTTCAGCTGCCTGTAAGATCTATTGGTCGATTACAACGGTCGAGACGAGGTGGAAGGGCCTATACTTGTGCGGGGAGATCCGTAGATCTCTTGGTTGGGCAAAAGTTATTGCTACTGAATCTTGGTCCAAGAGATCGGGTTGAGGGCGGCGAGTTAGGCTATCCTATTTGCACGGTATGCGGAGCAACTCGTTCGCCTTATGCCTCAAATGTTGAGCTGACGAGCTTCAAAGAGTTGCACAAAGATCGATGTGGGAGAGAGCCAGGTCAGATGGTAATCTCAGCGGAAGATCTTGTCGATGGTATTTTGCTGAGAGGTTTCGAGAATGGTGTAGATGCCTACAATATGGGGGAGGCAATTGTTGTAGGTGCATCCCGGATTTTGGAAATGGAGAGGAATGATTTAGGTGTGCTCGTGATCGGTGAGGCGGATGGCTCATCCTCACTATTCGTGTATGATCCAATGCCGGGAGGTTCTGGTATTCTGAACCAGATCATTGAAAGTTGGCAAGATATATTAGCAGCAGCGCTCGATGGATTGCACAACTGTCCGAGCAATTGTGAGTCGAGCTGCTATGACTGCCTAAGGACGTACTATAACTCTTACTATCAAAAATTCCTTGATCGGCACAAAGCAGCATCTCAAGTTGAGCTGTATTTACATCCATTGGGGTTTGAACGTGACCTTGGTTCAGCGGATGAAAAGCAGGCCAGTACAGATGGCGGGATACCAACAAACATCGGAGAGAAAAGCCTGAATGAGATGCTCGAGAATGAAGGATTTCCGCCATTCGAGCAGCAAAAAGAGATAACCATTGGTGCACCATTTAATCGCACTGTTCCCGATCTCTATTTTGAAGATCTATCGAAGGAAATCGCAGTTGCGGTCTACTTAGATGGTTTATCAAAAGGTATTCATGGGAATGAGGAACGTCAGCGCATAGATGCGATAATTCGGCAGAAGCTTGAGATAATGGGAATTGCGGTAGTGGAGATTTCTTCTACAACCCTGAATGACCCAGAGGCATTAAAATTGAAGATGGCTGAGTTAGCGAGTAAAATGAAGAAAAAAGAATTGAGAGATAAATTTATCACATAGAGTGGAGCCATTTTAAGATGAAGGTGCACGGATGAGAAACAAACCAGGATAAATCAATCGGCAAATATTCTAATTCGGAGGTCCCGAAACCATGAGAACAAATCCACTTGTGTCCGACATTACAATATTAAATGATCTAAGAGCAGTACTCTATGAGGCTCTTGCGAATAGGGAAGAAATACTTCATGGTAAGAAAAAGCTATCCGAGCTTCACACGTGGACTATGGGTATTTCAGCACTTGAAAGACTGCAACGATTCTTTACGGTAGCGCAGAAGTCAGTGATGTGCCACCTTTGAAGACAAATTCTTTTCCACTCTTTACGAGATATTGCAGGAGTGCGAAAGCGTATATCTGCTTTTCGATAAGTCCGGGATCTGCACCTTTGTTCGCTAGGCGCTGGGCTTGAATCCATTCTTTCGAAAATGATTTATCAATGATCACGGTTGCACTACTCACATAATAATTGTGGATTTATAGTCTGAACACAATTTCACAAGGGAAGCGGTAATATTCCGGCGCGACGCATAACCAAACAGTCCCCCCATGGTGATCCGATTGGAAAAGATAATATTTCCAAAAATCCGTTTGTACTCTGCACTGTCCATTAAAAATAAACGATCCTTTTCCAGAAAGAGATCGATAAGGATTTTTTCAATAGTAGCGTAATGTCCTTCAACCGGCTCTTTTGTCACTAAAGAACGGACGATGATTCTTCGATTAGACAATGCGACATATTTCTCAACTTCTGATTGTTTCGGATTGGGATATACTGTCTGCTGCTGGCTCTGTAAGAACTCTGTGACAGAACGAATAGCATCTGTCTCAGTATATAGGAATGTTGTAAAACGGCTCATCAAGTGATGGGCGAACGATTGCAACTGCTCGGTACTCCAGACAGAAAACTGCAACTGCGGAAATTGCTTCTCGATTTGTCTGGCGATTTCCTTTATTGATTCATATTGCGGGGTGAAGGGTGTGGCAATTGTGGAGTACCATCCTCTCCCTGCATTGAAAACAGCTTTGGATTCAACTAATCGGTAGAGTGTACCATGAAGGGATGATGACGGTATTTTCCTCTTTCTCAATTGGAGCTTTTTCCTTAATCCCTCAACGCTTGCATATTTTGCAGAATTGACTGCTTGCAACAGTAAATCTTTGAATGTCTTTGTGATGGTTTTCTCCTGTATAACTAACTCACATTAAATTGCATGTGGTATAATTATACAATAATTATTGCATTGACACAAATTAAAAGCCCTGCCGCACTACCATACGCCAGGGTTTAGGGAGGCCCATGTGATTAACATTAAGCATTATTTCCCTTCAACGGCAATTAAAATTCCCGTTTCTCTCCTGCCAATATATTCGTAGATAATGTGAAGGTAGAGTCTATTCATTAGCTTTTCTTCTGTTTATGTACATCATGATCTTTTTTCTTATGAGCGTTTACCGACAGAGGTGGGGTGGGAATATGCGGTGAGAGGGGGCAATAAGAGCCGTGGATTTGAAGTAGAGGAAGTGATGATAATGCTTGGTTTTGCATTAATTCTGGAAATGGAATACATATTGGGATCAGCAAAAATAGAATTTGAAGCGGAGTGTTTTTTTTAAAACGTACGCAATGTCTTTTTAAGGATCCTGTTGACTCCGACGAAGCAGGTGCAATTTCAAAGATACCAGATTCCTACCGAACAAAACAATACCAGAGGGCTGCATAGAGCATTTCTTTTCCTGCTCCTACAATTGATTTCTGCACATCCATAAGTGAAGCTATCCGATTATTTAAAGCATCGTAGATATCCGCACCCCGAAGTGTCATCATCATCCTGTTATCTATATCGAAGAAAAAGTTTCCACGGATAGTCCCAACTCTCTGATTATCACCATCATAAATTCCCATGCCACTTGCAAAGGCAATTCGTTGGTGGTGTGAATCATACAAACCACGACCGTGCATCATATAGGTCATCCTATTCACCATATACAATAGTTCATTTTACTACGTTGCTTTCGCATGTTTTTCATCTTGGTACCGAGCGCGAGGGTACAGCTCCTGCGGGATTTGCTCTCTCCTGACGACGAAGGAGCATTCGTACCATTTCGGTTACCATCCCGCAGTAGTTTGAAGAATATCTTTTCAGGGAAAGCGAACAACTACGAACGTTGTTTGATGGAACGACCACTGCAGGCCTAATCTTGACTATTGTCGGGATGCGCTTGAACTCACAACACGTTCAGTGACCCCTTGTAAATTTGTTTAGGATAGACCCTTTCCAGTTCAATAGCAACTGACCCATGGTATTTCTTAGATAGGAGGGGGGCTGTTGGACGATTGCGGTGTTTATGAAGAATATCAGACCTTTTTATGGGAGTGAAAAACTTAGGGCTGGCAAGATGATTCAAAAGTGAGCATCTAAACCAAGAAGGGGTATAACGAGACTCGGATTACCAACTATCGATATACTTCCAAGTCAGGTAATTATCAGCTTGTGCAAGAAACCTCTGCCAGTGAAACAAGATATCACGTTGCCGAGTGAGGGATGTAACGGTTCGAACGCTAGACCAGAATTGAAAGCCAGGGGTTGGAACACAAAAGTCAAGGCTCACAATATTGGAGTGTGTTCTGATTATCTTACGCTCAAATGGTTTACTATCGCTGGTGATGAATAGGGATGTGCTGATATTCCCGCGGGAGGGAATTAGCCTGAAAGGATCATCCAATATTGTTGGGGCTGGTGGGTAAGTCATGCTTGAAGATAGGAAGCTGGGTGTGAAAAAGAAGGCATAGTGCAATATTCGCCAGTTTGCTTGAGGTAATCCAAGTGTTTCTAGGCTATTGACAGATTCTGAGTATTGACACTGGGAGAGGATTTCTCTACTTTCTTACAAGTTCTCATGCGACATCGTGCGTTCTGTTTTCCACAACTGGGGCGGGTAGCATGAATCAATTCAATTCTAGCAGATCCTGCTGTGCCGCACACATCACACACCATGCAGTACCCACCATCGTAATCGTCAGTTTCTTTCCACATCAACACTTTGGGATCGTAGCGCCACACTAATATTCAACATAGTTCCTGGTTTCGTGCAGAAGGAATCCCCTTGGGGTGAAGTTGGAGGTGTTGGATGTTCTTTTGAATCCTTACTAGAGGAGGATTGTGCCATGTCATGCTCAAATGCTTATCGTACCCTCATCGCTGTCACCATCCTAATATGTCTCTTCAATATTTCAGAAGCACAATCAAATTTCTGGCAGCAGACAAATGGGCCGTACGGAGGTACTGTGAAGTGTTTTACCGTCTCCGGAACGAGTCTTTTTGCCGGGACTGATGGTGGTGTCTTTCTTTCCACCAACAACGGCACAATCTGGACTTCAGTCGGCTTGACGAACACTATTGTCCGTGATCTTGCTGTCTCCGGCATGAATCTTTTTGCCGGAACTTGGGGCGGCGGTGTTTTTCTTTCCACCAACAACGGCACAATCTGGACTGCGGTTAATACCGGCTTGACGAACACTTCTGTCGTGTCTCTTGCAATCTCCTCAAACGGGGTAGGCGGCACGAATCTCTTTGCCGGGACTTCTGGCGGCGTCTTCCTTTCCTCCAACAACGGTTCAAGTTGGACTGCGGTCAATACCGGTTTGACGAACACATTTGTCTGTGATCTTGCCGTCTCTGGCACGAATCTCTTTGCCGGAACCTATAGTGGCGGCATCTTTCTTTCCACTAACAACGGGACAAGCTGGACTGCGGTTAATACCGGCTTGACGGACAGTTATGACCGTTATGTCCGTGCTCTTGCCGTCTCTGGCACGAATATCTTTGCCGGGACTTTTACCGGCGTCTTTCTTTCCACCAACAATGGAACAAGTTGGACTGCGGTCAACACCGGCTTGACGAATACTTCTGTCAATACACTCGCAGTCTCCGGCACGAATATCCTTGCGGGGATTAATGGCGGCGTCTTTCTTTCCACCGACAACGGCACAAGCTGGACTGCGACAATTACCGGCTTGACGAACGCTTATGTCCGTGCTCTTGCTGTCTCCGGCACGAATCTCTTTGCCGGGACTGATGGTGGCGTCTTTCTTTCCACCAACAACAGCATAAGCTGGATTGCGGCGAGTACCGGCTTGACGAATGCTTATGTCAATGCTCTTGGCGTCTCAAGCACGAATCTCTTTGCCGGGACATCTGGAAACGGCGTCTTTCTTTCCACCAACAACGGCACAAGCTGGACTGCGGTTAATACCGGCTTGACGAACACTGCAGTCTATGCTCTTGCGTTCTCCCCCAACGGGGCAGGCGGCATGAATATTTTTGCTGGGACTATTGACGGTGTCTTCCTTTCCGCTAACTACGGCACAAGCTGGACAGCTGCTAGCATTGGCTTGACGAACACTTTCGTCAATGCTCTTAGCGCCTCCGGGACGAATATTTTTGCCGGGACTTTTGGGGGTGGCGTCTTTCTTTCCACCAACAACGGCACAAGCTGGACTGCAGTCGGCTTAACGAACACAATTGTCCATGCTCTTGCTGTCTCAGGCACGAATCTCTTTGCCGGGACTTCTGGCGGTGTCTTTCTTTCCACCAACAACGGGACCAACTGGGCTGTAGTCAATACCGGCTTGACGGACAGTTATAACCGTTATGTCCGTGCTCTTGCTGTCTCCGGCACGAATATCTTTGCCGGGATTAATGGCGGCAATGTGGTTCGTGGTACTGTAACGAACGATTCATCTTCAGTGCCACAAAACCTGGAAGCTGTTGCCCTCAGTGACAGGGCAGCCCTCCGGTGGAAGAAATCCTCCGTACCCAGCATCTTCCGCTATCGCATCTATCGTTCCAACCCACTGGCGCTGGTCGACTCCACTCAAGGTGGAAGCGACACACTGAATATCATAATCGGCTTGTCGGGAGGCACGACTTATTCGTTCCGAGTCTGCGCCGTCGATAGTAGTAACAATGAAAGCGGGCTCTCCAATGAGGTGACCATTATCCCATCACCGGGAAGATCTCTTGGCGATGTCTCGCACGATGGGACAATCTCTGCGTTTGATGCATCGTTAACCTTGCAACACGCGGCAAGCATCGCAGTACTAACAAACTTAGAAGATATCCTCGTCGGCGACGTGACCGCCAATAGTCAGTTGAGTGCATATGATGCTTCACAGACTCTACGATTCGCTGCCGGGCTTATCACAAACTTCCCTACAAACGTTCCATCGCCGAGCGCAACCAGTGTCAGCTTACCGGCTCTCACTTCACAAATAGGAGATACAATCCAAGTTCCCATCACCGTGGGAGATCTGACAGGGAAAGATATCACGTCCTATCAGTTCGATGTTGAATACGATACGACGAGCGTGAAAATCACCGGAATATCGTCTTCAAGCACTCTCTCATCGGGCATCAGTATGTTGCTTTGCAATCTTGATTCACCCCGGCGTATCCGAGTTGCCGGGGCAGGGGTTGCTGCATTGGCAGGAAGCGGAACACTTCTTAACCTTTCTGCACAAGCGGTAAAATCGGGAACAAGCATCCTGAGATTCTTAACATTTCAATTCAATGAGGGGAAGAATACTACAAATTCATCAAATGGATCAATAGACGTAACAATCCCGACGCCTCCAGGTTCTTGGACATTTCGTTCGAACACGGGCAAGACCGCAAACGTAGCTATTCCAAATGCGATAAATCCCACGATCGGAGCGACTCATGCACTGCGGACGGGAGATGCCGTGGGAGTATTCTTCTCGAGGAACGATAGTCTGATCTGTGCAGGCTCTAGCCTCTGGCAAGAGGGACAGAACATAGCCATCACAGCCTGGGGTGATAATGATCAGACGACGATGAAAGATGGATTCAACGAAGGCGAGCTCATCTGTTTCAAGATCTGGGATGGCCGCGCAGGAAAGGAATACTTTGCCAAAGTAGCATACCAGAGTGGACCGGGAGTGAACTATCAAACAAACGGTATCTATGCATTAAGCTCTCTCGTTGGTTTTACCAATGTGGCTCATAGCATTGTCTTGCCTCAAGGCTGGAATATGATCTCCAGTTTTGTTACACCGAAAGACTCCACACTCGATTCACTCTATGCAAAAATAAAGTCGCGAATCGTTATAATGAAAAACGGTCCGGGTCAGGTCTTTTGGCCAACCTTTACCATCAACACGATTGGAAAATGGAAATCCTACCACGGTTATCAACTCTACATGAACAGCAGAGATACTGTAACGATCACAGGCGATGAAATTAATCCGCAGCAATACCCGATGTCGCTGCCGCAGGGGTGGAACATGATCTCATACCTGCGGAACAGTCCAATGCGCAGCGACTCCGCACTGTCGACAATCAGCAGCAAGCTCGTGATAGCGAAGAATGGAGCGGGTCAGGTGTACTGGCCGGCGTTCAGTATCAACACAATCGGAAGTATGAAGCCGGGACAAGGGTACCAGATGTATCTCTCTAGTGTAGGGACACTCACCTACCCGGCAAATGCAGCACTGGCTCCACCGACTCTCTTAACGAAGACTGTACTTACAGAGAACAGTTCCACTATTCCTGAGCCAACGAAGTATCGAGTGGAATACAGCAATACCGGCTCCAGTGCAATCCTTATAATAGAAGGAAGCGGAGTGAAGGAGGAGGAAGAGATTGGAGTCTGGACACAAAAGAAGAAGTTGGTGGGAAGTGGAGTTGTAACAAATGGGAAAGCTCTGGTGACAGTTTGGGGTGACGATGAGATGACGGAAGAAGTGAAAGAAGGAGTAGGAGAGGGGGAGACGTTGGTGCTCACAGCCTGGTCAGGGAAAGAGCGGACATTGAAGATTGGGACTCTTGTCAATGGTTTAACGAACACATCAGAAGTGAAGGTATTGCAGTACAATAAGGATCGTGTTTGGATCGCACGTATAGAAGAGGAAGTAGGAGCGATTCCTAGGGAGTTTGTGTTGGATCAGAATTTCCCTAACCCATTCAATCCATCGACAACGATAGGTTACGGATTGCCGAAAGATGCGAAAGTAACACTTGAAATCTATGATGTGTTAGGCAGAAGGGTCACGACTCTTGTCAACTCCGAGCAGAAAGCCGGGTACTATTCGGTGCAATTCCAGAATCGGGCACTCGTGAGTGGAATTTACTTCTATACAATTGTAGCTGGAGAATTTAAATCAACAAAGAAGTTTGCCTTAATCAAATGAGTGCTTAGCTAAGGTGTTGATGCACTTGTTCTATGAAACTTTAAGATGACGGTAAAACCCTTCCTGCCATATAGCAAGAAGTGGTCACTATCAGAGATGAGGAGCAATGAGCCACCCGACAATGGTGCCTGAACGACAGCACTATGTGAAGTACCGGGTTGCAGCGAACGTGAGATCGGAAGTCGCCTCGTAAAGAACATGGCAAGTGTTGTGAGAAAGGTCAATGTAAGATTATCCAACTGGTTTGAATTATTTGCTAACACTAAAAGCAAGATTGGGTGAACACGATTTGATTTTTGTAGTATGCAGTATCATTATCAGCCATTTGAAAAGTGGCTCTCTCGGAGCAAAATAGTAAGATGCTTTTTCTACCATCATTCATCACAGGAGGGTACGATGTGCTCAATAAGTCGTTGTCTTGCTCTAGGATTTTTTATCCTCGCGGCATTTCTCAGTAGCGGCTGTGGCTATTCTATTCAATATGCCTTAAACCGGGAAGAAATCACAGTGGCAGAAAAACCGATTCCCTTGAAGGTAGAGGTTGCTCCATTGGCTGATAAGCGTGCCTCTGTGGAGCGGCAAAAAGATGCAAGAGACAAACAAGGGCAAAGTGATCTTTCTGATTATACCTATGATTCAGAATTTAAGGGTGAGGTATCTACTGAGATCACAAAAATGATGGTAGATCATCTGAACTTTTCTGGAATATTCTCTCCTGCGGTGAAGCTCGCAACGTTCAATAGTAGAGATCTGACTGATTTGAGAATCGATTCTCTTAAGCAAGCAGGTGTAGATGGTATATTGACAGGTGACTTAACTCATTTTTATGGCTACTACGATCAAAATATTGGGAGAAAGATACTTTATGCAGTCCCCCTGGGAGTGGCCAGCGGTATGCTCCTGAATTGGTCAATGACTAGCGGCAATATGCAATATACATGGTATTGGTATGGACCGGGGCTTGCCGTAGGTTACTATTTGGAATCGCTCCATTCGCGACACATTGAATATGAAACCCACCTTCATGCCCGACTCATCTCCACGTCAACAAGACAAAATATTTGGGAACAAGATTTTAACGTTTCTTATTCTGGAGAAAAGAAAATGCCTGGCCTCAATTCAGAGCAGAGAAAGTTCGAGGTGGCGATTTCGTCTTTGCGTGATGCAGTAAATCAGATGGTTACCGGACTCTCAAAGGATGCCGATTTCATTCTTGAAAGAAAAGATAAGGCAATGGTTCAATTACCGAATCAACCGGTAGCAGCCGTTGAACAGAAATCGTTAGCTGATCAACAACCCATGCCTCAACAGTCGGAGTGGGCACAGCCACTTCTTAAGGAAAAGGGATTCAGATATGGAGTGTTAGGGGGAGTGAATGTGGCGACGATGAGCGGTGGTGATATGAGTGAAACAAAATCTGTAACCGGTTTTTCTATAGGCGGATATTTCAATTACCATTTCGATCCTCAGTTCGCCTTGCAGGCGGAATTGATGTATTCGACGAAAGGGGCAAAATATGAGACGAATGAAATGGGATTTCCATCACAATCTACAATATCACTTAATTATCTTGATGTACCGATACTTGGTGTGTTCTATCCTTTAGAAAATATCAAACTCTATGCAGGTCCTTCATTCAATTTCTTTTTAGGTGGAAAGGAAGAAGCGGAGTTACAAAGTACCTTCATGGATTTTCAATATGCCAGCAAAATGTCATTGGATCTTTCTGCCGATGATGTGAATAGCCCTGAGATAGGATTGGTATTAGGCGGTGGTTATGCTTCGGGTATCTTAGAAATTGGAGGGAGGTATGCGCTCGGATTAACAAATTCAATGAAAGGAAACCGGACGACTGGTAAAAATAGAATGTTCCAGATTCTCATCGGAGTCTCCTTCTAGAAACTCCTTAATTGAGTTTGAGTGACCAGCAGCGCGGCAGGAAGTGGTTGTTAGCTGAAATCAGTGAGAACAACATAACCTTACTTGAGCGAAGTGGCATTAAACATAAGTGGTTTGTAAAACACTCTCAGCCAGTATGATTGTCGCGAGGCTGGGAAAGACAGAATTACCTCTGTGACACTGGATAAGTAGCTGCTGGAGAAAAGCCTTCGTATGGAATATTAGAGCGACCGATGGAAACAGAGGATGGTCACGATACTGAGGCACTGCAACCGAAAGGGGACAGAAACAGGTTATGCTTGACATGACCTCGTCTCATTACCACTCGACTCGATTTGAAGGGGACAGATGTTCATTGTGGGGTTCCATCTACTCTATTAGAAGTATATTTTTAGACTATATATTTTTGATTATCTGTTTAACGAAAAGTTGTTCAAAAATTGCTTGAACAAAGCATCGACATTGATATTAGCTGCGCCCATTTCTTTAAAGACCGATGTATCCGGTAAATTATTCTTAACTGCATCGGCAAAAGCACTCAGATCGGTTTTCAGGGTATGCGGCAATTCAAAGACGGTATCAGCCGCAAGCAATAATGCAAGGCGAAACACATCAAGTTTATGTTTCTTGATGGTTTTATCGTTCACCTGTTTCCCTTGTTCTTTTCGTTCCTGCATATCAATAAAAGCTTTTACTTTCAGGCAGATCAATGCTTCGGTCTGCGCAAGTTTCAATTCCTTATCTTCTATGCTGTGCGCAAGAGTATAATTGTAATAACTCTCATCCATCAATATTGCTGATAGACTTGAAAGATCATCGTCCACAGGAATTGGCGTTAAATGTTCTATGCCGGCACTGTCAATTACGTCCGGCTTGCGAGAAAATAGTTCTATCTGCTGAGGGAAATCCGGATCAGCAGGTTTCAAAAAGCGATAATATTTCCTATCTGTTTCACTTTTTTGTTGTTCCCCATATTTTCCGTCAGCAATAAATTTCCAAAATTGTTTCACAAAATCAGGACGAAGCGCTTCTATTACGACAATGATGTCAATATCTTTTGTAGCACGGGGAATCAAACCGGCTGCCTCAATAGCAATGTCGCATGCAGTGCCGCCGATAATGATGTAACTGTCAGGATAATTCTTGAAATATTCTCTAAATATTTCTATTCCTCTTACCATATAGCGTCCCTTAGTAATTTATCAAGCGCCATTTCAATCCGTTCATCGTTGCTGTCTCGCATACTCAGATATAATGACAACGGGTCGACGGATTGTTCTTTTGTGGTTCTTTCTATCAATAGACCGGGATCATATTTCCATATCTCAAGGCAATAGGCTCCCTCATGGTCGTTCACATTTAACAATTCTCCTTCTTTATGGAGAACGTAATACGCTGTTTTTTCTAAAGCATAGTACTTTTGTTTGCTTTCATTTACATCGCTGAACGCGGGTAATGCAGATGTATTTGAAACAAACAATGCCGTCTTTTTAGGCAATGCATCCACAAAGGTTCGTTTCAGCACAGGAGTTACCAAAAGCGGCAATGCTGCATTCCATAAATCAGGAATTGATTTTGGGAATTGCAGATATTTCTTTTTGGTGCCATTGACTTCACAGAGGTTGTGAAATCGTAAATTCTCTGCTGCTTTGGTGATAGCCATCGGCGTGTACTTTAAACGAACGGCCAATTCCTTAAATGTGTATTCTTCAATTCTATCGTCTCGCTTCAATATTCTATAAAGCAAAATAACTTGTGCTGAAGGTAGTAATGATTCTTTTCGTCTTTTTGGCTTCTTAAACATTTCCTTCAGATCCATTAATAAAGCAGGTAAAAATAATTGCTTGTCAGGCACGATAAAATTGATGCCTTTTTCGATTAACCGTTTTCTTGCTAGGGCTGAAAGATCGTCAACCACCAAAACAACTGGCTTTATAAGTGCTTTATAGATGACTTGAAATTGTTTTTCTATTTGTTGAATCGTCATCGGAATATCAGACGCTGCTTTGGCAATCACTACCTCATGATCCATAAGAGTAAGTTTACGGAGCAGAAATGCACTTTTAATATAGAAAGGTAGTCTATCCAATTCCTGCTTTTGCAGGTCTTTTTGTCGGACGGTATGGCCCAGTGTCTTTAGTATATACTCATTTAACGCTTCCATTGGTCACCTTGATAAACCGATAATATTATAATATACCTATGTGGTTTATTGTACAAATAATAGTTTATTATAGCAACTATCAATTAATTTCCTATTTATGCTTCTTTTAAAGAATTTTAAGGCTTTTTCTGCTCTACTACGAGAGCTATCAAATCCTGGATATCTACGATATAGTTGGGACATATTTTTTTCAGCGTGTCCAAATAATAGAGCAATCTGGACACATAGAAAAGTGATATTTAAACCTAAAGCCATTCAAATCATATCTGTCTTGAAGACACACATTCACTTTCTCATTAGTCGATTATTTAATTTAATCACTTAGGGTATAATTCCCCGCCACTCGCGGCGGAGTAGTTCATTGACACATTTAATGTCAGTCGTAATATTCCCAACTATTCTTTCAAACTCATTATATACAACTATCAAGTTTCCCAAGAAAATACTCCACCAAGGGGGGGTGTAAATCGTGATCTACTTCCCGACTATCTCTTCTTGAATCACAGATGTTATTGTCTTTTTCTTCACGATGATCTTTTGGATCTAATAATACCACGTGTGGCAGTAATGTGGAGATAATATATCGGATTGCAGGCATAGAAATAGCCGGCGAGCAGAAATATGAAGTAGCGGGTTGCGATGAAAGGGATCTCAAAGATTGTCTCTGGCCGAGGAAACGACAAAATCCAAAAGGCGTTTGGATGGCATAGTTACATTATTCTAATTAGCTTCTTCTGATTAATTCATACGCTGCCTGATGATCATATTTCTCATCGGGTCGAAGTAAGCCTATGGTGTCTCCAAGGAACTCTTCATCTTGTATTTTTGCATCAAGGTTTGATTGATACTCCTTTTGTGTCGGTACATGGGCTACCGATTGATTCATATACACGAAATAGCATTTGAGGACATTTGCAGGATCAACAACAGCGGTTGTCATGGCTCTGTAAATATCGAACAAGTCTCTTCCTTTCCTTCGTTGATAGAGCGCACGAAGTTTTGTTCCCAACAATTCATTAAGCGAATAGGTAACAATATCTGTTGTACCTTTAAACCATTGAGAATCGACTGCGAAGGGTATTCTCACAATCCAAGAACTGTAAAGTGTTCCCGGCAATTCGTCTCCACTTTCAGCTTCATTTTCTGAACAGGTGCGAGCTCCGATTCGAAACGGAATCTCATCGTTGCCAATGAGCCACCAAGATTAACATTCGCACTGCCAATAAACGACAAGACTTCTCGCAACCGGTCCAAAACAGCACCAATAGGCGAAGAAATCACCTGTACCAAATCGATGTCTTCAGAATAACGAGGCTGCGGATGTAAATAAAGTTTGTGCAACGCTGTCCCGCCACGGAACGCAAGTTGTTTCGAGAGCATTTTATCTCCGAAGATCGCGACTAACACCCGCGAGATCACCAGATCTTGCTCGACTTGTTCGTTTCTACTCCATGGAACGACCTGGCTCCATTCACGGATATATGCCTGTGGTATCACTTGTCGATTTCTATTTCAATGTTAGGAACGATCTTCCAACGGTTGTTCAGCGAAGAGCCCCTTTTATTTCCCTTTGATTTCAGAGGAAGCCGGAAAAACTTTTTTTTGAGCTGAGCACAGAGGCTGAATAGGTAGTTTGCATGCTCTATTTTTCTCAAAACATTTTCCATTAAATAGCCAAGCCGCTGAATGGAAGAATTGGGAACATCGTTCAGAAAATCTTCGCTCCACTGCTCGATGTGCATCTCGTCAACGAGTTCATTAAGGATAGTCGCAGCTCTGTTTAATCCGCCAATGCGATGCTCGAACTGGATAAGATCTACTGCGGTCAGCGCAGGAGAAGATATATTCAGATAGCCCATTGCTGTTTTTCGCTGTTCAATAAATTTAAGATTAATGTTTTTCTTACTCACATAATTGATCTTCAACCCACGTTTGATCGTTGGCCGCAGTGCAGGTAATTCGGTCACAACAAAATATTCCTGCGGCTTTTGATGTGCTGCACCATGAATAGCAGCTGCATTCAATAAACCAACGTAATATTTGCGATCCAGAAATTTCATGAAGCCGTCAATGAATAGATCCGCCGGCAAAATTCCTCTTGAAGAGTATTCTGGTGAAACGATGAGATAGTATCCTTTACGGATAGATACAATTTTCTTCTTTGCTAGCAATCGATCAAGAGACCGTTCAATGCCGGTTTCAGACTGGCTTATCGGCGCCTTTTTAAGTTCTTCCAGACTGAACGAATTTCTACCTCGGGATTGAAGGTTTTCAATCCATTCCAAAAGGCTTGTATTTGCAATTTTGCTGTCCATAGGAGAGTATCTTTTTGCATAAGATACCTAAAAACGGTGCTTATCGCAAATACATACTCTTTCATTGGCTTCGATTTTCATTCCTGCAGAAGCAGAAAATATTGAACACCCTTGAATTTGCTTAAAAAGGGAGGCTTTTCGCAGAATTTTAGATACTAAAAATCCTAATGCGTATTTTCACTTGATAACGAGATAAGGCCAGACGTTGTCTCCAATCTGGGTAAACCGATTTATTTCATTTTTAGAGACCATAGTACGACCATCAACACCTTTGACTTCGATGTTCTACTTGAACTCGACAGGATCAACGCTTCGGATATCGTGTCCTTCATTATGCGCTGAAACGTCAACAGGATTCAATCCAAGTGATCGCTCATACTCCATTGTCGTATCCATCGCGATATGTTCTGCTACGGCATCTTGACTCTTTTGGAAAATTGGTGCTGAATGAAGTTCGTTGACTATCGTTATGCACAAACAGGAAGAAGCCAACTGAGATATGTGAGCCAGTATTTAGAAGACCTTGGCATTATTGCTTGATTTTCGTATTTGTTTATTCTTATTGTTATTCTCTTATTTAAAAATCGTTGACATTTAATGTTTAGTAGTATATATTTATTTTCTTAATGTTACCGAATCGGTACTAAAGTGAATGGTAAAATGTATCACCAAGTAGAAAATGTTACCAAAATGTTACCAATGCTGCTCAAAACCAAATGTTTATGTTCCTGTGATAAAGCCGTAAGTGTCGAAATTAACGCTATTTAGCAATGCGCCCGTAGCTCAGTTGGATAGAGCGACAGCCTCCGGAGCTGTAGGCCGGGCGTTCGAGTCGCCCCGGGCGCACAGTAATTCTCATTAACAATTAAAGGATCAATTGAGGCTAGTATGCTGAAGCCAAAGAAAAAAATTACGATTACAAAAAAGGATATGAAGGAAGACAAGCTCGTTACTTCCTATTTTCAAGCAACGACTTGGGTCGAACAGAATAAAAAGCTTGTGCAAAGCGTCGGACTTGGCATTGTTATCGTGGTTGTGATAGCCTATGCTGTTATCAATAATATGACGACGAATAGCCATCTGGCAAGCACGAAGCTTGGAGCAATCCTTTCATACTATGATCAAGGGAAATATGAGCTTGCCATCAATGGCGAACAGAACATTGAAGGACTCCAATCAATCGTTGATAATTATGGAAGTACTGCAGCAGGCGGATTTGCGAAGTTCTACCTGGCGAACAGCTACTTTTCAATAGGCAACTTTGACAAGGCACTTGAATATTTCGAGGATGCAAACCTTAAAGGAGATTATTTATCTGCTTCTTCGATTGCAGGAGCAGCGGCGTGCTATGAAGCAAAAGGTCTTCACGAGAAAGCTGCAGACTATTTTGAAAAAGCAGCGTATAAAGATAATAAGGATGTACTCACGCCCTCAAACCTTTTTAAAGCTGGTCAAAATTTTACCTTAGCCGGTAAAAAAGAAAAAGCGATTGAAGTTTTTAAGAGAATCAAAAAGGAATATCCTACATCTGAGTATGCCCGGGAGGTCGATCGCTACATCGCTCAAGCAAGCCTCTAGATGAACCAAAACTACATCGATGAGATGTCGTGGTGCAGCAGCGTGGATTCGGAAGAGGACCCTAGTGCCGCTCCCAAAAAGAAATCTTGTGTCTTGAAAACGACCTTCAAACTGGGAGCGAGCATTAGTGCTCGTTTCCACAATGGGTTTCACAGGTAAACACAAAATCATTTAGTGGAAACGGCACTAGGAAGGGAGTCATTATGGCACAATCCCTTGGATCCGATCCCTTAAGATGGTGAACGGCGAGATGAGATGAATCGTTTAAAAAAAATAGTGACGCTTGTCGCCCTCCTGCTCCTGTTTCTCTCAGTCTTCATTTACGATGTTGCAACCTCGGCAGTTGATCTTGGAGTTACCGCTGCCGGCCTTATCAGGGTCAGTGTAATTCTCGCCGCCTTTGTGCTCCTTCTCTATTTTCAATGGCTGCAAATGAGACAGTCTGCAATTGTCCTGCCAAAGACTATGGGGAGATTATTGGTCTATTGCGTTCTCCTCCTCATTCTCATGATCGTCATTTTGGGCGAGGCAATGTTGGAGGGTGGCTCTTCCGGATTGTTTCCCTCTTCGAGCGGGGAAGGGTCACTCGGCGCCCTTGCAATATTTCGGATATCAATCGTTTCAATTCTCTTCGGGATATTCTCATTCCTCACCCTCCTGATTATCTATAACCAGGTGATTTATAAAAGAAAAAAAGGAACCCGCCGGAATTTTCTCTTCTTTTGTTTTATCATCGCCGCTTATGCAATAGTAAGTGTTCCTAATGTTTCCGAGAAATTTCAAAGTGGAACAATGCAGAGAAAACTTTCCAGTGCGCAGACTGAAGAGTTGCAGAAGAATACTGAGGAAGGTACTGCTCGCCAAAGTCAGACGATAATTCAAAAACAAGGAGAGGACTACACCAGTTCTCTGAAGACCTATCTCCTCGTCGCTGCGATCATCTTAATGGTGATAAATTCATTCAAGCAGAATTGGATTGTGTATCTCTCCCGCAGAGAAAAAGTATTTTCACTCATCTACGAGGTGCTGCTGTTTTGTTTTTATCTCAGTTATTGCATCTTCTCCACAAATTCTGTTGGCGAGGTTATTCTCTCCGGATACGTCGCTTGGCTCCAACCGTTTGTATTTCTGACAATGATTTTTGGAGCGATCTATTTTGGCATGGCATTCATTACAACGCTCTTCCATCTTCCTACTGCTGAGGTCTATGAACGAAAGAAGACAGAACTAACTTCCCTGCATAATCTCAGTCGGCTCATCACACAGGTCTTCGATTTTTCCGATCTTGTCAATACTGTAACCAATATGACGTTGGAAGTGGTGGGGGCAAAAAGTACATGGCTTGAATTAATTAAAGGGCAGAGCGAAGACGGCCGGATTGCAGTCGAAGTGGTTTCAAGGAAAAATATTACCCAGGAAGAAATTGAGCTCATAACTGCAGGTGAACAACATTCCATAAGGCGACTGGTAATCGACTCGAAACGGCCATTACTAATTGACGATGTTATGGCTGACAAGCGGACCCAACAACTAAAAAAAACAAAAATTGACATTGGGTCGATTCTCTCTGTCCCTCTCATTTCCCATGGTGAATTTATTGGTTTTCTTCATGCAACTAAAGATTATCGTTTCGGTTTCGATCAGGAGGACAGCGATGTATTGACGACCTTCGTTGATCAGGTGACCATTGCAATCGAGAATGCCAATCTGATCGCAAAGTCGCTGGAACGGGAACGATACCAGCGTGATATTATGGTTGCACGGGAAATGCAGAAGAAATTATTGCCTCAAAGAGTCCCATACCATCCGGCCTTTGAGATCTCAGCGATATCGATTCCTTCCGAGGAGGTGGGGGGTGATTACTATGATTTCATCACACTCTCACCAGAACGCCTAGGCATCATAGTCGGCGATGTCGCCGGTAAAGGTGTCTCAGCCGCATTTTACATGGCAGAGGTGAAAGGTATCTTTCAGTCGCTCGGCAAGCTTTGCCCCTCACCGAAAGATCTTCTGAGCAGGACAAATGACACACTTCGAGAAAATCTGGAAAAAAAAGCATTTATCAGCGTCCTCTATGGAGTTCTTACAATTGACACTCAAACACTGACAATAGCTCGAGCCGGGCACTGTCCCATGATCTTTCTCTCTGGATCGGAGACAAAGCTCATTCGTCCGAACGGAATAGGATTGGGACTGACGGATAAGGAGATTTTTGATAGGGCGACTGAAGAAGTTCGGATCAAGCTGAAAACCGGCGATATTTGCATTTTTTATAGTGACGGAATCAACGAAGCCCGGAACGCTGATGGTGAAGAGTTTGGCTATGATCGCCTTATTCAGGCGACCGTCCATGCCCGTCATCGGAATGCGGACGGAATCAAGGAGAATATCCTTGAAGAAGTAAGAAACTATGCTACGAATTCCACGTATGGGGATGATGTGACACTCGTCGTTATTAAGTGGTTAGGTCAGGAAACGGCGAATGCGCAGACACCCCGTTGACGAATACAGTATTGATTTTTATTAAGGAGGCAGTTCTATGAGTGAATTCAAAGTCAATCAACGGGATGGAGAGGGCGTCAGCGTCATTGACCTTCGTGGATACCTCGATGCACACACGGCACCCGATTTGGAATCCGCCTTCCAGAAATTGCTGAAGGACCAGAGATTCAACATCGTAGTTAATTGTAAGGATCTCTCGTACATCAGCAGCGCTGGCCTTGGTGTGTTTATGGCCTACATCGAAGATGTTCGCAAGCACAAGGGCGATATTAAATTATCAAACATGTCCCCCAAAGTGTACAATGTTTTTGATCTCTTGGGATTTCCGATTCTCTATGAAATTTATAAGGACGAACAGGAAGCCATCAATAAATTTCAGAAGAAGTAAGCTGCAGAGTGCTTGCGGCTGTTTATCACGGGACAGATAGCGGTAATGGGAAAAAAGATTTCAAAGACAATACAGAGCAAAACAGATAACCTTCTCGAAGTTCGGGAGTTTATCCTCGATGCAGCTCGAAAAATTGGCTTCCCGGATGAAGAAGCATCAAAAATCGTTCTGGCTGTTGATGAAGCATGTACCAACATCATTAAACATGCCTATCAGTTTGCATCGGATAAATCAATACATATCGATGTTACAGAAGGAGTGAACTCAATTCAAATTTGCATTTCAGATGAGGGCAAGGCATTCAATCCCAGTACAATCAAAACACCGGATTTAAAACAACACCTCGCGAGTTTCCGCCGCGGCGGTCTGGGCGTTTATCTGATGAAGACGCTCATGGACAAAGTGGAGTATAGCATTGCCCCTGGCAAGCGTAACATCGTTCGTTTAACAAAATACCTGACGCCAGAAAGCTCGGCGACTCAAACTTAAGTGTATTCTTCAGCAGTTTACCTTCTAGGTCTATTACAGTGCCCCGCAAACAGAATCTCTCTCAAGCTTCCGATGTTGTTCCTCTGTTTGAATTCAGTAACGTTGTAAACTCATCACTGGATCTGTCATTTATTCTTGGTACTGTCCTCCTGACTGTCATGGGGAAAATGCTGGTATCCAAAGGCGTCGTGCTCCTTAAAAAGGAAAAGGGAATCTTTGAAATTGTTACGATCAAAGGACTTGATCAATCTCTCCTCGCTAAACGCATTGCCATTGACCGGCCATTCAGGGCTATTAGTGAAACGGCTCGTTTTAAGGAAAGGAAGAATCCCTGGATTCATTTCTTTCATTCCAATGGATTGAGATTACTGGTCCCCATCGTCGTTCAGCGAAAAATTGTCGGACTACTTTCTCTTGGCGAGCGATTATCGGGTAAAGAATATTCAGTCAATGAGCAAAAACTTATCAAATCTCTGGTGAACCTCTCAGGCTCGGCAATAGAAAAAGCTATAATGGTTGCCCAGTTAAGCGAAGTGAATCGAACACTTGATCAAAAAAATCAGGAGGTCTATACACTCTTCGAACTCAGCAAAGAATTTAATGGTATTCTCGAAGCAGAAAAGATCATACGCCTGTTGACCTTTTCTCTCCTTGGACACGTCGGAGTCAATAAATATGCAATCTGCTTGAGGAATGGCGAGAAGTTTCAAATCGTTGCTTCGAGAATTGATGATGACCTATCTCAAAATCCCTTGCTTGAGCAGCTCTGCACATTAAAGAATGCTACCCTCGTAACAGAATTGCGGAAGAAATTAAAATACAGTTCCGTTTCAAAAGTGATGGAAGCGAATGGCATCGAGGTCGTTATCCCGATGATGGTTCAAAACAAGATGAAAGGCGCAATATTGTTGGGGAATAAATTGCGCGGTGGTGCGTATTCTGACTCCGATCTCGAGTTTCTCTACTCACTTGGCAGTACGGCAATTGTTTCGATTGAAAATGCCCGATTGTTCCGAGAAGAAATACAGAAACAAAAAATGGAGGATGAATTAAAGCTCGCTAGAGAAATTCAACAAGGATTACTGCCGCTCCAATTACCCGAGATCGAGAATTTTGAAATTGCCGCTATCAATGACCCTTCCTTGCAAGTTGGGGGTGATTATTATGATGTCATAAAGATTACACCAGAGGAATATGTAGCGGCGATCGGGGATGTTTCTGGGAAGGGAACCGGTGCAGCTCTTTTGATGGCGAATGTCCAGGCAGCATTTCGAGCATTTGCACCGATGGGATTGAGTCTCTCTGAAGCTACAGGCAGGATTAATGACCTTGTCTGTGGCAATACAGGACAAAGTAAATTTATCACTTTTTTCTGGGGATCGCTGAATGCCGAAAAGAGGATATTTAGGTATGTCAATGCTGGTCATAATCCACCGTACCTCCTTCGGAATGATGGAACGCTGGAAAAGCTTGATGTGGGAGGGATTATCCTGGGACTTCTGAATACTACCGCGCCGTATCCGGAAGGAACTGTCACCATACAACCAGGTGAATCCATCGTAATGTTTACCGATGGAGTCAGTGAAGCGATGAATGATGCTGGAGAAGATTTCACAGAGGCACGACTTGAACAAGTTCTACGGGAAGTAAAAGATTATTCAGCGAAGGAAATTATTCAAAGAGTTCTCAAAGCAGTTGAAGCGCATACCCTCGGTACTCCACAATCCGATGATATTACAATGCTGGTAATAAAGGCGTTGTAACTGACGATAAAAAGTCGGTAATTGTTCCCCCAAGACAACGATTGAATCTCCGCGTCATAATTGCTACATTCTTTATAACAGCCTTCATCCAGAAAGCAGTATCCCGTGTTTAGCGAAGAAAGGATTATCGGTCAACCATGAAGTATCAGTTCTTAGAGATAGAGAAAAAGTGGCAAGAGTATTGGGAACAACACCAGACATTTGCATCAGAAATATCTTCAGAGAAGAAAAAAATATATGTTCTCGACATGTATCCCTACCCCTCAGGAACGGGGCTTCATGTAGGCCATCCGGAGGGCTATACTGCGACAGATATATTTTGTCGCTATAAGAGAATGAATAATTTTAATATTCTCCATCCGATGGGCTGGGATGCTTTTGGGCTCCCTGCAGAACGCTATGCGATGCAAACCAATATCCATCCACAGGTTACGACAGAAGAAAATATTTCCACTTTCCGGCGTCAAATAAAGATGCTTGGCTTAAGCTATGATTGGTCACGGGAAATTAATACGACTGATCCATCGTATTATCGATGGACTCAATGGATATTTCTGAAAATCTATAACTCCTGGTTCGATCCGCGTGTGAGAAAGGCCAGACCTATTTCTACACTTTTGGAAGAATTGGAAGAAAAAGGGACGAGCGACCTGCAACAGGCATCGCATTTCACAGCCGAGGAGTGGAAACAGAAGTTAAAGAAAGAGAAACACGATTACATTGCGCAATTTCGTTTAGCCTATCTCGCTGAGATTCCGGTGAATTGGTGTGAAACACTTGGTACCGTGTTGGCGAATGAGGAGGTTGCTGAGTGGACTGAAAAGGGCTATACTGTCGAACGACGCCCTATGAAACAGTGGATCATGCGGATTACTGCTTATGCTGAGCGGTTATTAGAGGATGCGAAAGAACTTGATTGGCCAATGTCGACACTTGAACAGCAACGTAATTGGATCGGCCAATCGGAAGGTGCTGAAATTGAATTTCAAATAAAAGACCTCGATGAAAAACTCAAAGTCTTCACCACGAGGGCAGACACTCTCTTTGGTGCAACATACATGGTTATGGCGCCGGAACATCCTTGGGTAGATAAAATTCTTAGTAAAGAATGTCGATCGTCCGTTCTCGAATACAAGTCGCAGTCAGTATTGAAATCCGAGCTTCAACGAGGAATCGAAAAAGATAAAACGGGTGTGTTCACCGGGGGATATGCAATAAACCCTGCTACGGGGAAGGAAATCCCGATTTGGATTGCAGATTATGTCCTGATGGGATATGGCACCGGAGCTATCATGGCTGTCCCTGGGCATGATGAGCGAGATGCTGAGTTTGCACTAAAGTACAATCTGCCGATCCTCAAAGTTGTTGATGGTGGTTCTGGTGCCTCGGAGATATTTATCGAGGGTGGCACAGGAATCAACTCTTCGAATAACGAGCTTTCCCTCAATGGACTACCAACACCTGAAGCGAAGAGAAGGATTATCGAATGGCTGGAAAAGAAAAATATTGGGAAAGCCACCATCCAATATAAACTTCGCGATTGGCTGTTTTCTCGACAACGATATTGGGGTGAACCAATTCCTATAATCTATCTTGAAGACGGTACCTTGAAAGCCCTGGATGATAGTGAATTACCATTACTCTTGCCTGATTTAAAAAAGTTTCAACCAAGCGGAACAACAGAATCGCCGCTTGCACTCGCTACAGATTGGATTACCGTTGTTGATCAATCAACCGGAATGAAGGGACGCCGAGAAACGAACACAATGCCTCAATGGGCGGGTTCGTGCTGGTACTATCTGCGCTTCATCGATCCTAAGAATGAACGCGAACTATGCTCCAAAGAAAAAGAGCAATACTGGATGCCTGTGGATTTTTATGTAGGCGGTTCTGAACACGCTGTCTTGCACCTTATGTATGCGAGATTCTGGCACAAGGTGTTGTACGATTTAGGGTATATCAGTACAAAAGAACCCTTCGCGAAGCTCCGTCATCAGGGAATAATTCTTGGTGAAGATTCCCGGAAAATGTCAAAGTCCCGTGGAAATGTTGTTAATCCTGATGATGTGGTCCTTGAGTATGGCGCAGATTCAATGAGAATGTTTGAGATGTTCATGGGACCGCTCGAAGAAATGAAACCGTGGAGTACGAGAGGAGTGGAGGGAGTCTTCCGGTTTATCAATAGAGTATGGCGATTATTTGTGACAGAAGAAGGACTTCTCGATTCTGCGATTCGTGATGAACAGGCAACGATTGAATTCGAGCGCCTCTATCATCAAACTGTTAAAAAAGTCAGTGAAGACATCGAAGCATTACGTTTTAATACTGCCATTTCTCAATTAATGATTTTTATGAATGAGACAATGAAGCAAGAACAAAGGCCAAAGCCATTGCTGGAGGGATTTATCCTTCTCCTCGCTCCGTTCGCCCCTCATCTTGCTGAAGAATTGTGGCAGCGTATGGGCCACACCAAATCGCTCGCCTATGAAAACTGGCCGATTTATGATGCTGCGAAAGCGAAAGAAAATGTCATTGAAGTTGTCGTACAAGTGAATGGGAAGTTACGTTCAAAAATATCAGTGCCTCTCGATACCGTGGAGAAAGAGTTAGAATTACTTGCACTAACTGACGTCAATGTCAAACGTCATATGGAAGGCCAAAACGTAATAAAAGTCATTGTTGTCAAAAATAAACTTGTTAACATTGTGGTATCAAAGAAATCATAAGGCACGCATTTGAGCTCGCTCTCGGTCATCATCATAGCGAAAAACGAAGAACATAACATTAAAGATTGCATTGAATCGGTGCAATGGGCGGATGAAATAATCGTTATCGTCGA
>JAZDJN010000003.1:0-61733 GCA_043803945.1 bacterium | reverse complement strand
CTTTCGGGCACTTTTGCCCGATGCCTGTTATCAACCATATCCGGGCGACAGCTTTGAAGCAAGTGCGTATGCCTGACTCGACGCTATGTCAAGAACCAAAACAGCCGAAACTTCTCGATCAAGTCGCCAATATCTCTGCCTCTTTCTCCAGCCTCCAGAACTCCGCAATCAACTCATTCGCGGGCGTGGCTGGTAGCGGTGAGAGTATCGGGTCATGTGGCGTTCCTTCCGGGAAGCACCGCCCGCACGCCGTCGGCGAGCTGTTTCGCCGTCGGCAATTTGCCCTTCAGATCTGCTGGCAATTTCGACTGGAGTTGATAGGCGGCCACGCCGATGGGATTCGCTTTCGTGCGTAGGGCGTATTCGACTTCCACATCGTCCTTTTCCGCGATGATGCCGATAGATGGCTGGTCGCCGTCGCCGCGTTCTTTGTCGTTGAGCAGGTTCAAATAGAAATCCATTTTGCCCGCGTGTTCCGGCTCGAAAGGCCCGATTTTCAATTCGAAGGCCACCAACGCCTTGAGGAAGCGGTGGTAGAAGAGCAGATCGATGAAATACTCCTTCTGTCCCAAGGCCAGCCGGTGCTGGCGACCGACGAAGCAGAAGCCGTAGCCGCTCGTTCATACGTACCGGCCTTGATCTGGTTGAGCAGGACGTTGCGCGACCAGCCGAACCGGGCGGTGGCCTGGAGGTAGTAAAGGCGGGCGGCAGGGTCGGTGAGCTTGGCCAAAACATTTGCATGATGGCCCCATGGAACCGCAGCGATCAATTCTCTCACAAGCTGTGAGAGTTCTTCGGGGCTCGGCGTTTTCTGCCCTTTCTTTTCCAATTCTCTCACAGCCTGTGAGAGAAACAGGTTGTCCGTATGCGTCCGAAAAAACTGGAGCATCCGCCATACATTTTGCGGTGAAAAACCGAAGGTGCCTGGAAATGCCTGTCGTAAGTCCGCCGAAACCATCTCGACAATCGAATCGCCCCATCCCAGCGTCTGCTGTTTCTCCACGATGCCGCGCCCGATGTCCCAGTAAAGCAGGATGACATCACGATTCACGGCCCGTGCCGCGGAGAGGCGGGCGGATAACACGCGGGCCTTCAACTGCTCAATGAACCGCCGGTATTCCGGTGATGCGATGGAGACCTCTGGTGACTTCTTCATCTCGTCAATCCCTCCAGCATCTTCTCCGCCTCCTTCTCCAGTTTCCAGAACTCCGCGAGCAGATCTTTCGCGGGCGTAGGCGGCTGGTAGCGGTAGAAGTATTTGTTCGGCAGGATTTCGTAGCCGAGTTGCGGACTGTTCGCCCAGCGGATGATGGGTTTTGCGATCTCCCGTTTCAGGAACGTCTCGATCTCCTCGCCATGCGGGATGTATTCGTCGTCCTGCACGTAGTGCCGGTGCGTCCATTCGACGGAGAGAATTTCCGGTCGGTCGCCGAAGGCCGCTTTGAATTTCTTCGGCGCGTTGTCCTTGGGGGTGAGGGAGAGGGTGATGGTCTTTTCTTTGCCGTCCGCTTTCACGCGTACGCGGAAAGTGAGTTCGCTGGTGTGGAACTCCAGTTCCCTGGCAACGTTCGTAGCGGTGAACGTCTTTTCATAAGGCTCGGCGAGGATGGCGGGCTTATCTTGTTCGTCCGTTTGCCAGAAGACGACGCTGACCTTGTGGTAGGCAAAATCCTCGCGCCGGAAAATCTTCACTTGTTCATCGGTGTAGCCCTTGTCCCAGCCGTCGCGGTAACGCTCTTCGATCCATTGGCGATGGGCGTCCGTCATGCGGTTGCGTTTGCTGGCGAAGGCTTTTGGCTCTTTCTCGAATTGCTTCCGCGCGTCAATGAGCATCACGCGCCCGCGATGGCTCAGCGGCTTTTCGTTCCTCAGCAGCCAGATGTAGGTGAAGATGCCGGTGTTGTAGAATAACTGGTCGGGTAACATGACGATTGCATCGAGCCAGTCGTTTTCCAAAATCCATCGGCGGATTTCACTTTCGCCCGAACCGCAGTCGCCGTTGGAGAGGGGCGAGCCGTTGAAGATGATGGCGATGCGGCTGCCGCCGTCTGCGGTCGGAATCATCTTGGCCAGCATGGTTTGCAGGAAGAGCAACGCGCCGTCAGTCACACGCGGCATCCCGGCCTGGTAACGAGTAGTCTCCAGCTTGCGGGCCTCGGCTTCGTAGCCGTCCTTGCCGCCCCAAGTGACGCCGAAGGGCGGATTGCTCAACATGCGATTGAAGCGCCATTTGTTTTCGGGCCACTGGTCGCCAGGGTCTCGGCTGTGCGGGTCGTGCGGGATGAGCGAGTTGCCAAGTGTCACCTTGGCCTGTTTGTCATTCTTGATCAGGAGGTCGGCCTGGCAGACGGCGTAGTTCGTCCGGGAAATCTCCTGGCCGTGCACGGTCAGGAATTTTTCGATACGCTCTTTTTCCTCCGGCGTAGTGGCGCGGTCAAGCAGGTGTTCCTTGCTGACAGACAACATACCGCCCGTGCCGCCGGCAGGGTCGTAGATGGAGAAATGCCGATCTGGAATCGGGATTTCGAGCAGCTCGACCATGAGGCGGATGACTTCGCGCGGGGTGAAGTGATCTCCGGCCTCCTCGCCGCTTTGTTCCGAAAAACGCCGGAGCAATTCCTCGTAAATGTAACCCATCTCCAACCCGGAGAGCTGGTCCGGGCCGAGCGCGAGTTCCTTGTATTGATTCAGGATGGGTGCGAGCCGGTTGTTCTTCACCATCGTACCGATGGTGGCGCGGTAATTGAAGTGCTCGATGATGTCGTCAACGTTCTTGGAGAAACCGTTGATGTAGGCGCGGAAGTTTTCCTCCAGGAGCGCGTGGTCTTCCTCATAGACCTTGCGGAGTGTCCAGTCGGTCTTGTTGGAGAAAGGCGACTGCTGGAGATTGAGTTCAAGTTCCTTGACCAGCTTGGCGAGTTGCTTTTTCGTAAGCTTGGGTCTCTTGGCCAGCACCTCCGCGCGCTTCGCCTCACGCCACACCAGCAGCACACATTCGAGTCGGCGGATGACAATGATCGGGAGGATAACGCCCTGATATTCGTAAGCCTTGAACTTGCCGCGCAACCGCTCGGCGGATTTCCAGATATCGCCCGCAAGGTTGTCGAGTTTGGGTTTGTTAAGTGAGAGGGACATACTTATATTGTACGTGAATATTGCTACGGTCTCTGGTTAAGGGCAACCTTTTTCGCACAACAGACTCAACAACACAACAATTATGATTTCTTCGCTCTCTCGCCCCAATAGAGAGGCAATTCATTATAGAAGTGTGCCGCTGTACGAATTCCACCAAAAAAATTATCAAGGTTAAGGAATTCATTCGGGGCATGAGCATTCTCATCAGGCAATCCGAATCCCAACAGAACAGAATCAAGGCCAAGGATTTTTTTGAAATCCACCACAATGGGAATTGAACCGCCCTCCCGTTGATATAACGGTTTTTTCCCAAAGCCTTTATGCAGCGCTGCGATGGCCGTTTGCACTCCGGGACTTTCAATTGGCGTCATCGCTGGCTCACCTCCATGTAATGCTTTTACAACGATCTGAATCGATTGAGGCGCGATCTTTTTCAGATGTTTCTCAAACAGCTTGGCGATCTTTGCAGAGCTTTGATCAGGAACCAATCTCATGGATATTTTTGCGCAGGCTTTTGAGGGAAGGACCGTTTTAGCACCTTCGCCGATGTACCCACCCCAGATACCATTGCACTCGAGTGTCGGCCTGGCCCATAATCGTTCGAGTGTCGTGTAGCCCTTTTCTCCATAGAGTTGTTTGACTCCAAGCGATGCAGCATACTTCCTGTCTTTCCAGGGAAGTTTCTTGAATGCATCACGTTCTTTTTTCGTGAGCGAACGGACATCATTATAAAATCCCGGAATTGTGATCTTGCCGTTTTTGTCGTGGAGTGATGCAATCAACTCGGCCAGCGCCTGAATCGGATTATGCACCGAGCCACCGAAGGATCCGGAGTGCAAATCGCCGTTCGGACCTGTTACCTCCACCTGCATATAAGCGAGTCCGCGCAAACCGTAACACACCGAGGGCACACCTTTGGCAAACATTGAAGAATCAGAAATCACGATCAAGTCCGCCTTAAGCATTTCCTTATGCTCTTTCAGAAACTCACCGAGATGTTCGCTCCCAATTTCCTCCTCACCTTCCACGATCATCTTGATGTTGATCGGCAGGCTGCCCGTATTCTTCAAATACGCTTCAAGCGCTTTAATATGAATGAAGAACTGCCCCTTGTCGTCGGCAGCACCGCGGGCATACAAATTACCGTCTAGGATGGTCGCTTCATAGGGGGGCGAATGCCACAGTTCAATAGGTTCTTCCGGCTGGACATCATAATGGCCATAGATAAGAAGGGTCGGCTGGCCCGGTGCATTCAGCCAATCCGCGTAGACGACTGGATGACCTTTTGTCTCCATAACCTGAACATTTTGCATGCCAACCGATGTTAAATGATCAGCAAGCCAGCTCGTGCATTTGCGCATGTCATCGACATGGTTGGATTGCGAACTGACACTGGGAATTGCCAGTAGCTCTTTTAACTCGGAAATATAGCGTTCCGAATTTGTACCGATAAACGATAGAATTTGCTGCATGATTTTCCCTCGAAGTGAACATAATGGTAAAAATGACTGAATGCAATATAGATATCACCTGCTCGAAAGGCAAGCTCCTTGGGATTCCCTCAAGAGCCTCATGCCTCAATTTCCTTTTCCGACTCCCATTTGATGCTTACCCTGACAGTGGGTTTGATCCAATTGATGCGACCCGGATATTCCATTTGCAATTCCTTTTTACATTCTCTATTTTAATCCATCGTTGATGTCCGAGAGTACCGTCTTCACTGAAAGGGATAGAGTAATTGTTTTTGGACTGAAGACCCATCAAATCTGAGAATAATACTATTGATATCCTATCGGCATAAATCCTCAATCCACAATCTGAGAGTATTATGAAACTCCCATCATTTCGTCAGCTTCTTCAGGATTCCGCCCGAACATCTTCTCGATTTCCATTAGTTTTCCTTGCCGCGACCGTTGGTACTGTGGCGGCAATTCTTCTGGTTGACCACGAAGGTCCCCCTCAACCAACCATTCTCTTTAACATTCTTCTTGCCGCTATTCTGGGAATTCCACTCCTCATTGCACTTGTGCTCTTTGCAGAAAGACAAAAATGGAGTTTCTTAAAGTCCGGAGTCCTGCAATTCGTCGGCATACTTTTCCTGGTTGGTTATGCATTGACTGTGCCATCGAACCTGATTGGAGCTCCCGCCATAACCTTTATCCGGCTTTCGGCTTTCGCCCTCGCTCTGCATCTGCTGGTGTCGGTCGCTCCCTTCATTACGAAGGATGAGATTAACGGATTCTGGCAGTTCAATAAAATGATGTTGCTTCAATCGTTGGTGGCCATCCTCTATTCCATCATCCTCTACGCCGGACTTTCGCTGGCACTTGCTGCTCTGGATAATCTCTTTGGCATGGATGTTCCCGGGAAAAGGTATGGTGAGTTATGGATTGCTATTAATGGAATTGTGATGACATGGTTTTTTCTTTCCGGTGTTCCACACGAGATTGAGCAATTGGAGACCACCACCGACTACCCAAAAGCACTAAGAGTCTTTGGCCAGTATATACTTCTTCCAATGCTTATCATCTACGGCATCATTCTCTATGCTTATCTCGGGAAAATATTACTCACCTGGAGTTGGCCGGAAGGCTGGGTTGGCAGACTAATCCTGGGATTTGCAGGGTCTGCCTTCTTTACCTTCGTGATCTTGTATCCAATTCGCCACCGGATCGAGAATCAATGGATACCAAAAGCAATGCGCTGGTTTTTGTTCCTGCTCATTCCGCAAATCGTCATCCTGTTCCCTGCTCTCTGGAGAAGAATTTCAGAGTACGGGATGACGGAGTCTCGATACATTGGGCTTCTCCTTGGAGTCTGGATTACTGTGATGACGGTATATTTCCTCTTCAGCAAAAAGCAAAATATCAAACTCATCCCCGGCTCACTTTGTATCCTCGCAATTCTGACTAGCATCGGGCCCTGGAGCATGTTCGAGATATCCGAAAGAAGCCAGATTGGGCATCTTCAGGAACTGCTTACAAAAAATTCCATACTCATCAACAGCACAATACAGCGCTCTACCATTGACATCCCCTTCAAAGACACAAAGCAAATTAGTTCAATTCTGGATTACCTATTTATGATCCATGGTTATACACAGATCCAACCATGGTTTTCCGAATCACTTCTCACCGATTCCCCAAACAGAACTTCGTGGTATAAGGAACCTTCTGAGATTGCTAAAATTCTTGGAGTTACCTACGTCAGAACTTGGTATGGAAGTGATGGAACCCGCACCTCATTCACTGCAAAAGAAGGCGCGATCATCGACATCAAAGGATATGATTATCTCCTCCGCGCAGAACGCATAGGCACCACGTTTGGAAAAAAAGAATTTGCTAACGACGTGCTCGCGTGCAGAATCAGCGACGACCTTACGGAAATCACTCTTATGCGAAAATTACAAGACGGTGTAATTGATTCGATGCGTGTGAACCTTACTGAATTTTTTACTCAATGTGTCAGGCAGAATACCGATGTGTCCGGCAAGACTCCATCCCTTGAGCAATTAACGTTGGAACGATCCCAGCCAGGACTCAAGGTGAAATTCGCCTTTCGGCAGATTCAGCTCAACCATCTCGAGAGTGTCATCAAACCTTTATGGTATGAAATCGATATCTTTTTCTCTGCTCAATAGACCGCAAAACTTTTTTTCGATCAAAGAGTAGCTTATCATCGTCTTTAGGGATTGGTTCTCGATGAAGGCAACGAGCCTCCGTACAGAATCGTACTTTGCCACTTAGACAACACCTACTTCACAGGCAGACTTCAACTCAATGACCGAAAGACACTCTCAGATCGCTCTGTACAGATTAGTGACCAACGTTCTTTTCTCTGGTGTTGTGCTCTTCTCCATAACCTCCGGGCAGGAAAGGAACCACAATTTCTTTTATCGTTGTCCGGATCAACGTTTATCCAGGTGTCGTATCGTCATCTCCGTTCACACCCGGTTTCTTTGTAGCTTTAGTCCTCTTCCATTGTCACATTGCTTCCAGTGAGAAAGAAAAGAGTATGCGCCTCCGTGTCAACTATCTCCTCTGCTGCTGCCTCATGATACCGTTGCTCCATGGAACGGCACAAGGGAGAATGGAAACCGGAACCATTTCCGGAACGGTTTACGAGAGCGGTCAGCATATCCCACTTGTTGGTGCAAATGTTTTTCTCAGGAACACCATGATCGGAACGAGTACCGATCTGCTGGAATATATATTGGCAAATAAGAAAAACTATTGTGCAAATTCAGAGAAATCTTGTATATTGCTGTAGCCGGGAAGCTTTGACTCGGCCCTCTACTTCTCCAACTGGAGAATTCGGGGATTGTTGCTTCTTAAATATTTACAGAATCATGAAGCACACAGATGATCAAATCAGCATAATCATACCTAGCAGGTGAATCGTATGAAGACATCTTCTCACATCAGGTTGTTACTCTATTGCATGGTATTCCTCTCGCTGGTATTTCCGCTCTTTCTCTTCGGTCAGACGCAGACCGTGATCCAGCCCGATGACAATATGGCTCCAGCGGACTTCAATTTGATCCTCAAGGATGCCTGGAGTTTCCTCAAGGATATAACGGATACGCTCCACACTTCGACAGCAAAGAAATCAGAATTTGAAACGACACCGGAGTTCGAAAAACGGATTCTGGAGACAAGGAAGGAATACCTTAAAAAGATTACTGATTATGTCAAAGATAAAAAACTCGATCAGCGTGTTTTTGGAATTCTGTTAAAGGCCAGTCTCCAATCCTTCAATGCTGACGCAAAAGTATACAAACTCACATGCTTAAATACAATCGAAGCACCCTATAATATTCCCATTCTGCAATCCACTGTTACTGACAATCCCTACGTCGGCATTGCTGATTCAATTCGAAAAGGATATCGGGCATCATCGATCTATCTAAAATTCAATCCCACGTTCAACTGGCCAATCGAACGTGATGCTGCCCGCACAGCGAAGGGTGATGAGGCATCGATCTATTTCAAGGTTCGCTTCGTTGTTGATTTAAACCAGAAGGATGCCACGCGCCAGGCAAGGCTGAGCATCATACCAAAACAAATTCTGCTCATCAATCAACGGACGAACACCACCTATTGGCAGCAAACCATACGATAGCATGTTCATCGAAACATTAGTGCTCTCGAGAGCTTACTCCCGATGAATGTTCCTTCTTAGATTTCATCGAAGCAGGAATATGAGGCGAGAAGGAAAAAACTCACTCTACTTCTCTGATGATAAATAAGAGTGTGGTACACTATTCCCATTAACTATTAAGCAGCCAGCTACGACATGCGAGATTATCGAGTACTGATTGTTGACGACGACCCCGTCTTCGGAAAACTGTTCCAGGTGACACTTCAAAGCGCCCAGGAGGCAATCTACAGGCCGATGGTCGTGAGTTCGGCCGAAGATGCTCTGGAGTGTATCTCGACTCAGGGTCAATTCGATATTATTCTTCTCGATTACATGTTGCCCGGTATGAACGGTGCCGATTTTCTCAGAGAATTTCGGAAATTCAATACAGAGACATTGGTGATCTGCCTCTCGGTGAGTAAAGACTATCGTGTCGTCCAGAACTCGCTGAAAGAGGGAGCCGACGAATATATTCCAAAAGAGGATATTGCCAAACCTCATTATCTGGAACGTGCAGTTCTATCGGCACTCGAAAAGCGGGAATATAAGCTCAGGATCGCCAGACTCGAAGTAACCAAACAGCGTATGGATGCAATTCGTACCACCATTCAAACAATCCATCATGAGTTGAATAATCCAATGGCGGTTTTAAAGCTGCTGGCATCACGCATGGCTACTACTAATAATCTCTCCCGGGAAGACTGCCAGAAGTATACTCACTCCCTGATTGAAAATGTCGATCGCATGACTGTCGTCCTCCGAAAGCTGGGAGAACTCCATACGGAAATTATCGATCCGGCAGTTGGAGGACCAAAAACATTTATCCTCCCCGATCTCCCTGAGGAGAACACAAAGCCGTAGCTATACCACATCGTCCTGACTCTTCCAGATTCTTCTTTGTTCTTCGCGACAGAGCAAACTCCACTATCTTCCCGCTTCTGAAAACCAACTCGTGTTCAGTTTCGGTTCAAAACATTGTAAGTGTTTATACCAATAATTTGGATTTTTCTTTTTTCATTAATGCTGGAATGTGTGACAGAAGTATGCTGCCTGCCGGCGTGAGAATTGGAGATTAATGAGCAAGCTTCAGGTTATTGGAGGCAAGGAGTTTAGAGAGAGGTTGAGTTAGTGAAATCAGCTTTCAATCGAAGTTCCGGCAGCAAACACCTCCTTGATAATCTGAACTCCTCCCCGTACAGCAAAGATGGGAGATAACAACTTTTCTCCCATCTCGATGATCATACCTGCCGAAACGCTCTCGGTTCGGTGTTAAGATTCAAATCCCAGGCGGCGACGATAAATTGAAATCCCAAGTCCCAGGATTATACAGAATGCTCCAAACCAGACGAGTGTAATAAAGGGTTTCACGCTCGCTTCCACAATAAGGATTTCTTTGTTCGAACTGGATGGAGCGGCTGCTCCAGGTTTCACCACCTGTATTTGAACAAGAGCTTCCTTATTCTCCATATTGATGTTCATTTTAAGCATCTGAAATCCAAGACTGCTGTCCTTCAACATCGCCGCATCCATTCGCTCGATATTCTGACCCTGGAAAAATGTGACAGGAGTAAGCTGTTCGGTCTTCGTCCCTTTCCGGACTTCCAATACTGCGCCGATTCCAAATTGGCTGCCTCCCATCATGCCATCTTTCCCATGGGCGCCCATTTCGAAGCGGAGGAAGGTCACCTGTACTCCCTGAATCGATATGGGCTCTCCTTTTTTCAGGTTATATGTATCCATTGATTTCGCTTCGGATTCGTTCGGTTGCTCGAGTGATACCGGTTCCAGATAGAGGTCCTTTGTCAGAAGACTAACGTAATCAGGATTGCGCATAATATTGTTGTTGTACGAACTCATATACATGACCGGTTCCAGAGTTAACACGGAGCCGTTTCGCTCACCTTTAATGGTGAAGACACTCTTACCTTCAGAATTCTGTTTAGAGCCCAAATAAGTCCAGGTATATCCCAGCGCCTCTTTTTGCTCGTGCAATGGCAGCGAAACATTAACCTTCTCGCCATAGCGGCCCGAACCTATGATTCCGAGGAAGAGCAGTGCCAGTCCCACATGGGCAATAGGTCCTCCCACCCACTGAATATTTTGCTTTGCCAGCCTCAGCCCGGTCTCGATATTCAAGAAGAATGCAACCAATGAACTATAGGCGAACAGAATCATCCGCCAGTCATTCAAACCAACGATGATGAGAATGATCGTAACGACCAGAGCCGCTCCAAGCGCAATGAATGCCTTTTTGAATGTTTCCTTACCACCCTGGATGCTCCATTGGAGGAGCAAACTGAAACTTAGCAATACACCCATCAGAATAGCGAGAGGGAGATTTGTTCTGTCATAAAAACTTGGCTCAACGGTGATTTTCGAAACGATTGGCAGGCTAGTACCGAAGAATACAACAAGTGCACTTGCTCCCATAACCACACTGGCAAGAGCGAGGAAACCCTCGCGAGAAAAGAGATGACTATGACCTGCAGGAGAGGTTAAATCTTTCCAGCGTTTTCCAAGAAGTCCGAAGCCGAGAAGCGCTGTAAGAACCAGCCACACGATAAGGAGTGTGTAGGCAAATGCTCCCGGATCGACAAAAGAATGCACCGATGAATCACCGAGAATACCACTCCGTGTAAGGAACGTGCTGTAGACCACAAGAAAGAATCCCGTCACGGCGAGGGCAAAATTTGTTCTTGCGAGCCGGCCGGTTTTTCGTTGAGTGAGAATCGAATGAATAAGAATAATAGATACAATCCATGGAACGAGAGAGGAGTTCTCGACTGGATCCCAGCCCCACCAGCCTCCCCAACCGAGGACACCGTACGCCCAGTAGCCGCCAAGGATTAGCCCTGCACCAAGTGAGAGTGCTCCAAATAAAACCCATGGCAAGGCTGCGGAGATCCATTGTTGGTATTGCTTTTTCCAGAGCGCCGCAATTGCGAATGAAAATGGAACGGCAAGTGCCGCAAATCCAATGAAAAGAATTGGAGGATGGATGAGCATCCAAAAATTCTGCAACAATGGATTTAGTCCCCTTCCATCATTCGGAATTTGACCGACAGTAACGTCATTCGGATGGACATTCCAGATGTATTTGAAGGGAGATTTAACGGCGACGAGGAGCAGAAGAAAAGCGACAATCGACATATAAACCGCCATCACTTCCGATTCGTTTTTATTCTTTTTTGAAGAGCGGAGAAGAACTATGCCGATAAAGATGCTCCAAAACGCCCATAGGAGGAAGCTTCCCTCCTGCCCGGCCCAAAATGTTGTGATGAGAAGTGCTGTTGGCAGATCCCGTGAACTATAGCTCCAGACATAATCGTACTCGAAGCGGTGTTGCATGATGTAGAGCATCAGCAGCACTGAAGCAGCGAGGGTACACCCGAACGTTACAGCAAATCCGTTGCGTGCAAATTTTTGCATCGAATCATTACCCTGAGATACCCGGTAATAGGCAAACGCTGAAATCGCCGCACCAAGAAAACCAACCCAAATTGCAATTTGACCAATCATATTCTTTTAGCCTTAAAAGTTTAATGTGAATATGCTCAATGTTCGTGCCACAGACTAATAGGCAAAAAAAAGCCACTCTATTGCGGAATGGCTCATATTTTCAGATTCTGATGTCCGTTATAGCTTCGTTACCCTCTTCACTCTTATGTTGTAGAAAGAATTTGGAGGCCTCTGTCAAATTTGAGAATGGGTCGGATTAAATGGCCCTCTCCTGACCAAAGACATTTATCTTTCCATTGATATGTTTTGATTTATCGATAATCTTTCCAAACTCATCAACAACACCAGTATGACATCCCTGACAAATGATAAGTGAAGCTGCGACGTGACCCTTCGGCGGAATGCCATGGCAACTGCCACATGCTGCTTCAGCCTGACCTCCAGTCCACACCGGTGAGTCATTTGCTCCAACCATGACAGAATCAGAAAAGACGTACTGATATGAGGAGGTTGCCTTTCGAATTTTCCAATTTCCATGACAATAGGAATTATTGCACGTCATCGAAGTGCCGCTGTACGACGGAACAGGTATAATGCCAGCGCTTCGTACTCTGGCCAGTGTATCATTGAAAACAACTTCTGCCTGAGGAGATGCATCCAGATGGCCGGCAGCCGAGAGACTGGCTGGAATTGTATGGCACTCAGCACATTTCACAGTCTTCCCTAATACAGTAGTTACGAGATGTGCCTGATGAGCACCAACTCCTCTTTCGGTTATGGAAGTTCCACCTGCAACACTCTTTGGCGGGGCTGCAGAGAGAAGGTCGTTAGCCGGAGCAGAGAAATTTCCGTGACACGTGTTGCATGCTTCAGGAGATTTTGCCACGCCAGATGCATCCATGTGACATCCGGATTTGGAGCAGGAAACATCTACCGTTGCTCCCCCTTGAAATGTCGAACCGTGGCAAGTTTTGCACTCGTTCAATGGATATGATGCTGCCACGAGTGCAGGAGCATGGCCCGATTTATAATTTACCGCATGAGGATACTGCTTGTGGCAACCGAAACATGATTGTCCGCTAGTTCCTCCGGAATAATTCGATCCATGGCAATCATCGCACTGCTCAATATCCCACTTATATTTTTTTAGATACGCCCTGTGGTCCGGGGGTTCTGCCGGATTGATCCAATGTGGATAGGCGTTATGGCATTTGTAACAGGAATTGCCGCTAATGCCGCCGGTAAACTGTTTCGAATGACAAGCAGCACAATCGTCCCGTTTATAGCTATTGAGCTTCAATGCTTTGCCATGGAAATTTGCCGACGCAAGCTGATCCCATCCGTCAGTGTGGATGGCAATCTGCCCGGCTGTAGGTGCAGGGAGTTCATCCTTGAGCTCGCTGCATCCAGCCAGCATTAACAGAATAAATGGTACACAAGCAATGAATAGTATCGGATTGAAAGAGATTCGTTTCATGATCATCACTCACTTATGACAATAGCCGCAGAAGTTTCGTCCTTTAATACCGCCAACACGAGCGTTCGCATCGTTGTGACACATATAGCATGTCGATCCGGGATCGGTATGCCACTCACCGTTATTGGAGGCCATAAAACCTCGTGTATGGGTTTTTGGATCCGTTCCCTTGATTCCATCGGCATCGGTATGGCAATGCACACATGCAGGATCGGCACCCTCAGCATCGTGGCAACTGGCACAGGTTTCGATATCTCGCTTAGCAAGTGTCGCATGCTGACCACCTCCAGAACCAATACCGAGTCTGATAAAATCGGCTTTGGCATGTGAATCGGGTCTAAAGCCTGACTGATTCACATTGCCTCCGGCTTCGTGGCAGGTTGAACAGAATGTCTTTTGCTCGTGGCATGTTTGACATTCAATCATTTTTGATTTCGCAGAGACCCCATGCGTCATCTTGAAATTTGCATCATGGACTTTAATCAACCGGTTCCCTTGACCGCGATCGATTGCCATCAGCCGTGGAGAACGTGGAGACACCAAATCTCCTCCTTTCACACTAGACTTTTGCAGATCGCTGCCGCTGTGGCAATCCAGGCAGGATTCCTGTGTATGGCAGGTTGAACAGGTTTGAGTAGAGAGACGGGCTTCAATTTTATGTTCCCGTACAAAGTTTGTCCGATTATGTTCTTTCGGCCGTAACGAAGAAAGATCGGTATGGCATCCTTCACAGTAGTTGGATGCTTTCGCGTCGTTATGACAAGTATTGCATATTGTCATTTTCGGAACATGGATTGTTACCTCGTCATCTGCTTCCGGAACATTCTGATGACAGGTGATACATTCCATCTTCTCTTTCCCCAGATGAAACTCATGGGAAAATACAAGTTTCCTGTCAGGAGGTTCTTTTGCCTGATAGGTATCCTGATTTTCGCTTGTGTGGCAGAATGTGCAAGTTTTATTGAGCTGATCCTCATGGCAGCTTTGGCAATTCTCATGAGAACTGCGGAGGTTGTCGGAGGAGAGTTTGCTCGTCGTAGCCGCTTTATGGCAATCGACGCATTCAATTCCGGCATCTTTCACATGCTTGAGATGCGAAAATTTTATGGTCTTTTCCTCACGGATTTTTTGTGTCTCACCGAATGCTGATTCAGCGGAATACAATCCAAGGAGAAGAACCATGCAAAGCATGGATGCACAAGTAACAAAGGTGTCTGAAATTCGGGAGAGTGGCTTTTTCATGTACGTTCACTCTAGAATATTGCTAGTTGTTGTGAAAAGAAATAACTGATACGGATGAAGAGTCTTTTATCATTGGAATAAATTTTATTCTGGATCCATTGACCTTGTGTTTCAATGGAGAATGTCGGTACCGGACGGTATACAACTCCCATCCCTGCACTGATCGCACCATCAAGGTCTTTGGCATCTTCGCTCAATTTATATTTGGCATAGCTGAAGAAGAGCGTCGGAACTACCTGATTGTCAAGAATCGGATAGCCAACATTGAACGACGCCGCGCTTAGTTCACCGGCATACCCCACACTGTGTGAAAAGCTGAAAGAAACATGGTCAGCGTTCAATCCGAGTGTAAGACGTTGATCGTCTTCATCGCCGTAGTTCACTGAACCGTATTTTGCGAATGCTTGCCAGGTTGGAGTAAAGGCATATTCAGCTCCCACCTCATATTCTTTCAGGGTATTAAATGCAAAGACTGAAAAGATCGAGTTATAGGATAATCTCGGTTCCCGCTGAATATATTCGCCTGTGAGACTCAGCGATGATAGCGCTTTGACATTGGAATACTCAAAGGGTCGTACGCGTCCGAAGAATTGCAGACGTGCCATTTTTTCGGCGAGTGCGTCATAGTCATAGCGCGCATATCCTGAGATGAAATTTCCAGCCGTAAGATTGAGATCGCCTCCCACCAGTTCTTCAACTCCAGCCGAAGGTTTGATTTCAATTGTATAGGGATTGAAGAGAGAATCACGCCGGATTGCTTTATAGGATTCAGTGGCGATCTTTCGCTTCATGTAGCTCACAGAAACCTGGGCAACCTCTCCTGCCGAAGCAACCAGTTGGGTTCCCATCATCATATTATTCGAAGCATCATCTGTCAGGCTAATCTTTTGACGCGGCGGCGGCAAGGAACCATAATACCCCATGAGTTTGACGCGATTATCAAACATTTTGACAGAGGCAGCAGCTCCGTCAATCGTGCCATTGCCGATCCCTGCAAAGATCGCTTGTCGGCCTGCGCTGAGGTCTCCGAATCCACCGATGTTCGACCATTTTCCATAAAAATTGTAGAGCCGGACATAGGCATCGTTCTGCACCGGCCCGGTGAAATCGTTGAATCCCTGGAGATAGGTTCCGAGAAAAAGATCTTTCTTCGCTAACGAAAGTTGAACTGTCTGATAGCCGAAGAGATGTTGAGTTGATGTGCCAACTGCATCATATCGTTCCCACGCATACGCCGAGGTCACAAAGCGAGCCTGGAACCGCTGTGCATAACTGCAGGTCGATGCAATGATCAGAAAACACAGAAGTTGTAATGGTATTTTCATAGTAGTAGCCATATTATTTCGAGCAAAACGCGTGTTGTACTTCCTTGTCGCCTGGCGCACACTGACGCTTTCACAAAGCACCTGGCGCAAGTGCCCTGACAGTTAAATATGTTATTCAATTACCGATGATCTGCGCCGGGGTCGTGCGGAAGTTTCTCCGCACACCCGACGTTATACTGCTCAAACGATGTTATGAACTATCCGGAGAAGCAATTTCTGTTGCTTATGCTTTAGGCACCGAGTGCTTAATCTTGCCCCACATTTCGTCGAATTTGAATCCTTTAAATGTCGGACTCTTTTCGTTGTGGCAGGTTTTGCAGAATTTCTCGATTGCTGCCTTATCTTTGAAGTCGGTTAATCCAGCAGCAATCGCTTTTGCCTTATCCTTCATGATCGCCATGGTCTTGTAAGCAGAACCTGCACCGTGGCAATTCTCGCAGGACACGCCATCCTTATCTATTGGAGAGTGGCAATCGAGACATTCCTTTGCTTCCTGTGGCTTGGCAATGTTTTTCTTCTTTGCAACTTCCATTGCCTTCTCCGAGGCGAGTGTTTTGAACGCTTCAGCATGCGGGGTCTTTTCCCAGATACCGAATTGCTTGCCTTGTTTCTCTGTTTGATGGCACATTTTGCATATTTTTACCCCAACGTTTTTATTCTGCGCCTGCAGACAGAGGGCAGCGAGGAACACAACGATCAATAGCATTCCAAGGATACGAAAAGTTTTCATAGGAGAACTCCTATAGTTATGGATGGATATGTGAGTTTGTTATGGAATCTGTTTCCGTTCAATTTTTCTGATAAATAAATACAGTGATACAGCCAAGATTGTTATGATAAGCGATGCAATACCCAATCCCCATCGACGGAAGTAATACTGATCAATCGCTTCGCTGCCCTCCAACTGAACATCGTGAGCAATTGTCAGTCCCTGCTGGACCACGTCGCGGAATTTCTGTTCACTAAATGAATGCACCATCGTGCGGGCTTGCAGCCGCGCTTGCCGAGCATCGCGAAGTTTGAATGCTGCATCGGATACTTCCATACCTCGTTGTTCAGCATTTTCGATCAGAATGTTAGCTTTTTTTGTAGAAGATTCAAGACTATCGATCAAAGCTCTCATCGTCCCTGCAACCTGATACCCTTTTACGTTGTTCGTTTGCTGATGGCATCGTGAGCAAACCGCTTCCGGAGTAACGCCGAGTAATTGGTTCGTCGCAGTGATAATCTCGTGATTACCATGACAAGTTTCGCATTCGGGCAGTTTTTTATCATCAAAAGCTTTTTTATGAGGACTGGATGAGAAGAGATCGGCATTCAAAGAATGGCATGTTCCACAGACGTTCGAAATGGACTGCACACCGGGCGGTACTGCTCCATGATTTCCGTGACAGTCATTACAAGCCGGTGCACCAAGATCCTTCTTTTGCAGCAACGCCACACCATGAACGCTCTTCTTGAATTTCTCCAGTTGATTGGTAGGGATGCCGTATTCCTTCATATATCGAGAATCGCTGTGGCAGTTGCCGCAAGTCTCCGGAAGATTCACCCCATACACTTTCGACTTCACATCTTTCGCCGAACGAATATCATGGCTTCCGTGACAACTGGCACATTGAGCAACTTTAGCATCACCCTTTGCATGCTTCATCCCATGTACACTTGTCTTGTATTTTTCGAGCTGATCGACGGGGAGAGATGGATTATAGGTACGCATTAAAGCAACATCGGCATGACACTTGGAACAGGTCTGGACAACATTCAGGGGATGAACAGGTGAAGCTGGACTCTTTACCGCGCTGATATTATGAACGCTGTGACATGTGGTACACTGGGCAACATGCTGTTTTGCTGCTGTCGACGATTTACCATGGACGCTTTTCTTTAAATTCTCCCATTGATCGGTCGGCAGCGATGACTTGTAGGATTTCATTTTCGTCGCATCGCCATGACACGAGGCACACATCGTGGAAATCGCGTCTCTCTTCGGAACACCGATATAACCGGATGTCTTGCTCATTGCCAGTTCGTTGTCGCCTTTTGTCGGATCACCTCCATGGCAAGCTGCGCAGCCCAGTCCCTTTTGAAAATGGACATCCGTGCTGAATAGTGCCGATGGCTTGTCCTCCAGGCTGCGATGACATTGAAAACATTCATCCCGTTGAGAGGTCCGCTGTTGCGCGAAACACACCTGCACCGTTAGAACCAGCAAAAGTGTGTGGCAAAGAGTGCGAGTAATTATTTTTAGGTTATCCATCCAATGATCGTTAAGATTATGATATAGAGGACAGCGAATAGTCCCAGATAGTTGACAAAACGATTTCGCTCGCCCCGCGGACTTTTCCTGTCCCAGAACGGTACGAGCATCCATAAGGCTCCTGCAAGCATAAAGGCCAGGATGCCTAAAACCTCACCATCAAAAAATAACAGTTGTGCGGGAATGAACTTCAGTGTTTGGAACATGAACATGAAATACCATTCCGGTCTTATCCCTGCGGGAGCTGATGCAAACGGATCTGCTTTCACTCCCAATTCCCAGGGGAAAAACACAGCAAGTATTGCAAGTAAATTCAGCACAATGAGCCACAAGAGAAGATCGCGCAAAATGAAATTTGGAAAGAACGGCATTGTTTTCCGTTCACCTTCCGGCTTCCCTTCCAGCTCAAGCGGTTCACTCATTCCCTGACGCTGAACCAATATAAGGTGGATCCCAAGCAGCACGGTAAATATTCCCGGAAGCACTGCGACATGAAAGCCGAAGAACCTCGATAACGTCGCTCCCGTTACCTCTTCGCCCCCCCGGAGAAAGACGAGCATCGGTTTACCAATCAATGGAAGCACTCCCGCGATATCAGTGCCAACTTTTGTTGCAAAAAATGCGAGTTCATTCCATGGAAGCAGATAACCGCTGAAACCAAATCCCATTGCCAGAAAGAACATTAACATTCCCGTCAGCCAGGTAATTTCCCTCGGTTTTCGATACGACTTTTCGAAATAGACACTGAACATGTGGATCATTGCTGCCAGGATAAATAAATTTGCCGACCAACTGTGGATCGAGCGAATGAGCCATCCGAACTGCACTTTGGCCATGATATATTTGATACTCTCAAAGGCAAGATCTTCACTCCCTTTATAATACAAGAGCAGGAGAATTCCTGTCACGACTTGAATGATGAAGAGGAAGAGCGAGACACCGCCGAAATAGTACCAAACCGAATGACGGTGCACGGGGACATATTTCTTCCCCAGAAATTGTACGAGGCTCTCCAGATCTACTCGTTCATCCAACCAATGATAGAGTTTTCGCAGCACGATCATTTCACCTTTTTCGAAATGAATATCTCATTGCCTTGGAGCGTGACCCGGTACTCTTCAAGGGGCCTGGGCGGCGGTCCGGCAATATTCTTTCCATTCAAATCGTATTTGCCATTATGACACGCACACCAAATAATTCCTGCGTCACGCTTAAATTGGACTGTACAGTCAAGGTGTGTACAGGTAGCAGTGAACGCCCGCAGTTGGTCGTCTGCGGTTCGAATCAGCAGAACCGGTTTGTTCCCGAATTTAATAATCCTGCCACTGTCCTTTTCGATTTCTTCCAGTTTTCCCGCCTTGACACTGGTGACCTCTACTCCACCTTCTTTTGGCGGTTGAAGAAACGCAATTATCGGATAGAGGATGGAAACCAACCAGGCAAGAACTCCTCCACCGAGGATGTATTCGAGAAACTCCCTCCGCTTCCGTTCCTTATTTCCGAATTTAGTTTGTTCGTTCATTTGCTCACACATCACCGTAAATGATTATGAAGCTTTTGATTCCTGGGGAAGCGCTCCCTGCGACTTTTCCCAAGGGGGTAAGATTTTCGCCAGCACATATAACACCACCAACGGCAAGATTAACAGCAGAAGAGAAACAAGAAATCCTTCAAGTCCGGTCATTTCCATCTTGTAGGTGGTGAGCCCCCGGAAGCTCTTCGAAAACATCTGTCCTCCAATGACGACATTCCATCGGGTAGCAAAGATTCCAAGTTGAATCAGGATGACTGAAACAAAATACAATAATTTTCTTAACTCCTCTTCAAATTTGAAGAGCTTGATGCCAACCATAATGGCAAGAGGAAGGAGCATACCCAAAAGCACCTGCAAAATCACGAGACTGACGAAGAGTTTATTCATCACGAGCTGTGACAATATTTTTATCGACTCCTCGCTTTCATACAAGCGGTGGATGAAGTCGAGCAATTCCAGCGAAAAATCGACGATTACCGCATAGAAGAGATAGGAGGCCATCTTATCAAGGCATTTCATATCGATCTTCTCTTTACGGTATGGTGTGATAACCATATAAAGAAGAATGACCAACGCAATGCCAGAGACGATTGCCGAGAAGAGAAACACGATTGGCATCAACACGCTGCTCCACCATGGATTTGCTTTGATCGATCCGAAAATAAATCCAACGTACCCATGGAGTAAGAATGCAGACGGTATGCCAATAACGGTAATAGCTTTCAGTACTTTTTTATCGATCACGATTGAATGGTCACTTGTATCGGAGGAGAAGAGTGACAACACCTTATAGATCCATCGTTTCGGTGAATCTTCCTGTTGTGACCAGAGAATGAGATCACGTCGATAGGTGAACCAAATTTCTAGCAAGAGAACAACCATCAAATACCAGGCATACACGAAACCGAACATCGCCATCGCCGAGGTAAAGTTCGGATTGAGAAAAATTTCGAACGAGCGTTCGGGATGTCCCAAATGCAGCAACAGAGGGAGCGGAGCTATTAATAAAAATGCCAGCGCTGTCAACAGGGACAATTTATAAACCGATTGCACCTCTTTGATATTAAAGACCTTCACCAGCGACGCAAGGATAAATGCTCCAGCAACTAATCCCGTGAGATAGGGATAGACCACAATGAGAATCGACCAGTGCACCTCGACCTCGTTCGGATAAATAAATCCTGTCGCCTGCTGAGAGAGCTCATAAAGACGTTGCATGAGAGGATCCATTAGCGCACCTCCCCATCAAGATTTGAATACGTCACTTTGGGTTCTGTATTCAAAAATGGTTTCAGGACATGGAGTTTGTTCATCCGTCTGAATCGTGTGAGCGGGCTTGCACTCCGCTTTAAGTCGCCAAAGATTCTGGCTTGTGTAGGACACACCTCAACACAGGCCGGCAGCAAATCCTTTGTAATACGATGGTAACAGAAGGTACACTTGTCTGCTGTCATCCTATCCGGATGGAGGTAGCGGGCTCCATACGGACATGCCTGAATACAATAGCGGCATCCGATACAGCGGGTATCATCAACAAGGATCACACCATCTTCAGTCTTAAACGTGGCTCCTACCGGACACACCTGCACACATGGAGGATTATCGCATTGATTACAGAGTTTCGGAACAAAGAAACTTCGCAAAAACTTCTTATCTCCTGAGGTATCGCTCGTCGGTGTCGAATGAGTGATGTTCTGGACGATTGTCTCTTCATTCGTTCGGATCAAATATCGTTCGACCCACGTCCTGAAAAAGAACGGTTCCTTTGGTACAGCGTTTTCCTTTTTACATGCCGACACACACATACCGCAGCCGATGCATTTGTCGATCTGAATTCCCATGCCATAATAATGATCTTTGGCATCATACCCTTCCGGTGTGTTTGCCGAGGCTTGTCTGGTAAAGATTCCGGCAAATCCAGTCAGTAAGCCAAGATTCTTAAGTTTCTCGAAAAAATTTCTCCGGTTCATATTAGTCGACCTCCGGCATATGTGGATAATGACACTGCCAGCAGAGATATTTTTCTCCATGCGCAGCGATATCAACTTTCGGTACATCGCGCACCTGGGAATCCTTGCTGTGACATTTACCACAGAACGCCCTGTCTCTTGGCATTGATGCATCTACAAGCCGTGGTGTAACCTTGTGTTCCCGCGGCACTGCGTGACATGCTGAACATTCCAACTGAACGTGAGATGAGAGAGATTTCGTTCGCGCGATTTCGGCATGGCACGCTTCACACTCCTGCGGAACATTCGGCGGTTTCGGATCATGAGGATTGTGGCACGAGATACAGGGCTTTAATGGATTGTGCATTGCCGGGTTGATCTGCGGAAAGCCTGTCGGTCGTGACGGATTATATGCATGACAATTGGTGCAAAACTCTCGCTTGCGCGGGAGCTCCGGCTTGACTTCTCCCGGATTCTCAATGTGATCTTTCCCTGGTCCGTGGCACGTTTCGCATGAGAGATTGCCGTGGTATCCTCTGCCCTTGACTTTATTCTGTTCATGACATTCGTTGCACTGCAGAGCACCGACAAAGTGTATTGGCTTCGCCTGTTCAGCATGTACAGTCGCTTCCCGCTGAAGTGTCGTATCTTTCAAAGCAGCGGGAAGGAGGGCACGAACTAAAAGAGCTAGCCCAATGATGACAGCAAACACAATCATCAGCCTGCTGAGCGACTCCGGTATGGAAGAAAAAAACTTTTTCATGGGCCTCCTTCAAATTTGCAAGGGCGACAAATTGATCCTTGCGTTCTTCTACTCATTATGGCAATCGCTGCAATTCATCGTTTTCCACGCATCACCGATGTCGACCGGGTGACGATAGTCGATACCTTTCAGCGAGATGTTCACTTTCTCCTTTTCATACTGCTGTGCTAAGACAACATGACAAATATTACAATCTCTCGAAAGCACCTTCCCCGTCTCTGAGACATGTTTTCCATCATGGCATCGGAAACATCCCGGATAGTACATATGACCGATATTATTCGGGAATTTTTTCCAGTCAACGTTCATCTCAGGGAAATACCCTCGACTGTAGATCTTTTGAATTTCCATAATTGCTCGATCGATCTCTTTGGCTTTGGATGCTGCAGCCGCCGGAAAGTTCTCTATATAGTGCTGGCTAATCGTCAATTGAATACTGTCAAGTGCGGCGGCTTGTGTGCTGTAAGGATATTCCAGAACTTTTACTGCCAGGCTCTTGATATTCGGCAACAAGGGGTCAATCCAGCCAAGAGACATCACATGATTCACAGACTTCTTCGGTGGATGATAGATGTGAGAAGGCCTGTTGTGACAATCGATGCAATCCATCTTTCGCGCAGGAAGTGCTGCAATCTCTTCTTTTGAAATTTGTGTTTCAGTATTCCGATAGATAACCTCTTCCCCTGCAGCATTTTTTGTCTTTACCCAAAGGATTGTCTGGCGCTGTGTATCGGCCGCAGCATATGTGACCTCATTCGAGATATTCATATGCCAATGGATTCCCGATGTTGGTCCAGCTTCGGCGTTTCCACCGCCTATTTTGATCAGCAAATTCAGATTCCAGCGGGTATTCTTTTCATCGGAGAGAAAATATGTGTTTTCTAGTTGTTTCTCGCTGAAAAAGTGCTTTGGCCAGTGGCAATGTTCGCAGGTTTCCTGAGCAGGGCGCAGATTCTGAATTGGTGTCGGAATTGGACGGGGATACTTATTAAAGATCGTTGCATAGACCTGGTAGGCCCCGGAAAGTTTGGACCGTACAAACCACGTGGTTCCTGAACCGATATGACATTCGACACACCCGACTCGGGCATGAGGTGATGACTGATATGCCGTATACTCCGGATTCATCACTTTGTGGCACGTCTCTCCGCAGAATGCATCGGAATCGGTATACTCATAGGCTTTAAAACTTCCAAATGCTGAAAATAATAACAGAAGAAGAAGCCCGCTGGAGACAATGATAAACGTTCTGCGATGACGGGGATCATTCAAGTCGATTCGGGGCAGAGTGTGTTCATGTGCTACTCCCCTTTTTTCACGCCTGTGTTCTCGAAATACGCCGAACAACGCAACGCCTAAACCCAGCAATAATATTCCTGGGAGAATGACAAAGGCGATAATCCCCATATACGGCTTCGGGTTTTCGGTCAACGCTTCCAGAAGCATGAGGAAGAGAATCAGGCCAAAACTGACTGCCGCAATCGCAACGCCCACATACGTTGCAGGATTGTAGAATGAGGTTGGGAAAAAACGCTTCATAGACTATTCCTTTATCTTGGCAATGGGAGAGTTACTCTCTTACCAGAGATTCGTTTCTCAAACGATCACAACCTTGTTAGCGATATGCGAACAACATAGCATAAATAATCCAAATAACCATGCTGAAGCCAATTGAAAGCGCTGTCCATCCAAAAATACGTATCGCCCGTATGACGATGGGAGGATACGGTTCAACGAGCCTCTCCAGCAGCTTTCCACTTTTAACAGCAGCATCGTACTCCGCAGGTTTATCGAATTGCAAATCTTCAATGGTCATCCTTCCGGTAAAGATGACGATGTCCATGGGAAATTTTTCCGGGCGCAGATGGGTATTGAAGAAGTGAATTGTGAAAATGAAGCCGGTAGCAAGCAGCGCTTCATCGCTGTGAATAATGGTTGCAACGTTAATCATCCAGCCCGGGAAAATCAAAGTGAATAATTCGGGGAACCAGAGAGTAAATCCGGTCGAGCCGATAACGAAAATTCCCCAAAACACTGCGATGTAGTCGAACTTCTCCCAATAGGTCCAACGGCCATACTCTGGTTTGGGGCCTCTCCCGAGAAACCACTTCATCGAACCAATAAAATCATGAAGATCTTTTTTATTAAACAGCAGAGAATCCGGACCGAAGATCAATGCCTTCCAAGTACCATATTCACGCCGTTTCCGTCGTGTGAGATCCACAAGATGGGCAATAAAGATGCCGACCATGAAGACCGCGGCGACGCGATGGACATACCCGGCTGATTCATATCCCCCAAAGAAATGGGAAAGGAAGGATGCCCAGTCTGTGTACGAAAATTTGAGTGTCATTCCTGTCAACGCCAGGCTGATAAAACTAATAATCATAATGACGTGCAAAATGCGATTCAGCCGAGTGAAGCGAAGATATTGTTTTTCAGCTCTTTCAGTCGATTCAACTGTTTCAGGCATTGGCATTGGAGTTGTCACTGCTGTGATCTTTCCCTTCAATTGGTTTTGGTCCGGATTGATGTTTCTTTTTCAGCTCACGACGCATCTGCAAAGCACGGGGTAACCACAAGAGTGTATGAATTCCGCTGAGAGTGAACGTCCCTATTAAGAGAGAGGTCATCCCCCAGAAGACCCAGAAGAGCACAGGATATTTTGCCGGATCATGATGTGTTGCATGGGTGAGATATCCGGCAAATCTCCGGTTGGCACCCGGGTGACACTTCTGACAGGTTTGAACGACATTTCCCCGGCTCAAATGCGAGCGTGGATCGGTAATCCGCAAGATGTCATGCGCGCCGTGGCAATCATAGCACTTTGCGGTCTTCGTATATCCAAGTTGAGACACCTTGCCATGGTACGTGTCAAAATAAGTTTTTGCAATCCCTTCGTGACACCGTCCGCACTGCGTCATGATGGTCAGCTTGAATCCTGATTCATCAGCGCGGCTGATTGTGTGAGCACTATGGCAATCTGCACAGACAGGAAGTTCTTTCTTCGTCTCATTGACGAGCACAGCGTGAATACTCTTTTCAAACTGCTCCTGGATTCCATGGTGGCAGCGTCCGCATGTCGCCGGAAGATTGCTGCGGTAGACACTTGAAAGAGAGTCCGACTTCGGTAAGACGCTATGAGCCGTGTGACAGCTAGTACAGGTCGCTGTCACAGTCAATCCGCTTTTCTTCAAGCCTTTACCATGAATACTTTCTGTGTAATGCTCAATAATCTCATGCTGCCCGCCTGCATAGCGAACTGCCGCCTTCTCTCCTTCGCGATGGCATCGTGCACAAAGTTCGGGGATGTTGATGGCAAATATCGGCGATGAGGGATCCAACTTGCCTCTGATCCCATGTGTTCCGTGACATTCTTTGCATGTGGGACCGTTGGGATCGTTCTTGGCAGTGAGTTGTCCATGGGTACTCTTCTGGAATAGCTGGCCGGCATCTGCATGGCAAGCGGCACAATCCACTTTTTTCGTGATGGAATCGCACGGCCTCAGGTGCGAAGCATTCACCTCAGAGTGGCATTGACTACATGCAACTTTCGAATGGCGTGAATAGGATATCTCACTTGGCTGGGTGTAGAGCGAGCAGCCGTCTTTTGAAGATTTGAGATCCTTCTTCTCATGACATTTCAGGCAATCCCGATCTGCCAAACTCTGTGAATAGAATACCTTGCGCACTTTATGCGGCTGATGGCAATCGATGCAGGCAGGAAGGGTATTTGCCTCTTTTTCCCACAACTCTCCTTTGATGATCTTCCGATGGACGGTTTCGATGAGTGCATGACATTTTGTGCAGGTCTTGGAAATATTCTTCCGGGCAATCGACGAAACTGGATCAGTGTGTGGTAAGATTGAATGTGCCGTATGGCATGAAGCGCAGTTTGGCGCAACAATCAGGCCTTTTCGCAATAATCCTTCGCCGTGTATACTTTCAGAGAAGTTCTCAAGAATATGGTCTTGATGGATCGTTCGCTGCTGCTGAACGGGAGAACCTTCTTTGTGGCAACCTCCGCACAAAAACGGGATTTGCAATACTGCAACGGTCGATTTTGGATTGCTTTTAGGAAGGATATCGTGAGTGCCATGACATTCTTTACAGGTCGGTGCAAGCGGATCATTCCGTTTTATCGCTTTGCCATGGAGGGATTTCGCGTGGAGTTCCTCCTCTGCCTGGTGACACTCTCCACACTTCACTGGCAATAGGACTTCGGCGTGTGGAAATTCTTTTCCTTCAAGATCCTTATGGCAGAAAATACATGTGAGCGAACCATGGATTGAACCAGCGAATTTTTTCTCATCCACAAAGACTGAAATCGTTTTTCCCTTCCGGGTGCCAGAGAGACTTTTATCCGAATGACATCCAAAGCAATCGCTGTTTTCCTGAGCACGGAGGTGCGAACTTCCCGCGATCATAGTTCCAAAGAGAATGGCTCTTGTTAAAAAATGTAGTGCACGTTGACTCAATGTATGCCGTAGTATGTGCAGCAGTTTATTCATCATCCGATTTCAGCAATCAGCTCAGTGCTGGTCATTCTGTTGTTGCTTCGTTTCAAAGCCTTCCTGGATCTCTTTAATAAATTCCTCTCTTCGTATCTTTTCCAGTTCAAGCGGATGTTCCTCTTCCATTTCTTCTTCGGTCAGCGTTCCCTTCCAGAATGCCAGGTTTAACGGATAACTATCGGGATTGAAAATGACGAAGTAGAAATGCCAGACAATTATCGAGAGTGTTGCAAGCCATGCTTCATAGTAGTGGATCGTACGTGCAACATCCCACCAGAGTTTTGTCAGAAGGCCAAGGAAGGTATTATCGAACCAGAGGATCACGCCGGTGACTCCCATGACCACAGTTCCCCACACAAGTGCCCAATATTCGCTCTTCTCGATGTAGCTGAACCGGTCAAACCTGGGCTTCTCCCTTGAGAAACCAAGATTATACTTAAGCACAGCAAGAGCATCTTTTCCATCCTGGATCCGAGGGAGTAAGTCTCGAATCAACTCCTTCCCTCTCGGGATAAAGAGCACATAGTAGATATGATAGACGCTTGCGGCGACCAGGACTACTGCAGCAATTCGATGTAGAACACCCCGCCACTCAAATGCTGAAGGAATAATATCATTGAAGGGTGCTACCCACCATGCATTTGGATACCGAAGAGCAAAACCGGTGAGAACGAGGGTGATAAAACTGACAAGCAGCGATGCATGTTGGATTCGTTCGCTGAAGGACATGCGTAAATACAGGCGATGGCTGACATGCTTATGTTCCAACAATCCTCGCCGATACATTAACTGACGCTTCGATTTCTTGACAAAGTCCATAAGATTATGGAGTAACATTCCTCCCACAACCATGATGATAAGAATAACGTAGGCTGTCGATATGAAATAGAGGAGATCTTCCTGTTTTTCAGTGACGATCACGTGCACAGCACCTTTGGTGAAATTCTCATTAGCACCTGGATGACATTTTCCGCACGTCGCAATGAGATTCGTCTTATGGATTTTTGACTCTGGATCGCCGGATGGTTTGATATCGTGGACACCATGACAGCTTGCACAGTTTGCAACGACAAGCGATCCAGCTTTTCCGGCCAGGCCATGAAAACTATCTTCAAAACTCTTAAATCGGTCTGAGGCAAGCCCGTATTTCTCCGACAATCGGACTGAGCTATGACAGGGCGAACACACTTGCGAAGAGACGTTCTGAGCTGAGACGGGTGAGTGTGGATCGGTATGTTTCAGGATATTATGTTCACCGTGACAATTTGTACAGACCGGCGATTCATTACTTCCATTGAGAAGGGCCTTTCCATGGACGCTCGCATTATAGGCCGCTGAAATCTTTGCATGACATTTTGCACAAACCTGCGGAATGTGCATCTTATTCACGAGAGATTTCGGATCTGTACCTGTTCGCATCTCATGACTTCCATGGCAGTCGATGCAATTGGCTGCTTTTACGTTTCCACCATTTAATGCCATCCCATGAACACTTGCCTGGTACGATGCAATGAATCCGGCACTAGGAGAAATTCGTGCTCGTACTGCTGGATCATCCAGATGGCAGGACAAGCATAACTTTTCCTGAGCAATCTTGAGTTGAGTAGAATCGAGTGTCGCCGTGGTTTTCGTTACATTGTTCTGATGGCAAGTGATACAGGATGGAGCCCCGGGGATATTCTGTGCGAGAGCCTTCGCATGCTGGGAGCTCATGAATGTTTCTTTGACCGATGCATGGCACTTTCCACAAGTCTCAGTAAGCCCCTTCCCTCCCTTGCTCGCGTTTGCACTTTTGCTCGAAGATACATCATGCGTCCCATGACAATTTTTGCAGCTCACGCCTTTGCCTTCACCCGCCTCCGCGGATTTTATCATTTCCGAATGGAATGCGTGCTTCAGCGCGGCATCTTTGTGACAGAGCGTACATTTAATTGGTTCAATTTTTTCTTTATGCGGCACGTTGCCGGCATCGAAACCAGTGTGACAGGCGACGCACACCAATTTCTTATGGGCTGAAGAACTTAGAATAGACCCATCAACATAAAGAGGAACCTGTTTCCCTTTCTTCTCCATCGATAACGATTTATCGTTATGGCAGGCAATGCAATCTTCCTTCGATTGCGTTGAGGCCGTTGCTACAACTACTATTGAGAGCAAGAGAAGAGCGAAAAAGGTTTTTAGAGAAAAGAAATCGGGATGTCGTCTTTGTTGGAACACGCTTTCTACCCCTATAGTAAAACCTACATATGCTAGGTTGTTGAATAATTCATCATGTTAATCCGCAAGTACTGTGCCGTTTCTGAGAATGGGCGATATTATTAATATTTGCTGAATTTCAGAGAGAAAGGGATCATTTCTGAAGATGTATTCCACATGACAGGAAGGAAAGTAGGCTTATTTCCGGAATCTGGAAAACCTATTCCAAAGAAAGACATTAATAAAGGAATGGTTGAAAACACACGCATAAAGATCAATAGAAAATAAAACGGCTGACCAGAAGGACCTGGACAGCCGTTGTCCATAGCTGTGAACCATTAGATTTTCAATGGTCCGGACATACCACCCGATTTGGCTTTGCCACTCTCGGAGGATTGTTGTGCCTCGTAAACCGCCATCGCAGTAATATCGACGATTGTGTTGACATCGACACCAGGAATAAGGAGATAAACAGGTTTCCGTATTCCGAGAAGTATCGGTCCAATAGCGACCGCACCACCCAGCTTTGCCAGGAGTTTGTAGGCAACATTCGCGGAAGTGACGTCCGGGAAGATGAGCACATTTGCCGGCCCTTTCAGCGAACTGAAGGGGAAGAGTTCCGAGAGTATTTCCGGATCGACTGCGGTATCTGCCATCATTTCGCCATCAATATTCAAGTACGGAGCTTTGCTCTTCACGATTTGAACTGCTTTCTCCACTTTGTGAGCCATAGGATGATTTGTACTGCCGAAGTTGCTGAAGGAGATCATTGCCACGCGGGGCTCGATATCAAGCTGTTTAACTTTCTCTGCCGTGAGCAGTGCAATTTCTGCAAGATCTTCTGCCGTTGGATCGATATTGATTGTGGCATCGGCGATGAAAATCGTCTGATTCTTGAAGACCATCATATACAAGCCAGCAATCTTTTTGACCCCTTCTTTCTTTCCGATGATCTGCAAAGCCGGTCGAACCGTATCGGGATACTGCTGTGTCAATCCGGAAATCAATCCATCCGCATCGCTCATCTCGACCATGACCATGCCATAAATATTATTAGTTCTCACCAGCCGTTCGGCGTCTTGTTTCGTGATCCCTTTCCGCTGACGCATGGCATAGAACGCATCGACGTATTCATGGAAGCGGCGAGATTCATGCGGAGTGACAATTTCTGCTCCCTCAAGATCGAGTCCCAATTCTTTCGTGCGTTTCTCAATGACATCTTTATTCCCGAGCAAAATTGGCTGAGCAATTTTTTCATCGACGATGATCTGGGCAGCGCGCAGAATTTTATCCTCTTCGCCTTCGGGGAAGACAATCCGCTTTGGTTCCGACTGTGCCTTGTGAATGAAGAACCGCATCACTTCACGCGACTTGCCGAGTTTTGCCTCAAGAGAATCACGATAGGCATCAAAGTCTTTGATGATCGTTCTCGCCACACCGGTTTCAACCGCGGTTCTTGCGACTGCTGTAGCTTCCCACAAAAGGACGCGGGGGTCAAATGGTTTGGGAATGATATATTCTTTTCCGAACTCGATGCGCTTGCCGCCATAGGCCCGGATAACGGAATCGGGAACATCCTCCTTCGCCAGCGTGGAAAGTGCATGAGATGCGGCAATTTTCATCTCGTCATTGATGGTGGTGGCACGGACATCCAGTGCTCCGCGGAAAATGAAGGGGAACCCCAAAACATTGTTGACTTGATTCGGATAATCGGAACGGCCGGTCGCCATAATAATATCATCTCGCACACTAATCGCGTCGGGGTATGTAATTTCCGGATCGGGATTAGCCATGGCAAACACGACCGGCTTATCGGCCATTGATTTTACCATTTCCTTCGAAACAAGTCCCTTGGCTGAGACTCCGCAGAATACATCGGCGCCCTTCATCGCATCGGCGAGTGTTCGTGCCTCCGTCTCCTGCGCGAAGTACTCCTTATAAGGATTCATTCCCTCCTTGCGTCCCTTATACACAACACCTTTGGTATCGACGAGAAACATATGTTCTCGTTTCACACCGAGTTTCTCGTACAATTTTGCACAGGCAATTCCGGCAGCACCGGCACCACTGAAGACCACCCGGACTTCGTCAATTTTCTTTCCCTGAATTTCACATGCATTGATGAGTGCTGCGCCGCTGATGATCGCGGTTCCATGTTGATCGTCATGTAATACCGGAATATTCATGATTTTCTTTAAGGCCTCTTCGATATAGAAGCACTCCGGAGCTTTGATATCTTCAAGATTAATTCCACCGAAGGTCGGCTCCAGCATCTTAACTGTCTTGATGATGTCATCAGGATTATGGGAATCAAGTTCAATATCGAATACGTCGATATCCGCAAACCTCTTAAAGAGAACTCCCTTCCCTTCCATAACGGGCTTCCCTGCCAGTGCGCCAATGTCGCCAAGCCCTAAGACTGCAGTACCATTTGAAATAACAGCAACAAGGTTTCCTTTTGCCGTATAGCGATAGGCATCTTCTGGATTTGCTTCGATCTCACGGCAGGGTTCAGCGACACCCGGAGTGTACGCCAATGAGAGATCACGTTGTGTTTGACACGGTTTGGAAGAAATGACCTCGATCTTTCCGCGCCGTCCTTGTGAATGATAATCTAACGCTTCTTGTTTCCTAACCATAGGTCTGTTCCTTTGACAGGTTGTGAAAGATTCCTCCTCCATTCATCGTGTTCACGAACGCTGATTGAAGGGAGAATCATGAGTACCGATGGATTATGTACTGATTAAGTAATCCGAAAGCGAAATGTTTCATGTGAACGTCCAGCAATATAAAAAGTTTTAACTGCGTCGCTTTTCTTCTGGCGAGTTTGACGTGGTTGAAAGTACTAAGAGACTATCGAATTATCAAATCCGCTTCTCAATAATGAGAATTCATTTCCTAGTCCGATGACCCTTGCAATAGTGCGCGAATTGTGATCAAGGCCTGTTTGGGAGAAAACGGTTTATGGATAAATATATCTCGACCTTCCTGAAACAGTGCAACTTTCAAATCGGGATCGAGAAATCCGCTCGCTGCGATAATTTTCACTTGCGGATTACATTCCCTGATTTTCTTTATCATCTCGATTCCATGAAGTTTGGGCAGGCCAATATCGGTGAACACAAGATGGATTTCATCCTGATGCTGTTTATACAAATCAAGGCCTTCCAGACCATCATATGCTTTCAAGACAGAATATCCTCTGGAACGGAGTTGTGTCTCAAGCATAGCTACTATCATCGGTTCATCTTCAACAACAAGGATTGTCTCGGTTCCATTTAATTGATCCTCTGCAGTTACGTTCACTGCCTTCTGGGACAATATTGGATCTTCCTGAACGGGCAAATAAAGATGGAAGGTTGAGCCTTTGCCAACGATACTCTCAACCTCGATGAAACCACGGTGAGTTTCGAAAACCCCAAAGACAACCGCGAGTCCCAATCCCGTTCCTTTTCCCCGTTCTTTTGTGGAAAAAAATGGCTCAAAGATTTTCCGCTTTGTTGCTTCATCCATCCCGCTCCCTGAGTCAGTCACTGAAATGCGGACGAAGCTCCGATCAGCGATTTCAGGTGAGCGTGATTCAATTTCCTTTCCATGAATCATTGCCGATGCAATGGAGAGGTTGCCCGAACTACTCATCGCATCGCGGGCATTCACACATAAATTCAACAATGCTTGATGCAATTGTATCTGATCGACGTAGACTGGCGGAAGAGCATTTTCCAGAAACACCTGAACATTGATTGTCTTTGGAAAAGTTTCGGTGAGCATCATTGTGAGCTCCCGAATCAGATCATTGACCTGTAAAAATTCAAACCGTACATCGGTTTTCCGGGCAAACGTAAGAATCTGACGGACCAATGCAGCCCCACGTTCAACGGCGTTTATGATCACTCCGATTCTCTTTTGAAATTGTTTCGGCTCATACGCTGCATTCTCCAGGATTGACGCATAGCCCAGAATAATCGACAAAATGTTATTGAAGTCGTGGGCGATTCCTCCCGCCAGCGTTCCGATGCTTTCCATTTTTTGCGCTTGCAATAATTGGTTCTCCAGCGCCTTCCGCGAAGTGATATCCTCCTTGACTGCGAGGTAGTGGGATGTCGTACCGCTGGCATCTCGTATTGGAGAAATTGAAGCCGACTCCCAGAAAAGTTCTCCGTTCTTCTTTTTATTTCGAAATTCACCCTGCCACTCCTGTCCGGCTATAATCGTATCCCAGAGTCTTTTATACTCAACCGGTGAGGTATATTCTGATTTCAAAAATCTGGGATTTTTTCCAATGACTTCCGATGATTCATACCCCGTTACTTTGGTAAATTTTGGATTAATATACTCAATGGAACCATGAATGTCCGTGATGATAATTGATGCAGGACTTTGCTCGACTGCCTGGGAAAGTTTTCGCAATGCCTCTTCAATCTGCTTGCGTTCAGTGATATCCTGGGCCATCGCGATGACAACATTTCTTCCAAAGTACATTGATCTGGTCAAACGCACTTCTTTGGGAAAGATCTCACCATTTTTTCTCTTTCCCCACCACTCGAATCGTTGAGGAACGCCTTTAAACGCTTTCTGGACAGCCTCGAGTGTTTTCAACAGATCATTTCTTCCCGGGGCAGAGAGAAATTCCGGAGTTTTTCCAATAAAATATTCACGCGGATATCCATACATCTCCACAGCTCCCACATTGACATCAATAAATGTCCCATCACGATCCTGGAGATAGATGGCATCCTTCACGCTGTTAAAGAGTCCACGATATGTCGCTTCAGAGAGCTGCACCGCCTCTGTCGCACGATGCCGTTCGGAGACATCAGAGATGATCACGGCGACATTATTCGGCTCCGGAGAAAATGCCACGACATCGTAATAAGAGTTCGAATCCTTGATCATGTATTCAAAGTTCGAAGGCTGCCCTGTCCGCGCGACTTGGCTTAACTGTATTCTCCAAAACTCTTCGGCATGGGGAAAGAGAACTCCAAGTTCCCGGCCGCTCAATTCCTGCATGGATAATCCAAATAATGATGCGAATGCAGGATTCGCATTCACCAGCTTGAAATTTTCGTTGAATCCCGCAGGTATATCTTGCTTTGAAAAGAGTCCGAATCCATTGAACATTTTTTCAAAGAGCAATCTGAATTTGGCTTCACTCTCCCGGACAGCCTGTTCAGCCAGCTCTCGTTTGTGCAGTGCTCGAGTAAGCTCTTTTGTCCGTTCTTCCACTCGTAATTCAAGATTTCGATTACTTTCTTCTAACGCATTGTAGGATTTCTGTAAACGGTCCACCATACTATTAAAGGAGTGCGCTAAGAAGCTCACTTCATCCAGCGTCTCTATGCTCGCCCGATGGTTGAGATCACCACTGGCGATCCGATCAACCGCTTCCACCATCCGTATGAGAGGTGCAGTAATGAATCTCGTTATGCCGAAGACGGCCAGAAGTCCGATGAAGAACACAATGGAACTGACAAGTGCTATCGTGTTACGGGTCTCCTGGATTTCCCGATGCACTTCTTCCAGAGAGATACCAATCAATAAGGATCCAACGACCCGTTCTCGTGTCTCCAGTGGAAATGTTAATCGATATGTACTTTCATCGTTTGAAATGCCATCAGCAGCTTCTGCCTGAAGCAGTGATAGGAGCGTGAGATCCGGCGGTAAGGAAAATGCCACTACTGTTCCGGAGTCGTTCTTGACAATGAGATACCGAATGTCCTTGTTCTGGCGCGCGACCAGGAACGCTTCGTCGATAGACGAACGATCATCGAAATACAAAGCAGGCGCGATGCTAAAAGCGGTCATCGCGGCAATACTCTGAGCCTTTAGCTCGATAGCGCCGTATCGCTCAGATTCAATGCGTGCAGGAAAGTAGAGCACCATAAAAATCGTGATTGTTCCGAGAAGAATGATATACAATGCTGTAAACTTTGTCCGTAAGGAAATTCGGGATGCGGGCGGATCCATCGAGATATGATTCTCCATTGTGCTGAGCCCCCTCACTCCAATACTTTTGCAATACGAAGGAGTTGTGAACTGATATCGGCTCCTTCCTGTTTTGCCGACGGCAGGTTAACGATAATTTGAGGCTTTTCGCCCTTACTCCCGATACCTATTGAGAGACCGGCTTCAACATAGGATGGTATTCCTGTTATCGAAAGGACATTGAGCTCTATCGTGATTTTTCTGATCCCTTGAAGAGGTACAGCACGTAACGGCGCCACATACAGAACGTTGATTCGGAATTTCCTCATCTCCTCAAGAACCTGGGATTCACTTACATATTCCAATGCATGACATTCAGGCTGCTGACCCAATATTCTCACAATATCGGATTGTTTTATCCTTGCGAGAAACTCCTCTTTCACTGTGAGGGATGATCGTACCGAGGATTGATAAAGTACACCAATAACAATTTTTAAATTGCCACCTTTGGTCAGAGACCGATCATAGGTCAGAATTTTCATTAACAATGGAACCTGATCTTCGACGGGAAGAGTCATCTCCTGTGCGACTCCTATTGCAGCGGCATGCACTCCCATTGCCAGGATCAGGATGATTTTGCGAATCTGTTTCATCACTTATTAGAACCTAATGTCACAGCGAAGTGAATAATTTCTCCCATTCTGAAATATCTCGGGTTGAGCATGTTCAAATCCGCCGGGAAAGGAGTATTGCTGATCAAAAATGTTGTTTAAACGGAAGATGAATCTTAGTGAACCAGGGAACGATTGCGTTATGACCTTAAAAACGCTCCACGGTTCGAAGGATACCGATACGTGAGCCAGTGTGAAACCTTTGGTTTGTGTGTCATAAATCGTCAGTCGCGAGGATTGATATTCCATCTCAATCCCACATTGGACTCCCTCTTGGATCACCGTGTTGACAATTCCCTTCGCTAGATGCAGTGGAGAGTTGGTTAACCTCTGCCTGCTTGCAATATTTTCAACATGCTGCATTGTATAAACTCCTGTCGCTCTAATATGTGACGTCAACTCAGCGGTCAGTTCTCCCTCAAATCCATAGGCTCTCACCTTTGAGATGTTTTGAAATTGATAGCTCCCATTCTCCTCATTCAATACCTGGTCGATGAGATCGGAAACAGTATACTGGAATAATGACACAACTGTATGAAGTGAGGAACCGATGCGTTCCTCCCAAATACATTCAAAGGTCTTTCCCCGCTCCGGCTTGATTTGAGGATTTCGGATAAAATTTTGCAGTGGATCTATATATTCTGCTTCATAGATATTGGGTGCTCGAAATGCTTCACCATAGAGTAATTTCAAAGACGTGGTGGGAAATGGATGATAGACAACTGCAAACCGTGGTGATGTTGAACTGCCGACTCTGGAATACTGATCTCTCCGAATTCCCAATGTGAGTGAAAGATCCTTTGTCAACTGATATTCGTCTTGCAGATAGAGTGATAAAATTAAAAAGGGGAAGTTACCGTCGAAGAACCGTGTTGTCGAAGACCAGTATTGAAAATCAGCACGTGAAATGTTTGCGTATTCCATTCCAGCAATGAGTCTATTGTTGGTTGAAAAATCCCAAAGAGCCCTGATCTCCCCCCCATATTTTTGCGTTCGCGTGCGATCAAATGCCACTTCCGCATAGGGATACGTACCTTCATAGTAATAACTGTTGTAATAACTCCTCAGCGTCAGTTCCACACCAGGGGTTATCTGGTATTCATAACCAAGTTCGAGAACCGTATTTTCATCCAGAGTCTTGCAGCGTGAATCATTGAAGAGCGTCCCATATGCTGCAGTCGGGATGCCCTTCGACCGGGAGGAATAAAGCAAGCGGGTAAACAATGCGTCATAGGAGAGAGATGCTGAGAAACCGTAGTAGTGCTCCCAATCAAGATTCTGCGCAATTCCAAAATTGGTTGAATCAGAATCATATTCCCGGAAATACAGATCGCGCCCTTTGCTGTCACCCCAGTAGGCAGAGCAAAGAAAATCCAGATCATTCTTAAATCGTTTTCCAAAGACCGCACCAACCTGGCGCTGAGCGTCGCTTCCTTGTCTAATCGAAAGATTCAGACCGTCAATATCATTTCCTTTTTTTGTAATAATATTGATAATGGCAAACATGGCGCCGCTGCCATACAGAGATCCGCCAGGACCGCGGACAAGTTCGACTCTCTCAATCACATTTGGATTCAATACCAAATCACTTCCCAGCGATGCACTGCCATAGAAATTCTCGTTGAGCGTAGCACCATCAAGGAGGAGAAGAATCCTGTTGCTATAATCCGTGGGGCGACCGAATCCGCGCACGCCAACATATGTATAATTCCGATCATAGGAAGTGTATACACTTCGCAGCATCGAAATCATTTCTCCGATATTCGAATATCCGAAGCGAAGGATCTCCTCGCTCGTAAGAATTGTAATCGAAGCCGGATATTCCGTTGCCGTTTTCCAATACTTCGTTGAAGTATTGACTTTGATATTGAGCAGAGAATCCAGAAAAAATTCACTTGATGGTAGATGATCCTGTGCAAATAACACCTGGAGACTCAGTGAGAGGATAAAGAATGATGAAATACGGACAGCTATGGAATGCTTCATTGCGAGTCCATTCAGAGTTAAAAGTATTGTTTTCGATCAAGATAATTCCTTGGCGAAAAAGATTCCCTTGATTACTCTTTCCTGATACTAACTGGAAAGTGAAAGACGATACTAATGTCCACCAAATACTGCGACTTCCTGAACACCACTCCCTGCAGACCAGACATCGCTCCCCTCTTTTCGATAAGACGAATAACGGGAGAGCAGTATACTCTATCAGATGCAAAAATTCAATGAAAGAAAAACACGAATATCGAAATACAAAAAAAGGAGACCACCTTTTTACAGATGATCTCCTAATCACTAACGGTTTTGCGTTTAACCAACGTGTTCAATTGAGAACGACGCTGAAAAGCTGGAAGCGAAAAATTATCTCGGCATTCAGCTCACATTTTCAGCGAAATACACCTATTCAAACACCTTTTCCAGTTTCTGGTAGTTTGAGTGCATCTTCTCAATTGCAGTTGTGATCGCTTTCTTATCCTTCCCATCGATGACCTTGGCGAGCGCTTTTACAGACTCTCCAAGTTCCGTCCGTGCTTGAGTAAATTTCTCTGTTTTGCTCTTCAAACGCTCGGGCAAGGCGGCTGCATTTAACGGTTGCATCTTCGCAACCAACTCGGTGACCGATCCCTTAATTTTTTCGAGATCATATTGAGGCATATTATAATGGTACAGCGTGTAGAGTGACTGATGGAATTCATCCATCTCCTTCAGGATGGGGTTGATAGTCTTTGCCATTCCCTCATATTGCATATGAAGTTTCTCGGCTTCCTTTAGCAGCTTTTCAGAATCATTAGCTTCCATGGAGGCCTTATAGGCTTTCACAGTCTCGCCAATCTCGGCAAGCTTTGCATCCCACGCACCCTTTTTATCCCGTAAGATACCTGGCAATTTCGCAGTCTGCAGGCTCTGATACCCCTTCTCGATTTCCGGGAGCAATGATTTAAGCATTTCGACATCTTTCTTTGGCCAGGCGGTATGCCATATCTTGTAGATTGTTGCATGGAATTTTCCCAGCTCGGGTACCTTTGCGGTCACTTCAGCTGCATGGTTGTCCTGGGCGAATAGCGGGAATGCACAAATCATTATAGCGATTAAGAACAGCAATGTGTTCTTCATGGTAATCCTTTCATGGATGAAATAATGGAATTATGAATTGGTACTTGCTGCAAATCTATGGACTTAAAGCTTCTCAAGCAAGTGGTCGAGTGAATGTTCTTCAATGGGACCATCAATAACAACAATGAATCGATCCAGGGAAAAATACTTTTTTGCTACCCGCAGTACTTCATCTTTCGACACCGAGAGAATCCGGTCTGCTTTTTTGTCAAATGTCGTGAGAGGTTGTTTCTCACGAATCATCTCGAAGGTTCTGTTCGCGATATCATCCGGCGTTTCAATATAGAACGGGAGCAGTCCAAGCTGGCGCTCTTTAGCCACCTTCACCTCTTCATCGGTAACTCCTTCAGCCAGAAGTTTTCGAATCTCCTTGAAGATACCTGTGATAACCTTCTCTGTATTCTTCGGGCCTGTCTTGGTGTTAAATTTCCAATAACCGATTCCATCGTTGGGGCCCCAGAGCTCACTTCTGATCCCGTAGATCAATCCCTGTTTATCGCGAAGCTCAACACCAATACGGGAAGTTAATGCGCTGGAGGCAAGAATATAATTCATAACATCAACCGCCTCCTGCTCCTGGGGTTTGATATCATTTCTCGGCGCAAATCCGATGTTGATCGTACATTCGGCATAATCCTTGTCGGTAAAAACTTTAATTTCTTTGTTCGTCAGTTCCTTCACCGGAGGTATTGAATTTACCGGTGGTGCAGATGTGGTATTTTTCCATTGTCCAAAGAACCTGTTAGCGAGGGCAGCAAGCTCCGCATGGCCCATATCCCCCATCAACACCAAAGTCAATCGCTCAGGCTGGAAGTATTTTGCATGCAGCCTGGCCAAATCGTCATGCGTGATGATGCGGATGGAAGCAACCGTACTGTTCGACGTCGAATAGGGATGTTCACGGAAGATCGTATTAAACATATGATAGAACGCCTTGAGACTGGTTCGATTAAACCGGTTGCGTGCTGAAAGCAAATGGCGTGGACGCAATTTTTCAATCTCCGCTTCTGCAAGAGCCGGCCTGGTCAACAGTTCGACACCGACCTTCAACATCTCATCCTTGTCATTCAATAATGAATAGCCCTGGAAAGAAAAACTACGGTAACTCCCGCTCACGCTGAACGAGAATGGGACAAAGGCGAGTCGTTCAGAGAATTGCTCATACGTCATCGACTCGGGCCCGCGATTCATCACATCCGCTAGCAGCGATGCGATACCCGGCTGTTTCCCTTCATTGGCCTCCGGCATATTACCCGTTTCAATAAGTCCTCCTACAAACAATGCCGGCACGAGATGATTCTCAAGAGTGTAGACCTTGATTCCATTCTTCAGTGTTGTCGACCGGATCAATGGAGCGATTTGTTTTGGCCTGGCAATTTGTGGATTCTGAAGCTGGGTTTTAATGGCCTTGAGAATATCAACTTCGCCGGAAAAGAAATATCTATCATCGGAATTGAAAAGCCGATTGATCGATTCGGCAGACGTTGTATCCTCATCAGCCTGCCGGCTCCGCGGCTTCTTCGGTCCCTTTGGATAGAGGAATCCCATTGTTACTAAGTCAGACCCAAAATATTTCTGCATGACATGCTGAATATCTTCACGGCTTACACCCATCATCTGCCGGTCGAACGCCTCCAGCATCTGCCAGCCATAATATGCCTCGTAACGGCTGATACGGCTTCCGATATCTGCATTCTTCAAATAATCCGTCACCTGACCATAGCGGTAACGATTCTTCACCTTTTGAAGCTCCCGATCTGTCACAGGTTCAGTCTGCATGCGTTTTATTTCATCCCACACTATCGATTCAGCCTTCTGCATATTGGTGTCGGCAATGACGGTCACATTGATCTGAAACAGCGTAGGATCCTTGGTCATGCCCATGCCGCCGGCTGCATTTGTTGCGATGCGTTCTTTTTCGATTAAGCGTTTATGCAAGCGTGAATCTCGGCTGCGCTCGCAGAGAATCATTCCGGCAATTTTCAGAGGAGCGGCATCGGAATCGGCATAGGTTGGGACATGAAAGGCCATTCGAAATGACGGCTGGGTAACGTCGTTATGTTGAAGTGTTACCGACTTTCTTCCCTTTTGCACCACCTCATTGACAATCAGCTCGGGCACAGCAGGACCTCTCGAAATCGATCCATAGTATTTCTTTGCCAGTGCCAGGATCTTCTCCGTTTCAAAATCACCGACCAAAACCAGGAAGGCATTGTTTGGAGTGTAAAATGTTTTATAGTATTGATAGGCTTGTTCTCTGGTTACCTGTTTCAGATCGGCGGGCCAGCCGATGATAGGATCGCGATTCGGATGGCTGTCGAAGGCAACCGCATTCATCATTTCATGGAAGATGCCTGAATAGGAACTCTCTGAGCGCATTCTTCTCTCTTGAATGATGACTTCGATCTCCGACTTGAACTCAGCCGGATCAAAATTTGAATTCTGCATCCGATCGGATTCAATATCGAATGCCATCTCAATATTCGTTGCCGGGAGATATTCATAGTAGCTCGTCATATCGTTCATGGTGAACGCGTTAAAGACGCCGGAGTTCTTCGAGATCGATTTTGAAACCTCACCCTTTCCGTACTTCTTCGTTCCCTTGAACATCATATGTTCAACGACATGGGAAATTCCGGTGATGCCAAGATGTTCGTTCCGCGATCCGACCTTGTACGTTAGTTGATGGAAAATGAGCGGAGCGATATGCCGTTCCATCGTAAGAACAGTCATCCCATTTTCCAGTGTATGCTGATAAATCTTTCCCTCTTCATACTTCTTCGCTGGCTGACCTATCAATGCTTGAGAAGCAATCAACATCCATCCTACCAGAACGACTATCCACATTCTACTCATTCTCATTCATCATTCTCCAAATTCATTCTACCCAGTGTGAACACATGCGTTTCATTATTTATCTGTGTTTATCATGTCCATCCGTGTTAATCAGTTTCAATCAGTGGTAATCTGTGGTCATCAGTGTTAATCTGTGGTCTTATTTCTTCGGGCTTGGGACTGGCTTTTTGCCTTTCACTTTCTCAGTCCGTTCACGCGACAGGTCAATGAGCTTCTTCCGTTCATCCAGCGGAAGATCACGGAACGCAGGTTTCCTCTCCTCATTGGCAATAATCCAGCCTGATAGGTATGCCAGCTTCGTTGCTTTTGCCGCTTTTGTAAAATTACATTTTTCAACATCATCTGCAGGAGTATGATAATCATCATGATCACCGGCAAAGAAAAAGGCGGCAGGAATTTTCTTCCGCAGAAACGGCGCCTGATCGCTGGCATTGGTATAAAGGCCGACATTGTAGAGCAGTGAGAACCCTATCTCTGCATTTGCCCGTTCAGCAATCAACCTGATGTCATCACCATAAAATGCACCCCCAATAGCCAAGAGCTGTTCCTCATTTCGGCTGATCATGTCGAGGTTCAACATTGCGACTGTACCCTCTATCGGTTTGAGGGGTTGTTCGTTCACATAGTAACGAGAACCCAGCATACCATGTTCTTCAGCGGTAAATGCGATAAAGACAACACTTCGCTTCGGAGGATTGGCTTTCATCGCCCGTGCAATTTCCATCAATCCGGCAGTCCCCGAAGCATTATCATCGGCACCATTATGGATCTGTCCTTCGAATTTCTTATTCAGTGAACCATAGTGTCCTAAGCCAACGTGATCATAATGAGCACCGTAGACGAGGAATTCCTTTTTCAGAACGGGATCAGTCCCCTCAATCCATCCAACAACATTCTGCGTTGGAAGCATCTGGCTTATGAAATTGATCTCAACGGAAAGAGTTTTATTTTGAAATTCGAATGCCATTCCTTTTAAGAAAGATTCGAGGATCCCCTGCAGCGAATCGAGAGTCATACCAGAATTTTGATAGAGGTCATCCTTCGCGTTTTTGCTGATGTACAAAATTGGTATGTCGGTCGATGGCCGCTCCGGGAGATATACAAAATCGCGATTGAAGGAGGTGGCAAGAGTCTGATACTTGATATCGATCGGTGGTTCTTTTTTGAGGACCGAGCCGACGACAATCATGGCCAGTGCTCCCTTTGCCTGTGCGACCTCTGCCTTCCGCAGCGGATTTCGATAGGCCGCATTGCGCGCCTTCACCCAAACGCTTGTGCTATCCAATTCGCGAGGGAACCCATCGATGACAAGAACAATCTTATTCCTTACATCGATCTCTTTGCCATCTGCAGCGATATAGTCATTGTAACCGGCTTCACCTTTTTCTACTCCATATCCCGCACAAACAATAGGAGCGGTGAAGGATACACTCTTGCCTGATTTATCCTGGATGATAAAATCCTGACCAGGTGCATAGGTGTTTGAAATCTTTGCTTTGCCCAGATCAAGATTGAGCCGCACTCTGTTCTCTGCAAATTTGGAGCGCTTCAAACTGAACTTCTGGAAATAGCTGTCATTCGCGTCGGTAAGTTTTGGAGAATCTTCATCGATTGCAGAATCGACCGCAGCGGATCGGCGTCGCTCAGCAAAAAGCGGTTTCAATCCGGCTTCCCTAAACATAGCGGCAATGTAGCGTGCAGCGACGAGATGCTCAGGCATGTCTGTCGCTCTTCCCTTCAGACTATCCGAGGCGAGAAAGTGGACATACGATTCCATTTTTTTTGCCGTGATGATTTTCAATCCGTTTTCATATCCAGGTGGAATCTGAGCAACCGAAACGAAGCTCAAAACAAATGAAAGGACAGAGAAATAAATTACAGTTTTGCAAAATGTTTTCATTGATCTTCCTTTAGCTAATTCGATGTTCTGTTTCTACTCAGCTAAGAATGTAGTGAATCATTTTATTATCACTGATGGCACACTGAAAATCATCAACAAAAGGTATTTACTCAGGATGCTTAATGATGCAGTCCAAACCACCCCATATCCCCTCCTTTGCAAGCCTGCCTGCCGCTTTGCCCGCCGCGGAGGGCAGGCAGGGAAGAGAAAAAGGGGAGGTCAAAAACAAGATTAATCGCTTCAATCATACAGATGTTTCTTCCTGCGTAACGTCCGTGAGTAATTACAGTGTTCTTAAAAAAAGGTGAAGGCCGCGCCCGGTAACTTCGCCACAACGAGACGCGAGATGGAAACCTTCACCTTCAAATCAAATTCTCTAGAATGGGATCGATTACTTGATCACTGTCATTGTTCGTGAGAATGTTTTTCCTCCCATTTCTATGGAATAGAGATAGACACCACTCGGAATTCCTGCAGCATGGAACATCACCTGATAACTACCGGCTGCAATTCGAGAATCCAGCAATGTTGCAATATAACGCCCTAACAAATCATAGACTGTCAACCTCACATCACCCGATACCGGTACATCAAACCGTATGGTTGTCGATGGATTGAATGGATTCGGGTAGTTCTGATGCAAGGTAAAAGCAACCGGGAGAGATGCAGAGACAGGCTCCACTCCTACGGCTGCACCGGCGGTATAAATTGTGCTGCTTGCTGCACCAATCCATGGAGTTCCTGCTTTATCGACAGCCACAGAATAGAGGGTGCCCTTCACCACTGCAGTATCAATAACATTTTTCCAACTTGAACCGCCATCTGTTGTTTGCCATACCTCACCAGAACCGACAGCCCAACCGGTATTCGCATCTTTAAATGCAACTGAATTTAACTGGATTGCGGATGGAACATTGAGATAATTCCAGTTCGCTCCGCCATCCGTTGTCTTCACAATTATTTTATTGCCAACGGCAAATCCTGTTGAGGCACTTGTGAACACCAGTTTTCTCATGCCCGTTGAAGAAGTGGGAAGAGAAGTTGGCACGTTGTTATATTTCGACGCTGTCCATGTGACACCGCCATCTGTCGTATATACTCCCGTAAGAGCATCACCAACCGCAGCACCAACTGTTGCGTTCGCAAAGGCAACTCCCCGCAGTGCTTTTGCCACTTTACCTCGTTGCTCGCTCCACGTAACTCCGCCATCGGTTGTCCTGTAAATGACATCTATCGAAGAAGAAAGCGCACCGACAGCACAGCCGATATTTTGATCGATGAATGCAACACCATAGCAGTAGGCGGAGGCGGAGAGCGTGTCGTTAATCACTGCTTTCCAGGTCGCTCCACCATCCGTGGTTTTTGTGAGCATGCGATAGCTATGTGCGGCATATCCGACATTATCGTTAATGAAGGAAATATCCTGGGCATTGAGGACAAGTTTATTCCCTTCAATATAGGATCCCTTCCAGGTGGCTCCTTTGTCGGTTGTCTTGAGAAATATTCCTTCAAATCCGGCAGCATATCCAATGTTGGCAGAGGTGAATTGCATAGCACTGAGATTTCCGCTCGGCACGGGTGTTATCATCTTCCAGGGTTGCCCGGCACCTGCAGTATATCCGATAAATCCACTGCTCCCCACAGCCCATACTTTGTCGCCAACTCCGAATACACTATTTAAGGTTGGACCAAACGGAGCACTCACTGGCTGCCAGCGCGTACCCCCATCGGTTGTCTGGATAATCACTGAGTTCTTCGTTCCTCCGCCAACGGCGAATCCATTCTGGCTGTCCTTGAACCACATAGAATAGAGATTCTCATACGTTCGGTCTGCTTCCAGTTGTGTGAGGTACGTCCACTTTGCACCTCCATCGGTGGTTTTCAGTTGAATGCTCGGCTGTAAACCGGCGGCTGAGCTTCCCCATCCGGTCGCATACGCTGTAGTTGCATTGGTCATATAAACGGCGCGAATATCTGAGCGGGTATAGTTAAATCCGCCCAACGCTGTTGTCGTGTCCGTCCGGTTCCATTTTACTCCATCTGTGGTATAATAGATGGTTTTAATATCTTTGCCGACAACGATTCCCTTGTTTGCTTCAAAGAAACTCATGTCATTAAAATTGATAGCCGTTGTGAGATCGACAGTCCATGTTTTGGCACCATCGCTCGTATGGAGTACATATCCCAGCGTCGTGCTATAGTAACTCATCGCCCAACCTCGCAGTGTATCTGCAAAGTAGAATGTCTTGACGATCGCGCGAGAATCCGGAAGAGCGGTCATTGAATCGAGCTTCCAGGTAGTACCACCATTGGATGTTGTCAGCATCGTACGCTTGTCTCCGCCAATGATACCTCGATTCGCATCGTAGAAGAAAACACAGAAGAGCGAGTTTGTTGTATTGCTGGTCTGTGCCAACCAGGTTAATCCACCGTCGTTGCTTTTATAAATCGCTCCGGCGGAACCGACAATCCATCCTGTCGTTGCATTGATAAAGAAGACATCGTTGAATCCCGAATAGGACTGCGTTACGACCTGTTTCCACGACTGAGCGATGGTGACTCCTGCAAGGATTGTCATTACGATGATGACAAGCACAGAGATTCGAACAAGTTTCATGGTTTGGTTCTCCTTTGCACTGTGTGTGGTGATGGATAGTAGACTTTTTAAAATGATAAAAGCGTAACCAAAATGGCTGCATCAAATGACGATCGCCCTAGAAGCGAGGATCTCCCCGGTGCGACTTTTCCATATTCAACGAGAACATCAATTGTAACATCCTGAATCACACCAATACCCAATCCTGCCGAAACACGATAACCAAAAAATTCATCCTTACCAAAGATCAAATCTTTATCCGCCATTTGTAACTGACAACCAAGCCGTACCTGGATTTTCGGAAGCAGTTCCGCTTCGCCGCCGGTTCGTAATGTGTGGCATTTCATGTTCCAGGAACTGAATCGTGCATCGATATATTTCGAAGAGTCGGCGCTCCAGGAACCGAATTCATATTCCAAAGCAAAAAGTGTTTTTGGAGAAAGCCTGTAAGAAGCACCCATTCCCAGACTCAATTCCTGTGCATCCCACTCCCATAACCGAAGATCGTACACAGAATTTTTCGACCAGCTCTTTATCGAATTGTACGAGACTGAGGCACTCAGATCGATCTCTTCCGAGGCAGGATAGTGAGAAATAATTTCGGCATACCAGAATCCTTTCGGGGCATAGCCTTCTTCAACTTCCTTCAATAAGCCCTGTGGAACGAGGATAGTAGTCTGATTGAAGTTATACCCCGCTCGAGCTGCAAGTTCCGCCTTCATCTCCAATGCCCATTGCAGTTGTGAAGAGACATCAAATCCCTCATGATGAATCTTATAGCTGCTCGTTGATCCGCGATAACGAGTTGAGTACTTCTCGCCGCGAAATTTATAGGTTTCGACATCAAGCAGGTCTTCACTTTGTGATTCGATTCGCTCTTGAATGTCCGATGGTGTAATAGAGAGACCAAGTGCAAGGTTTTCATCCACCTGGTAAGCAATACCAACGGTGCCTTCCACACCGCGATATAAAGTTTTTGGTCTTGTATAGATGCTTTTCAATCCATCGAGAATTTGATAGGTTAGCCCTGCACCGGCGTAAAAAGAGGGGAACAGTTCAAGACTGTACTGGAATCCCACTTTTGGACCATTGTATCGGAAGTTCCCTGTTGTTGTATCGCAGAAGAAAAATGCATCGCCGAAATATGGATCGCTCTCCAACGATCGATAGACATTGTTCCTGTATTCAACATCGTAACTTGTATATCCGCGAAATGTCCCCTTTTCACCCTGCACCTTGACGCCATCGAATGCAGCAGAGTAACGATCGACATCGCCAGGATCAAAGAGGCGGTGATAGTCGCCGGATTGAGTCGTGAACGCCGGACTGATTCTCAGCCAACTTACTTGCTCATCCTGATACAACCATGCAGGATTCTTACCGAAATCATAGAGGTTGAATCCCCGGTCCGGATCACGAAGTGAAAATTTGAATGCTCCCATCGAACGAACTCTTGTCTCTGACGCCTGGCAGATCTGCAAAAAAATGAGAAGGCCGAACAGGACGGTTTGAGCTAAAATGCTTCGTGTCGGTTTTCTGAATTGTTCAATTCTCATTTCTGTTTCCCCGGTGTTGCTCGAGGAATGATTTCAAAATCGACAAGTCCATCATTAGTATCCAATCCGGGCTCTCGTCTCTGCATGGATTGACCGCTGTAGCGTGGCGGACTGAGCACATAACTCCGATCGATACGTGAATCGAGCGTCTTTTTATTCGTTGGATGCGGGCTGGATTGGTATTCCACAGCATCGACAACTGTAGAGATGTCGATGCCATCGACCCATGAAGAATCCTTTCCGGATGCCAGAACTATGACATCCCCTGTCAGTCCGTAAAGAAAATCTACAGTCCGATCCGATCGGATATTAATCAGATTTGAGACGCTTGGATTGTCGATATCTTCAGCAGAAAACTGATTATAAAATTCCCAGTTGGCGTTCGAGAGATCATAGCTTGTCGAGATCGATTTGCGATGATCCACCGCATCGACAGCAAGGACAAGAAATTGTTTCGGATAGAATGGATGATTCTTCTCACCCGGACTTCCCGGGAATTTGAATGCATACGTCACTCCATCGATATCGCCGTCATTCCCCTCGTCGGCTCCGGGGCCCAGTCCTTCGTTATTCCCCGAGACGCGCATGATTATCATGCCATCGACGTACTTCACTTCATCGGACGCATTATAGAGTTCGATAAACTGGTCAAAGAAATAGAAGAAGTTATTAACGGGTCCTACGGCATAGATCTCGTTGATGGAAATACCCGAGCTGGAAATGGGAGAACCAAAAATTGTATCGACAATGGTCGCTTGTGCGCCCACCATGAGTCCGGATATCGAACCGACGATAATAATATTAGGATCGACGGGATGGGGAGCACGTACGGTGATCGAATAGATTGAGGTTGGAAGAGCAGACACGATGAGCGTTCCGAAGCCATCAGCCTGACGCATACTAATGCCGTATTCCGAGCCTAGCGTTATCTTGGCATTCGGCATCGGCATATATACCGGCTTGGCCAATCCAGCCGTTGTATCCCATCGGGTGAGAATGACAAGGGTCGCCGAACCATCGGCGGCAGTTGGCGGATTCTTCATGCATCCGATGAAACCGATTGAAAGACAAAAAGCTAATAATTGTAATGTTTGTATCATGAAGGATTGCATTTTGCTATGAGCGAAGAAATTGATGCGAAGTCCATCCCAGCCTTCCCCTAACAGGGAAAGGTATGAAATTCACTCCCCCTCTTAGGGGGAGATGAAGAGGGGGTTCTAAAAATGTAATAACGCTATTTTGAAAGAGTATCCGTCCCAAGGGTCTCACTTCCCGCTATTTAAATAATTCACTGAACGACATACTAAACTCAATTCCATAGAAAAGTTCAGGATTCCGGATATCCTCAACGAGATCGGTGGGATCACCGGTTCTTTGACGCCGATGCACTGCCGAATTATCCAAAACATTATTAACAAAGATTGATACTTCAGCACCGCGATAAAGCGACTTACTAATGTTAATGTTGAAGAGCCATTTTGGAGGTGTCACCTTCATCGATTCTTCCCACAGGCGATCTCGTAACTCTGTTTCTGTAAGACGTGCATAATCGATAGGAATCAGGCTGAAGTTTTGATAACGCTGTTGGAGATTCTGTTCGGCACGAAGAGTCACCCACAATCCTAGCTTTGGTACGGTATAGCGAATAAAATAGTTCAACAAGATTTTATCATCCCATCTCCCGGTCGGGGAAGTTATTCTTCCAATCGTCGTATCAGTCGGAACACCTGGTACGACATAGTTAGGATAGTAACCCAGGGAAGTATCAGGATAAGCATTATAGTCAAATCCAGATCGACTTCGTTTAAAGAAATTGTAGGATGCAGTAAGTTGAAATTCCATATTCAGGGCATCGATCTTGTTCGACTTCAATGAGAATTCAATCCCTTTACTCTCAGTCCATCCGAGGTTTTGAGAAATGGAGTACTCATCGACATAATAAATAGTCGGTCGATTGTTCACTGTCGAGGAAATAAATACCGGAATAGTCTGGCTCTCCGGTTCATTGCTTCGCTTCTTATAGTAACCTGAGGCTGAAATTCCAATGAGATCTATGAAACGTTGATCGTACGAGAGTTCTACTTGCCCCTCACGATAACCTTTCAGGTCCGCAGCACAGCGATCATATCCAAGCTGGATTGTTTTTTTGGAAACAGGATCCCTCCAATTGAATACTTCGGGGGGAGGATAGATGTTGCTCATCGGAGGAGATTTGGAGGTGTACCCCCCACTGATTCGAAGCTGGTTATCTTTTGATAGATAGAGAACGAGGTTCATTCGTGGATTAAAGAAGCTCCCTTGATGAGATTGGAAGAGGTCACCATTGGCCCAGAGCCCTTTGAGATTGAACTTGAACGGCCGGTACATTTCATAGCGTGCACCGAGTGTCAGAGTGAAATCCCAGCCTATCAAACCACTGATTTGATCTTCCACATAGAGGTTGGCGAGGAGCTGATCAGGAATATCATCAAAACTATACGAGCGTTTTCCCGACTGCGAGCCGTAGTAATTATAAAGCGAATCAACGAGAATTCCTTCACCTGTGTTTGCATTATACTGCAAATCAGTCCCTAAAAGAAATTTATGGACAAATGCGCCCGTGATTATCGTCCTGTTATATTCCAGGCGGCCTCCCGTATTCCACTCATGACCTCTCGTCTCAACCTTGCCTAAGTAAATTGATACTGTATCTCCATTCGGCAGGATGCGAAGATCCGACTGGACAATTCTCGACTTCATACTATTTTCCCTGCGATACGTCAGGAATGTACTGAAATCGATACGGGAAACCTCAGTGTCTTCATATTTTCCCCAGAGCCCATAGGTGAGATTAAATCCGCGATTAAAGTTCTTCGTCTGAAGGACATCTCCTTTCGGCTGCTCTTCATCAAAAACCTTCTGTGCATAAAATTTATTATTCAGGGTAAGTGAATTCTCGAGAAATGTATTTGTGGTAACAACCTGGGCGGTGAGTCGGGAATACTCATCACCTGTTTTACGAATATCTCGTTCGCTCTGGGCAAGATTCAAATTGTACGTAACGCCTGTTCCCTCCCATACCATTCCTCCCCCAAGATTCCCTTCCCTGGTATCCGGATTGTTCTTGATCTTGAGCCGGTGTGGCTGCGGACCAATCTTGGTCCTAATATTAATGACACCCGCAGTAACATCTCCATACCGTACTGAAGGAATACCCCGGGTGATTTCAATATTCTCAATGTTATCAGCAGGAATGAGGCGAAGATCTGCGCCGCCACCCATGTTTGATGAACCGGCTGTCGCTCCGGAAAGCCGCTCAAATTGAAGATTCGCGTTATTCGACATCGGGATACCATCAAGCAGAACGAGCGTGCCAAACGCGGAGAGATTGTCGGATTCCATTCCGCGAATTGCCACCTGACTTGTTTTACTTAAACCGGGGTTGGAGGTTTTTTGAACTCCGGGAACGAGGTCTAAAACATCACCGATGCTTGTGGCTTGCATGTGTTCAATTTCTGCAGAGGAAATTTGAGTCTTGGTAATCGGATCAGAAGGAAGCAATTCCCGCGTACCGATCACAACAATCTCACCGATTTTAAAACAGTCCTCTTCAAGAGTGGCATGACATTCTACGGTTGCACCGGCGCGAACGGTGACCGGCAGTTTCACACCTTTACATCCCATATAGGAAAATTGCAGGGTGTACGTTCCTGGTGCCAGATTCTGAAGAACGAAACGTCCTTCAATATCACAGGCCGTCCCGCGCTGTGTCCCTACAACCACGACATACGCACCGGGCAATGTCTCGCCATTTTGTGTTTTCACTGTACCGCGAATTGAGATCCCTGACTGCTGAGCAAGAAGGGAAAATGAAACGCCGAGGAGAAGGGCGAGAATTCTAGAGATCAATCGATCCACCATTGCAAGTGATGATTGTTCAGACATTGTTATGATAGCCGCCCGTCACGATCAGGGAGACCGTTTACACTTCTTTATTCTACAGTACCTTAGACTTTAAATCAATATCGTGATGAGAGATTTTCAAATATCTCTACGGTTCGTGATAATAATCCCGGAAATACCACAAGCCTATTAAGGATTTAAATAGTAAAACTAGCCACCCCATATGAAATGGATACAAACTGCTTGCCCTTCTGAATATTTGAAATTGAAAGAAATTCACGGTTTTCTTTGTGGCAATTCTCAGAAGCGCTTAATGAGGAGTGGGAGAATTCGTGGAAATGAGAAAGAACTGAGAGCGATGAGCACAGTATCTTGGTGGCTCTTCATCTGCAGTAATACAAGGAGCTGTCCATTGGTGTAGTCAACGTGCAAATCCTTCATTGCATTAATGGTATAGGGAGAGTGAACGAATTGACTTTCCTGAGTCTGTAATGCGAAAGTACTCAATACTTCTTGCTGTTCGACAAGAATCTCTCAGAGAGAGGTCGATGGTCCCCTACCTGAAGAAAGCTGAGACAAAGAGGAAAAGGAATTTCCTCAAATAATAGTCAGTGATCTCCGGTTCGATTGAGACTCTTCTCTCCATACTTCCAGTAGACGACCGGCAGGGCAAATAGATTGACAAGTGCAGATGTAATAAGACCTCCTAATATCACCAGTGCCATGGGGTTTTCAATTTCCTGGCCTGGTTTATTTCCACCAATGATGATTGGCAATAACGCGAGTGCGGCAGCTAACGCTGTCATTAAAATCGGGGCGAGCCGTTCTTTTGCTCCCCGGATGATGAGCTCCAATCCAAATGGTTGCCCCTCCATAATCTGAAGGTGCCGGTAGTGACTTATCAGCATGATACTATTTCGTGTTGCAATACCCAGGACTGTGACAAAACCAATGAGCGAACCAAGGGTGAGGACTCCGCTTGTGGCGAATGCGAAGAAGACACCTCCGATCAGAGCGAACGGTAACCCGGCAATGACAATCGCTACTACCCGGAGAGATCCAAAATCTGAATACAGGATCAAGAAAATTCCGACGAGAGCAAGGAGCGAGAGTGCCAGTATCCGATTTTGTGAAGATTGTTTTGCGGCATATTCTCCCAGCACTTCTGCATGATAACCACGATCGTACGTAATTTGATGGACACGCTGCTCAATTTCCCGTGCAACACTGCCCAGATCCCGGCCACGCACATTACAGGTTACCTCTGTATAACGAGATGCAGACTCGCGTACTATCTGATTTGGCGTCGGTGCAATAACAACATCAGCAACCTCCTGTAAGGGTACCAATCCGCCATTATGGGTATTGATCATAAGAGATCGTACACTATTCAAATCGGAGCGAATTTCAGGAACTCCCCATACTGCCACATCGAATATATTCTGGTCTTGATAGAACTCACCAACTTTCTCCCCCTTCATCAGAAGGTTAACTGCCTTTCGGATTTTGCCGGCGGTCAGACCGAACTGTGTGGCTTTCTCCGGCTTTACATGGACTTCGATCTGTGGGACAAGAACCTGTGGCTGTACTTTTAAATCCACTACCCCCTCAACTGTGGTGATGGCATCGTGTGCTTCCTTGGCTTTCGCCCGTAGGATATCGAGATTCTCACCGTACACTCTGATCACCAACGTTGCGCTAGATCCGGTCAGCACTTCTTTGATGCGTTCGCGCAGGTAGGTGAGAAGATCTCGATAGAGTCCGGGATAGCCATCGACTATCTCCTGGATTGTTGCCACAGTGTTGTCGTATTCAACATTCGGATCAAGGCTGATCCAGAGCTCTGTGAAGTTAGGCCCTACAACTTCATCGGCAACTTCAGCGCGGCCAATGTGTGAACCGAAGTTCCGGACCCCGGGTACGGCTCGAAGCTCCTTACTGACCCTTACCGTAATTCTATCCATTGCTTCAATGGAGGTGCCCGGTTTCTCAACCCAATGCATTAAAAAATCATACTCCTTGAAATGCGGAAGGAATTCCTCACCCAGGAACGGAAGGATGAGAAGGCCAACGCCAAGAACAATTCCAGCGATGCCAAACACTCTTCGCGGCCGCTGGAGGATCTGCTGCAGCGTTCGTTCATACCGGGCATTGAGCCAGAGAAGGAAGGGAGAAAGTTTTTTTTCTGCCGCGTTTGGAAGTAACATCAAGGAAAGTGCCGGAGTCAAAGTCAGTGCAATGAGGAGTGAGGATAGAATTGCAAGAACATACGATAATGCCAGAGGCCGAAAGAAGGCTCCGGATAATCCTTCAAGGAAAAAGACGGGCATTAAGACCATGGCAACAATGACACTCCCATAGACGACTGCGCTTCGTACTTCCATCGATGCATTCAATACAACAGTGAAGGCCGGTACCGGATTACCAGCCGCACGATTTAGCCGTAACCGGCGCATGATGTTCTCAACATCGATAATCGCATCATCGACCAGTTCCCCCAGAGCGATGACTAAACCCGCAAGCACCATCGTATCGATCGTACCGCCCTGGTAGTTGAGAGCAATGGCAGCCATTATCAGGGATGTTGGAATTGCCAACACACTGATCAACGCCGTTCGCCAGTCATTGAGGAAAAACGCCAGTACTACGATCACCAGCAGGCATCCGATCAATAACGCTTTATTGAGATTGTGCAACGACATTTCAATAAAGGTTGCAGGACGAAAGATACTCGAGTCGATATCAAGGTCCTTTAAGCCGGGACGCAAAGCATCGAGTGCTTCTTCAATCTTTCTTGTTATCTCCAGCGTGTTACCCCAGGGTTGCTTCTCGACGATTAAAAGAAGGCCTGGGCCATCATTGATTATTGCATCACCGATCGGCGGTGGAGAACCCTCCACGAGCGTGGTGACGTCACCCAGAGTGAGTGGTATTCCATTTTTTACTGCTACTGGCACCTTGGCAAGATCCTGCGGTGAATTCATTTTCATGACGTGAGAGACTGCCAGGCGTTGATTGGGAGTATCGATGTACCCACCGCCGCCAATTGCGACGGCATCTCTTGTGGCATTGACAACCTCCTCTGCGGTCACACCGTGCGCATTGAGCCGTTGTGGATCAATCAGCACCTGGAACTGCCGGTCTCGCTGCCCCCAAATCGCCACATTCGCAACACCGGGAATCGACATCAACCGAGGCCGGATTGTCCACTTGGCAACTGTGGTCATCTCCATCTGTGAAAGCTTTGTTGAAGAGATACCAATTTTAAGTATCCGACTGGTAGAAGAGAGTGGCGAGAGAATAACCGGAGGATGTGCCACCGATGGAAGCCTCTCTGCAATCACCGTGAGACGTTCTTGAACGAGTTGGCGGGCTTTCATAATGTCTGTTCCATCTTCAAAATACACCACCACGGAAGACAGACCGAGTACAGATTTGGACCGCACTTTTTTCAACCATGAGACTCCATTCAATCCATTTTCTATGGGCACAGTCACCAGTACCTCTACTTCAGCAGTGGAGAGTCCCGGTGCCTCAGTCTGGATCTCAACTAAGGGCGGAGCAAACTCAGGGAAGACATCGAAATACGTTTTGCTTATTATCTGAAGCCCTACAATCATGATGATTGCTGTCAGCACGACAATCGTCACTCGAAGACGCAATGAGGTGGAAACAAGCCATCTCATCATTTGCCACCCCCGAACTCTGTTCCGAAGATCTCTGCAGCACCTGAAGTGACTACCTGATCGCCGGCAGTGATACCCTTGCTCACGACAGCAAAACTCTGAACACAATAGCTCACCTCAACACGCCGCCGGGTATAGGTTCGTGTGCTTGCCTTCACATAGACCCAGCTGTTGCCATGAATATCATAGAGGATCGCTGCGATAGGGACAACAAGAGTTGCACTGGAAGTGTTCAGCGGAAGTGTGATCATGAGTTTTTCACCAATACGAAAATGACCCGCAGTATTATCCACTTTATAAAAGAGATCTGATGTTGCACTGCTCGCATCGCTTAATGGTGGACCTTCGACCGGTTGAGCAAGAACTACCTGCCGCAAAGAAGACGCTCCCATTGGAGTGATTGTTGCAGCTTTTTTACGATCGATTCGCGCTACATCACCAACATATACCGGTACTTTAATCCAGACAGGATTGAGTTTAGCTACTTCAAACATAGGGGTCGATGCCGGAATAGTCTGGCCTGAGGTTACAAAGATCCGTTGAATCACACCGTCGAAAGGCGATACGAGTACCAGCGTCGAGAGATTTCCCTCCACGGAGTCAGAGGTACTGCTGCTGAAAAGCTGCATACGGGCTTTTGCCGCAGTCATCGCGCCGCGCGCAGCAGCGAATTGAGCCTGTGTTTCCTGCAGCACTTTCTCACTGATTGCCCGATCTTGGATAAGCTGTTCCGCTCGTTTCAATTTTTCTGAAGCGTTCTTTAATTCAATTTCCTTTACTGCGAACTCCTCCTGCGCACTGATCAAATCTTTCTCAGGCGGCAGAACGAGCAGCCGTAACACCTCCTGACCTTTACTGACCCGGGTACCTGTAGACACGATCCGGCTTGTTCGTGCATTGCGCACAGTTCCGGTTAGGGGAGCGACGATGGTTGCATCACATCCTGGAAGGGCAATTACCTCACCTCCAAGCGTTAAGACATGAGGAAGAGACGTGGAAGCTGCTGCAACCGTTTCAATTCCCAGCCGCTGTTCGGCTTTTTCCGTCAGCGTGATAGTCGTAAGTTCACTTTCTGCGACGGGATTTTTAATTTCAGCAGGAGATTCTTTCTTTGAAGCGGCATCCTTACCGCAAGACATCATGAAGATGGAGATAAGTACACAATACAGCACTTCGCCGAAAAAATACTTGGGGAGACCTTTATGCATTATTCCCTCCTATAGTCTAAACGATCTCGGGATCGTGAATAGTCCTTGCTAGAGCTAGTGGTCGATAGATTTTTTTGGCTGCGAATCGCTGCGGCTGACCGGTGTATCGAACCGGCAGCCGACAGCGAATTGAAGATTTGCCACCGATCGCTTCACTTCAGCCTTTGCCTCTGCTTCGCGTACCCGTGCTTCGATCAATTGCCTTTTGAATTCCAGATACTCAAAATATGATGCTTCACCTACTTTATAGGCTTGTTCTGCTTTTTTCTCTGTCGAGAGCACCAGGGGGATAATCTCCTCTTCCAGCAGCTTCCACGTCCGTTGTGCTGCCAGGTGGTCATAATAGCATTGAAGCACTTCTGCGATTATTTTTTGCTTAGACACAAGATACAGTTTAGCAGCCAGTTCCAATTCCGCTTGGGCCCGCGTTCTCTCGGCACCGTTCCAGTTAAAGAGCGGAATTTCTACATCCAGGCCTGGCCCGATGATGATTCCTTCTTCACCTTCCTTTTTTGCGTCCAACACAGCAGTGAGGTTGAAAATCTTTGAGATTTCCCAGCCCGCTTTTTTTCCAGCGGCTTCGATCTCAAGCTCGGCAGCCCTGAGATCGGGACGTGCTGCAAATGCCAACACAAGAAGAGAATCTTTGCCCGGTATCGAATTGGTTGGCATGCCAACAGACTGCAGCTTGACATTCATGGTATCTACGCAAAAACCAAGTAACAGCGAAAGATGAAGCTCCCCCCGTTGCTGTTCACGAAGATATTGGAGCAATCGATCCTCTGTTTGAGCTGCCGCAAGCCGAAATGCGTTTTCTTCCAAACCGCTGATATCGCCCACGCGAAGTCTGGCGGAGGCGATCAGTGCGGTTTCTCTTGCCACCTGAGCTTCTCCAGTAACACACTTGTATTTTTCATTTGCTGCCGCGAGATCGCTATAGGCGATTCTCACCTCTCGTACCAGTTGAAGCCCATGATGAACAAGGTTCTCTGCCACCTTCTCGGCGTTCACCTGAGCAACAGAGATACGAAATGGCCGCTGCCAAAGAAATTCGAGCGGTAGACTCAGAGCATACTCGAGCTGCTTTGGCCCAATCGGAAAGAGGAGTGAGAAGGTTGGATTTCGGAGTAATCCTGCTTCCAGTAAATCAGCCCGTACAAAACCCAGTTCAGCTAAATCAACTTGAAATTGAGAATTGTTCCATAGAGCGATTGCCACTGCCTCTTCTTCAGAAAGCCCATCAGCGAGATTCACAGTGGATGGGAGTTTTGAGGTGTCTGCAACACCCGCAGATCTCAGATCCATTCCCGTTCGTTCACTGATAGCGTTGGAAATCGAAGTCTGGGTGTAAGGAGAAGAAGCTGCACATCCTGCAAGCATAACCATGCAATAAATGCCCGCACATATCGTGATCACTGCTGCAAGTCTATTCAAAATATTTTCTCCTCTTATATCGACCAATGGAGATATTCTCTATGTAGACAATTGATAATAGAATTTCGCTTTTCTGCTTGTACTGATAGTATAAGTCGTAAGTCGATAGTGCCGATCGAATTCACAACCTATCCTCTTTCTTTGTCAAAGAATAACGATAAAAAATGAAAAATGTTTTCTATATTCATCAATGAGAATTCCTAAAAAGCTTATCCAATGTCGGACTTACCTTATCTTATTTGATATGAGGGAATTATTCTCTCCTTAGGTAAGCTGGAAAATAGAGTGCTCCTTGATGTTTATTGTCCCTGGATCAATATCATTATGAAAAAATATCTCTATATTATGCCACTCTATTTTCACTTGATCTTGGAATATAGCAATGAAATTTCGATTGACAATTGCCTCGTTTTTGGTCATCACTTCCTTCGTTTCGGCACAAGAAAAACCGGCAGGAACTGTGTGGGGATATATCTTTGGTGATTATTATTATAAATTGACCGGTAATGCCGCCGAAGCTGCACCTTCCCAATATTCAAAAACAGAAAAAGATATGAATGCCTTTCACATCCGTCGGATGTATTTGGGTTACGATCATACGTTCTCAACGACATTCTCCGGACAGTTGCTATTGGAGTCGAACGATAAATCATTGGAGAACGGAGGGCGATATGGATTTTATGTGAAGACCGCCTATCTTGAGTGGCGCGAGATCTTCCAGCAATCAAACCTTTTTATCGGCCTTATTCCAACACAAACGATCCATCCGACCGAAAAATTTTGGATCTATCGGCCTGTCGAGAAAGTCCTTATCGATTATCGAGGTCTTGGTCCCGCCACGGATATCGGCGTTGCACTGAGGGGGAAATTGAACAGTCAGGGGACGGTTGCCTACTCCTTCATGATCGGCAACGGCACGGCACAGAAACCAGAAAATAACAAGTATAAGAAATTCTATGGACTCTTCGATGTTAAACCAATTGCTAGATTGACCGTAGAGGGATATTTTGATTACGAACCCGCCGCCAATGCTTCGGATAAGACAACCTGGAAAATTCTCGCTGCATATGAGATGAACAACGCTACGATTGGAGTTGAAGCCCTGCAGCAGATTCAAAAAAGCGCAGGAGTTTCCGGTGCAGATAAAGTGCCATTCGGCTGGAGTGTGTTTAGCTGGTTGCGGCTGAATGAGAAGATCAATGCCTTCGGACGGATCGATCACTACATTCCGGATATCAAAACGACAAATGCTGATTACGAGGATACCTTTTTTACCATTGGCATCGACTACTCACCGGTTAATAATATCCATGTGATGCCCAACCTTTGGATCAATACGTTTTCTGATCGGAGCCCCCGTAACCTTTCAAAGGATGCCGATGTCGTCGCACGGTTAACTTTTTTCTTCGTCTTCAAATAAAAGAATCTGGAATTATTCGGCGACGTACTTCTCGAAGTTCGGCAGGATGCAGCACCCTATCAGCATCACTCGCTTCCTCAAAGCACACAGGTAAGGCCTTCGTAATGCTGCCACATCGAGACTGTTTCAACCTGGTTTGATGGAATGTGAAGTGATGAGAGGTTATCATCAGGATTAGTGTTGCTTCTTGATTCAGGATTTCACTTGGATGAAAAATACAACGTCAATCGCGCAACCACATCGGGTTGTTTTTCTATTGTCCCCGGTTCTTTCATTGTAAAGGCGTTACTCCATACATTTGGCATAATATGGATAGATTGTATCGGCTGGTAATCCAATCCAATCAAAAAGAAATGCTCCGTATAGCCCTTCAGCTCATTAGAATCCGGATTAAACCGATCATACCGTACAATGCCGGTCAGATTCTCCACTATCTTGATCCGTATTCGAGCAAAGCACGACAGACCAGTAATGAGCCGATCGGAGCCATTCACCTCCTGCTTCTTCCGCCGTTGCTGCACCAACTCCAATCCGAGAATATGGTGAGAGAGTTGCAGCGAAGCGATTCCTTTCGTGGTCAGGATGCTGCGTGAATTTGAGCCACTTTCATAGTCTGCATACAGTTCGAGACTTACCTCTTTTGAGGGGGCAGCATTCATGGAACCATAGAACTTCTTATAACGATTATCCTCCGGCTTCGGCCCCGATCCATTTCCAATCATCGCCACATACGTAAGCTGGCGATCTTGATCGAACGTTCCGCGCAACGCAATCCCCAGATCACTGCCTGACCCCAGCCCCCGCTGATCGCAGATAGTTTTTTCAAGAGATCGATACCCCCAGGCCTTATCCGAAAGACTCCATAGCCACGTCGGTGTTGGAATGAGGCCAAATGAGAGATCGCTGCCGGAGAATATATCCTTCCATTCAAGAAATGCTCGTTTGAGAAACGTGGTGTATCGTCCGGAGGCATCGAGCGATTTATCATTGCTTTCGAAAACGATTTCGCCATGGATATTTTTGGAAAACGAATAATTATATCCAAGGAACAAGCGTCGGATTTGGAAAGCCTGGTCATCTTGCTGAACGGGAGTAGAATATTGAATGGTTGAACCTGAACGAGTGGTATCCCCCTTCAATTTGTAGAAGTAATCGACTATCACTGATCCCCAGATGCTCCCTTGAGAGGAGTCCTGTTGGGCATAGGAAAGAAACGTCCCTAAGATCAAGAGGCAAAGAACTCGATAAGAAATAGTCATGCAATTAATTCTTTTAATAGAATCTTCAATTCTGGAAACTGTGGAATAAATTTACTCAGTGTTCTGTGCAGCAAGAATTCTCCCAAGATGAGCAATTCGCAGATATGGATGGTTGAGATGGTAGAGAATAAAAACTAATTATCAAAGAAAAGTTTTCGAAAGACGCACTAGTATTTCTCGATGCCGTTCTTCGCAATGACGACGAGATCCTTTGAGGAGTACTGTTCATACGCTTCGAAAGCAATCGAGCCATACGACTCAATTTCACAAAAGCCCGCCTGGTCCAGAACATTCCGCAGGTCGCGTTCCAAGAGAGGATAGAGTGTAAGCGTACTCTCCGATTCACGGGGAACATCGTGGAGTTTATCATGAATAGAGACCTTGAAGAGAATGCTATCTCCCCGATACTTGTATGAGCGTTTGAATGTTTTTTCTCCCTGCTGTTTGATTGCCTGAATTGCTTTACGTTCTTTGAGGATCCGGTCATAGTTCAAATTTTGTATCATCACCATTCCACCGGGTTTTATCAAATTGCGCAGAGAGTGAAGCACCTCAACCAGTTCTTGAGCTGGATGAAGGTGAGGCAAAGTATTACCGAGGATGAAGACAGCATCAAATTGTTTTCGAACTACACCATTGACGTGCTGCAACGTTGAATGGATAAATGTCGCTTTGAGACCAAGATTCTTGCTATGTTTTTCGGCAATGGCAATCATCTCCTCAGAAACATCGACTCCGGTCATTATTACGCCAAGTTGTGCCAGCAGGAGCGTATGGAAGCCGGTGCCGCATCCAAGGTCCAGAGCCTTCTGAATCCTGTATCGTTCAACGAACAATCGAAAGAACGGCCGCTCCTTGATAAAGCGCTGTTCAAATCCTGTCATCTCGTCGTACGACGATGCAAGGTTGTTATAGAATTCCTGTATTGATTGTTCCATTCGTTCCATTCCAAACTAAAAGTGAATGACCGCACTTCCTATCATGCCATGAAGGAAGAATACCCCGGCGAACCATATCTCCGAGCTGTACTACGAGATATTGATTGATTGAATGTGGTCACTGGTTATCCGCTGTATATTGTATATGAAGAGTACGGGCTAACTGATCAACGTCAATTAAAATTACCCACCAACGACAATTATTTTTACCCACCTTCCAAGCCCGTATATTTAGTAGTTTAGCGTAACTGTAACGTCGTTTCGATTTAGTTCTTTTGTCCTTCCATTCCGATGGTTTTGCGCA
>JAZDJN010000002.1:0-36212 GCA_043803945.1 bacterium | reverse complement strand
TTAGGACGCAAGGGTGATGGATATCCGGGTGTGAAAGTATTGTGGCGCGGCTTGAGACGTCTCGATGATATTGCTCAAGCCTATCTCATTTTTCAAAGATATGGGTAATGATAAGTTCGTAAAGGGGGGAAGGGGGATTTGGTTTTGCTGAGGAGGAAGAAGATTTTCGAAATCCCCCTCCAGCCTCGCTCCCGCTTCGGCGGAGCGGGCCGGCCCCCTTTGAAAAAGGGGGAGAAAGAAAAACGAGACGCAATCAATACAACGAATAATGTGGAGGATAGAACAATGAGACACCTGATATTTATCGCGACATTTCTGCTCTTCAGTTCCTTCGGAATTTCCTCCGAACGAACAACGGCGATTTCGCTGGACGGCAGATTAAACACACCGTTCATTTCGCATCACGGTGGAAAGGTCTATCTGCATGTATCGATTCATGCCCCGAAACTCGAATCCCGCGCACGCCGCCCGATGAACCTCGCCGTTGTGCTCGATCGGAGCGGTTCAATGGCAGACGACAGAAAAATCGACTACGCTAAGAAGGCACTGCACTCCCTCATCGATCAGCTTGAGGAAAAGGATCTCTTTTCCCTCGTGATCTATGATGATGAGATCGACGTCTTAACAAGCGGAAGAAGAGTGACCGATAAGCGTAAGCTGCATCGGATGGTCGATGATATCTCTCCCCGCAACACGACAAATCTCGGAGGTGGTATGCTCGAAGGTTTCGCGCAAGTGGAAAAGAATCTCGATAGAGAGTATGTGAATAGAGTCATACTCATTTCCGATGGACTGGCGAACCGCGGCATCGTCGATCCGTATGAATTGAGAAGGAGAGCTCGGACTTACAGAAACCAGTCAATCTCTCTTACAACCATTGGTGTCGGACTTGATTATAACGAGAATATGATGGTCGGATTGTCTGAAAGCGGTGGAGGCAATTATTACTTTATCGAGAGCCCCAGAAACTTCGCGACGATTGTGAGCAAGGAATTCAATCAACTCTCAGCGGTTGTAGCGCAGAATGCCATGTTGGAACTGTCACTGGGCCGTGGAGTCCGTCTACACGATGTGATTGGCTGCGAGCGGGAATCGCGAGGCGACCGGAATAGAATTCCATTGGGAGATATTTATTCAGGCGAGTATCGGGAGTTGACATTTGAGCTTGAAGTTCCTGAAGGAACAGGTTCCTTGCTTGTCGCACGCGGTGAACTCCAATTCGATGACGAGCGAGGACGCATCGATCGGAAACCATCTTTTACGACAACTGTTCGATATACCCGAAACATTGTCGAGGTTGATAAGAATCGCGATCTCGAGACACAGGCGAAGGTTGATGTCGCTCTTTCAACCCGTTCTATAGAGAGAGCAATGAAAGCCCTGGATGAGGGGAAAAAAGGAGAAGCATTGCAGCTCATCCAATCCACACAGCAGGAGCTGGGAGCCTCGCCGGCAGCAATGACCGGGGGAACCGGAAGCGGCCGTCTCCGTGAGCAGCGCTCAAGACTCGATTCCTACAAGCAGCAGCTTCTCGATTCTGCAGATGCTCGAAGGGCGAAGAAAGCGATTCAGTTTGAAAACTATCAGGTACAGAGGGGGAAGAAGTAAGCAGAGTAGTATCGATTTTTCTCCCTCGCCCTATGTCCCTCTCCCGCAGAACGGGAGAGGGACAGTTCATAAACAGGGCGAGGGTTGGGTGGTAATCGTGAGGTAAGAAGTCCGCCTTTTCCTCATGGTCAATCTTGGAAAAAGACGGACTTCTATCTCATTCCGGCTCTAACTTGACAATCAATTTGAAAAGTGATAATGTTGGAATGTATTGAAGGGCAATTTGAAGTGTATTAAAAGGAGAAATCTATGCCCGTTATTGCTCGCTTCTATGGCATTGTCATCAAAATGTACTTCAGTCAGAGTGAACACGGTATCCCCCATTTTCACGCTGTCTATGGTGAATTCAATGGCATATTTGCAATTGAAACTTTGGAAATGATCGAAGGAGATCTACCATCGAGATCACAAAAATTAGTGAAGGAATGGGGAATGATCTATCAAAACGAATTACTGCGTATGTGGCAGAACAATGAGTTCAAGCAGTTGCCAGGATTGGAGTAAGAACGATGAACACCCAAAAAATTCTTTCGGTTCAAGCACTGGAAAATAATAAATTAGAAGTCAGATTCGTTAATGGTGTTCAAAAAATCTATAACTGTACTCCATTGCTCGAAATGGAAGTTTTCCAGATACTAAAGAATGATGTTTTTTTTAAGGCTGTGAAAGTTGATTCGGGTGGTTATGGCATTTACTGGAATGATGAAGTTGACTTGAGTGAGTATGAACTCTGGACGAATGGTGTCGAGGTTGTAACGGCACCATCATAACTGTTCGTGCAACTCTGATGCAACAATTCGATTAAAAAGAAGACCGAATGCTACAGATATTCGGATCACCCAGCACGAATTACCCTCCTCCCACCGCCGTCGCAGTAACAAGAACCGGAAGCGCATTTATCCAGGAGCAATAATACCTACTCGATTCTGCGGATGCGCGGAGAACAAAGTATGCGATTCAGTACGAGAATTATCAGGTGCAGAAGAGTCAGAAGTTATCGCATAGTAATACCGATTTTCCTCCCTCACCTTCAAGTCCCTCTCCCGCGTGACGGGAGAGGGATGATTTATAATCAGGGTGAGGGTTGGGATGGCAATCCCAAGCTAAGAAGTTCGTCTTTTAACATCGGTTCATCTGGAAAAAAGACGGACTTCTGCTTTTCCAACATACACTTGAATCTCTCTCAATTTTCTCCCACTATTCGTTCCAGATTTTTCCTTCGATACCATTGGAGCCTGAACTATGAAACGTTTCATCAACATTCTCGCTATCATAATCATCCTCACCTCATCTGCTCAACTCAAGGCACAATATTCAGAGAAGAAACTTCCACCAGGATTTTCAACAATCAACAGGCACGATGTCTACGAGTATTGCCGCACCATGTGTCTGCCCGAATATGCCGGTCGCTACACCGGAGATAAGGGATATACCGAAGCGGCGCGATGGGCTGCTTCTCAATTCAACGAATGGGGATTGAAACCGTACGACACTCGAAACGGATACCTGCAACCCTATCCATCGCCCTATACTTTGATTTCTTCCGCTGAGATGACATTGCTGCTTCCGACGGAATCGGGAACGACGAAAGAAGTGAAATTAGAGATGAACAAGGACTTCTTCCCTCTCATATTCACAGACAGCGGCAAGTTCGAAGCGGAGTTGGTCTTTGTCGGATGGGGCATTAATGCTCCTGCACTTCAGTATGATGACTATGCAGGTGTTGACGTCCAGAATAAGCTTGTTGTCTGTTTCCGCGGCACACCGCGTCACAACGATGATTCTCTCTTTACCTATTATGATGAACACCGGACACGAATGAAGGTGGCAAAAGACAAGGGTGCGCTCGGTCTGATCTACATCTATGAAACCGTCAATGCAAACCCCAATGGCGATTGGATCAAAGGATTTTGTCCCATTCAGGTAAGTTATAAAACAGCCGATCTTCTTTTGGAGGAACAGGGATTGAAGTCGGCCGAGCTGCTCAAGAACCTTCTCGATTCCAAAACTCCTCGATCCTTTAACTTTAAATCGAAAGCCCGTTACCATGTTCAATCACAGCATTATCCCGATGGAATAGGATATAATATCATTGGAATCCTTGAAGGATCCGATCCGGCATTGAAAGAGGAGTGTATCATCCTCGGTGCACACTACGACCATTGCGGACTTCATGCCGGAATCATCTTCACAGGGGCTGAAGATAATGCAAGCGGAAGTGCTGTCGTCATGGAAATCGCTCAGGCCTTTGCGACTTTAAAGCAAAGTCCACCTAAACGATCAGTTGTTTGCATTCTCTTTGGCGGCGAGGAAAAAGGGCTCGAGGGTTCAAAGTATGTTTCGGAAAATCTGCCGAAACCGTTCAATAAGGTTGCCGGAATGATCAACTTCGATATGGTAGGCGAGGGCGATGGTGCATAGTGCGGATACAGTGAATCTCCTTCATATCTCAAACAGTGCATCGACGAGGCTGATGTTCAAGTGAAGATCATTCGCGGGAAAAGCCCGATCAGAACCATCGGTGTGCGTTCAAGCGACTTTGCATGGTTCTTCAAAATGGGAGCACCTGTGGTGACCTTCGGTTCCAATGGACCACACCTTGCGTACCATCAGCCGGGCGATACGATCTACCGGATCAATCCGGATATCATGGCCGAAATTGCCAAAGTGGGTTTCCTGATTTCACTGAGTTTCGCAAACCGGTGATGCATCTTATCTGGAACCGGATCCGCTATTCTGTTAATGACGTTTGCTCTGCAGGGTCAAAATTTTCTGAAAGGTATCCTGCGATCGTTTGGGATTCTGTGTGGCCACTTCTGCTGCAAGTGCGGTAACTAACACGATCAGTCCGCATACCGAATTGGTGAAAGTTTTACTTTCTGTCTTTGCCAGGAGATAGAGGTCAGCCAACCGGACAATTGGCGATGTTGGACTGTTCGTTACACCAATCACCTTCGCACCTTGTTGACGGGCAAATTCAGCAGCATCCAGTGTTTCCTGCAGATATGGCGGCATCGAGAACGCAAGCAACAAATCGTTTTTATCGATCGTGAGCAATTGTTCGGTGAATCTGTTGCCGATCTGAGTTAAAGGCACCGCCCGCAAACCGGTTCTTCGCAACAGGTACGCTGCCATACCGGCAAGATACGACGAGATCCCCATCCCTACAGTGAAAATCTCATCCGCATGCTGAAGCATTTGTACAGCCTGTTTAAAGTCCTTTTCATCAATCATAGAGAGCGTGGCATTGATATTTCTCACTTCCTGGTCGGCAATAGGATGTAAATAACGATGCTGCGTGGTCTGTCGATCGAGGGCAAGGTGAAAACTTTCCATCGGTCGAATCTCATTATGGAGGAGTGTTTTCATTTCAGCTTTCAGCGATGAAAAGCTTTTATAACCGAGCTTCTGTACCAACCGCACAACCGATGCACGCCCCACCTTGAGTGAATCAGAGAGTTCACTAATCGTGGATAATGCCACGAGATTATGGTTTTCCAAAATATAGAGCGCAATTCTTCGATCGGTTTCAGTCAGGGAAGAAAGGGATGAGCGGATCCGTTTCTGAATTTTTTCGAAACTAAGTTGTTCGGGATTGTTTTTTTTCATCGGAGACCTCTCGATAGATCCAATCGAATGGTACCTTCTCAGATAAAGGGAAATAAACCGGACACGTTACGTTGACCAGAAAGGAAAAATCCCCCTTGACTCGAACAAAGAAAACAGGTGCAATTGGAATAATAGTTCCGGTCTGTTTGAATAAAAGATATTTTTATTCCATCTGACAAGCAAATTTTCCATCATTGAATTTGCAGCTGCCTCTTGTGAGCGCGTCAAATCGCTCATAGCCATAATTCGGAGTTTCACATTAGATTTTTCTCTGATCGTCACAAATTGATAGTATTCTTTGTCAATCTTCTATTAATTCGACAACACATGGGAGCGTGAAGAGTCAACGAGGATTTGTCGGGCCACGGAATAATTTTCCGGCAGTACCTCCCCTCATAGAAAACAGAATGTGATACTGGTTCTAAAAGAAATTTCTAAAAGATGATTCGACCAAAGAACGGCACTTGGATATCACTTGGTAATAACCATGATAATTCCTGCAACATGCCCGGATCCGTACTGCATGGTCGCATTTCCCGGTTCGATGTAACGAATCTCTTTCACCGTTGCAGCAAGGATATTGTTGAGGGACTCCAGTTCACCATGGTATGCTCCATTAATATAGACAACCGGTTTAATATTCGAGCGCGAAACGGATCCAATTGCTTTTGGACCGCGAGCTCTCAAAAAGGTCGGGCGTTTGATTCGGACAGCATCCATCGCCGAGTAGGCGGAGGTGGTTTCAATCTCGGTTCCTGTCAATATATCACTCGATGAAGTGGATTTTACAGCATCGGTTGTTCCAGCACAACCAAACAGCAGGAAGACGCAGGCAACGAGGAATATCTGTTTCATATAACCCTCATCTGAAATGATGATGGAAAGAGCGGAGATTGTTTCTCCGATGGTTGTTTGAAAATACTCAGTTTTTTGCCTGATGTAAATATTTTTGGGATAAATGGTTAACCTGATTTTTTTTTGTATATTTGTTCCGGCAGCACGCAGAGGGAAATATTCGCGTTTCGAGCAAACGAGAAGTTGAGCACCTTTTGGAGTTGTTGTCGACGAGTGAAGCTGCATATTCACGTCATGCAGCAATGGCGGCTTTAGAGAGAAGAAGGTTTCAAATTACAATAATCTCATTATTCTTCGTGAGATTCTCAATAATCCACATCCACGATTCATTTATTGCAGGAGGTATCCATGAAACAATCGCTACAATTTTTAGCGGTCAGTTTCTTCCTCGTAATTCTCGTCTGTACTTCCTCGGTGCTTGTTGCCCAGGAAACCGGCGAGATTCGCGGAACAGCAAAAGATGCCACGAGAAGTGAAGCACTGATTGGTGCCAATATCATTCTCGAGGGCACAACGATCGGAACGGTTACTGATCTCGAAGGCAACTTCGTCATCAGAAAAGTGCCGGCCGGCAAGTTTAATGTGATTGCCAGATTCGTTGGCTATAAGAATCTTTCCAAAGAAGTGACCGTTGCGGCAGGACGTCCGGCAACAGTGGACTTTGTGCTGACCGCCACAACAGTACAATTGGATGAAGTGGTCGTAACCGGACAGGGCTTCGCTACAGAAAAACGACGCTTGGCATCAACTGTCGAATCCGTCTCGGCAAAGGATTTAGAAAATATTCCGGTGAAAACACTCGATGCCGTACTGCAGGGTAGAATACCTGGTATGACTGCACTCCAACAGGGCGGTGCTCCCGGCCAGGGCGCCCGTATCTTAACACGAGGAGTCAAAGGTGCCTTCTCACAAACAACTCCTGTGATTTACGTGGATGGAATTCGCGTCGATAACAGCATGTCGTATCTGAGTAGCAATGGAACAGGCGGCACACGCTCCACAGCTCTTGCAGATATCATGACAGGCGAAATCGATAGAATTGAAGTCATTAAAGGCGGTGCAGCTGCAACGCTGTACGGTTCAGAAGCTGCGAATGGCGTCATCCAGATCTTTACCAAAAAAGGTACACCCGGTGCAATTCGCTGGTCAGCAAGTATTGTCGGCGGTATGGATATGCCTCACCTTGAAAATATCGTTTCTCAATACACTAAAGATAAGTTTTTCCAGGATGGCGCATTCCAGAGTTATCGGCTGGCTGCCACCGGCGGCAGCGATGTGATCTCGTACAACGTTGCGGGACAAATCAGGGAGAATAAAGGTGTCGCTCTGGAGAATAGACTGAACGATCAGCTTTACAATTTATCCGGCGGAGTTCGCGTTGTCGTTTCAGAAGTGGCTAGCCTTGAATTCTCTGCCAACTACTCGCGAAACAGATTCGGAAAGATGTACAATGACAATAGTTCTCAAGGGATACTGAGCAACATGGAAATTGAAGGCAGGTTTGACATTTCCTCGAACAAAGATAGTTTGCTCGCTCAACATATGTTAAACGAATTCTATGAAACATCGAATCGTTTCATCACCTCCACCAATTTAACATACCAACCTTTCTCCTGGTGGGAAAATAAATTCATCGTCGGTGTCGATTACCGAAAGAGTGAAGACCGCGTGTTCGTTCCCATGGAGGGTGGTGCATTCTTCGGCACAGTCGGTGGATATCTGAACCGGTCTGATCGGGAATATAAGACCTTAACGCTCGCTTACAATGCATCCTTTACGCTTCCTGAAGTGGGACCTGTGTCTCAGAAACTTATCGCCGGGTATCAGGCATTTCGGGTCGACGACCGTAATGTCGGCGGATCAGGAACTACATTTAAAATCCCTGGAACAAAAGATTTCGATAACGCTTCGGTCATTACCGGATTCGAAGTAAATCAGGAATTATTCAGCTATGGATTCCATGTGTTAGATCAAATTGCACTATTCGACCGTATCTATTTCGATGTCGGTGTGCGGTTCGATGGGAACTCAGCGTTCGGAAAAAATATTGGTATTCAAACCTATCCAAAAGTCGGCGTCGCCTACAACATTGCTGAAGAAGAATGGTGGCCAGAGGCCATCAGGTCTACGATCAGCAATTTTAAAGTCCGCGGATCATGGGGTAAAACCGGAAGCTTCCCACCTCCCTTCACACGAGACCGTCAGTACGGTGCTGCAAATTATATGAATGATGTCGGACTTGCGTTTGGTAATCCAGGAAACAAAGACCTTCTACCGGAAAAGACCACATCGATTGATGCCGGATTCGACGCAGGATTTTTCAATGACCGTCTCTCGGTTGAATTTTCATATTTCCGACAGATCACTAATGGCGGTTTCGGGAATATCACTGAAGATCCTGCAGCCGGCCTGGGCAACCAACGCCGGAATGTTGCTGAGATCCTTAATCGTGGAATTGAGGTCTCTATCCGTGCAGCCGCTGTGGAGTCGGAAGATCTGAGCGTAAACTTGAGGGGAACCGTTGCGACACTGTATAACGAACTCACAAGCCTGGGTGGAGCAGCCGAATTTACCATTACCGGGTTTTTATTTGCACCCATGCGAGCTCATGTTGGATCACCCGTCGGAACAATCCGTGCAGTGAAACCGAGACTCGAAGCGGATGGAACATATCGCGGTAATTCTGACGAGGTTTATGTTGGAACACCAACCCCAACTCTCACGACATCGTTTGGTGGTGATATTGTACTGTTCAAAGATATCAGCATTACAACGCTGTTTGAAGGAGCCTTTGGTCATTATATTATTAATCAATCACTTTCACGAAAAATGGTTAACGCACTTGCCAATCCAGTATTATATCAAGAGGTGATTGCGTTAATTCCAAAAGTTGAAACCGGTTCAGTTGCCTATAATAGGAATACCGCTTCGTATTATCTTGTGGAAAAAGGCGACTGGTTAAAGTGGAGAGAGTTGTCGATTCGCTACCGACTACCTCGCAATATTCTCAACGGTGCTTACATCACAGCCAGCGTACGGAACATTGCGACATTCGCGACCAAAGCAACAAAGGTAGATCCGGAAACCAGTTTCATTCCGAGTGGCACGCTCGAATTGGGTGGAATCGTTGGAACGACCGTCGAAGCGCCGCGTCAGTTCCGCCTGGGTATCGATATTACTCTCTAACCATATGAACCTGAGTCAACAGAAATTCTATTCACAGGAGATACTATGAATAAACAATCTTATCAATCATCGTGGATCATACGGGTACTTCTCGTGCTGAGTCTCATCAGTATGAGTGCCTGTGATCTGGTGGATCCTTCAAAAGTAGAGAATCCACAGATCACCGAAGATAACCTCCTCGCGAATGCGAGTGGAGGAACGACACCACTCCTCGTCGGACTCCGACGACGGATGGCGATTACCATCGGCAATACAGGATTCATCTGCGACTTGGTTTCCGATAACATGGATAATCGAACGTCATTCTATGCGAACGATCTGGATTATCCAACGACCATTAAACCGGTCACCTTTACCTATGACGTAATGTACGAATCGATACAAACACTGCATGCCCTGGCGGATTTTGGATTGAACGTGATTATTCCAAAAGATAATCTGGTCACCAGCGAACAAAAATCTGAAGTGTATTTTATGAAGGGGATGGCTCTTGTACTCCTTGCTGAGAGTTTTACCAATTTCCCCATCGAGGAAAAGAAACCATGGGTCAGTGCAGCGGATGCGAATCAGAAAGGAATCGATGCGCTGAATACAGCCTGGTTGTTGACAGCGAATACGGCGATGAAGAGCAATATCAAACTTGCATTGGCTCGGGCTTACAGAATTGCCAAAGACAAAGCTAAGGCCGCACAGGCCGCACAGGATGCTCTCGCATTGGGTGCGACCTATGTGTACTATGCTCAATTTGATCAAATCAATGTTACATCAGCACTTTATACGGCACTGGTTGGCCGATCGACGAATGATATTCAACCTCTGCCACGACTTGATTTCCTCGATCCAAAATTTAGCACGCAAACAACATCGATGCCGGTTCTGAAGACAGAAGAAGCGCATCTCATTCTTGCGGAGGCTGCAATTGCCAATGGCGATCTCGCGGGAGCAAGAAAATCGATGGCTGATGCTGTAACCCTTGCGCGTAGCAGGTCAACAACAACCTATAACGATAAAGATGCCCGTCCACAGCACCCAAATGATGCAGCGTTATTGGTCAAAGCCGATGCGACTGCACCTGCTATTGCAGGATTAATTCAGAAACGTGGTGGCTCTTCCATCGTTACCGTCTATTCAATTTCCGGTACCTCTGTAACCATTGCTCAGGTGAATGCTCTGGTGGCAAAAGCTGATCACATTTCCATGCTCTATTTATTACGCCAGGAAATCTTTTTTGGCGAAGGGCATCGGATGAGTGATCTTGGCATCCGGCTGCCGGTCACTCAGCGTCAGATCGATGGCAATACAAACACCGCCGATGGCGGACCAGGAACCCGGGTGTTCGTTCCAACGTACATTCCGATTAACAAGGAGATGAAGGAATTCACGACTACAGGTAACACCGTCACGATCAAATGGGATATGAACAGGATCATTGCTCAAAATATCAACAAGGTCTCCCCATTCGGTATCACTCCATAACAAATGTTCTCAATCGAGTATCTCAAAGGGCTATCTCAGACAACTGAGATGGCCTTTTGTTTATTTATCGATGACCCTGAATTACGCATCGAGAAAAATCGAATATCTCATCTGGCATTTTCATCTAATTTTCTCTACACTTTCTCTTACTTTTCCTGAAATGCTTCCTGGATGGAAGCGCCAGATTATGAAAGGAGTCCTCTATTATGTTCCCTGCAACCACCTATGCGAGCCGAAGACAACAGTTACGGCAACAAGTGAAGAACGGCGTTCTCTTCTTCCTCGGCAATACAGAAAGCCCGATGAACTATACCGATAATGCCTATCCCTTTCGTCAGGATAGCACCTTCCTCTACTTTTTTGGATTGGATGCTCCCGATCTTGTAGCCGTTATCGACACAGAGAGTGGAGAAGAAATCCTTTTCGGCAATGACTTTACCATGAACGATATTATCTGGATGGGTCCTCAACCGTCGATGCAAGACAAAGCCGACCAGGTGGGTGTGCAACAAGTGCAGCCAATGAGCAAGCTCGAAGAGTATCTCCAGAAAGCAATCGCACAGAGCCGTACGGTACATCACCTCCCTCCCTATCGGGCTGAAAATGCAGCAGCTATCGAACGCTTGCTTGGTATCGAACGGGGTAAAACAAAAGAGTCTGCTTCAATCAGCTTCATAAAAGGCATCGTGACTTTGCGCTCGATAAAGTCTTCCGAAGAGTTAGAAGAGCTTGAACGAGCGCTTGCCTATTGCTCTGCGATGCACACAGCGGCAATGAAAACCGCGAAAGAAGGAATGTACGAATTTGAAGTTGCGGGACTCATCGAGGGAACTGCACGCGCCTGCGGTGGACGGATCTCCTTTCCGGTGATCCTCACAATACATGGCGAGACACTCCACAATCACTATTACGGGAATATGCTCTCCTCGGGGAAACTGGTTATCAATGATTCGGGTGCTGAAACTGCAATGCACTATGCCGGCGACATCACGAGAACTTTTCCGGTCGATAAACACTTTACACAACAACAGAAAGAGATTTACAGCATCGTCCTTCGAACAAATGAAACAACCATCACTGCTGTAAGACCTGGTATTCCGTTTAAGGAGGTTCACCTTCTCGCTGCACGCACAATAGCGTCAGGCTTGAAGGAACTAGGAATCATGAAGGGAGATGTTGACGAAGCAGTTACCCGGGGAGCCCATGCGCTCTTTCTCCCACATGGACTCGGACATATGTTGGGCCTTGATGTGCATGACATGGAAGATCTCGGCGAAGACTCTGTAGGATATGGAGAGACCATGACGCGCAGTACGCAATTCGGATTACGCTCGCTCCGAATGGCCCGCACACTCGAGCCTGGCCACGTGATAACCATTGAGCCGGGAATCTATTTTATTCCGGCATTAATCGACCTCTGGAAATCTGAGAATAAATTCACCCAGTTTATTGAATATGGTAAACTGGATGCATATCGCAGCTACGGTGGCACACGGATTGAGGATGATATTGTCGTTACGAACAATGGTGGTCGTATCATCGGCCAACCGATCCCGAAGTCAATCGCAGAAATCGAAGCCATGCGAGCATCCTAATCTGACGTCCAGAGTGTGTTCTCTCACCAGGAAAATTGAACTATCAGGATGGCAGCAATGGAAAGTATTTCAGCTCCATAGCCGCTATGGTGCATTTTGAGCGATGATGCCAAAAAGAATTCAAAAGAAAAAAACCGCAGATCGGATCAAGGCTAAACGTACCGGCGATCTGCCACTGTTCTGTGATTACTTCTGTACCCATGCTGAGTTTGGAGCGGAGGATGCAATCGGTGCATGTCGAAAAGCGTTGGCAGTCTACTGCAAACTGTTCAAGCAATATCATACCAAAAATCTGAAATGCCCGGGCAGAACATGACTCCCCCGCCCCATCATCACTTTAGCAGAAGGGAGATACTTCAGACTTGCACACAATGAAACAATATACACACTGGCTGCTTCTGTTCTTCTTCATTCAATCATTTTCTCAGATATATTCTCAACCGTCGTTTCGTAACATTGCTCTCTCACACTACCACCGCTATCCAAAAATGGAAATCCAGGATTATTACAAACTGGTTTACCAGGCGGCAATGGGAAATGAACACCTGATGGTTGATACATCAGCTCTCTCCCAATATCTTTTCGCCGAACTAGCTTCTGTAAACGCCAACCTGAATGAACCGCTTCTAGAGTTTATTTCTCCTGATAGCTCGCTAGCCCGGATCAATCTCCGGCCATTCAAAGCCCTGGGCAGGAATCCGAAAGAACTTCTCGACGCAATGTTAAAAACAGCGAAAGTATTTATCAAATCGAGAGACAACTTGCAGAATTGGTGGAGTGATATCGAAAAGCTTTCTCTTGATACGCTGATCACGTGCAAGAAGGCTGACCTACAGCAATATTTCCAGAGTATACAAAGACAGAACTATCCTGCCCAGCATCATTCCCAACAATATGCATCATTCTATAAACCGGCATACCGTGTTGCTTTGGTAAAATATCTTCAGAATATTATTCAGAAAAAGGCCCCTTAGAAAAAATATTCTTCCGTATTTCTTTCCCACTACAGTTCAAAATCTCATTGATGAATTTCTTCATCTTTTCGAAATGGGAACCCGGCCAGTACACCCGTTCGCAGCTCCGACAGAACATAAAGTGGTTAAAACATAATTTCACTTTTTCCGGGAGTTTGTCCAGGACTGATTCTTTCTCAATGGGCAGCAGTATTGTATTGCACAACAGGCATCGAGTGAATGGATGAATGGAGTTATACAGATCGAATCGTTGCATCACCTCAATCAACTGCATACGGGGATTATTATCTTTCACTTCATAAAAATGTGTGAGTTGTTTATTTTTAAGAAGAGATCTATCCTTACTCAACAGTATTCTCTGCTCGCCGATCGATCCTTGAACGAGTTCATGATCCTGAAAATCTGTTCGATACATGGTATCGAAACCGAACATACGGAGATGGAACGCGAGTTTTCCGAGATGAACATCCAGGATAAAGCGGGATTGTCGTAACGGTCTTTCACGAATAGTTTGCACATCTGAGATATCAAAAGATTCAAAGACAGGATAGATGCTTACTCGATCACCATCGTGAAGCAGCTTCTCTAATCCTGCTGATTTTCCATTGAGTAGAATTAAATCTACCTCTCCAACGGGAATCGTAAAGTGATTGATTGTATCCTCCAGAGTCACACCGGTGGCAAACGATTGTGTAAAGCAGACTTTTCTCTTTTCCTCAGGAAGGTAATCATTCAGCTCTTCGTAGAATCTGATGTGGATTGTCAATTCCTCAGACACGGCAAATCCAAAAATTAATGTTTGTCTAACTATCATATTTTAAAAGGATTTATCGACAATCCCAACCTCTCCAGAAAAATTAACTTGACACAATGATATCACTATGCTATCATTGTGATAGCAAATCTTAGAAAGGAGATAATGCACAATGAAAACTATGACTGAAACAATTAGCAGGCGAATCAGTGGCTATTTGGCATTTCTGATCTTCGCGGTGCTTTTATTCATTATCGGCTATTTGGTCTATTGGATGGCGATAAATGAAGATCCAAAATATGTTGTCGAAACAATAATCCTGTTTGTAATTGCAATGCTTTCAACTGGAGGATTCTTCATTGTCCAGCCAAATGAAGCCCGTGTACTCGTACTCTTTGGAAAATATATCGGCTCAGTCCGCGATGATGGATTTTATTGGGCTAATCCATTCGCTATGAAAAAGCATGTTTCCTTGCGCATCCGGAACTTCAACAGTGAAAAAATTAAGGTGAACGATCTCCATGGGAATCCAATCGAAATTGCCGCAGTAGTTGTCTGGCGGGTGGTCGATTCATCGCGTGCCTTGTTCGATGTGGAGCACTACGAAAACTTTGTAGCCATCCAGAGTGAAACGGCGATTCGTGCGCTTGCCTCGGAGTATCCTTATGATGCACCGGATGAGGTTAAGGCTTCGCTTCGCGGAAGCCCGGTTGAAATTGCCGAGCGGCTCAAGCATCAGGTGCAATCACGCCTGGAAATCGCCGGTGTGGAAGTGATCGAGGCACGGATCAGCCATCTGGCGTATGCGCAAGAGATTGCCCAGGCCATGTTACGGCGGCAGCAGGCACAAGCAATTATCGCTGCCCGGTTTAAAATTGTTGAAGGTGCGGTTGGTATGGTTGAACATGCGTTGCGCTCCTTAAGTGAACAAAAGGTCGTTGAACTGGATGAAGATAAGAAAGCAACGATGGTAAACAATCTGTTGGTGGCCCTGGTCTCCGAAAGCCAGGCAGTACCCATTATCAATACCGGCACATTGTATTAATGAGCGAGAAGAAAAAATTCCTCCTGAGGCTTGATGGCGATCTGTATAATTCGCTTGAAAAGTGGGCGGCAGACGATCTGCGCAGCGTCAACGCGCAGATCGAATTTCTGCTCACCAACCTGGTGCGCAGCTCAGGCCGGCTCAGATATAAACCGGAGGATCCCAAACCAGAGGGACCATCAGCCAGCTAGTCTAGTGAATATTTTCTCCCGTGAAGAGTATAAGAGAAAAGGAAATTCAGCATGCGCAGCATTTCTTCAATCATCGATCATACACTAACCTGGAGCCAGCCCAAAGTATTCAGTCAATCGTATGAGCTTCGCTTTGGTGATGAGTTTGTCGCGACAATGACATTCCCAAAAAATTTCAGCAACCTCGCCATGGCCCATACTGCTGATGGTGATTGGTCATACGAACGGACTGGCATGTTTCGGCAGAAGATTCTAATACGCTCACAGAATAGTGATGAGGTGATTGCTGAGTACCAACCAAATCCATGGTCGAATTCTGGAACCCTCGAATTGCCTCAGGGAAAGCGAGTCGTCTATCGCGCGAGTGCCTTTCGGAGCAAAAGCATGATTCTGACAGAAAGCGGTGAAGAATTGATTCACTATGTCAATGAAGGAATTTTTCGATCGACGACAAAGATTACCATGAATCGAAGAGTATTGCATTTTCATGACCTTCCGATGCTGGTGATGTTTGGTTTTTATCTTATCGTCATGTCTCAGCGAGATTCAGCGGCTGCAGCAACCGCATAACAAGCGTCGTTATTCAGAAATAATGTAATGATTCATCTCTCAATCCAATCACCAACGAGCTACTGACGAAAGGAATAAACAATGGACACACAGGAGCCCCTTGCCAAATCTCCTCTATCGTTTACCGATATCATCATTAACACCTTTGCATCTCCCTCACAGGTCTTTGAAGGGTTGCGGGGTACAGAATCCAGAGTCATGGTGTGGTTGGTTCCCATTCTCCTGATGATCATCGTTGCAAGCCTGACATTTTCTATGATGATGACGACGGATTCTCTCAAAGAACAATTCATGCAGAATCAGCGAGAACGCGTACAGGAAGCAGTCGACGCTGGGCGAATAACTCAAGCTCAAGGCGACCAGCAGGTTGAGCAGCTTGATCAGATGGGCGGGCTCTATATTGCCATAGGAATTGTCGGTACGGTGATCACCCTTACTCTCATTTTGTTTTTTGCCGCTCTTGTTCTATGGCTTGTGGGGAAATTTGGTTTGAAATCGCCCGAAGGCTATGGTAAATACCTGGAACTCTACGGAGTCTCTTGCTGGATTGCAGCATTCGGTACTATTGTCACTCTTCTGCTGATCATAGGATTGAATACAATCCATGCCAGCCCGAGTGCCGCTCTCGCGGTATTATCAAACTATTCTGCAAAGGATATGACTCACCGAATCCTGAGTTCGTTGAACGTCTTCTCACTCTGGCAAACTGCTGTCATCGGCATTGGGTTGAGTAAATATTCACAGAAATCACTTGTAACAGGAATCAGCATCGCCGTTGTGCTCTGGTTGATTACAACGGCAGCGGTCCTTGGATTAAGCCAGGCGTTTTAATATTTCGTTTGACCACACCATTGCAGGTTCTCTGCTCGTCTCATTCCGGCGGGCAGAGAATCGGTGGGAGGAACGGAGAGTTGCTATTAACGACAACAGGGTATAACGGATACGACCTTTTCTACACCAGATTGCTTCACGCCATGAAAGTGCTCATCGAGTTGCTTCTGATTCTCATCTCTCTCCTGATCCAACTCCTTCGAGCGCTCCTTTAAGATCTCACGGGATTGAGCAGCACGGTGCTAAATCCCCTCCTTCGTTTATTCTCTCACCAGAGGTTTATATTTAATGCGATGTGGCTGAAGTGCAGCTGAGCCGAGGCGTTCTCTCAGGTTTTCCTCATACTCGGAATAATTCCCATCATACCAGAACACCTTACTCTCTCCTTCAAAGGCCAGGATGTGTGTCGCGACGCGATCGAGGAACCAGCGATCGTGGGAAATGACTACTGCACATCCTGCGAAGTTCAGTAACGCCTCCTCTAATGCCCTGAGTGTGTTCACGTCAAGATCACTGGTCGGTTCATCGAGGAGGAGCACATTTGCGCCTTCTTTGAGGACCTTCGCAAGATGGACACGATTTCGTTCGCCGCCCGAGAGAATACCAACCCGTTTCTGTTGATCCGTTCCGCTAAAATTGAATCGTGCAACATATCCACGCGAGTTCACTTCCCGGCTTCCTAACTGGAGAAGTTCTTCACCTCCGGAAATTTCCTGCCAGATGGTTTTATCAGGATCAAGCGGCCTGTTCTGATCGATATAGCCGAGCTTCACCGTCTCCCCTATCCGGACAGCCCCCTGGTCTGCAATTTCCTGTCCGGTGATCAATCTAAAGAGAGTTGTCTTACCCGCTCCATTCGGACCGATGATTCCAATGATGCCGCCGCGTGGCAGGGAGAAGTTCATATCTTCAAAGAGAATCCGGTCCCCATACGCTTTGGCAACTCCGCCCGCTTCGATGACCAGGTCGCCGAGACGGGGGCCGGGAGGAATATAGATTTCCATTTCCTCATCGCGCTTTTCACCCTGCTCTTCAAGGAGCTTTTCATAGGCTGCGATACGAGCTTTACTCTTTGCATGCCGCCCTTTTGGATTTAACCGGACCCAGTCCAACTCGCGTTGAAGAACTCGCTGCCGTTTGGATTCCTGCTTCTCCTCAACTTCCAGCCTTCTCTTTTTCTGATCGAGCCATGATGAATAGTTACCTTCAAACGGAATTCCTTCTCCCCGGTCGAGTTCAAGTATCCAGCCCGCAACATTATCCAGAAAATAACGGTCATGGGTGACTGCAATAACAGTTCCTTTATAGCGACGGAGGTGCTGTTCGAGCCAGGCAACCGATTCCGCATCGAGATGATTTGTCGGTTCATCGAGGAGAAGGACATCCGGTTCCTTGAGCAACAGACGGCAGAGAGCAACACGCCTCCGTTCACCGCCGGAGAGTACTGAGACGGACGCATCGCCCGGAGGGCAGCGAAGTGCATCCATTGCCATTTCCAGACGGCTGTTCAAATCCCAGGCATTGATCTGATCGATCTTCTCCTGAAGTTTTGCCTGTTTCTCGAGCAAAGCATCGTAATCGGCGTCCGGCTCACTAAACGCAGCATTGATGGCATCATATTGCTTCAGAAGATTCACAGTTTCTTGTACGCCCTCTTCGACTATTTCCCTTACAGTTTTCGCTGGATCAAGTTCCGGCTCCTGAGAAAGGTAATCGAAGGTAATTCCCTTTTGAGCGGTAATCTCCCCAAGGTAATCCTTGTCAACACCGGCAATAATCTTCAGCAGCGTACTTTTGCCTGCTCCGTTGAGACCCAGCACTCCTATCTTCGCTCCATAATAAAAGGAGAGATAGATGTCTTTTAGGATTTGGCGATTCGGTTTCACAACCTTGCCAACGCCGATCATGGAAAAAATGATTTTGTTTTCTGCCATAGGTAACCGTAAGAAATAATGGAATAGATTAGTGTATTGAAATCTTTGCGAGCAACTGTACGTCCGGATCGAAGATCAACCGTTTTGGTTGTCCTTCGAACCGGTCAGGAAATTGGATTGTCGATCGTTCTTCCGGAGGGACCTCAATCGTCACCCGCCGTGATGACCCATCCGCCATTTCTATTTGGATGACAAGAGGAAAACGGAAGAATCCAAACCTCGCCGACTGTGCCACCGTTGTTGAAATGCTATGCGATGATTGATCGTAGTTCCAGGTGATCGTGCAGTCGACAAATCCTGGTTTCCGAAGCCATTGATCAAAGAACCACCCAAGCGATCTGGAAGAGTGACGTTCAAACTCAGCAAGCAACTCATCTGAGCTTGCGGCACCATGCTTATAGCGTTGATAATAGGATTTAATCGCCCTAAAAAAAATCTCATCCCCCACCTCGTGACGAAGCATGTGGAGAACCCATCCCCCCTTATTATAGCTATTGGTATTGAGAAGTTGCATCAATTGGATTTGTGTAGTATCGATCACCGGCCGCTGTGAGACTACGGGTGAACCGAGAATCCCTTTTCGCGATCGCTCCAGCGTTTGGATGAAGGCCTTTTCTCCCTTACTGTGTTCTGTCCATAATGCAGTGAAGTATGTCGCGAAACCTTCTGAGAGCCAGATATGCCCCCACTCCCTCGGAGTGACATCATCACCGAACCATTGATGCGATGTTTCATGCGCAATCAGATCTTCCGACATCCATCCCTGGCTGAATGCCTGTGCATTGTAAAAGATGGCACTGGCATTTTCCATTCCTCCGTAGCGTGTACTGCTTTGAACATGGGCAAGTTTCTCGTACGGAAATGGGCCTACCGTGCGGGAGAAAAAGTCGACAATCGCACCAGCTTTGGCAAATGCTCCGGGAAGAAACTTTTCTGCCCCGTGGTAGACATAGATCATCTGATCTACACCCGCTTGAGTTGCACTCAGACCCATTGCTGTCAGACCAAGATCATAGCAAATGAAGGGAGCAACTGCTATGACCATGGTGTAGGTGGGAATTGGGACGTTCGATCGCCATACCGTCCGGGTCCGTTTTTCCTTCAGAGAGCCCGATGAGATCGGAGATGAATCAATGAGTTCACCATTTGCTACTACCGTTTGACTGCTTAGCGTTTCTATGGTCCATTGTACTGTCGCCTTATCGCTCGGATGATCAATACAAGGGAGCCAGTACCTCGCGCGATTCGGCCAGTTATCTCCAAACAACGACCACCCACCATTCCCTGTACTGCTGAAAATCAATCCATCCTTTGGCGTACCCGAATAGCGAAGAACAATTCGAAAGGTATCATTCCTGCCACCATAAGAAGGCAGCGCTATGGAGACGGAAGCAGTATCCTGAGAAAATGTGCATTTCACTCTATTCAAGAGAACCTCTGTTACCGTCATCCCTATCAGATCGAGGCGAATCTCCCCGACCGGTGCATTACGACAGACGAGCAGTGAAGCCGTGCCGAGGAAGGACTTACCGGTATCTGGAATCTGAAGAACGAAGTCATAGTGCAAGGCATCAATACCCGGTTGATACGGATGTTGAGTCTCCTGTGCAAACAGAAGATGGACAACGAAAAGACAGAGACTATAAGAGCGCACTATTCTTTTCATATAGGTGATAGGAAAGTTGAATAGTTATTTTCCATAGAGTGTCTTGCCAACAGCTTCATATTGATCGCCGGCAATCCAGAACGGGCGCTCCTTCATATCGGCAATGAGCCTTGCCGAATACGTGTATGCCTGGCAGAACTTTGCTAGGTATGTATAATTGAAAAACTCATCTGCCTGATCGCCAGGTTGATGATAATACTTCCTGAGCTCAGCATCAAATTCATGAAATCCGGGACTGTATGTTGGCGCGGGTACGCCGCGACGGATGAAGGGAACGTTATCCGAAGCATTGAACAGCGATTGGAGCGACGGAATTTCAGGAATCGCTTTCAATCCATATCGTGCACTTCCAAGGACAATGGACGGCTCTGCGGTGGTTCGCTGAAGTCCGACTACTGTCACCACTGAAGTATCAGTATATCCTGCACCATCGTTATTGAATTGGAACACAACCTGTCGAAGCGGTACCGGAAAATTCTCTGCCAAATAACTGCTGCCGATCAACCCCATCTCTTCTCCCGTAACAGCCGCAATGATGACAGAGCGGGCCGGCGGTTGTGCAGCAAACGCTTTTGCGGCGACTATAATCGCCACGGTTCCCATCCCATTGTCACGAGCACCATTGAAGATTGTATCCCCGGAGACCACACCCCGACGGCTTCCTGCACCAAGGTGATCATAATGTGCTGTCAACAGGAGATACTCATCACGGAGGAGCGGATTTGTTCCCTGAATCCAACCGATTACATTCCGCCATTGTTCAATGCGCTTACCAAGGCCTTCGGTATTCAAACTCATTGATTTAATCGTTCCTTCCTGAAATGCTTTCAGGTAGGTTCCTTTCCCATCGTGAACATAGAGATGCACAAAAGCAGGATCCGTGAGTGAGCGTGAACTTACTTGAGATGTTGAAATGAGAAGTGCTTGCCAAGGAGTAGTATCGTCAACAAGTTCGATTAATGCCCGTGCACCTTTTTCTATTGCCAGCTTTGCTTTACGAGCGCTGGCACCAGCACTGCCCGTACCAGTTCCGTATCGGATTACTGCAATCTTCCCTTTCACATCGAGTCCGGAATAATCATCCATCCCTTTGACGGTATCGGCCACTCCAAATCCTGCAAACACGCATGATGCGTTCCATATCGCCCTCTCACCACTCCGAAGCGCTATATCCGTACCCAGGTGAAGTGTGTCCTTTAGTATAATAATGTATCCCGATGTCGGAGGAGTAAACACTGACCGTTCTACAATTTGCATGTAGTTTTTCGCATTCGGGAATGTGAGAAGCCTCGCCTTTCGAAATTCTGCCGCGATATAATCGGCAGCAAGATTGATTTCGGGCCTATTGGCCCGTCTTCCCATCAATTTATCGGAGGCGATGTATTTGATATGAGCAGTGGTTTCAGATTGATTGATCATATCTTCAGGAAATTTTTTCTGAGCAAGCAGGAGCAGCGGCAGAACGAGCACAAGGAAAAGCATCTTGAGTTTGCAGGTGCTAGATCGAACCAATTGCGATTTCATTGTGAACAAATCCCTTCAATAGTATTTACGTGTCATCTCAGGAACAGTACGGTCACACCGGCAACGGCAATGCATGCACCGAGAATTGCCCTCCAGGTAAGTACTTCCTTAAAGAGGATTTTAACAAGCGGTAACATGATAATGGGGACAATAGACATTAACGTGGCTGCGACAGCAACATCGGTGTACATAATAGAGAGCAAGCTCAGCGTAATCCCCAAATAGGGTCCTAAAAAGGTTCCAAGGATGGTGAGCCGGAATGCCCGCACATCCTGTCGAAAAACGGTGATTGGATTTTTTACTTTTCGTGCCAGCAGTGTGATGGGGATCAGAATGAGGGTTGCCGACACGACCCGAAGGCAAGTTGCAACCAAACCATTCACGGGGCCCTGATCAAATGCCATGCGGGCATAAATTAATCCGCCGCTCTGACCGAGTGAGCCCAAAAACGCATAGAAGACACCTGCCGGATGAATGGGCTGGTGCGAGGACGATTTCTCTTTTCGCTCAAAGATGACCAGAGAGATCCCTGAGAGCGTGATCGCCATCCCAAGGAGCGCCAAGAGTGTGAGGCTTTCAGTAAGGAAGAAGTATGCGAGAAATGCTGTGATCGCCGGCGATGAAGACATCACCAATGAACTGACCCTCGGACTGATATATTCATACGACTTAAAAAGGAATGTATCGCCAAAAAATAATCCTATCAATCCGCTGATTGCCAGATATTGAATCTGGGTGTAGGTGACTGCCAGTGAGAGGTTCAATACAAGAACCGTGAAGACCAGAGCAACCGACGCAATAAGAAGACGCGACACATTCACCTGGATCGAACCAATGCGAGTTGTTGCACCGGCAAACGCCAGAGAGCTTCCCGCCCAGAGTACTGCAGTAGCCACCGCAGTTATTTCACCGAGTAAGTTCATGTAAGCGAGAATCTGGCTCCCATCACTCTTCAGTTTTCCTCTCTACCTTTTCTGTTCTGCCATCATCGTAAAAACACCCAGTGCCGGTAAGCAATTAATGAGGGTCTTTCTTCGCATACCACAACCGGAGAAGAGACACCGATAGAGACCTATCGTGCTGTTGAAAGGTCTCGACCTTCCGAAGTGCCGCTCGAAACTTGGACGAAGCCTCTCCCCCGGAGGATTCACCTGCCCGTCAATTAAGAATCTCATAAGGCAGGCGAAAGTTCCATTCTCAAAAAGGTCGCGAAGTGCCACCACGGTCGCTACGATTATGTAGATTTTTTAAAAAAGCTGTAAGATTAACTCAACCCCCTTAATCCCCCTTCTCTATTGTTAGAGAAGGGGGTGTGGGGGATGAGTCAGAAAGGAAGAATTAACAAACCTTGCACCTTAGCGTCTGTCTGCCGCAGGAGCAGCGCAAGCAGGAGCTGGAGTGTCTTATGTGGTTTGAAATTATTCTATACTTTTCGGCCACGTCGATAGAAACGCTTTGATCATTTTACCTCAAGAACATCCCGAAGCGGCAGCACAGGAAATGGGGCATGCGGTTCGGTTTGGTACCAAAATGCTGTCGACGCGATATCATCCTGGAGCGGCAGATATCGTCCACCCGACATCCATCCAAGGGCCTGGATTGTGACTCGCAGATCTTTTTCAAACCGAACAGGATCCATAATATGCCACCGGTAAAGTCCGAACCGTTGTTGCGAATTATAGAGGCCATCAGGGCGGATGACCTGCGAGAGGCCGGCGTACGGGGTTGTAAATTCCTGATATTGATGCGTGGCCTGATTTTCAAAATTGTAGGACCCGCAGAAATAATCTTCCGTTCCAGTCCCGCAAATTGTCGGGTACTCACTGTCTCCATCGAGATAGAATTTTATTTCACCCTCGCCCCACCAACCGGTGCTGTTTGAACCCCATGCCAGGTAGGTTCCGATATACTGACCCCAACCTTTGACTCCTTCGAGAATGGTATAGACGTCTTTATAAGGCAGTGGATTCACTCTGCGAAATTGAGCATGAAAGTATGCGGCATCTGCAGGAATCTCCGTCAGCGTATAATCGATCTGATAGTAAAGCACCATGGCATCGTCTGCGATATTTTCCATGATGATTTTGCACGACTTCTTGAAGGGCATCTCCCAATAGCAATTGAAAGCACTCCCCGGGTTCACTGCAACCGGCAGCGAAGAGAGTTGTGCATACTTGCCCCATCCTGTGGCGAAAAAATCTCCGACAGGCACTTCAATGGAAGGCCGCTCTTCACCATCCCAATAAAAACGAAGGATAGAAAAACGCCAATTGCCGGTTGGGGTCATCCAGATGTGTTGAATCGCTCCAGGTCCATTGATTTCGGCAAGTGTAAAAGTTGTTCCTTTTTCAATTCTTACTGATGGTGAGATTTTCCATCCCTGACCGAGATCCCGCGCCGCCTTTTCTCCGGTACCCGATTTTGCCATCCCGGCTTTTCCCTTTTCTCCGGTGAAATTTTCTGGACTGATCGATCGGGTTTTTGCCTTGGAAAGCCGGGATAGATTTCCGAGCCCCATGGTTAATCCATTAAAGCCTGAACCTTGAGCAACTGTTTCATTTGCCATAAGCATCACTCCTAGAACGAGAGAAAGAACGATTGAAGATTTCATATCGAAAGTTCCTCCTTGAAAAAGGTAATATTGAGTTAATTAGGTGTGTCGAACTTGGTTCAAAACGCATTCTGTACTTTCTCAGATGCCTGACTTATGTACTCTTAGGGTGTTCTGTCGCGGCATGAATAATTCAAAGTAGGAAAATCTGTTCTGAGATGCTGTGAAAAATATTTTGTTTCGGTTTCGAACAAAATACCTTACCATGAGGGTAGTTCATCGATGTTGTTACCATCACCTATTTTGTTCGAAAGGATACTCTTGTGAAGAACTTGCTTTTCGCTCTCCTCGTCATTTGTTTTACTGTGACGATTATTGCACAACAAAAGCCAGCACTGAAAAATCAAAAAGAAAAAGCCAGTTACGCGCTTGGTTTGAATACGGGCAGGCAGATGCAAAGCGAGGCAGTTGAGCTCGATATAGCATCTTTCATGAAGGGGCTTGAAGATGGATTCCTTCAGAAGAACGCTTTGCTCACAGATAAAGAACTTCAAGATGTCGCTGAGAAGTTTCGTACCGAAATGACAGCGAAATATAATGAGACGCTGAAGAAGAATCTAAAAGAGGGAGAAGCGTTCCTCGCCGAGAATAAGAAGAAACAGGGGGTCATTACGCTCCCCAGCGGTCTTCAATACAAGGTCATCAAGAATGGAACCGGCAAACAGCCAAAAGCTACAGATACAGTCACGGTTCATTACCGCGGCACACTCACCAACGGAAAAGAATTCGACAGCTCCTATAAACGAAATGAGCCAACGACATTTCCATTAAACCAGGTCATTAAAGGCTGGACTGAAGGTGTTCAGTTAATGAAGGTGGGTTCGAAGTGGCAATTCTTTATTCCCTCGCAGCTTGCGTATGGCGAGCGTGCGATGGGAGCTGAAATCAAGCCCAATTCTACGTTGATCTTTGAAGTTGAATTGGTAGGAATCAAGTAGCAAAAACGATTTTTTCTTCAAAGGGGACATCACCAGTCCACTCTGATTTGCCCCAGGCGCTGATTAGATTTCAACCTGAGCAAGCGGCAGCAGAACGATGAGTGTTGTCCCCTTGCCATATTCACTCTCGATATGCAACGTCCCACCATGCACTTCCGTTAAGCGCCGTGCCACGATTAAGCCCAGGCCTGAGCCCTGTTGTTCATAAAACTTACGATCGAACTGCATATAAGCTCCGATCAACCTCACATGTTCCGAGGTCATCCCCCTGCCATTATCTTCGATCCGCAGGCGATAGAATTTTCCATTCGGGCTAGCCTGAACGGAAATAGGTGTCCCCTTTTTTGAGTAGCGAAGAGCATTATCGAACAACTCTTCAAATATCTTCTTGAAGTAATCTGCTGAAATTGTCACTTCAGCAGTTTGCAGTTCCAGAGTAAGATCGTTCGTACGCTCGGCTTCATACGCACTATGACGAGCAGCCATGTCGAGGAGTTTTGCTGCATCCGGTGTCCGATTCTTTTTCAGCGCATCTGTTTTTTGTGAATCTGATTTCAGAATTTCGAGCTGGGCATAGAGAAGAAAATTCTCAACCAAACGCTGGAGCCTTCTACCATTTTTATAAATTCGTTCGGCCATCTGATGTACTTCGATTGGCTCGAGTTCGGCAAATTGTTTCCGCAGAATGTCGGCATACCCGAGAATTCCATTCAGCGGGGTAGTCAGTTCGTGCGGCAGTGCAGTGCTCAATTGTGCGCGCAACTCGACCAGCTTCACTTCTGCTTCGGTGATCAACTTCTGGTGTTTTTCCAGACGCGCTCGAATCGCACCAATCAATTCAACCTGGGTGAATGGTTTGACCAGATAATCGTCGGCTCCCAGTTCCATCCCGTATCTCATTTTTGCATGGTCGGGTTCGCCGGTGATCAGAATGAACGGAATAGAGGAGGTCTCGGGTTGATTCCGGATATAACTGAGAAGCTGAAATCCATCCACAAACTCCATACGAATATCACTGATGATAAGATCTGGCCGTTCTCTCCGCGCCAATTCCATCCCTTCTGCTCCGTTCGTCGCTGAGATCGTATTGTAACCATTCAGGCGCAGCATGATCGTTAACGACTCGCGGATCGAATCTTCGTCATCAATTACCAGAACCCGTGTCATTCTTTTGAATCCCCCATACCCATGAATGCAAGTGACTATGTGCAAAATAAGAAATCCTAAGCTGAATGCCAACACTTCATAAGCTTATTATGACAGTGATCTCCCGGTTAGCTGAAGAATATCGAGAAAATTCCCGTTACCAAAACCGGCTGGATTTTCTTTTTAAAAACACCATTTTGATTTCCCTAAAAAGATTGTATCTTTTTAATAGTTTAATCTGTATCTCATAAGGAGCGAGAGGGGAACGATGGAGCACTATTCAGTACTCATTGTAGAGGACGAGCCGAGCTATTCCCATATCTTTCAAGAAGTATTGGAACGAGTTGGTTTTAAGACGGAGGTTGCCAGCTCCGCAGAGGAAGCGCTCGAACTAATTTCCAAGGAGGCGACCTACGATGTTATTTTGCTCGATTACTACCTCCCCGGGATGAACGGATCCGAATTTCTTAACACCATTCGCTCCATCGATGTTAACTCGATTGTTATTTGTGTTTCAGGAACACACGACATCAAGGTTGTGCAGGAGGTCTACAGAATCGGCGCCGACGACTTCATTTCGAAAATGGATCTGGGAAATTTGCTGGTGCTTGAAAAATCGATTTTCTCTGCTCTGGAGCGGAAACGGTATCGCGAGCGCGTGACGAGAGCCGAAATTTCAGCACAGCGCCTCGATGCAATTGGGAATATCATACGGACAGTACACCACGAGTTAAACAATCCTCTTGCCGCGATCGAATACGCGTTTTCCCGGCTCATCGCATCTGAACCATTCACGAATGAAGAGTCGAAAGAATTGCTCCTGCAAGCGGAAGAGGGTATTAAGCGTATTGCCGATATCCTCCGAAAGCTTCCCGAATTCAGGATGGAACAATACAGCGATAAAGTAAAGGGAATGAAAGTCTATTCCCTTCCGGTTAAAACGAACAAGAATTCACAATAGCATAAACGAATCCAAAGAATCGAAAAAGCCCGACAGAGGTCGGGCTTTTCTTTTGAAAGAGGACTGCCCACCCTATCTCGTCGCAACCACAAGCATTTCAAAGTCGTCCGTTGTGAGCGGAGTCGCTCGATTCCATGCACCCAGCGGACAACCGAATATCTCTACTTGTTGAAAGCCCAGAGATCGAAGCAGCCATGTCATTTCCGAGGGTGCATAATGCCGCTCATTACATTTGAGTTCTTTTGTGACACCCAGATCATCCGTCACCGTAAAGGTGGAATGGTTACGAAATGTCATGACATCAAATGTGTCGCCCGACGTTGTACCGGTTACAGTTGATTGGTTGATGAAATCCTTTACTGAATGGTACAGTGGGTAGAGAGCATTGAGTGTGGTGAGAATGAGTTTGCCATGCTCTTGTAAAGCATCAGATGCGCCACGGAGAATAGCGAAGTTCATTTCGTCGGTCTCCATCAGGGCAAATCCCCCCTCACAGATAATCTCGACGAGATCAAATTCAGCATTGAATGATGAGGATCTCGCATCTCTCTGCAGGAAGAGAGCCTGTACTCCTGCCTCATGAGCTTTTTCCCTGGCTTTTGTTAATTGCGATTCGGAGAGATCAATGCCGGTGACCGTATAACCGCGACGCGCTAATTCGATGACGTGACGCCCGGTACCGCATCCAATATCAAGGATGCGGATCGATTTATTGAATCCGACCTCCTGCTCAATAAAGTCGACTTCTCCAAAAGTCCCTTGTGTGAATGTTTCCTTGTCGTAGGTAGTTGCATAGTTTTCAAATAATGTCTCGTACCACTGTTTCACTGTTTTACCTCCATCAAATACTATCGGGTAAAGGTTCTAAGAAATACTCTGACTAATTTCATTCCACCGCGAATGCGCAACAGAAGATCCTTTGAGTAGAGAAAATAGAGTGCTCCGCGGAGGCCTTCATACACCGCTTTGTTGTGCGGATACCACCACATATTCTTTTGGACTCCCGGGAGGATGTCGTCGATGACGACTCTTGGCTGTGTCATTTCTTCCAGACCAAGCTCACTGTGCGTTCGTCCGATGCCAGATTCCTTGAATCCACCCCACGGTGTTTCGGCAAGCCCATGGCTCATTAAATGATCATTGATCATGACAGCACCGCTCTCCAGGCGAGAGGCGATCGATCGTCCCTTCCGTCGGTCTGTTGTCCAGACGGATGCCGATAATCCCAGCGAGGAATTGTTCGCCATCGTGATCGCTTCATCGATGTTCTCAACTTTCCTGATTGCGATGACGGGCCCAAAAATTTCTTCCTGCATCACCGTCATAGAGTCATCCACATTCTCGAGAAGGACCGGAGGATAAAACAGCCCGTGCGTCTTCTTCTTCAGGACATCCATTGAAGGATACACCGATGCTCCTTTGTTCACCGCATCTTCGACATGCGACGAGACCTTCTTGAATTGTTGCTCGGTGGTCAGCGATCCAATGTCAACATCCCAATCCCGATCGACACCCTGCGTCAATGTGTCGAGGCGTTGTTTCAATTCTTTCACGAAGGAGTCATAAATTTCTTTCTCAACAAAAAGGCGTTCCACGCCGGCACAAGACTGCCCGGCATTGGAAAGTCCAGCCCAGAGCGCACCACCGGCAGCACGATGAATGTTTGCATCACGGCAGACAATCATTGCATCGTTTCCTCCAAGCTCAAGTGAAACCGGAATTAGCCGTTCTGCCGCTTTTGCCATAAGCTGCTTCCCTACGGCGACAGAGCCAGTGAAGAAGAGCTTGTTAATTCCCGATTCGAGGAATGCATCTCCGGCCACACTTCCCGGGAGGTTGATGAGATGAAAAAGATTGGATGGAATACCGCCTGCAGCAACGACCTCGCGGATTGCATTGCCAACGAGCAGTGTGTTTGATGCAACTTTCAGTACGACGCCATTTCCTGTAATCAACGCCATGGCTATTTCATGGAAGGGAATACCGAATGGATAATTCCATGGGCTGATGATCCCGACAACCCCGAACGGCACCCGTTCGATCGAAGAACGCTTATTGATTGTCAGGAGATTGCCGGCTCCCAGCCTTTTCCTCTTCAGAACCCGACGTGCACTCTTTGCGTAATAGGTGATAGCCATGGCGGTAGAAAGAACTTCGGTGCTGAGCGCATCCATTCTGGTCTTTCCTGTTTCCTTTGAGATGATCCCGGCGATCTCGTCGATATGATCGACAAGATAATCCCTCATCTTATAGAGACAACGTGCCCGTTCCTTGGTGCTGCGCTGTGCCCACTCCAATTGAGCGATCCGGGCCAACCGAACGGCGTGATGGAGTTCTTCAACACTCTGTTCAGGGATCTCTCCCAGAATTTCCTGCGTAGCAGGATTTTTCGAGATTGTCATTTTCTTCCTTTGGATATACATTTTTCACAATTCTCTGAGTACGTCATTTTGATGCCGATTGCGCCCCTCTTCCGTACCAGGTTTTCATACTTCCTGCCACTCCCATCAGAACTAGGAAACGCTGGAACCATGAATCGGGCATAAGGGCCCGAAACCGGAGGTTGAGGTTAATCGTACGAGGCCGTTTTGGAGAGTACCGTTCTTTTTTGAGTGCAGATTCTACGATCGCCTGGGCAATCACATCATGGTCACGAACCAGCGGAACGATGAGTTTTCCCGGAAAGCCGAGCTTTGCACCCTCGAACATTCCATGCGCGATGTATCCGGGATGAATGCTGGAGTACTTAACACCATCCTTCCGATGGTTGAATGCCTCAAGTCTCAGTGATTCCGTCAGCCCCCATACTGCCCATTTCGATGCAGCATAGACTGACAATCCAGGCACTCCGATGGTGCCCGCCGCCGACGAAATATTCACGATATGACCGCAATTCCTCGCATACATCTCCGGTAGAAAAACATGGGTCGTATACAGCAGCGCTGTAATATTTACTTGTATTGTCTTCTCCCATTCTTCGATTGGCCGATCAAGAAAATCTCCCCCTGCCACATAGCCCGCGTTATTGATCAGGATATCGACACTGCCCATCTCCCTCCTCGCTACAAGAGCAAGCTCTTTGACTTGTGAATTATCTGTTACATCGCACTTGTGAAGGAAGACTTTGCCACCGATCGATAAAAGCTCGCCCCTTGCTGCCTCCAGTGCTTGATGGTTGAGATCCCAGATCGTTACAGTACATCCCTCACGAAGCAGACGCTTGGCTGTGGCAAGGCCTATCCCCATAGCGCCGCCGGTGATCAAAGCAGTTCGTGCTTGAAGATTCATGATACTGTTCCTTTCAATGGAGAGAACATCAACACATAGTTGCCGTCAGGAGTCACCATGAAGAGCAGAACCAATGACGGATGTTTTCAGCATCAATGCAGATGGAATGAGATCGACTGTTATCGGCAGCATTCCGAGCAGTTCGCCATCTGCTTCGACCAGTACTTCCTCCGGGGAAGTTATCGTTACATGCTTCCCGTGTCTGTAGGTAATCGCCGGAAGATTGATATGTTTGCCCAAATAAATTTTTGGAAAATTCATTAACCGTGAGAGGGTCTTCATATCGTGGATGATCACGACGTCAAATATCCCATCATCCACCCGAGCTTTTGGAGCAAAGCACATACCTCCACCGGCATAATTTCCATTGGCCACCACCACTCCGAGTACAGTATCCACCGGCACAGGAGTATCATCAACTGTCACTGTGACCCGATGGGAATGGTATGTTGTAAGCGTCGAGACGGCGACCAGTCCAAAACCAAGAAATCCGCCAAAGCGCTTATGCTTCTGGAGTACACGTTTGACTACCACGGCTGCGATGCCAGCCTGGCATTCATTAATAAAAAAACGCTCAATCCGATTACCCGTGAGATCGCTATACTCCACCCTCCCGATATCAATTGCCCGATCCTTCTCTCCGGCAACTACCTGAATCTGCTGCTCAAGAGTTCTTGGAAGGCCTAAGTTTTTCGCCACATCCTGAGCCGTGCCGCTTGAGATGACCCCCAACCTTACCTGCTTCTGCATCTTACCATCGATGAAGAATCCATTGACCACCTCCTGGACAGTACCATCGCCCCCGACAGCAATAATTAATTCGGCGCCATCTTGAATTGCTGCTCTTACCGATGCCGTTGCTTCCAGCGGGGCGCGCGTGATACACACGCTCATCGGAAAGGTGAATGAACGGGAGAGAAGAGCCAGGATTTCGTCTTTGTGTTTTCCCGTATTTCCGGCTGCAGAAGAGGGATTGAGAACGATATGAATTTTTATTGGAATCATCTTCACCCTGTTGTCTGAGGCGATGACTGCATTGAAGTGTCATTCCCGGAAGTTCCCGGAGTAGAATGACCGATTGTCTGCTGCATCATTTCGACCACCGTTTCCCAATTATACGGTTTTTGGAGAAAACCTGTGGGATGTATTTGCTGGAAACGATTCACTGCATCCTCCGCCGTATATCCCGAGCAAAGGATAATCTTTACTCCAGGGTTCAGAGATTGCAAACGATGGAGAGTCTCCTCGCCCCCAATTCCCGGCATGGAGAGATCGAGCAGAACAAGGTCAACTGTATTTTGATGAGCTTTATAGCATTCAATTCCCATTTCGCCGTCTTGGGCCGTGAGTACTTGAAATCCTTGATCGGCTGCAATATCGGCAAAGAGCTCCCGGATATCTTTTTCGTCATCTATAAGAAGGATTACTCCATGAAACTGTTTTTGCTCGGGCACTCTTCTCTCTGATATTTTCGGTACATCAACTTCACCGATGGAGGCGAGGGCGATTCGGAAAATCGTGCCCCCCGCAGGTGCACTCTCAACCTGCAATCCTCCGCCATGACCAAGAATAATTCCAAGTACTGCCGCAAGGCCGAGGCCGCGCCCTGTAAACTTTGTTGTAAAAAAGGGATCGAAGATTTTATGCAGTATTTCATCGCTCATACCGCAGCCATCATCAGCCACTTCAAGGACAACATAGTCACCGGATTGAAAATCGATTTCATTGCATCTCCACCGGATTAACTCCTCCTTGTGAATCTCCATTCTCGTTGTCCGCAGATGAATTTCACCTATATGGCCTTCCATTGCTTCAGCAGCGTTGATAATGAGATTCATAATCACTTGCTGCATCTGTGCAATATCGGCCCGTACATTCATTGGCGTGGATGAGAGCTCAAGATTCAGGTGTACGTTCTTGGGAATGCCGACCTCCAGCAGCCTCACATTCTCCTGGATTAATGTATTCAGATCCATCTCCTGGATATTAAACTTTCCCCGGCCTGAATATGCCAGAAGTTGTTTTGTGAGGTCAGCCGCACGATCGGTGGTTTTTTCGGCCTTGGCCAGATGCTGGTAATTCGGATCTTCGACAGGCATCTTGGAGAGTGCCAAATGGATCTGTCCGCTGATAGCCTGCAGCAGGTTGTTAAAATCGTGCGCAATACCGCCGGCAAGCAGACCCAGGCTTTCCATTTTTTGAGTGCGGCGAAGCACCTCCTCAGAATTCCTCCGTTCGGTAGTATCTCGAGTAAAACCCTGGACAGCAGACACGTTATTCGCAGCATCAAAAACTGGTTCGAGCTTCGTGCTGAACCATCGATCATTCTCATCGAGCGTGGTGGGATATTCAGTCACAATTTCGTTCCCTGTTTCAAATACCTCGCGGATTTTTTCCATCTGCCGATCTGCAAAGGCCTTGGGGAACAATTCCCACATTGTCTTTCCAATCACACCATCTGACTGTTGATTCAGGAACTGGGATGCCGCTTTATTCACCATGAGAAATGTTCCCTGCCGATCAACGGTGAAAATGGCATCGCTGGTATTCTCCACAACCGAACGGTAGCGAAGTTCACTTTCACGAAGTATCTCCTCTGCCCTTTTCCAATTTGTAATATCAACCGACGTTCCAAGAATTGCCGGTGTCGAAGCACCTGAAAAGGTAAAGGGAATTTTTATTGTCTGGAGGTAATGGAGCTTGCCCTCCGAGTCGGTAATTCTCTCCTCCGGAATAACTTTCGGTTCATTCCTCCGGATCACTTCAAGGTCGTCTTCGCGGAAATGATGTACCTCCGTCTCCGATTGATCAAAGTCGGCATCCGTCTTGCCTATGAGTTTTTCTACCGTTGTGCCGTAGGCATCTGCCACGGCTTTGTTCACCAGGATAAATTTCCCGTTGATATCCTTCGCGAACACAAAGTGAGGAACCAGATCGATCACCTGGCGTAACCTATTTTCACTCAGGCGGAGTGCTTCTTCCGACGATTTCATCTCGGATTCAAATTGTTTCCGTTCGGTAATATCACGTATTGCTGAGACACGAATCCGCCGGCCGCCAAGGTCGATCATTCGTGCTCGCACTTCGACCGGGATTGTTTTCCAGTCGAGACGTATGAGCCTTAATTCATACGGTTCACGGCGGTCTTGTTCAGCGGCCTCGAGGCCTTTTGCCTGCGATTCCGATGCGATAAAATCGAGGACTGGCCGTCCGATAAAATCCGATTGTTCTCCGCCCAACATTCGGGCAAGCTGGTCATTGAGATCGATAAAAATTCCCTTCTCCGATAAGGCTATTCCTTCGAACGCTGCTTCGGCAAGTGTTCTAAAGCGCTGTTCACTTTCCTTCAGAGCAGCTTCAGCCCTGCGGCGCTCCGAAATATCTCTTGTGATGGAGAGGATACACACTTCTCCAATCATTTCGATGATACGGGCTGACATCAGTCCGATGGCAATGCGTCCATTCTTGTAACGAAACGGCGCTTCATAATTGCTGACCTCTCCTTTTGACAGAAGCGTCTGGATAAGAACGGATCGATCATTCGGGTCCGCCCAGAGTTCGATTTCCAACGATGATTTCCCTTTGACATCGGCAAGAGAATATCCGGTCAGTGCAGTAAATCCTTCATTGACATCTAAAAACAACCCATCACGCAGCCGGTTGATGTTGATGGCATCGGGGGAGGTATGGAATGCCTTTGAAAATTTTTCTTCGGAACGGCGGAGAGATTCTTCTGCCGCAATCCGCTCAGTGAGGCCTTGAATCGCCATCATATGGACTTGCTTGCCGCCGATTTTCTCTACCCGGACACGTACTTCAACCGGAAGCGTATTTCCCTCTTTATTTCTGAATAACAACACGGAGGGTGTCTGAGAACCTTCGCGGAATGCAGGTTGAGCCAGGGTTAGCGATTCCGGAGCGAATATTTCCATGACAGGTTTCCCGATCAGCTCAGCACGGTGATAGCCGACCATCTCGGCAAGTTGATCATTCACCTCAATGAGGATACCATCCTCGGCGATACCGACTCCTTCAAAACTGGCCTCTGCCAGAATTCTGAATCTCTGTTCACTCTCTTTGAGCATCTGCACCATTTGTAATCGTTCCAGTTCGGCTCCGGCACGCGTCGCGAACAATTGCAGTAAACTGGAAGCCACGTTTGACTCGATCATTGGACGGTCGTCCATCACCGTCAATAAGCCGAGAATCTGCCCCGAACGTGACAAGAGCGGTACTCCGAGATACGATTCAACATTCAACTCAACGAGTGTCTGGTCTGTTGGAAATAACTCTTTCACATTGGCAGGATAAAAGCGGGGCCCTGTTCCAACAATCGTTGAGCAGGGCGTCCCGACCAGATCATATTCAATATTATCGAGAATGGTTGTACGATCGCATACCGAAATGGTTCTCACCCGACTGGCAGAGAGGCCGACGCATCGGCCCACAAAAGCATACCGGACATCCAATACTTCAGCGAGCGAAATGATTAACGATGCAAAGTACGATTCACCAACACCCTTCAATGCAGTAAGAACAGATTGAATGGCTCGGCGCAAGAGGGCATTCTGGTTGTCGTCGAGTGCTGCGGATGATTGTTGTTCGGGTGAGAGGCTTCGCGTCTTCTTCCGGGGAGGAGAAGGTTTCTTCGGTTTTCTCGATTCATCCAGCCAGCCGGATATCCGTTTTTTATTACTCTTCTTCGTGGGTGGCTCTCGTTTCATCAGACTACTTCCTGTGTCAGCACTCGTGCAGAGTGTTAAACGAAAACGAATACGACCGGTGCACATCGTATGCACTGTAGTGTTTTCTTTATCCGGGCTGCCATTCCATCAGCATGCATCAGCCGCTGACTGCACGATGATTCAGATGCTCTACGGCAAGCTTTGAATTGCTGCCTCAGGTGAAATTACGCAAATGAATCCCCATGAGTCAATACCAATAATATTTTCTTTATCAACGATTCCAGGGGGCGTTACAGAAAGTGCAAAACAAAAGCCCTCGGATTCCCGAAGGCTGGTATACTGAATTCCACAATAAAAGAGAAAAATGTTTATTCGCGATAGAGCGATGCCAACTGTAATGCGGAGTATGTTGAAACAACAGCCCCTGCCGCATCTTTCAGGATGAGGCCGCCATCTTCAGTCGATGTGCATTGGAAAAGGATATGATTTTGCTGGTCTTTGATGAGGGATTTACCATTCTCCCGGATCATACGATAAACAGATTCCCCGCCTGAGGGATCTTTTTTGACAATCTTCATAACCTGATGCTCACGGTCAAGCCTGATGGTCACTGACGGATCACCAGCACTACTGTCCGGTTAACGGAGAGTAGCGATGCTATATGTTCTTTGAAATAAAAGAGTTACGCGAAAAATAAGCTGTTAGGGATTTCAACTCCATTGTACATTGGAAGGAAAATATTTTTCATTTTTCCTTCATATTCTT
>JAZDJN010000001.1:0-10288 GCA_043803945.1 bacterium | reverse complement strand
TTAAGAACATAATCAAACCACTGCACCAAAGGCGCATCAGCCTCTGGCTGAAAAGTTCACCAAGGACACAAAGGAAAAACTGTTGAATTAATTTAAATTTCCATTACTCCTTTTTCTTTTTATTCTTCGCATCCTTAGTGTCCTTTGTGGTTGGACTTTTCGTCCAAGTTTCTAGAGGAAGGAGGGAGAACATATTGGAAGGGACTACTGTCCTCTCCCCCATTCTAAAACTTCAAGTTTCACCCTGGCGGTCCCCTTCTGGATCATGCCAAGTTCTTTTGCTGCACCCTCGGAGAGATCGATGAGACGGCCTTCCTTGAATGGGCCGCGATCGTTCACCCTCACGATAGTGCTGAGGTTCTGTTCCAGATTGGTAACCCGAACCAGTGTCCCGAACGGAAATGTTCGATGTGCAGCCGTCAAGGCATTCTTATCATAGACCTCACCATTCGAGGTCTGACGGCCATGGAACTCATCGGCGTAGTAGGAGGCAATCCCTTCGAGTGTGAGGAGTACCTTGCCGGGATTCTTCACAACCGGCGCACTCACCTCTTCCTTGTTCTCCTGTGGAGGAGGAGCAGAGGGAGCACTCCCAGACCTTCCTTGTGTCGCAAAGCGGGGAGCGACTGAGCACCCTGTGAGTGTCACGCAAAGAAGGAGAGAAATGAGAAGAGGCATAGGATATGGTCTAGAAGTATTCATTCATCTGCTTACGCCGCATGTAATCGATAATTTCTTTGACATCCTGAGATTGCCCTTTACGGCAGACCAGAATGGCATCATCGGTGTTAATGATGATGAGGTCTTCCACGCCGACCGTTGCCACCAGTTTTGAGCCGGCATCGATATAGTTATTTTTCGAGTCGATTGGAATAACTTTACCCCTGAAGGAATTGGAGTTATCATCCTTCGGTGTCAACCTGACCACTTCATCCCACGATCCGATATCGCTCCAGCCAAAATCCCCTTTGACGACATAGACATTGTTTGCCTTCTCCATGACACCGTAGTCAATCGAAATTCCCCGGATGAGACTATAAACCTCCTGCAATGCGCTTTTATAAGTCGGCAGACCAAAATGCTTTTTCAAAGAGGAAAGTATCTCGTACATTTCGGGGAGATGTTGTTCAATCTGACGCAGGATCACATCAGCTTTCCACATAAACATACCGCTGTTCCAGAGGAAGTCACCACTATCGAGGAACTGCTGCGCCGTTTCCAGGTTTGGTTTCTCTGCAAAAGTTTTGACGCGGTACACGCCATCCGACCGGTATTGATTCCGGTCATGCTCTTCTTCTTCGATCTGAATATAGCCGTAGCCGGTTTCCGGGCGCGTTGGTTTGATACCGATGGTGACCAGGGCATCCTGTTCCTCGGCAACTTTCAGGGCAAGATAGAGGATGCGGACGAACTCGTCGGTATCCCGGACCAGATGATCGGCCGGCAAGACCAGCATTAAGGCGTTCGGGTCGATGTGCTGAATCCATAATGCTGCAAGGCCGATACAGGGAGCTGTATTTCGTCCAATCGGTTCGATCAGAATATTCTCCTTGGGCAGAAAAGGAACCTGCTTCAGAAGATTTTCATACTGTGCCTTGTTTGTAACGATGAACGTGTTCATTCGTTCGGCGAGCGGCTCGATGCGCGCGAGCGAATTCTCGATCATCGTTCCTTCACCGATAATTTCCAGAAGCTGCTTTGGTGTTTTCTCGCGGCTCCTCGGCCAAAAACGAGAACCAATACCTCCTGCCATAATCACTGCGAATGTCTGGGCCATTGTGTTTTCCGCTATTCAAACATCGATTTGAATTCTCTCAAGGGTCCTGTGGCATCCTCGAGCAAACCGGCCCGCGCATCAGGGGCGGTTGTGGTCCATAGCTGTACCGGACTTGAGATATTGGCGAGGATGTTCATCACCCGCACATCATCGAGATACTGGTTCACCGATATGTACATGAGAAACTCAGAAAGTCGCTGGCAGAATTCCTTAAAATCTTCCGGCTCTTCTCCTGACAATGCCATATTGCATTGCATCATCACCTCGTTCATCAGTGTCTCCCGATTCTCATCGCCACCCTGCATTGCTTCGACAAATTGATCGAGGAGTACAGAGAATCCCATTTCATCAAACAGGCCAGCGGAACCCTCATTAAAGGATTCAGCAGGCGATTCTTCAAGAGAAGGCAGTTCATAGGATGGTTCCGATTCGCTTATCGGCTGCTCCATCACCGGCGTTGGCGATTCTTCTTCAACCATCGGGAAGGTTGAGCCAGGCTCCTCGGCAGTATATTCCGCTGCAGGTTCTTCGGGTTGCAGGGCAGCAAATGTGGGCTCTTCCTGGATTGATGGCTCTTCCACTGGAGTACCCACACCCGGATCTTCGCCAACGGCAGATCTAAAACTGTAGAATATCCTCTCCTCATCATCAGCAGAGGCCATGGCCAGCGGATTCTTCGCTAATTTATCAGCAAGGAACATCAGTCCAAGCGCAAAATCTGAGAATCCCTCGACCTTGAAAAGTGTTTTTAACTCCTCATCAAAATCCGATGTGGAACTTAATCGATTCCGGATCTGCTCAAATGTTGAGCGATGCTGCCCTGAGGAGAGTTCATAAACAGGGAGCATTCCAAGAAACTCGTCTATTTGTTGTTGAGGTGCGTTCATGATGGTAGATAGGTCCGTGGAACACGTGATGAGATGTTGGTTAGAATTTCATAAGGAATTGTACCGATCAGGGAAGAAAGATCGGAAGCATCGATCCTGCACGCTCCCTGGCTGCCAATGAGAATTGCCTTTTCCCCCACAGCGATTTTTACGTCACCCAAATCAACCATTATTTGATCCATACAGATTCTTCCAGCCACCGGATGTTTCTTTCCCTTGATGAGTACTGCCGATTTTCCGGTGAGGAGCCTGAAGTAGCCATCCGCGTATCCGATGGGAAGTGTCGCGATCCATGCTGGCGCTGTCGCTTTGAAGAGTCGGCCGTAACTGACGGTCTCACCCGCTTCGATTCTTTTCACAAATGATACCTTGCAGCTCAGGGTAAGTGCCGGTTTTACGCGAACACTTCGGGAGACATGCTCCGAGGGATAGTAACCATACATCATGATACCCGGCCGCACCATCGTGAAATGCGATTCAGGGAGGTCGAGGATACCGGCACTATTTGCTGTATGAATAACCTCCGGTTCAATGCCATGGGTCTTGAGAATATCCAGAGCATTTGTGAATCGCGAGAGTTGTTCGTGCGTATAAGATTTATCTGCGATGTCCGCCTGGGCAAAGTGCGTATAAACACCCACAATCTCAAGCCGTTTCATATGGGAGAGTGATTTCAGCAGTACCGGCAATCCTGATGGCGTAATACCAATCCGGTTCATTCCCGTTTCGATCTTCAGATGCACAGCCACCTTCCGTCTGCGCCGTTCTGCTTCCTGCTGAAGCGTACGTGCCTCAACCGGCGAACAGACCGTCGCTTCGAGTCCATGCTGAACGATTGCTTTGACCTGCGGCTCCGATGGAAGTGTAAAGACAAGGATCGGTTTGCGCAGCCCGGTATTCCGGAGTATCACTCCCTCTTCGGCCGTCGCAACACCGAGTGAGTCTACCAGTCCATTCGAGATAAAGCGTGAAACCTCAACCATACCATGGCCATAGGCATTTGCTTTTACCACACCGAGAATTTTAACGGAAGGGCCAACCTTACGCTTAATCGCTTTGAGGTTGGCGGCGATGAGTCGGAGATCTATTTCCGCTACAGCCGGACGCGTGATCTTAGGCAAAGCGGAGCTGCTCCTTGTTGGTGGCAATTAGGTTCTCAAAATCGGTTTGAATATACCGCTTAGGGTATTGAATGTCAATCATCGTGCATCGACTCATCGATTCTTCACCTCTCTCCTCTAAAACAGACAAGCTCATTCACATCGGGTGAATGAGCTTGTCGGAATGGAACTTGGGGCCATGGATTAACTCTGCTGAGCACCGGCAATTTTTAATCGGTTCAGTGCCCGGTGCAAAGCAATGCGGGCCCGATCGATATCAGTTTCGACACGTTTTATACTCAGACGTTGTTGAGCCCGTTGTTGTGCGGCTTGTGCCCGGCTTACATCGATCTCTTCGGATCGTTCTGCAGTTTCGGCAATAAGAACCACTTTATTATCGTGCACTTCCACAAAACCGCCGCTCGTGGCATAGTGAATTTCTTTTCCAACCGCGTCTATCAGTTTCACTTCGCCTATGCCGATGGATGAGAGCAACGGTGCATGACTCTTCAACACCTGGAATCCACCCATAATCCCCGGAGCGGAGAAACTCTGAACCGATCCGCTGAAAACAATTTTTTTCGGCGTGACGATCTCTATCATAAACTCTTTGTCTGCCATCACCTATGCTGCCTTCATTTTTCTGGCTTGTTCAATTGCCTCGTCGATTGGGCCAACCATAAAGAATGCTCCCTCGGGCAGATCGTCATACTCTCCTTCGATGATTCCTTTGAAGCCGCGAATCGTATCTTCCAGCTTCACATATTTTCCGGGGATACCGGTGAATTGCTCAGCGACAAATAATGGCTGCGAAAGGAAGCGTTGGATCTTCCGTGCACGCGAGACCGTCAACTTATCTTCATCCGATAACTCATCCATGCCAAGAATGTTGATGATGTCCTGAAGATCCTTGTAGGTCTGAAGAATTTCTTTGACCCGTTTCGCGACAGAGTAATGTTCGTCGCCCACCACTCCAGGCTCAAGAATGCGTGATGTGGAGTCGAGCGGATCGACGGCGGGGTAAATGCCCAGATCGGAAATCTGTCTGCTCAATACGGTTGTGGCATCGAGGTGGCTGAATGTTGTGGCCGGTGCAGGATCTGTTAAGTCGTCCGCCGGAACATAGATTGCCTGTACGGAGGTAATCGAGCCTCGTTTTGTAGAGGTGATCCGTTCCTGCAGCTCGCCCATTTCTGTTCCGAGCGTTGGCTGGTATCCGACTGCCGACGGCATACGGCCAAGCAACGCGGAGACTTCCGAGCCGGCCTGAACGAATCGGAAAATATTATCGATAAAGAGAAGAACGTCCTTGCCTTCTTCATCGCGGAAATATTCTGCCGTTGTCAAAGCAGTCAACCCGACACGCTGACGGGCGCCCGGAGGTTCATTCATCTGGCCAAAAATGAGCGCTGTTTTTTCCAGCACACCGCTCTCCTTCATCTCCAGCCAGAGATCGTTGCCTTCGCGCGTTCGTTCACCAACGCCACCAAAGACAGAGTAGCCTCCATGGTGCATGGCAATGTTGTGGATCAGTTCCTGGATGATAACCGTCTTTCCAACACCAGCACCGCCGAAGAGTCCGGTCTTTCCCCCTTTTGTATATGGCTCAAGGAGATCGATAACCTTAATGCCCGTTTCAAACATTTCTTTTTGTGTTGTGAGTTGATCAAAACCGGGAGCGGGCCGATGAATGGGGTAATAGGTCTTCGCATCGACAGGTCCCAGGTTGTCGATCGGTTGTCCGATAACGTTCAGTAATCTTCCAAGAACTTTTGGCCCGACAGGAACCTTGATCGGTTCACCGGTATCGAACGCTTTCATGCCTTTCACCAGGCCGTCGGTGGAATCCATCGCGACCGTACGAACGCGGCTTTCGCCAAGGTGGAGCTGCACCTCGACGATCAACCCCTCCTGCTTCCCTTCGATATCCACACGGGGAATTTTCACCGCATTGAGAATCGCGGGGAGTTTCGAATCTGAAAAATCGATATCAATCACCGGTCCAATAATTTGAACAATTCGCCCTTCGTTCATCAGAAACCTTTCACTTCAAAAATATTACATGTCTTATCACATTCACATTACGCAGAGTAAAGATTGAAAGCCTTGATTGAAAACCTGAACCGCCAAGTTCGTCAAGGACGCTAATGTAATTTGTAATGCGTAATATCAGTTATTGTGCTTGCAAAAAATAGCAAAAACCTCCCCTAAAATCAATGCAATGACGAGGGAGATTGCGATCGAGAACGTATTCGGTTCACGATCTCTTTTTCATGAAGCCTGCCGTTCTCAATAAATATTTTATTGTTAAACTTGCCAGCCGCAATAGAACCTGCAAGAAAACATCCTGGCACATTCGTCTCCATTGTCTTTGAGTCGTGAGCTGGTATCAACGTCTCGGGGTCGATCTCTACATGGAGACCTGCCAATAATGAATGATCCGGCTGGTAGCCGATCATTGGGAAGAGGGCATCGTTCAACAATTCACGCTCTTCCACGCCCTCGATAATAATTGAGTGCGGGTGGATTTCTTTTACAGAGGAAAGGAATATTGCCAACCTCTAGTTGCCCAGCGGTAGAAAAGAACGTCATATTGAAAGGGAATCTACGGATTGCGTCGACCACGGAACCCTGATCGAGCACCAGACAGGAAAGGCCTGCTTTTTTAGCTTCAATAGCGCAAGCGAGGCCTGAGGGGCCCGCTCCGACAATGATAAGATCAAAAAGGGATGGTTGCATTACTCTTCCGTTTATTCTCAGCTACTAAGTCACGAATTAATCTGAAATTTGACACTCTATCGACAAATCCCCCTTCATTGTTGTCCAATAAATATTTTCTAGTGCGAAGGCGTCCCCGCCGAGCACAATATTTTCGTTATTTCCCTCGGCGACCTGCCCACCATTATGAATTCTTTAGAGCAGGCGGGGACGCCTTCGGGCTAGTGACCCGATTGAAAAGTACAGGAAATAATTTCACCACTAAAGGATACGAAGGAAGAACTGTAAAAATGATAAAATTTCAAATCAATTGAATTTCATTTTATACTTTGTGTCCTTCTCAGCCAGAGGCTGATCCGACAAAAAGATGGTGGACGCAAAATGCACGAAAGACGGCGGACAGGTGCGCGCTGGCGCAGTGGTTGGACTTTTCATCCAAGCTCTTAAAATTCAACATTGAGACCAGCCACCGGGAAAAATGAAAACTGATAAACGTTCTCAATGGTTCCATCACTCCGATAATTCATCATGGAAATATTCGCCCGATTGTAAACGTTTTGAATGGCAAAGACAACCTCAATATTATACGCTGCCAGATGGTACCGGCTTATCCACTGAATATCGAGCCGGTGATAGTCGGGGTAGCGTGCAGAATTTGTCGCAACTCCATCTTTCCACCATCCCGGAGTCCAGGCTCGCCCACCGACGCGGTGCTGTTCGTCAGTCACATAGACCCTTGGGGTATAGACATTTCCGCTTTGGAATCGGAAGCGCAAACTGATTTCCATATCATCCGAAAATGGGAGGATAGACGATGGATATTTAATGTAGAATGGCAGATTGTTCAGTGTGGTTCGGAAATCTTTCACCCGATGACCGATGACAAAGGTAAAGATGTGCGGATAGTCATAGGCCGAGGGGTACTCCTCAACAAGTTTCGGTGTTCGTGGATCCTTATCCCGAGTTTTAGACCAGGAGTAACTGAGCGTAAAGTATGTGTTTGTGACTTGTTTTTGCTGCATGAAGAATTCAATCCCATACGCCGAACGAATACCAAGATTCAGGACAGTATCGGAGCGAAAAGTTCGATCCGCGGAATAGATATAGGCCTGCCGCACAGGAAGATCGGAGTAGGATTTTTGGTATCCTTCCAAACTCAACTTCAACCCTTCGGCAAGAATATGTTCGATCCCGAAGACCAGGTGCCGGGCATGACTGTTTTTCAGGTAGCGATTAAATTCGAGATCCTGTGGATCTCCGTATGTAGGAAACGATTGAATTTGATAATACTCTCCGTAAGCGGCTGTTAACTTTGTGGTCGGCGGGTAAAGATGATAAGAACAATTCAAGCGCGGACTCAATGTCGCACACCGTGAGTAACTGAAATAATCATAGCGAAGCCCTCCAGTGACTATAACTACTGGACTGACTTGCCAGGTATTGCTTACATAAGCATCAAGCTTATAGTCACGCGCAAAGCTAATGGATTTGGAAAGATTCCAGGGAGGCACCACGACCATTGGGATTTCAAATCCCGGGAGCCCATCGAGATTGTAACGAACAGTATCACGATCGATCTTAACATCATTTTTAAACAGAGCCACAGTCTGATATTGGGCTCCGAAGGCAAGATTATGTGCTTTCGTGATTCCATAGACCGCTTCATATTTCAATCCGAGATAGCGTTCCTGGGAATACTCGTAGAAACTGGTCCGGTCTGAAATTGTTTGAACAGATCCAAGGTTTCCCTCAGCATCATATGATCGCGAGGAGAATTTAGATCGCATCCCCATATCCCAGAAATTTCCCCAGCTATAGAGAGTGAGAGCGGAATAGCCGACGGTTCCGAGAATGCTTTTCAGTGTTATTCCAACAGCGTATTGTGAGCTGTGAAAATCAATATCGTTCACATTGACCGAATCTCGTACGCCGGCCTTTGCTGCATTATGTTCTTTCTCAGATCCAACCATGAGGATCCGGTCATCACCAAGAAGCCCGTTGAACAACAATTTATGCTGAGGCGAAAGATCGTAGACCACCTTCCACTGTGCATCCCAATACTTGGGGACTGCGGTCAGTCCAAGAGAACTGACTCCGACGAGTTTATCCAACACCTCAAGAAAACTCTGTCGCGCTGAAATGATCCATGAACCTCGGCCTGATGCGATGCCACCTTCGAGCACTGCACCAACACCAGCAAAGTGCATGCTGGTGTTCGAGGCTATCCGTCGATCGCGATCGCCTTCCCGAACTGCAACATTCATAACGGAAGAGAGTTTATCTCCATAGTTCGCTGGGTACCCACCAGTTGAAAACTGAATATCCTGAATGAGATCTGCATTAATCATGTTAATCGGTCCGCCGGAGTTGAATTGATTCGGATAATGGTTGGTGGAGGGGATTTCGAGATAGTCCATTACGGTCAGGTTTTCGTTTGGTGCACCGCCGCGGACGATAAGTTCATTTGTCTGATCCGTTGAGTTGCCGACACCAGGAAGATTCTGAACGATCCGCTGAATATCCTGGACAGAACCTGGTGAGCGGCGTATTTCGGCTGCATCCAGTCCGGTTGTGCTGATCGGGCTCATGGAACCGGCACGCTGAAAATAATCTGCCCGGACTTCCTGTCCCTCCATCTGGAGTGTGGTCTCTTGCATTTTTATACTGACCTTTGCACTGCGCCCTGTAGAGACTACAACGTTGGTCACGATGACAGATTCATATCCGATGATAGAAAAACGAAGGGCATATTCCCCCACTTCAATTTCTTTCAGCGAGAAATTCCCCTGAATATCAGTGACAGCACCAATCCTGGTTTTTTCGACCAGGACAACATTGACGCCGGGCAGAGGCTCCTGTGTCCGCGCATCGATGACCTGGCCGGTGATCTGGCCTTTGCGATCCTGAGCGATAAGTGTTCCAAAAGTAAGGTACGCAATCAGAAGAAGGGATTGAAAGTTGAGTTTCATAAATGACTTACCACTGATATTTCTCTGGGAAACTGGGGAGGGAAAAAATAGCTTTCACATCTACTTGAACACTCATGCGAATATTACAATAATGAGTATTCCCTGGATATCAATGAAATAGTAAAAGATAGAGCCGAAGGTGGGAGTTTCCACCAGAGGTGGATGAGCCTTCCGCCAAAAACATGGCGGACAGGTTGGCTCAGAACCCAGGACCGGCGGTTTATCCCGCCAGCCGATTCTGATTTATTTGAGCTGCGGGCCGGACTTGAACCGGCAACCTGTGGTTTACGAAACCACTGCTCAACCATTGAGCTACCGCAGCATCAGGCTTGCGGGACTGCTCTACCACTGAGCTACTTCAGCACTGTGAATTAGTTATGTTACGCATGGAACTGAGTAAGATCAGAAAAAGAGAAAGATTTGCAGCCAAGAACGCCAAAACACCAAGATTTAAATGTGATAGATGTTCAGATTCTTATGAAAACAATCAAATAATAAAATTCTTCCCGCCAGACCGCATGGCGGTCTGGGGCGCACTTGGCGGCCAGATTTTCTTTCAAAGAGTCTTATTTTGTGTTTTTGCGTAACGTGAGTGAATCAGTTATAATATAGAAAAAAATAGGTTTGTGAGCAATATCAATTTCGCAAGAGTGGCACTTGACATTCACGAATCTGGTGATTACAATTCGCTGGAAGCTTGGACGAAAAGTCCAACCAGTAGAGTAGAGAGAGCGTTCATACAAACCCGCTCTCCCCCTCGTCAAACCGTACGTGCAGTTTTCCCGCATACGGCTTTCCCTGTAACCTTCATCTAATGCTTTCACAGTTAGGTCGCCG